>JAWLCV010000041.1:0-36216 GCA_041686955.1 Pseudomonadales bacterium
TCGCTGCGGGTCTGCCCCGGCCGCCGGTCCGGCCGCTCGCGGAGCTGATGCCGGCTGCCGCTGGAGGGCTTGCCGAAGGGCTCGCCGACGGGCTCGCCGGCGCCGCCGCCAGGCCGGTGACGGCGGAACGGCCGAGCGCCGAGTTCGCCCGCTCGGTGCTGTTCAATCTGGGAGCGCTCGGCACCCTGGCGCTGTTGGTGGCCTGGTTCCTGATTCACCAGATGGGCGTCATCTGGCTGCGCCGGCAGCACCTGCTGCTGTCGCGCCTGCACGTCATGGGGGTGTCCCGGATCACCCTGCGGCGGGCGTTCCTGTCCTTGTTCGTGCTCCTGGGCACGTTGGCCACCGCCGTCGGAGTGGTCGCCGGCGTGGCGTTGGCCGCCGCCCTGGTGCGGTTGTCGTCCGACGGCGCGGCGGCACCCTCCGCCGCCTCCGACGTGGCGGCCCACGTGGATGTCTGGATACTGCTGAAGGCGCTCGCATCGGGCCTCGGTGTCTGCCTGCTGGGCGGCTACGGCGCATTTCAGCGGGAGTGGGGCGCTGCGGCCGGGACCGCGAGCTGGCGCTGGCTGGCGCTGCCGGTGCTCGCCGGGTTGGCGGTGCTCGGGATCGTCTGGGAGGGCAGCGGCGTGCTGGGGGGGTTCCTGGCCATCCTGGCCATGAGCCTCGGCACCGCCGCTCTGGTCACGCCCGCTCTGGCCGCCCTGCGGCGGGCGGTGCCCCGGCTGCGGCTGGGACTGCTCGGCCGCCTGGCCCTCAGAGAGGTGGTGTGGTACCCGCGGGTGCTGAGCGTGGCTCTGGCGGCGCTGACCCTGGCGGTGGCCACGGCCGTGGGCATCGGCCTGATGGTGGAGAGTTTCCGTCTGGATTTCGCCCGCATGCTGGAGTCGCGTCTGGACGGCGATCTCTACGTCTACGACGCCGGCGCTGCGTTGCCGGTGCTCACGTCGTGGTTGCGGGCTCGACCCGCCGTGACCGGCATTCGGCCATCGGGCCGTGCCCGGGCGCGCCTGCAGGGCGAGCCGGTGGAGCTGGGGTACGCCCGCTTCGACGCCGCCGAGAGCGCCCGCTACGGCTACGCCCGGGGGCTCGCCGCGGGCGAGGCGCTGATCAGCGAACGCCTGGCCCGGAGCCTGGACGTGGAGCCGGGCGACACGGTGGCCGCGGCGGAAGGCCCGCTCGTCGTGGTGGGCACCTTCCCCGGCTTCGGAGACGCCCTGGGCCGCGTGCTGGTGGATGTGGATTCCGTGTCCCGGTTCGGCCTCACGCCCCGGTTCGACCGGCTCACCGTGGACCTTCAGCCGGGGTCCCCGGTGGCCGCCGACCTGGCGCGGCGCTTTCCCGGCGTGCGGGTGGAGTCCCGGAGCGGGATCCGCGCCCGGGCGCTGGAAATCTTCGACCGAACCTTCGCCATCACCCGCGCGCTCACGGTGCTGGCGCTGGCCGTGGCGGTGGTGGGGATCTACAACGCGCAGAGCGCGCTGAAGCTGCAGCAGGCGGGCACCCGCCGGCTGCTCGACGCCCAGGGCATGTCGGCGGGCGAGGCGCGGCGCCTGGCGCTGATGCACGCCGCCGCCGTGGGCGGCGTGGCCGTGGTGCTGGCGTTGCCGTTGGGGCTGGCCATGGCCTGGACCCTCTGCGAGGTCATCAATCCCCGCTCGTTCGGCTGGACCGTGGAACTGCATCTGCCCTGGCAGGCGTGGCTGGTGCCGCTGCTTTCGGGCCTGGCCGCGGCCCTCGCCGCCGGCGCCTTGCCCGCGCCCCGGGAACGGGAGGCGGCCCATGAGGCGGCGTGATCGCCACGGCCTGGTGGCGGTGGCGCTGCTGCTGGCGGCGGCGCTGGCCCATTCGGCGGCCGAGCTGCGCCTCGGCTCCGTGCTGGGAGAGCCCGAGGCGGCGGGCTTCGCCCGGGCGGAGGCGCCCCGGGCCTTCCGGTTCCCGGAGGATCACGGGAGTCACCCGGAATACCGGAGCGAATGGTGGTACCTCACCGCCAGCCTCACCGGGCCGGATGGGCGGGACTTCGGCGTTCAGTTCACCTTGTTCCGCCAGGCGCTCAGCAGCA
The DNA here is from genome assembly GCA_041686955.1 of Pseudomonadales bacterium. GTDB lineage: Bacteria > Pseudomonadota > Gammaproteobacteria > Pseudomonadales > Azotimanducaceae > UBA7803. Next base: position 2,066 of record JAWLCV010000041.1, read on the forward strand.
CCCCGGTCATCGGCGGGCCGTGGGATGCCTCGCAGATCTTTCTCGCGCACCTGGCGTTGACGGATGTGGCCGCGGGCCGTCACGTGGAGTCGGAGCGGCTGGCGCGGGGCCACCCGCGGCTCGCCGGGGTGACCGCGGCGCCGTTCCGGGCCTGGCTGGACGGCTGGTCGCTGGCGGCCTCGGCGCCCGGCCTCGGGGATCTGGTGCTGGAGGCACAGACGGCTCGCTTCGCCGTGCGTCTGCGCCTCGAGCCGGTGAAGCCCGTGGTTCTGCAGGGCGAGGCGGGACTTTCCCGCAAGGGGCCGAACCAGGCGTCCTACTACTACTCGGTGCCGCGGCTGGTAGCGGCCGGGGAGCTCATTACCCCCGAGGGGCCGGTCCCGGTGACGGGCACGGCCTGGCTCGACCGGGAATGGAGCACCAGCGTGCTGTCGGCGGAGCAGACCGGCTGGGACTGGTTCGCCCTGCACCTTGACAGCGGCGAAGACCTCATGGCCTTCCAGCTCCGGCGTCGCGACGGCCGCCGCGATCCCTACGATCAGGGGATGTGGGTGGGGGCGGACGGTGGGCGCCGCCGTCTCGAAGCCGGGGACTTCGCCCTGGAGCCCGTCCGCTTCTGGACGGACGAGGCCGGCCGCCGCTGGCCGGTGGCCTGGAAGATGACGGTCTCCACACCCGCCGGGCCCCGGCGGTTGCGGGTGGAAGCGGCCCTGGACGACCAGCGCATGGACACGTTGCTGACATACTGGGAAGGTCTGGTTAGGGTGTACGAAGCAGGACCGCAGGCTGGCGGGCCGATCGGCACGGGGTACATGGAGCTGACGGGCTATGAGTGACGAGCTGGACTGGCCGCTGGTGGACCGCTGCTACGGCGAGGATCTGATCCTGTTTCGCGCGCGCTACGATCACCGCCGCCATCCGCTGAGCGGCCAGGTCATGAAGCGGATCGTGCTCGAATCCGTGGACTGGGTGAACGTGGTGGCGATCACGCAAGGCGGCGAGCTGGTCATGATCCGCCAGTTCCGCTTCGGCGTGGGCTACCCCACCCTTGAGGTGCCCGGCGGCATGGTGGACCCGGGGGAGGAACCCCTGGCTGCGGCGCGCCGGGAACTTCGGGAGGAAACCGGCTATGCCGGCGGCGATTGGGAGTACCTGGGTGCCGTGGAGCCGAACCCGGCGTTCCACGATCATCTGTGTCATCACTTCCTGGCCCGGGGGGTGCAGGTCGAGGGGGAGCAGTCGCTTTCCGGCGGCGAAGCCATCCGGGTGGAGCTCATGTCCGAGCAGGCGGTCGTGGAGGCGGTGCGGAGCGGTGAGATCCGGCACGTGCTGGTGCACTCGGCGCTGTCGCGGGTGGTGGATCTCTGGCCCCGGCCGTTCCGGCCGGAAGCCGGAGACGGCGCGGAATCCGGACTGTCAGGATTGTGAACACCGACCGCTGCGATGCGCCTAGGATCGCCCGCACAAAACCGTCACAATTGAGCGCCTGGTGGAAGTGGTGGAGCAGCGCTCGCTCACTCGTAGAGCGGCTCTCGGAACATGATCGTGAGCACTGTGGTGGATGACGCTGGATCGCGGGCGGCCGGCGACGGCATGGAGCGGAACCCGGCCGAGGCGGGGATACTGCTGGTCGACGACAAGCCCGAGCTGCTCGACAGCCTGCATCAGCTCGTGAGCCTGCACGGCTACCGCCCCGACCGCGCGCTGGGCGGCGCCGAGGCGCTGGAGCGGCTGCGAAACCGCCGCTACGACGTGGTGCTGCTCGACCTGGTCATGCCCGGGGTGAGTGGCCACGACGTTCTCGATTTCGCCGCCCGGGAGGGTCTCGACTGCAAGATCATCGTGGTCAGCGGCGACGCCAGCTTCAGCGGCGTCAAGCACGCGCTGCATTGCGGGGCCTTCGACTTCGTAAAGAAGCCCTACGAGGCCGGCGAGCTCATCTCCACCATGGAAACCGCCCTGCGCCAGAGCCGGCTGGAGGCGGAGAACCAGCACATGGAGCGGCAACTCGAGGAGTCCGAGGCGCTGCACCGATTCATCGTCAACAGCTCGCCGGATCTGGTCTACATGCTCGACCGGCACGGCTGCTTCACCTTTCTCAACGATCGGGTGGAGACCCTGCTCGGCTACCGCAAGGAAGAGCTGCTGGGGCGGCACTACAGCGAGATCATCGATCCGGATCATCTCGAGCACGCCCGCGGCGTGTTCAACGAGCGGCGCACCGGCAGCCGGGCGGCCACCAACGTGGAGATCCGCCTGAAGAGCCGGCTCAAGCCCCCCGGTCCGCGCATGTTCCACAGCCAGGGCGTGTGGACGGAGCTCACCGCCATGGGGGTCTACAGCGATCCTCGGGAGCGAACCCCGGCGGGCTTCACCGGCACCTACGGCAGCGCCCGCGACATCAGCGAGCGCAAGGAGGCGGAGCAGGTCATCAACTTTCAGGCCTACCACGACCTGCTCACCCACCTGCCGAACCGGGCGCTGCTCAAGGACCGCCTGAATCTGGCCATTGCCCAGGCCCGGCGCAACAAGCGCAAGCTGGCGGTGATGTTTCTCGATCTGGACCGCTTCAAGGTGGTCAACGACACCCTCGGCCACAGCATGGGCGACCGCCTGTTGAAGGCGGTGGCCAACCGGCTGCAGAGCTGCCTGCGCAGCGGCGACACCCTGTCCCGGTTCGGCGGCGACGAGTTCATGCTGCTGCTGCCCGAGGTGCGCACGAGAAACGACGTGGTGGTGATCGCGGGAAAGATCCTGGATCGGCTCGCCGCGCCCTTCAGCATCGACGGTCACGAGCTGTTCGTCGGCGCCAGCATCGGCATCGCCATGTACCCGGAGGCGGGCGACAGCGAGGAGGCGCTGATCCAGAACGCCGACATCGCCATGTACCACGTCAAGGGCAACCGCAAGAACGGCTATCAGTTCTTCTCGGAGGAGATGAACCACCAGTTCTCCACCCGGCTCACCATGGAGCGGGAGCTGCGCAACGCCCTCGCCCAGAACGAGCTCACCGTGCACTACCAGCCGCAGATCGCGCTGGATACCGGCGAGATCGTAGGGGTGGAGGCGCTGGTGCGGTGGAACCATCCGGTCCAGGGGCTGGTGCTACCGCCGCAGTTCCTGCCGCTGGCGGAGGAGACGGGGCTCATCTGTCAGGTGGACGAGCAGGTGCAGCGCCAGGCGTTTCGCGACGTTGCCCGATGGCGTGCCGAGGGCCACGGGTCGCTGAAGGTTTCCGTGAACGTGTCGCCCATGCAGCTCGAGCAGGATGATTTCGTGCAGCGGTTCCGCGCCGCCATGGACGCTTGCGATCTGTCCCCGGCCGCCGTGAAGCTCGAGATCACGGAGAGCACCCTGATGCGCGACATGGAGGCCATCGTGCCGCGGCTGCGCGAGCTGCGGCGGCTCGGAGTGAGCGTCGCCATCGACGATTTCGGCACGGGCTACTCGTCGCTCAGCTATCTGCACCAGTTTCCCATCAACACCCTGAAGGTGGACCGCACGTTCGTCGGCGACATCCGCGCCGACCAGAGCAGCGCCTCCATCATCGACGCCATCGTCGCCATGGCGCGGGGGCTGAAGCTGGACGTCATCGCCGAGGGCGTGGAGAACCGTACCCAGCTCGGATACCTGAAGGCCCAGGGTTGCCGGGAGGTGCAGGGGTACATCTTCAGCCGGCCCGTGCCCGCCGACACGCTGGCTGCCATGCTCGGCGGCGAACCCTACCGCGAGCTCACCGGGGAAGACGCCCCCGCCGGAGCGGCTTCTTGACCGCCGCGCGGCAGCCGTAGGACTCCATGAAAGGCTTCACCACGCGTATCGTTCACAGCGACCGGCGCCGGCCCATCGAGCACGGCTCGCTGCACAAGCCCGTGCACACCACCGTGGCCTACGGCTACGACGACGCACGCGAGCTGGCCGCGGTGTTCCAGGGTACCCAGGCGGGCTACAGCTACGGGCGCCAGATCAATCCCACGGTCGAGGCGCTGGAAGCGAAGATCACCGCCATGGAGAACGGCCTGGCCACGGTCTGCTTCGCTACCGGCATGGCCGCCATCGGCACCATGCTGTTCGCGCTGCTGCGGCAGGGTGACCATTTCGTGTCCAGCTCGTTTCTCTTCGGCAACACCAACAGCCTGTTCCAGAGCTTCGCGGCCCACGGCGTGGACGTGACCTTCGTGGACGCCACGGATGCCGGCGCCGTGGCGAGCGCGGTCACCGAGCGCACGCGGCTGGTGTTCGTGGAGACCATCGCCAACCCGCGCACCCAGGTGGCGGCGCTCGAGGAGATCGGCGCCCTGTGCCGGGAGCGCAACCTCATCTACGTGGTGGACAACACCATGACGTCGCCGTACCTGTTTCAGCCGGCCTCGGTGGGAGCGAGCCTGGTGGTGAACAGCCTCACCAAATACATCGGCGGCCACGGCAATGCGCTGGGCGGCGCCGTCACCGAGATGGGCAGCTACGATTGGAGCGGGTTCGCCAACATCTACGACACCTATCGGAAAGGTGATCCCAGCCGCTGGGCCATCACCCAGATCAAGAAGAAGGGGCTGCGGGACTTCGGCGCGTCCCTGGGGCCGGAGGCGGCCCACCACATCGCGGTGGGCGCGGAAACCCTGGCCCTGCGCCTGGAGCGCCAGTGCGCGAGCTCCCGGATCATGGCGGAGTATCTGGCGGCGCACCCGCGGGTGAAACGGGTGTATTACCCCGGGCTCGAGGACCATCCCCAGCACCGGCGGGCGGCGGCTCTGTTCCGCCACCCGGGGGCGCTGTTCAGCTTCGAGCTCACGGCCGACGTGGACATCTGGGATTTCCTCAACCGGCTGGACGTCATCGTCAAGTCCAGTAACCTGGGGGACAATCGCACCCTGGCGATCCCGGTGGCCCATACCATCTACTTCGAGATGGGCGCCGAGCGGCGGGCCAGCATGGGCATCGACGATTCGCTGATCCGGGTCTCCGTGGGCATCGAGGAGCCCGAGGATCTCGTCGCCGATCTCGAGCAGGCACTCGCGGTGAGCCCGCCCGCGGCGTGACACGGCAAGCACAGGAGCAGGCATGAATCGATTGCAGGACAAGGTGGCGGTGATCACCGGGGGTGCCGGAGGCATCGGCCGCGCCGCGGCGGCGCTGTTCGCCGAAGAAGGCGCGCGCGTGCTGCTGGTGGATCTGGACGAGGTGGCCCTGGAGGCCGCGGTGCAGGCCATCGGCAGCGACCGGGTGAGTCATCACGTGGCGGACGTGACCCGGGCGGAAGACAACCAGGCGATGATCCGCTGCGCCACGGAGCGCTACGGCGGCGTGGACGTGTTTCTGGCCAATGCCGGCATCGAAGGGGACGTGAAGCCCATCGTCGAGTACGACGAGGCCCGCTTCGACCAGGTGCTGGCGGTGAACGTGAAGGGCGTGTTTCTCGGCCTGAAGGCGGCCATCCCCGCCATGCAGGCCCGCGGCGGCGGCAGCGTCGTCATCACCTCGTCCGTGGCGGGCGTGCGCGGCAGCCCGGGCATCTGCGCCTACGTCACCAGCAAGCACGCGGTCATCGGCCTCATGCGCACGGCTGCGCGGGAGTGCGCGGCCATGAACATCCGGGTCAATACCGTGAACCCGTCGCCGGTGGAGACGAGAATGATGCGCAGCCTCGAGGAAGGCATGGTGCCCGGGGGTGCCGATGCGGCCAAGGCATCCATCGCCGCGAGCATCCCGTTCAATCGCTACGGCACTCCGGAGGAAATCGCCAAGGTGATGCTGTTTCTCGCCAGCGACGACAGCGCCTGGGTCACCGGCGCCGTATACATGGCAGACGGCGGTCACACCGCCTGATTCAACCAACACGAAGTCGATCAGCTATGGCTCGAGCATTGATGGAAACCCGGCTGGGCCTGCCGAACCGCCGTTCCGGCAAGGTCCGTGACATCTACGACGTGCCGCTTCCCGGCGGCGACGAGGCGCTGCTCATCGTCGCCACCGATCGTATCAGCGCCTTCGACGTGGTGATGGCCAACGGCCTGCCGGGGAAAGGCGTGGTGCTGACCCAGATCTCCAAGTTCTGGTTCGACCGATTCGGCGGCGAGGTGGAGCATCATCTGCTGTCCACGGAACCGGCGGACGTTCCTGGACTCACGGCCGAGGAACGGGACCTGCTGCAGGGGCGCATGATGCTGTGCCGCAAGACGGAGGTGGTGCCCATCGAGTGCATCGCCCGGGGCTACATCACTGGCAGCGGCTGGAAGGATTATCAGCGCACGGGGGCCGTGTGCGGGATTCCCCTGCCCGAGGGACTGGTGAACAGCGACCGGCTCCCGGAGCCCCTGTTCACCCCGTCCACCAAGGCGGAAACCGGGCACGACGAGAACATCAGCTTCGCCGCCGGGGTCGAGCTGGTGGGGCGCGAGACCATGGAGTGGCTGCGTGACACCACCCTGCGGCTCTACGCGGAGGCCCGGGACTACGCGCTGGAGCGCGGCATCATCCTGGCGGATACCAAGTTCGAGTTCGGGCGCCTGCCCGGGAAGCGCACGCCGATTCTCATCGACGAGATCTTCACCCCGGACAGCTCGCGATTCTGGCCGGCCGATCAGTGGCGGCCGGGCGGCGAGCAGCCGAGCTTCGACAAGCAGATCGTCCGCAATTACCTGGAGACCATCGTCGCCGCCGGCCAGTGGGACAAGACCCCGCCCGGGCCCACCTTGCCCGACGACGTGGTCAGCCGAACCATGGCGCGCTATCTGGAGGCCTACGAGCGCCTGACCGGGAAGACCCTGGAGCTGCCGCCGGGTCATTGACGTTCGTCCTTCCGCCAGCCGCCGGCGTGCCCAACAATCCGCTCACTGAAGTATCGCGCCAGGTAATGCCTGGAAGGACACCATGCTGCGAGCGGCGGTCATCGGCGCTGGCTACCAGGGCCGATTCCACGCCCTGAAGTACTCGGCCCTGCCGGGGGTGCAGCTGACGGCCGTCGTCGACATCGATCCCCAGCGGGCGGCGCGGCTGGCGGCTGAAACGGGCGCGGTAGCGTACACCCACCACCGCCAGGTGCTCCGCCGGGTCGACGTGGCCAGCGTCGCCGTGCCGGTTTCCGCGCATCACGAGGTGGGCCACGACCTGCTCGAGGCGGGCGTTCACGTGCTCATGGAGAAGCCCATGGCGCGCAGCGTGGCGGAAGCCTCGGCGCTCACCACCCTGGCCGCCGCCCGGGGCTGCGTGCTGCAGATCGGGCATCTCGAGCGGTTCAGCCCCGTGGTGCGGGCGCTGCGCGAGCGGGTCGGGGTGCCGCGATTCATCGAGGCCCATCGCCTGGGCCCCTTCACCGCCCGGGGCACCGACGCCGACGTGGTGCTGGACCTGATGATCCACGACCTGGATCTGACGTTGCTGCTGGTGGATGCCGCCATCGTGCGCGTCGACGCCAACGGTGCGCCGGTGCTCTCCGAGCACGTGGACATCGCCAATGCACGGCTCACCTTCGCCAACGGGTGTACCGCCAACCTCACCGCCAGCCGGGTCAGCTTCGCCAGCCGGCGGCGGCTGCGGCTGTTCCAGGCCGACGCCTACCTCTCCGCGGACATGGGTGACTACGTGCTCGAATGGTGCGGCCGGGTGCCGGGAGTGGGCCCCGGCGGCCGTTCCGGCATCGCCGGAAGCCGCGATCTGCTGCCCCGGGGGGATGCCCTGGGCGACCAGATCCGGGCCTTCGTCCGAGCGGTGCGAACCGGCGCGCCGCCCGTGGTGAGCGGCGAGGACGGCGTGCGGGCCCTGGAGGTGGCGCTGGCCGTGGTCGGGCAGATCACGGAGCAGTCGGCGTCGGCGTTGCTGAACGAGTCCCGCCACAACGGAACGTGGCGCCGATGATTCCGATGGCCGACCTCGCGGCTGCCGATCCGGCGCTGCAGCGGGAGATCGAGGAAGGGTTCCGCACCGTGATGGCGAGCGGGCGCTTCGTGCTGGGGCCCAATGTTCGCGCGTTCGAGGAGGAGGTCGCATCACACCTCGGTGTGGCTCACGCCGTCACCTGCGCCTCGGGCACCGACGCCCTGCACCTGGCTCTGCGTGCCCTCGGAGTGGGTCCCGGCGACGAGGTGATCACCAGCCCGTTCAGCTTTTTCGGCACGGCGGAAGCCATACGTCAGGCCGGGGCGGTGCCGGTGTTCGCCGACATCGACGAGGCCACGTTCAACCTGGATCCGCGCCGTGTGGCAGAGGCGGTCTCTCCCGCGACCCGGGCCATCCTGCCCGTGCACCTGTTCGGCCAGCCGGCGGCCTTGGAACCGCTGCTTGCCCTGGCGGCCCGGCACCGGCTCTGGGTGGTCGAGGACTGCGCCCAGGCGTTCGGGGCGGTCCGCGGCGGACGCGCCGTGGGCTCCCTGGGTCACGCCGGCTGCTTCAGCTTCTATCCCACCAAGAACCTGGGCGGATACGGGGACGGCGGCATGGTCACCGCCGGCAGTGCGGAACTGGCGAAACGCCTTCTCGCGCTGCGAAATCACGGCAGCGACGAACCGTCGCAGCATCGCAGCATCGGCCTCAACAGCCGCCTCGACGAGCTCCAGGCCGTGGTGCTGCGAGCGAAGCTGAAGCGGGTTGACGAACGCAGCCGGCAACGCCGGCGCGTGGCGCGGGCCTATACCGAGCGGCTGTCGCGGCTGCCGGGGGTGCGAACGCCTTGGGAAGATCCCTGCGGCGTCCACGTCTACCATCAGTACACGTTGCAGGTGAATGCCCGGGACGCCGTGCGCCAGGTGCTGGAGTCGCATGGTGTGGCCAGCGCGGTGCATTATCCGCTGCCGCTGCATCGCCAGCCGGCCCTGGCGGACGATTACCGGGAGCAGCGATTCCCGGTGGCCGAGGCGGTGGCGAAGCGCTGCCTTTCCCTGCCCATGTACCCCGAGCTCGATGACCGTCGAATCGACTTCGTCACGCGGACGGTGGAGGCGGCATTGGCGGCGGGGTGACGAATCCGAAGGGCGCCATGCATCTGATAACATCCGTCACCTCAAGCACTCGACGATTCCGCATCGCATGGACTGGGACCGTTACAAGGCGCTGTGCGACACCCCCGACGTCTGCAGCCGCTGGATGCTGCAGCAGACCCTGGAGCTGCTGAACGACGGCGCCCTGCAGGCGCGTCTCGAGCGCGTGCTGGCCGAGCAGCCGTTGCCCAAGCCGGAGGATCACCGGGGCGGGGCGGCCACCGACATGTTCCGTGTCGATCTGTCCTTCGAGGAAGTGCAGGCCGTGCGCCGACAGGTGGAGGCGGCCCGTTCGCGCGGTGCAACCACCAGCGCGACCCGTGGCCGCGGACTCGGCGGCTTCATCGAGGCCTGGCAGGAGTACGAGGCGTTCCTCGCGCGCGAGCCGGTCCGCGGCGTTCCGCCGGCGTGTTCTCGCGAATCCTGATCGCCAACCGGGGCGCCATCGCGCGCCGCGTGGTGCGCGCCTGCGCGAGTCTCGGCATCGAGTCGGTAGCGGTCTATTCGGAGGCGGATGCCGGCGCGCCCTATCTCGAGGAGGCGACCCGGGCGCTGCCCCTGCCGGGGCGCACCGCGGCGGAGACTTACCTCAACGTGCCGGCGCTGCTCGCGTGCCTGCGCGACAGCGGCGCCGATGCCCTCCACCCGGGCTACGGGTTCCTGGCGGAGAACCCGGCGTTCGCCCGGGCGGTGACGGAGAACGGCGCCACGTTCGTCGGCCCGTCGGCACACTGGCTCGAGGTCATGGGCGACAAGCTGCGCGCCCGGGCGCTCATGGCCGAGCACGGATTCCCGGTGCTGCCCGGCAGCGATGCGCTGGACGACCTCGCCGCCGCCCGGGCGGCGGCCCATCGGCTCGGATACCCGCTGATGCTGAAGCCGCGCGGCGGCGGAGGCGGCATCGGCATGCGCCTGGTGGGCAACGAGGAGGAGCTCACGCAGGCTTTCGACCAGTCGCGGCGGCTGGCGGCCGCCGCGTTCGGCGACGGCGGGATGTTTCTCGAAACGTGGCTCGAACGGCCGCGCCACGTGGAGATTCAGGTGCTCGGGGACGGGCGCGGCGGCGCCGTGCACCTCTACGAGCGCGATTGCTCCCTGCAGAGCCGCCATCGCAAGGTCATCGAGGAAGCCCCGGCCCCCGGGCTGCCGCGCGCCGAGATGGACGACCTGGCGGAACGGGCGGCGCGGGTGGCGGCGGAGCTCGGCTACGACAACGTGGGGACGGTCGAGACCCTGCGGGGCCCCGAAGGCGGCTACGGCTTCATCGAGATGAACACCCGCATACAGGTGGAGCACGGGGTCACCGAGGCGGTGGCGGGTCTGGACCTGGTGGCTCTGCAGATCATTCTGGCGGCCGGCGGCGCGCTGCCGGAGCGACCTCCCATGCACGGCCACGCCGTGGAAGCGCGGGTGTACGCCGCCTCCACCGGAACGCTCACTCACCTGCGCACGCCCGACCTGTTCGGGGTGCGAATCGAGACCGGCTATCGCCGGGGCCAGGCGGTGACGCCCCACTACGATCCGCTGCTGGCCAAGATCATCGGTTGGGGCGAGACCCGGGAGAAGGCCATCGGCCGGGTGCTGGTGGGGGTTCGTGCCCTGGAGGTCCGGGGGGTGGGGACCAACGTGCCCCTGCTGGAGCGGGTGCTCGCCGACGAACGGTTTCTCGCCGGCGCGGTGGACACCCACCTGCTGGAGCGCTTCGAGCCTCGTTGACGGCCGCGGACATGTCACGTTTCTCCTGCCGTAATCGTCTAGGCAACGGTTACGGAGCAAACACGGAGGAATCATGGTCCGCAAGGTTCAGGCGATGTCGGGATTGCTGTTCTCGGCATTTCTCGTGGTCCACCTGCTGAATACCTGGCTGGCGGCAGCGGGTCCGGAGACGTACGACGGCGTTCAACGGTGGATCTCGCTGGTCTACCAGGCGCCGGTGCTGGAGTGGCTCATCCTCGGCGCGGTGCTGGTCCACGTCGGCTGCGCCGTGGTGCGCTGGCGCAGCGAACGCCGCGGCCGGCTGCCGTTGCGGGCGCGGCTGCACCGCTACGCCGGCGTGTTCCTCATGATCGTCATCGCCGGCCATGTCGCCGCGGTGCGGCTGATTCCGGCGACCTTCGGCATCCGCCCCGGCTTCGAGGGGGTGGCGTTCTCGCTGCAGTTTCTGCCGGGGTACTTCTACCCGTACTATCTGCTGCTGGGACTGGCGGGTGCGTACCATGGCTTCAACGGCTTCATCGTGGCGGCGGGGCGGCTCGGCCTGCAGCTCCGGGTTGCGGGACGCTGGAGTTACGCGGTGGCGGGTGGCGCAGCCGCGTTCACCCTGGTGGCGCTGCTCGCCTTCGGTGGCATGCTGTTTCCCGTGGCGGACGCCACCGACAGCGCATTCGCGCGATTGACCATGAGGATAGTGGGTGGCGGATGAGCGCCTGAAGCATCTGGCCTACCGGCTGCTCGGCTCGGTGGAGGACGCCGAAGACGTGGTGCAGGACGCGCACGTCAAGCTCCTGGACGTGGCAGATCCGCCGTACAATCGGGAGGCCTTCCTGTTCCGGGTGGTCACCAACCTGGCCATCGACCGGCTGCGCCGCCGCAAGGTGGAGCGCCGGGCGTATCCCGGGCCCTGGCTTCCCGAGCCCCTGGCCACCGAGCCCATGGACGCCGAAGCGGCCGCGGTTCGCCAGGACGACCTGAGCCTGGGATTCGTGCTGCTCCTGGAAAGCCTGTCGGTGGCCGAGCGGGTGGCCTACGTGCTGCGGGAAGCCTTCGACCTCGGGTTTCACGAGATCGCCGAGATCCTGGAAGCGAGGACGGACGCCTGCCGCCAGCGCTACCACCGCGCACGCCGCAAGCTCGCAAGCGCGGGCCCGCCGCCGCAGTCGCCGCGGGAACAGCGGCGTGCGCTGGAACGTCTGACCCGGGCGGTGGCAGAGGGCGACCCGCGCGCGGTGGCGGAGATCCTCACCGACGACGCCTTGCTGATCACCGACGGTGGGGGCCGCGTCGCCGCCGCCGTGCGTCCGGTGGAGGCGCCGGAGCGCATCGCCCGGGTGCTGATCCACCTGGCGGCACGAGAGGACCACGCGGATCTGCGCTGGCAGCTCGCGCCGCTGAACGGCGGCATCGGATTGCTGCTCGTGCGCGACGACGGCGGCACGCGCGAGCTCTACGCCAGCGTTCAGCTCGACGTCACGAGTGAGCGGGTGTCGAGAATATACGTCGTGCGCAACCCGGCGAAGCTTGGGTCGCTTTCCACTATCCGCTTTCCGCTTTCCGCAAGAGGGGGATCGCCAGACTCCAGCGGATAGCGGACAGCGCACAGCGGACAGCGAACCCCACCAATGCTAAGTTAACCCCTTACCCATACATCCACAGGAGCCCCCATGTCAGATCTGGTCACCATCGACATCCAGGACGGCGTCGCCGACGTGCGCCTGAACCGGGTGGACAAGTACAACGCCCTGAGCCCGGACATGTTCCAGGCCATCATCGACGCCGGCGAGTCGCTGGCGGACGATCGCCGGGTGCGGGCGGTGGTGCTCTCCGGCAATGGTCGCGGTTTCTGTGCCGGGCTCGACATGGGCAGTTTCCAGGGCATGGCCTCCGGCGAGCGAAGCGGCGCGGGTAATCTGATGAAGCGTGACGACCGCCCGGAGAACCACGCCCAGCGTCCGGCGCTGGTCTGGAAGCGGTTGCCCATGCCGGTGATCGCCGCGATCCACGGGGTGGCGTTCGGCGGCGGCTGTCAGATCGCCCTGGGGGCCGACATCCGCTTCGCGGCGCCCGACGCGCGGCTGTCGGTGATGGAGATCAAGTGGGGGCTCATTCCCGACATGAGCCTCACCCAGACCTTGCGCGATCTCGTGCCTCTGGACGTGGCCAAGGAGCTCACCTTCACCGGCCGGATCCTCTCCGGCACCGAAGCCCAGGCCCTCGGTCTGGTCAGCCACGTCGCGGATGATCCCCTGGCGGCGGCCATGGCGCTGGCGAAGGAGATCGCCGGCAAGTCCCCGGACGCCATCCGCGCCGGCAAGAAGCTGCTGGAGGAAAGTTGGCGGGCGGACCCCCGCACCGGGCTGGAGCTGGAGTCCCGGCTGCAGACGGAGCTAATCGGCTCGCCGAATCAGGTGGAAGCGGTGAAGGCCAACTTCGAGAATCGCCCGCCGGTGTTCCAGGACGGCTGACTGCCCACATGAGCTGGGAGCGGGAAGTCCGGGAGATCGAGCGCCGGCGCCACCTGGCCCGGCAGCAAGGCGGCAAGGCCGGCATCGCCCGGCAGCATGCCAAGGGGCGGCTCACCGTGCGCGAACGCATCGAGGCGCTCCTCGACCCGGGCTCCTTCGAGGAGCAGGGGCGCGCCACCGCCGCTCCCGAATACGACGAGAACGATCAGCTCACCGGCTTCGTGCCCGCCAACTACGTGGTGGGGTTCGGCCGAGTCGACGGGCGTCGGGTGGTCACGGGCGGTGAGGACTTCACCCTCAAGGGCGGATCGCCCAACGCCGCCGGCCTGCGCAAGAGCGTCTACGCCGAGCACCTGGCCTGCCGCTACCGGGTGCCGCTGGTTCGACTGCTCGAAGGCGGCGGCGGCAGCGTCCGCGGCAGTGGCCGAAAAGGCGGCACCAGCGGCGAGCCGGTGTACGCCGAGCCGCGGTTCCGGATCATTGCCGACGCTCTGTCGCAGGTGCCCGTCGCCTCGGCGGCGCTGGGCGCCGTGGCGGGATTCCCGGCGGGACGCCTGGTGGCCTCGCACTTCGCGGTGATGACCCGGCACACGGCCCAGGTGCTCATCGGCGGCCCGGCGCTGGTGGAGCGTGCGCTGGGGGTGCGATTGACCAAGGACGAGCTGGGCGGCGCGGCCGTACACGCCCTGTCGGGGGTGGTGGACAACCTGGCGGAGGACGAGCACGACGCATTCCGGCAGATTCGCCGCTTTCTCTCCTATCTGCCCTCGAACGTGTGGACACGGGCACCGCGACTCGCCAGCGACGACGACCCCGAGCGCATGGAGCCGGAGCTCCTCGACGCGGTGCCGCGGGACGGCAACGCCCCATTCGACATGCGCGCAATCGTCGACATGATCGTCGACCGCGGCTCGTTCTTCGAGATGGGCGCCAGCTACGGACCCAGCCAGATCTGCGGCCTGGCGCGGCTGGACGGCCAGCCGGTGGGCGTGCTGGCCAACGACTGCCGGCACTACGCCGGAGCCATGACCGCCGAGGCGGCCCAGAAGTACCGGCGCTTCGTGGAGCTGTGCGATACCTTCCACCTGCCCGTCGTCAACTTCGTCGATCAGCCCGGTTTCATGATCGGCCCGGAAGCCGAGCGGGCCGGCACCATCCGCTACGGCATGGCGGCCGTGGCCGCGGCGGTGCAGGCCACCGTGCCGTGGGCGTCGGTGCAGGTGCACAAGGGCTTCGGGGTCGCCACCGCCGCCCACTACGGCCCGGATGCCTACGTGCTGGCCTGGCCGTCGGTGGAGACCGGCGCGCTGCCGCTCGAAGGCGGCGTGGCGGTCGCCTACCACCGGGAGATCGCGACCGCCGAGGATCCGGATGCCAAGCGCCGCGAGCTGGAGGAGGCGCTGCGCGCCAACCGCTCGCCGTTCGCGCGAGCCGAGTCGTTCTCGGTGCACGAGTTGATCGATCCCCGGGAGACCCGGCCGATGCTGTGTCGCTGGGTGGAGTGGATTCAGCCGCTGCTCGATGAGCTGACGGGGCCGGCGCGGTTCGGATTTCGGCCCTGAGGGAACCGCCGGAGGCGGTTGCGCGAAGCCCGCAAGTCCCTCCGCGCGCCCAATCGCGGCGCCGATGCCAACGCCCCCCTGCCTCACGTGTTGGCTTACAATACGCAGCTTTGCAGCAATCGGAGTGAACTCATGAGCAACTCGTTCGAAGGCAAGGTCGCCATCGTCACCGGCGCCGGGGGCGGGCTCGGGCGCTGTCACGCCCTGGAGCTGGCCCGCCGTGGCGCCCGCGTGGTGGTGAACGACCTGGGCGGCGCCGTGGACGGCACCGGCGGCTCCTCCGAGGCGGCCATGGCCGTGGTGGAGGAGATCAAGGCCGCGGGGGGTGAAGCCATCGCCAACGGCGGTTCGGTGTCCGACCGGCAGGGGGCGAAGAGCATGGTGAAGGACGCCATGGACGCCTGGGGCCGCGTGGACGTGCTCATCAACAACGCCGGCATCCTGCGTGACAAGTCCTTCGCCAAGATGGAGCTGGACGACTTCCAACTCGTGCTGGACGTACACCTGATGGGCTCGGTGAACGTCACCAAGGAAGTCTGGCCCATCATGCGCGAGCAGAACTACGGCCGCATCGTCATGACCACCTCGCCTTCGGGCCTGTACGGCAACTTCGGCCAGACCAACTACGGCGCCGCCAAGCTGGGGCTGGTAGGCTTCATGAACACCCTGAAGATCGAGGGTGCCAAGAACAACATCTACACCAACGCCATCGCCCCGGTGGCCGCGACCCGCATGACCGAGAACCTGATGCCGGAAGAGGCGCTGAAGCGGCTCGCGCCGGAACTGGTAACCCCGGCGGTGGTGTACCTGTGCACGGAAGAGGCGCCCAACGGCGTGATCATTCAGGCCCAGGGCGGCCGGTTCTCCGTGGCGTGCGTCGTCGAGAACGAAGGCGTGGATCTGGGGCCGGACGCCACGGTGGAGGACATCGCCGAGCACTACGCCGAGATCAGCGACCTCACCGGCGCCAAGCCCCGTAACATGCTGCAGCTCGGCGGGAGCTGATCGCTCGCGTGCGGCTCCTCGTCGACCCCGAGTCGATCAAGGGCTTTCTGCACCCGGAGGAGGGTGCCCGCCTGTTCGATCTCGCGTTGGCGGCGAGCGCCTCGGGACCCTGCCTGGAAGTCGGCAGCTACTGCGGCAAGTCGACCCTGTATCTGGGGACGGCTTGCCGGGAGCGGGGTGAGCTCCTCTACGCGGTGGATCACCACCGCGGCTCCGAGGAGCATCAGGTGGGCGAGGAGTACCACGACCCGGAGCTGCTGGATCCGGCGAGCGGGCGGCTGGACTCGTTCCGTGCCTTCCGCAGCACCCTGGCCCGGGCCGGTCTCGACGACACGGTGGTGCCCATCGTGGCCGCCTCGGCCCAGGCAGCGCGCCACTGGCTGACCCCGCTGTCGCTGGTGTTCATCGACGGCGGGCACAGCCGCCAGGCGGCGCTCACGGACTATCGGAGCTGGGCGCCTCACGTGGCTCCGGGGGGAATCCTCGCGATTCACGACCTGTTTCCCGACCCCGCCGAAGGCGGCCAGGCACCCATCGAGATCTATCGGCTGGCGCTGGCCTCGGGCCTGTTCGCGGAGCTCGAAACCACCCGCACCCTGGGCGTGCTGCAGCGCCTCACTCCGGGCGGCGCTCGTTAATTGGGCAGCCAGACCCGGCTGAACAGGGTGCTCGCGGGGGTGAGATCGCCGAGGGCATCGGCGGCCAGGAGCACGGAGCCGGCGGTCCAGGTGGGCCGCTCGTCCGGCCACATCACGTCGTCCTCGAACACGTACCCGGTCCACCAGGAGCCGTCCTCGGCCTGATAGCGCTGTAGCTGCCGGAACAGCTCCCGGGCGTGCCTGCGCCGCCCGGCGGCCACGCAGGCCATGGTGAGCTCGCAGGTCTCCGCGATGGTGATCCACGGTTGGTCGGAGACGCAGCGGCAGCCCAGGCCCGGCTGCACGAAGTCGTGCCAGCGTTGCTCCAGGCGCCGCTGGGCCGCGCTGCCCTGAACCACGCCGGTCATCACCGGATAGAACCAATCCATGGAGTAACGCGACTTGCTCTCCCACGTTCGGTCGAACCGCTCCGGGCGGTGCACCAGCGCGTGACCGAGGCGCTGCCGGGCCGCGAGCCACGGCCGCGGATCCTCGCCCAGCTCCAGGGCCATGGCCGCCGTGCACTCCAGGCTCTTGTAGATGGAGCTGCAGCCGGTCACCAGGGCGTCCTTGTTGATACCCGTGCGGGTGTCGAGCGCCCAGTAGATCTCGCCGCTCGGCGCCTGCAGGCCGATCACGAACTCCATGGCCCGGCGCACGGTGGGCCACAGACCGGCGAGAAAGCGCCGGTCGCCGGCGATGAGGTAGTGATGCCAGACGCCGGTGGCCGCGTAGGCGACGAAGTTGGTTTCCGCACGGGTTCCGTCCACCACGGCGTCGTCCTCATAGGCTGCGAGCCACGCGCCGTCGGGGCGCTGATGGTTCGCGAGCCAGCGGTAAGCGGCGTCGGCAGCGTCGAAGTGGCCCGCCACGGAGAGACCCATGGCCGCCTCCACGTGGTCCCACGGGTCGAGAATGCCGCCCGGAAACCAGGGTATGGCGCCGCTGGCCTGCTGCACCCGAAGGATGTAGCGGGCCGTGGCGCGCAGGTGCTCTTCCTTCACCGCCGGCTCCCGTCGGCGTCCCGGGTGAAGTAGAGCACCAGACTCTTGCCCATGAGCGGGTTCAGCAGTCGATCCAGGGCCCGCGATATCCATGGGCGCCGCATCAGGTCCCAGACCAGAAATCGGTGGTAGGCCCGCACGGGCCAGGCCTGCTCGCCCCGCTCCCAGAGCAGGCAGCGCAGCCACCAGTAGGGGACGTGAAGGCTGTGAGCCCAGTGGCGGTGGAAGCGCCGCAGCCCGTTCGCCTCCACGGCGGCGGTGATCTCGCCCGTGCGGAAGATGCGAACGTGCCCGCCTTCCACCTGGTGGTAGGCGTCCGACAGCCGCCAGCACACCCATTCCGGAACGAATCGCGGCACGCTCACGGCCAGCACGCCGCCGGGCTTCAGCACCCGGCGGATCTCGCGCAGCACGGCCCGGTAGTCGGGAACGTGCTCGAGCACCTCGGCACAGATCACGCGGTCGAACGTGGCGTCGGCGAAGGGCAGGGCGAGCCCGCTGCCGCGAATCCAGCCGAGCGACCGGGGCGCGTCCGCCTCGCCGGACGGCGCGAACTCCCGGGCCCGCTCCGCGGCGGTGGTGAGGTCGCGGAACGACAGGTCCAGCCCCGCCACGTGCACCGGCGCCTCGAGCCAGGCGGTGATGGCGTGACGTCCCTCGCCGCAGCCGAGATCCAGAATCCGCTGGCCGGGTTTCAAGTGCAGCCGGCGGAAGTCGATGGTGGTGAGGCTCACCGCGTCACCGTTTCGCGGCCGAGCACGTGACGGTAGAGCTCCGTGAGCGCCGCGGCGGCCCGGGACCAGGAAAAATTCTGCAGAATGCGCTGCCGGCCCCGGCGCCCCAGGCTGGCCCGGGCAGCCGGATCCTGCAGCAGCTCGGCGATGGCTGCGGCCAGGGCGGCGGGGTTGCGCGCCGGGACGATGCGCCCGCCGTCTCCCACCACCTCGGGTAGCGCGCCGCCGTCGGTGGACACCACCGGAATGCCGCACGCCATGGCCTCCCCCGCCGGCAGACCGAATCCCTCGTACTCGGAAGGCACCACCGCCAGGGTGGAGCGTGCGTACAGACGGCGGAACTCGTCCGCCGAGACACCATGGCGGAACTCGATGCGCTCGCCCACGCCCAGGCGGCGGATCAGGGTGTCGGTGGCGCCGCCGGGCTTCGGCTTGCCCACGAACACCAGGCGCAGGTGCGGAAACCGCTCGCACAAGGTCGCGAACGCAGGCAGGAGGTGCTGCGAGCCCTTCAGCGGCTGGTCCGCGCTGGCGGTGGTGATGAGCTGCCAGTCTTCCCGGGGAACGTCGGGTTCGGGGTGGAAGATCTCGGTGTCGATGCCGTTGTGAATGACGTGCACCCGCTTCGGAGCGATGCCGAAGGCGTCGCAGATGTCGCGCCGCGACCGTTCGCTCACCGTGACGATGTGCCGGAGCTGTCTCGCCACGCGCCCCTGCATGCGCAGAAAGTAATGCCAGCGCCGGATCAGCAGGCGATGACCCCAGTCCTCGGCGTGGGCCAGGGCGATCTCCCGGTCCCAGGTGATGGGGTGGTGAATGGTGGTCACCAGCGGCACGCCCCGCTGCTGCAGCGACAGGGTGCCCCACGACAGGCACTGGTTGTCGTGCACCACGTCGTAGGGCAGCCTCTGGCGCCCGAGACGATCGAAGTGACGCGCGAGCCGACGGCCGAAGGTGTACGGCTCCGGGAATCCGCCGGTGAGCATGGAGAACCATTCGAAGGTGTCGGTGGCCGACAGCAGGTGGCGCGGCCGCAGGGCGGTGACGTGGTTGGGCGCCTCGAAAAGGTTCAGCCCCGGCAGCTTCACCAGGCGCACCCGCGGATCGAGCTCCGGGTACGGTTCCCCCGAAATCACGTCTACCTGATGGCCCGCGTCCACCAGGGCGCGGGACAGGTACTTGAGATAGATGCCCTGGCCGCCGCTGTAGGGATTGCTGCGATAACCGAGCAGCGCCACGCGAAGCGGGGCGGCGGGCGTTGCGACGGGTCGTAGCGCCGGCTCGGACATTGGGCCTCGAGGCGAAAAAAGAATCGAATTCTAATGAAACGGCGCCCCCGCCGCGAGCCAAAAGCTCGCGGCGGACCCGCTGCGAGGGCGAGCAGCGGACCCGCAGGCGCCCCGCAGTGAGCCGTGCGGCCTAGGTGTTGCTCACCGCGATGTGGGGCTTGCCGGGCAGCAAGGGGGCGGCGTCGCTCGACGTGTCGGCCAGCACGGGGTGGTAGTCGGCGCCGGCCGTGGCGATGTCCTGGCCATGAAGATGGTGGACGAGGTTGGCGATCCACTGCTGACCGCTGTGGGTGGTTCGCAGGTAGCCGAGCGCCGCCGGGATGAACGGCAGAACCTGGGCGTAGAAGAACGCCGGGAAGTCGTCGCGCAGAGCGGTGGGGCTCCCATACCCCAGCCGCTCCGCTTCGCCGTTCTCCTCGAGCTCGGCGAACAACCGAGTGTGCTTGCGCGCGTAGCCGGGATCGCCCATCTGACCGATGAGATCCGCGGCCCGCACCAGCGCGCCGATGCTGTCGAGCTGCTGATAGAGGGATTCCTTGGGTATGGGGAAGCGGGTCATCTCGATGTAGGAGGCCACCACGGCGCCGTCGATCACCGGATCTCCGGCGAAACGCTCCATCACGAACATGCAGCCGCGGGCGACGTGATAGGGCATCAGAAACACATCGGTCGCGCCCTTGGGCGGGGTGACCCGCTTACCGCTCGGGTCCACGACGTAGGAACCCGCGCGGTCGTCACGAAGCAGTCCGCGGCGGTAACCGATGTCGTGAAACAGCAGTGCCACCACGGCCTGCAGGCAGCTCGCGGCGCTGAGATCGCCGCGGGTGAGCGCGCGCCCGCGGAAGATCTCGATTCCCGCCTCGGTGACGAGCAGGGTGTGTTCGAGATCGTGATACGGGCAGTCGCAGTCGCGCAGAATGGTCAGCGCGGTGCGCGTGGCACGCTCGAGACCCGCTTCGAGGTCGCCGTCAACGCCGGGATACATGTCCCGGTAGGCGCCTCGGGCGAAGTCCACGAAGGCATCTATCAGTACTCCATTCGCGTCGAACATAGCGGTGGGCCTGGTCAGTTGCCGGACAGTCTATGCCCATCCGATGGCCGGCTTCGTGCGGCGATGCACACTTCTCCGGCTCCTCATCATCCACATGACAATGCCGTTACACATGAATACCATGCAGGTTCAGCGTAGCTCAAACTGAACAGAATTCATGTCCATCGAGCTCAGGCATCTGCGTACCCTCGTGGCGCTACGGGACACCGGCAGCCTCGTGGAGGCGGCCGAGCGGGTGTTTCTGACCCAATCGGCGCTCTCGCATCAGCTCAAGGATCTGGAGACCCGGCTGGGCTGCGCCCTGTTCATCCGCAAGACCCGGCCGGTGCGCTTCACCACCGCGGGACAGCGGCTGTTGAAGCTGGCGGATGAGGTGCTGCCTCTGGTGCACGGGGCGGAGCACGACCTGGCGCGCCTGGCGGGAGGCGAGGCCGGGCGCATCTTCATGGCCATCGAATGCCATAGCTGCTTCGAGTGGTTGCTCCCCGCCATCGACCGCTATCGCGAGGCCTGGAGCGACGTGGAGCTGGACATCGCCAGCGGCTTCCACTTCGCGCCGTTGCCGGCGCTGGCCCGCGGCGATCTGGATCTGGTCATCACCGCCGATCCCATCGACGATCCGGGCCTCGCGTACCTGCCGTTGTTCAGCTACGAGGCCCAGCTCGCCGTGGCCCGGGAGCACCCGCTGGCCGCGAAGCCGTGGATCGAGCCGGAGGACCTGGTCGGCGAAACCCTCATCAGCTATCCGGTGGATCGCGACCGGTTGGACATCTTCAAGAACTTCCTGGAGCCCGCCGGTGTCGAGCCGGCACGAATCCGCAACGCGGAGCTCACCACCATGATGGTGCAGCTCGTGGCCAGCGGCCGCGGCGTGGTGTGCCTGCCGAACTGGGCACTGCACGAGTACCGGGAACGCGATTACGTGGTGGTGAAGTCCCTCGGGGAAGAGGGCGTGTGGCCGACCCTGTACGCCGCCGTGCGCCGCGACCAGCGCAACGCCCCATACATCGAGGGGTTCGTGAAGGTAGCCAAGCAGACGTGTTTCGACAATCTGGTGGGGATCGTGACGGCGGAAGTGGAATGAGGGGCGCTATCCGCTGTCCGCTCTCTGCCGTCCGCTAGAAGCATACCGCCAGAACCCGGTGACACGGCTCCTGCGGAGAGCGGAAAGCGGACAGCGACTTCACGGCACCAACACCCGCTCCTCCCACCCCGCCGCTCGCCGTTCGAAGCTGCGCCGGTCGTGAACGCCGTCGCTCATGGCGAGGTCCAGGCGCTCCACGGCGAAGGGCTCGAGATACAGGCCGGCTGCCGTGCGGGGCGCCACCAGGGGCTCGCGCAGCTCGAGCGCCTCTAGCCGTTCGAGCAGGGCGGCTCGGTCCGGGAACGGCGTGCTCTGGGGCTGCACCCGGGTGTAGAACCAGTCCAGGCGCTTGGGCGGCTCGGGGCGCAGCTTCCAGCTCTCGTGGACGTCCGCCTTCGCCACCGGGCGGGTGTCGCACTGCAGCCGGTACTGCACGTTCACCGTCGGCAGCCACACCACCACCGCGGCAGACGCGGATATCTCGAGCTGCCGCCATTTCGGGCTGGTGTCGTTGAGGAACACGGCGAGGCGGCCGTCGAGGTCGCGCAGCACCAGGGTTCGCGCCTGGGGATGTCCGGCGGCGTCCACCGTGGCCAGAGTGCAGAGGTTGGCACAGGGATCCTCCAGGCTCCGCGCCCGGGTTCGGTCGGCGGCGAGGAGCTCCAGCGGACTGGCGGTGAACGACACGGCGGGGAACTCCCTAGAAATTGATGTGGATGCCGGTACGCGCCGGGTCCGCCAGCTCCGGCGGGGCGTCGTTCTGATGACGTTTGGCCAGCCGGTAACAAAGACCGTGAGTGCTCGAGGTGAGGGAGTCGCGGATGATGAAATCCGGATCCACTTCCTCTGCTTTGCGCATCAGCCGCTCGAAGGTGAAGATGAAGTTGTTGGAGTGGCGGGCACGGACGGGCGTGCCGTAGAACAGGTCGAACTGGCGCTTGGGATCGTCGCCCAGCTGGGTGTGCAGCTCCAGCAGCATGCGCGAGAACAGCTCCGCGTCGTTCGAGGCACGCTGGGCGAACAGGCGGCTCATCTCCTCGGGGGAAACGTGGCCCTCGCCGGCGATGGCGCCCTGGCTCGACAGGAACAACAGCCCGCTGACGATGCCGAGCTGGTCGCGCACGTTGCGGGCGATCTGCAGGAACACCTCCTGGCGGGCGTGGATCTCCGAGGCGGCCAGCTTCTCCGACTGAATCACCGCCTGCTCGGCCTGGCGTTGAATCTCCTCGGCCTGGGCCCGCAACGCCTGGGTGTTCTGCTCGAGCTCCTTCTTCTGCAGGAAGTAGCCGATGACCAGCCACAGGAACGCGAGGGGCGCGAAGGCGCCCTCCAGGAAGCTGCCGAGCTGATCGGCGGGAAGAAACGCGAACTGGCGCCAGCCGACGACGTCGACGATGTAGATGGCACCGAGGAGCAGCCAACCGGCGGTGAGGCCCAGGCCGAGCCAGATTCGCCAGTTGGCGGAGGCGAGCACGGCCGGGCCCGGTCAGCTCCCGGTGTAGTCCGCCCCGGTTTCGTTGCCCACCGGGCCGGACGTGGTGGCCGCCGGCTCCACTTCGATGCCCGTCTCCTGCTCGGCCAGGCGGCGGCGGATCTCCGCCACGTCACGCTGGATCTCGCTCAGCCGGAAGATGAGGTCCGGAAGCTGGTCGGTGACCCGCCACACCAGGTAGGCGATGGCGAGCAGAACGATGAATGAGAAGAATCCCATGCAGTAGTCTCCGATGATGTTCGGCGCTTCGCGGGTAACTTACCGCGCGGCTCGTGGGCTAGTCCAGTGAGCCGGCGTCGCCCAGCTCACGGCAGGAGCTTGGGGCCCATCAGCAGATCCACCTCCGCCAGGCCCAGGGTCAGCGTCGCCCAGGGTGAAGGTACGTCGAAGCGTACCACGCCCAGGGTGGGCAGGTTGTCGGTGACCTGCTCGCCGGCGAGGAGATTCGCGAGCTGGGTGAGGCCCGGATTGTGCGCCACCACGGCGACGCAGCGCTGATCCGGGGGAGTCTCCCGGATCACGTCCACGATCTGCTCGGGAGACGCTTCGTAGAGCCGATGCTCGGGCACCAGGGTCGGTTGGGCGGCGGCGAAACCCTCCATGACGGAGGCGGCAGTGGCCCGCGCGCGCACCGCGTCGCTGGTCCAGACCCAGGTGGCCGGATGGTCCTGGCGGGCGAGCCAGGCGGCCATGCGCGGGCCGTCCCGCTGGCCGCGGGGATTCAACGGCCGTTCGAAATCCGTGCCCGTCGTGGCATTCCAGGAGGATTTGGCGTGGCGGATGAGCCAGAGCTTCACGGGTGATCTGCCCTCGGGTCGAGGGCGGTGAGTCTACCACCGCACGCGAACACGCACGCGAACACCGCACGCGAGCCCGCCCCCGTTCAGCCACGGGACAGTTTGGGTTCAGGTCCGATTCATGGCCACGCCCCTAATCTGACCGCGCCGACATCAGGAGGAGGCAGAACATGAAGAAAAGCACAACGACCCTGTTGGGCGCCGGCTTGCTCGCAGCCGGACTCACCGTGCCCATGGCCGCCAGTGCCCATCCCGACGACGCGGCGCTGGCGTTCATCGCCGGTACCGCCGTGGGTTACGTGGTGGGAGACGGGGGAGACCACGTTCGTCACGCTCATCGGCGGCACGACCATCGCCACCGGGCGCGCCATCACCGCGGCGATCACGGCTGGCACGGCAAGCATCACCGCCGCCACGCGCCCTGGCAGCACGGTTGGAAACGGGGGCACCGCGAACATCCCCAGTTCGCGGGCCATGGCCGCGGCCACGGCCACGGCGACCGGGATCGTCGGCACCGGGAAGGCCGCGGTCACCACCGCGACCGCCGCGGCCATCGCGGCTGAACGGCCGATGCCGGGGTCGGGTCACCGGCCCCGGCGCCCCACCCGGATCAATCCCAGAGCGCGAACAGCTCCTGCAGCGCCGTGAGCTGATTCCCCTGAGCCGAGGAGGGGACGATGATGGGCGTCTTGACGCCGGCATCGAACCAGGCTTCGATTCCCTCACGCACCTTGGCCGGCGATCCGAACAGCGTGGTATCCGCCAGCCAGCGGTCCGATAGGCATTCGGGCACCCGCTCGAGATCCTTCGCCGCCACGGCCGCTTCCACCGCGCTCATCTCCTCTTCGTAGCCGGCTTCCTTCCAGTAGTTGCGGTAGTTGGGCAGCAGCGCGTAGCTGGTCAGAGTCCGGCGGTTCACCGCCTTGGCGGCTTCCTCGTCCTCGGAGATGCAGGTTGGGATCATGTTGCCGATGAAGAACGCTTCGTCGGCGCGCGTTTCCGGCCGCAGCACCGACAGCGACGCCTGCATGTGGGAACGGGCACCGTTCGCGAACACCATGCCATTGCCGATCTCCTCCGCGAGCTGGATCATGCGGCGGCGCAGGGTCGCCAGCACCAGGGGCGGCAGCTCCCCCACCCGCGGCGCGCCGCGCAGCTCGTCGACGAAGCGGCGCATGTCGGAGAGCGGTTTGCCCTGAGTGATCCCCAGGCGGCTCATGGCCGGAGCGTGACTCACGCCGATGCCGAAGCGGAAGCGCCCGTCGGACACCTCGTGAATGAAAGCCGCGGTGCCGGCGAAGTCGGCCACGTTGCGCGTGTAGATGGGTGTGATGCTGGTGCCGAAGGGAATCTCCCGGGTGGCCAGCGCGATGGCTTCGCACAGGGCCAGGTTGTCTCCCAGGCTCGGACAGTAGATGCCGGCGAAGCCGCGGCGTTCGATGTCGGCCGCCAGCTCGATGATGGCTTTGCGGCGGCCGGGCACGGCGGCCAGGCTGACGGCGGGCATGGCTGTGGTCATGGGTTCCTCGCTACTCGAATCGGATGTGTTACCTAGTGTACTGCGCCGCATTATGGCGGTGCCCGGCGATCGGCCCCGGCGGAGCCTTCAGAACCAGCGGCCCTGGTCGCTTCGGCCGGGTGCCCGGGGCGAGGCGCGCCGTTGAGGACCGCTCGGCCCGCCCCGGCCCGGGTGCCGGAACAGCTTCACCAGCGCCAGACCCGCTACGAAACCGCCTACGTGGGCCCAGAACGCCACTCCGCCCCGCTCGGTGCCGAGGGCGGGCAGACCCTGCAGAAGCTGCAGGAGAAACCAGTAGCCGAGCATGAAGATGGCGGGCACCGCCACCGTGGTCACGTAGAAGCCGAGGATGATGAGCAGGTTCACCCGCACGCGGGGAAACAGCAGCGCGTAGCCGCCCATGACCCCGCCGATTGCGCCGGAGGCGCCCACCATGGGGATGAGGCTCCCGGGGTTGGTGACGATCTGGGCGAATGCGGCGGCGAGCCCGCAGGTCAGGTAGAAGATGGCGAAGCGCACCGGCCCCATCTCGTCTTCCACGTTGTCGCCGAACACCCACAGGAACCACATGTTGCCGATGATGTGGAACCAGCCGCCGTGCATGAACATGGAGGAGAACAGGGACAGGGGGTTGGGCTCCCCGTCGAACTGGCAGGCGAGGTTTTCGCTCACCGCGATCTGCGTGCCCGGCGCGACGTTGCCGAGCAGCTCCCCCGGCACCAGCGCATACAGGCACAGGGACTGGGCCAGTGCCCGCGGGTCGCCGAGACCCTGCACGAACACCCACACGACGACGTTCAGGCCGATGATCACCATGGTGGCCAGGGGAAAGTGAACGCGCGGATTGTCGTCGCTGATCGGGAACACGTGGGGTCCTCGCTGATCGGGTAGTGTCCGGGACGCCGGGTGTGCCTGCAAGCGAGGGGCCTGCCGGCGACGGGATCAGCCCTGCAGCGCCTCGCCGAGCACGCCGATCAGCTTCTGATTCTGAACCTCGGTGCCCACGCTGATGCGCAGACAGTCGTCGAGTCGCGGCTGGTCGAAGTAGCGCACCAGGATGCCCCGGGCCTTGAGGTGCTCGTACAGCTCCCGGGCGCCGAGGCGCAGACCCTCCGGCACCCGCACCAGCAGGAAATTGGTCTGCGAGGGTGCGGCGCTGAGGCCGAGCTGACCCAGTCCGGCAGCCAGCGCGTGGCGGCCGGCGCGAACCCGCTGCCAGGTTTCCTCCGCGTAGGCCCGGTCGCGCACGGCGGCTTCACCGAGAGCCTGGCTGACGGCGTCCACGTTGTAGCTGTCCCGGGTTTTGCTGATGACGGGCTCGATGAGCCGCGGATCTCCGATCAGATAGCCGAGCCGCAGACCCGCCAGCCCGTAGCCCTTGCTGAAGGTGCGCAGCAGCAGCAGGTTCGGCAGCTCGCGCACCAGGGCGGTGAGGTCGTGCCCCTGCTCCGGGTCGACGAAGTCCACGTAGGCTTCGTCCACCAGCAGCACGCCGTCCAGCGCCCGGGCGAGCTCGGCGATCTCCGCCGCCGGCGTCAGGTGGCCGGACGGCGCGTGGGGATTCACCAGACAGGTCAGCCGCGCGCCGGCCTGATTGAGCTGCCGCGCGGCGTCCGCCGGCAGGCGCCAGTCCTGGTCGAGGGGCAGGGTGAAGATGCTCGCGTCCTGGATGCGCGCCAGCACCGGATAGAGCGAGTAGCTGGGCTCGGCCATGGCGAAGGTGGCCCCCGGGTCCACGAACGTGGTCATCGCCAGGCGCAGTGCCTCGTCGCCGCCGTGGGTGATGACCAGGTGGGCCCGGCTCACCCCGTGCACCAGCGCCAGGCGGTCGCGCAGTGGGTCCGCCGTGGGCTGGGGGTAACGGCGCAGTGCTGCGGCGTCGAACTCCTTCAAGGCCTCCGCGACCCGCGGGCTCGGCGGGTAGGGATTCTCGTTGGTGTTGAGCTTGATGGTCTCGGGGTCTTCCGGCTGCTCGCCCCACGTGTAGCCCTGCATCCGGCGGATGGTGTCGCGCTCGTAACTCATTCGGGTTCCATCTCCAGAGCGCGCCGATGCTCCAGGCTCGGAAGCTGGCGCCGCACCTCGGCCACCCGCGCCGGATCCAGATCGGCCAGCACCACGCCGTCGCCGTCGTCGAGCTCATCGACCACCTGCCCCCAGGGATCGATGATGAGGCTGTGGCCGTAGCTCGAGCGCTTCTTCCAGTGCTGACCGTGCTGGGCCGGGGCGATGACGTAGCACTGGGTCTCGATGGCGCGGGCCCGGAGCAGCACGTGCCAGTGGGCGGTTCCGGTGGGGCGGGTGAAGGCGGAGGGTACGGTGAGCGCCACCGCGCCCTGGTCCACGAGGCGCTGGTAAAGGTAGGGGAAGCGCAGGTCGTAGCAGACGGAAAGACCGAGCCCGCCGAAGGGCAGGGCGGTGGTCACCGCTTCGCCGCCGGGCAGGGTGCGTGCGGACTCCCGCAGCTCGGTGCCGTCGGCCAGGCTGACGTCGAACAGGTGGATCTTCCGGTAGCGCGCCGCCACCTCGCCCTCCGGGGTGAGGTGCACGCAGGTATTGAAGCTCTTGCCCGGCTCGGGGGCCTGCTCGTGAAAGCCGCCCAGCACCAGGTGCACCCCGCGCTCCCGGGCCAGAGCCTGGCAGCGGCCGAGGATGGGTCCTGGCGCGAAGTCCGTCTGTCCCGGCAGCGGCAGGGGCTCGAGGATCGCCTGCTTCGCCTGCTCGGGGCCGAGGAACGCGAATGCCTCGGGCAGCACCACCACCTCGGCGCCGCCCGCGCGAGCCTGGCTCACCAGGCGTTCAACGGTATCCAGGTTGGCCGCCACGTCCGGGGTGGCGCAGAGCTGCACCGCGGCGACTCGAGTGGTTCTGGGGCGGGAGGGGCTCGCTCCCACGGCGCTCACCCGACCCGGGGCTGCACGCAGGTGATCTTGGTGCCGAGGTACGCTTCGATGCTGGGCAGATTGAAGGCGTCGTCCTCGGACACGAAGCTGATGCTCACCCCTTCGGCGCCGGCGCGGCCGGTGCGGCCGATGCGGTGGACGTAGTCCTCCGGGTCCTCGGGGAGGTCGAAGTTCACCACGTGGCTCACCCCCTCGACGTGAATCCCGCGGCCCGCCACGTCGGTGGCGACCACGTAGGGAATCTCGCCGTCCTTGAACCGCTGCAGGGTGGAGAGCCGCTTGCGCTGGGGGATGTCCCCGGCCAGCCCCTCTACTTTCAGCCCGCGTTTGGCCAGGTAGCTGACCAGCCGGTGGGTCTGATCCCGGCGGTTGGCGAAGATGAGCGCCCGCTCGGGCTTCTCGGTTGCCAGGAAATTCACCAGCACCTTGGCCTTCTCCTCGCTGCTCACCAGCCAGAACTCCTGGGCCACGGTGTCGGTCGCCACGGTCTCCGGGGTGATGGCCACGTGCTCGGGCTGCAGCGTCCAGGAGCTGGCCAGCCGCATGACGTCGTCGTTGAACGTGGCGCTGAAGAAGAGCGTCTGCCGGCTGCGTTTGTGGGGAGTCTGGTAGACGATGCGGCGCACGTCGGGGATGAAACCCATGTCGAGCATGCGGTCGGCTTCGTCGATCACCAGCACCTCCGCCTGGCGAAGGTTGAGCTGCCGGCGGTTGATGAAGTCCAGCAGCCTCCCCGGTGTGGCGATGAGCAGGTCCAGCCGGCCGGACTTGATGCGGTCGAGCTGCTTCTGGAAGTCCATGCCGCCCACCACGCAGCAGATGCCGGTGCCCATGTACTTGGCCAGGTCCCGGGCGTCACTCTCGATTTGCAGCGCCAGCTCCCGCGTCGGTGCCAGCACCAGCGCCCGCGGGGTCCCCGGCGGCCGTGCCGCCTGGTCCGGATTCTCCCACAGGCGGGTGAGAATCGTGATGAGGAAGGCGGCGGTCTTGCCGGTGCCGGTCTGGGCCTGTCCGGTGACGTCGTAGTCCGCGAGGCTGAACGGCAGCACGCCGCTCTGAATGGGCGTGCAGTACTCGAACCCGAGATCCGCGATGGCGTGCATCAGGGGCACGGGCAGCGCGAAGTCGTGAAAACGATCCTTGTCCGGAGCCTCCGGCACGTCGAAGTCGGTTGGTTGCCAATCTGTCACGATGTTCTATTGATCCTCTGCGCGGTGCGAGATCTCGTCGCGCACGCTGGCCAGCTTGATGCACACCACCAGAATGTCCATTGCCACCCGCACGTCGTCGAGGCTGGCGAAGGAGGGGGCGATGCGCAGGTTGGTGTCCTGGGGGTCTTCGCCGTAGGGAAAGGTCGCTCCCGGCGGGGTGAGCTTCAGCCCCGCCTCGGCGGCGAGCTCCGCCACGGTGGTGGCGAGGCCCGGCCGGGTGTCGAGCGACACGAAGTAGCCGCCGCGGGGGGTGGTCCAGCGGGCCACGTCCAGTTCTCCGAGGCCCTGGCGCAACGCCCGTTCCACGGCGTCGAACTTGGGCTTCAGCAGTGCCGCGTGGCGCGCCATGTGATCTTCGACCCGCCCCCCCAGGAAGCGGGCGTGGCGAAGCTGATTCACCTTGTCCGGGCCGATGCTGAAGGTGCTCATGCGCCGTTCCAGCACGTCCAGCACGGCGGGGCTGGCCGCCATGAAGGCCAGGCCCCCGCTGGCGTAAGTCACCTTGGAGGTGGAGCCGAACACCACCACGTGGTCGCCGGTGCCGGCCTGATCGGCCAGCGTGGTCAGCGGCGAAAGCGATGCTCCCGGGAACCGGAAGTCATGCACCGCGTAGGCGTTGTCCCAGAACACCACCAGGTCGTCGGCGGCGGCGTGCGCCGGCAGCTCGGCCATGCGTTTCACCACTGCGTCGCTGTAGATGCAGCCGGTGGGGTTGGAGAACTTGGGTACGCACCAGATGCCCTTGATGTCCGCATCGGCCCGAGCCAGGCGCTCCACCCGCTCCATGTCCGGGCCTTCCTCGGTCATGGGCACGGGGATGAGCTCGATACCCAGCGACTCCGACAGGGCGAAGTGCCGGTCGTAGCCGGGCACGGGCGCCAGCATCTTCGGCAGCGCCGAGCGGTTCCAGCGCCGCTTGTCGCCCCAGAGCCCGAAGCGCAACGCCGTGTCGGCCACCAGGTGCATGAGGGTCAGGCTGGAGTTGCCCCAGCAGATGACCCGCTCCGGGTCCACCCCCAGCAGCTCGCCGCCCAGCGCCCGGGCTTCCGGCAACCCCCGCAGGGTGCCGTAGTTGCGGGCATCGGTGCCGTCCGCCGCGCGGAAGTCGCCACGGAGCACGTCTTCCATGGGGGCCGAGAGATCGAGCTGGTCCGGTGCCGGCTTGCCCCGCGTCAGGTCGAGCCGGATGCCGGCAGCCTTGTGCGCCTCGAGTCGGGCGGCGAGGCTCGCCTCCATGGTTTCGAGCGCTTTCAGATCGAGATCGGTCAGCCTGCTCATGAGGTGAGTCCGGTCGATTCTTCGACGCCGATCATCAGGTTGAGGTTCTGCACCGCTGCACCGGCGGCGCCCTTGCCCAGGTTGTCGAGGCGGGCGACGAGCAGAATCTGCTCCGTATTGCCGAACACCATGAGCTCGATGCGGTTGCTGCCGTTGCAGGCGGTGGCGTTCAGGTATCCCTCCTCCAGGGCGTCCGGCGCGCCCACTGGCAGCACGCTGACGAACGGCTCGCCCTCGTAGCGGCGCGCCAGCACCGCCTGGACGTCCTCGGGGGCGGGCCGGCCGTGGAGCTCGGAAGCGAACAGCCCCACTTCCACCAGCATGCCCTGATAGTAGTTTCCCACGCTGGGGGCGAAAAGCGGCGCGACGGCGCATCCGGAGTAGCGGTGCATCTCCGGCACGTGCTTGTGCTTGAGGCCCAGGGCGTAGAGGCGGGTGTTGAAGCGCTCCTGTGTCTCGGAATCGAAGCTGCGGTAGCGCTCGACCAGGGGCCTGCCGCCGCCGGAGTAGCCGGAGATGGCGTGGACCCGCAGGGGCAGGTCCGCGGGCAGGACGCCGGCGTCGACAAGGGGACGAACCAGCAGCAGGAAGCCCTGGGGATAGCAGCCAGGGTTGGAGACGCGCCGCGCCCCGGCGATGCGCGCCCGGGCTCCGGATTCCAGCTCCGGCAGGCCGTAGACCCAGTCATCCGCCACCCGGTGGGCGCTGCTGGCATCGAGGATGCGGCAATCCGGGCCAGCCAGGGTGACCGCCTCCCGGGCCGCGTCGTCGGGCAGGCACAGAACGGCCACGTCCGCCTGCTCGAACAGGCGCGCGCGGGCGGCCGGATCCTTGCGCTGCGCGGGATCGATGCGGAGCAGGGAAAGATCCCGCCGTTGGCGCAGTCGTTCGGCGATCTGCAGGCCGGTGGTGCCGGCTTCTCCGTCGATGAAGACTGTGGTCAATACGTGGTTTCGTCAGCTCAGAGGCGCGGCATTCTAGGTGAAAACGGGACCGATGTCTCAGCCCGGTTGTCGGGCGTGGGGTCGGCGGTCAGGGGGAACCGGGTGAGCGTCCGGGGGCCCGCCACAGGGCGCGCAGGCCCCAGTAGGCCAGAAGCAGGGCCGCCACCGGCACGAGGATGGTCTGCACGACGAACACCACGATCAGGTTCACCAGCTCCTCGATGGCGTTTTCCACCCGCTCCGTGAGGGCATCGAGCTGGGCCTTGACGTCCAGGGCCTGGCGCTGATCGTCCAGGAAGGCGCCGAACCGTTGCAGCACCGACGGAGCGGAGGCGTCGCCGGGCGGCGCGGCTTCCCCCGGCTGCTGCTGCAGCTCCTCGATGCGCTCCCGGGTAAGCTCGATGCGCTCCAGCGCCTCCTGCTGGCGCTCCGCGAGCACGAGCTGATCCACCACCCCCGTGGTCAGGGTCACCAGCGCGAACAGGAAACGTGCGAACAGCAGCACGACGGTCAGCCGCAGCAGCGGCAGCCGGAGGGGCGCCGCGGCGGGAATCCACATGGCGAGCAGCGCAGCCGCCGCCGCCGCGCTCAGCGCACCGTTCATCCAGGCGTTGGCCGCCACCTCGGCGAGCAGAATCTGCGTGCCGAGGGAGACGCAGGCCAGGAGCGCCAGCCAGGAGAACTGCTCCACCAGATCGTTCAGCGGATCCAGCACTTCGCCCACGGTGAGGGTGACGCCCACGCCCACGGGCTGAATGGCGAGCTCGGTTCCCTGGGCTACGGAGATGACGCCGTTCAGCCCCCGCGCCACCGCGAAGGCCGCCAGCGCCCGCGACAGCGTCGCCCCAGTGTTCTCCGACGCCGCCTGGTCGAGCCCGTAGCCCCAGGACAGGGCCACGCCGAGCGCGAGGAAAAGGGTCAGCGCGGCGCGACGCATTGCTCCGCCAGTCGGTGCCGGCGGCTCAGTCAAGGCCGTCCAGGATCGGCTGAATCCCGTCGCCCTTCTGCCAGGCGACGAACAGGCTCTCGAGCTTCTCGGTGATCAGGCTCCCCAGAGAGCCGCGGTCCAGGTCCGAGATCCGCTCCAGCACCTTTGGCTTGATGCGGTGCAGGTGCAGCACCGGCCACGACTGCTCGAACTCCCGCAGATCGCCCTTCGCCAGCACCGGCAGAAACGGGTCGTCGGCCGGGCGCTTGCGCATGATGGCGCGGATGCCCGCCTCGAAAGGAATCTGCCGGTTGCCCAGGGTGCGGTCTTCCCGCACGTTGGCCAGGTAAAGGCCCGGCTTGCCCACCAGCTCGCCCGGTACGATGTGCAGCCCCGTGGCGACCACGGCTTCCGGCTGAATGTGGAAGAAGGTGTCGTGGTAGGCCAGCGGGTCCGGCAGGATCACGAGCTTCCGTTCCCACTCCTGGGGAAAGTACATGCTGTAGTTGGTGTAGAGCTGCTCCACCGACGGCGAGTACACGCACATGGTGGTCTCGAACTGGCGCACGAAGGCCATGGCGCGCTCGCGGTGACTGAAGCTATCCAGGTCCCACGCGAGGTCCGGGTTTTCTGCGGGGGATGACATGCCTTGGGATCCTGCCTGTGGTCCTGTCGCGATGGGTGGCCGGAGACGAATTCTAGTGTGCGGGGCGGCCGCCGGCGACCGTGGCCGGCACCGACTCCGCCAATCGTGATGCAGTCGGCGAAACCGGCGTGACGGCTATGCCGGCCCATGGAAGATGCCGCCGAGCCAGCGGCCCATGTCACGGATTTCCTGAGGGCAGACCTCGTGGCCCATGGGGTATTCGTGCCACTCCACCTGGTAGCCCAACGCGCACAGTGCCTCCCGGGAGGTGACGGCCCGTGCGATGGGGATCATGGGATCCATGGCGCCGTGGGCCATGAATATGGGCACGTCGACGCTGGCGAAGCTGACCTCGCCCCCCAGATGCTCGTGGTCGTGGATGTAGGTGGAGAGCGCGAGAATGCCGCCCAGCCGCTCCGGGTGGCGTAGCCCCAGGTGCAGCGCGATGACCCCGCCTTGGGAGAACCCGGCCAGAACGATGCGGCCGGGAGGCAGCCCGCGCTCGACCTCGCGCCCCACCAGCGCCGCCAGTGCCGTCGCGGACTCGCGGATCTCCCCATCGCTCGCCAGCGGAGCGCGGGGATCGATGTCGTACCACGCGCGCATGCGCATGCCTGCGTTGATGGTGACCGGGCGAACGGGCGCGTTGGGGAAGACGAAACGCACGGGTGCTTCGAGGCCCAGCATGGGCACGATGGGCGGGAAGTCGCTGGCGTCGGCGCCCAGGCCGTGCAGCCAGATCACTGCGCCTACGGGGTCGCTGTCGGGGTCGATTTCCAGGCAGTGCAGAAGGTCGCTCATGGCGGCAGTTCAGCAAGTTCGATGTGTTATTGCAACGTGGATCGCGATGTTCGTGCGGGGTGGGGGCGTGTTACCACCCCGCGCCCGGGTGGGAGAGCGCGCCTGCGGCCCA
>JAWLCV010000042.1:0-1506 GCA_041686955.1 Pseudomonadales bacterium
GCATCAGGATGCTGAAGTACGTGAAAGTGACCCGAGCAGTGTACTACCACTTCCGGCTTCCTTCATGCGCGTCATCGAAACCTCGCTGGACGAGGATCTGTCGCTCTTTTCCGGCTACCTCTGGCAGCAGCGGGTGGTGCATCGGGTGTTCGAGGAGCGCGGCTCGCAGGTGCTCGAGGTGCGTGACCCGGCTCAGGCGGAGGTGGTGCGCGGTGCGTATCGGGCCTGGAAGGACGGGCGGTTGAAGCTCGAGGCCGTGCCGCGGCCGGCTGCGGCCTCCCGCTGGTGGCATGGCATCGCGCGGTATCCCGGGCTGACCGTGCTCATCGCCCTGGCGCTCGTGGGGTTCCCGTTCAGCCGGCCGTTGGCCGAGGGCCGGCTCACGGAGCTGGCGGCGTGGCTCGCCATCGTCGATCCCCGTACCCCGGCGGCCGCGCTTCCCACCGTCGTGGAGCTGATCGGCGACCTGGAAGTGTGGCGCTGGTTCACTCCCATGTTCCTGCATTTCTCCGTGCTGCATCTGGCATTCAATTGCGCAGTGACCATCGAGCTCGGCCGGCGGGTGGAGCGGGAGCTGTCCGCGGGCGGGCTGTGGCTGGTGGTGCTGGTGCTCGCCGCCGTCTCGAACCTCATCCAGTACGCCTGGGGGAACCCTCTGTTCGGCGGCCTCTCCGGGGTGGCGTACGGGCTGCTCGGCTTC
Organism: Pseudomonadales bacterium; assembly: GCA_041686955.1. Lineage (GTDB taxonomy): Bacteria > Pseudomonadota > Gammaproteobacteria > Pseudomonadales > Azotimanducaceae > UBA7803. Next base: position 701 of record JAWLCV010000042.1, read on the forward strand.
GTCCTGGTCATGGGCGCGCGGCGCCCCGGGGTCGCCGCCTGGCAGCTTCCGCGGGGGGTGGCGGTGGGTCTTCTGGTGTTCCTGGTGATCTTCACCACCGGGATCACCGAGCCGTTCGGCTTGTACGTGGCCAATGCCGCCCATTGGGGCGGGCTGGCCGCCGGCGCGGGGCTCGCCCTGCTGTGGAGCACGCGCGGTGGTTGAAGGTACCCTGGAGCGGCTCGCCGTGGAGCCCGCCGAGCCGGCGAGATACCGGTTGCAGGTGAAGACCCCGGCGGGCCTGGTGGAAAGCCTGGAACTCAACGCGCTGCTCGGCAGCGGTTTGTGCATCGACTTTCTCGGCGGGATCCGCTGCAGCCATTGCGGATCCGGCACCCGGCGCAGCTACGGCGACGGCTACTGCTGGGGCTGTTTCCAGAGACTCGCGCGGTGCGATCTTTGCGTGGTGAGCCCGACCCGCTGCCACTTCAGCGCCGGCACCTGCCGGGAGCCGGAATGGGGGGCATCGTTCTGCATGCAGCCCCACCTGGTCTATCTGGCGAACTCCAGCGGCCTGAAGGTGGGCATCACCCGCGAGGGACGGCAGCTCGTCCGCTGGCTGGATCAGGGCGCGAGCCAAGGGCTCGTGGTGGCGCGTGCCGGGAGCCGGGAGCGGGCGGGCGTGCTCGAGGCCGAACTCGCCCGGCAGGTGAGTGATCGTACGGATTGGCGGGCGCTCGTCACCGGAGATGCGCCGCCTCTGGATCTGCCGCGGTGGCGCGAGACCCTGCAGCGCCGCCTGATGGATTCGTCGGCCCCACTCGACG
>JAWLCV010000042.1:1606-35354 GCA_041686955.1 Pseudomonadales bacterium
CCCACTCGACGGCGTCGAGTGGCTCACGGAGGAGCCGGAGCAGCGGCTCGAGTTTCCGGTCCTGGCGTATCCGCGCCGCTGCGTTCGCCTGGAGCTCGGGAGCGAGTCCGGCGTGGCCGGCCGCCTGGTGGGCATCAAGGGTCAGTACCTGCTGTTCGAGCAGGGGGTTTTCAACGTGGCGCGGCATCGGGCCTACCAGGTCCGGGTCAGCACCTTCGAGGCATCGACGGGTGCCGATCCGGAACCTCAGATGGAGCTATTCTCATGAGCAAAGAACCGAACCCGAAGGCTGTACGTCTTTCTGAATATCAGTCACCTGCGTATAGAACCATAGAAACCGATTTAACTTTCGACATCGCCGACGGCACCACGCGGGTCACCAGCCGGCTGCGGGTCGTGCGGGCGCCGGAGACCCCGCCCGGAACCGCGCTCACCCTGGACGGCAGCGGCCTCGAGCTCGAGTCGGTGGCGGTGGACGGCACGCCCCTCGGCAGCAACCAGTATCGGCGCGACGATGGCAGCCTCACCCTGTTCGACCTGCCGGACGCGGCGGAGATCGAGGTGGTGACCCTGATACACCCGGAGGAGAACACGGCACTGGAGGGGCTGTACAAATCCGGCGGCATGTACTGCACCCAGTGCGAGGCGGAAGGCTTCCGGCGCATCACCTACTACCAGGACCGGCCGGACGTGCTGTCGAAGTTCACCACGACCATCGTCGCCGATTCCGGCCGTTACCCCGTGCTGCTCTCCAACGGCAACCTGGTGCGGGAGTGCCTGCGCAGCGACGGCCGCCGGGAAGTGACCTGGGAGGACCCGTTCCCCAAGCCCAGCTACCTGTTCGCCCTGGTGGCAGGGAACCTGTCGCTCATGGAGGACCGGTTCGTCACCGCCTCCGGCCGCGAGGTTCACCTGCGCATCTACTCCGAGCCCCACAACATCGAGCAGTGCGGGTATGCCATGGGGGCGCTGAAGCGCGCCATGCGATGGGACGAGGAGGTCTACGGCCGCGAGTACGATCTGGACGTGTTCATGATCGTCGCGGTGGACGATTTCAACATGGGTGCCATGGAGAACAAGGGGCTCAACATCTTCAACACATCCTGTGTGCTGGCGTCTCCGGACACCGCCACCGACGCCGCGTATCAGCGGGTGGAGGCGGTGGTGGCCCACGAGTACTTTCACAACTGGTCCGGCAACCGGGTCACCTGCCGCGACTGGTTTCAGCTCAGCCTCAAGGAAGGGTTCACCGTCTTCCGCGACGCCGAGTTCTCCGCCGACACGAACTCCCGCACCCTGAAGCGGATCCAGGACGTCACCCTGCTGCGCTCGGTGCAGTTCGCCGAGGATGCAGGCCCGCTGGCTCACCCGGTGCGGCCGGAGTCCTACATCGAGATCTCGAACTTCTACACCCCAACCGTCTACGAGAAGGGGGCCGAGGTGGTGCGGATGCTGCACACCTTGATCGGCCCCGAGGCGTTCCGCCGGGGCTCGGACCTGTACTTCGAGCGCCACGACGGCAGTGCCGCCACCACCGACGACTTCGTGGCCGCCATGGCCGAGGCCGGCGGCGTGGATCTCGGCCAGTTCAAACGCTGGTACGCCCAGGCGGGCACGCCGGTGCTCACGGTGGCGGAGTCCTACGCCGACGGCGTTCTCACGCTCACCGTCGCGCAGAGCTGCCCCCCCACCCCCGGGCAGGCGGAGAAGAAACCGTTCCACATCCCGGTGCTGCTCGGCCTGCTGGACGAGGCCGGGGGCGACCTGGCGGTGCCGGAACTGGAGGTGAGCGCGAGCCAGGCGATCGAGTTCCGCGCTGCGCGCACCGGCACCGGCGCGAGCGTGCTCCTGCACCTGCGGGAGCCCGAGGCCACCCTCACCGTGCGGGGGCTGGCGAGCAAGCCGCGGTTGAGCTTCCTGCGCGGCTTCTCGGCACCGGTGCGGGTCAGTTACCCGCGCGTGGCGGAGGAGCTCGCGTTCCTGGCGCTGCACGACTCCGACGGGTTCGCCCGCTGGGATGCCTTGCAGACTCTGGTGGTGGACGAGGTTCGTCGCCTCGCCGAGTCTTCCGGGGAGGCCACGGCCGAGCCGGACGAGGGGCTGCTGGATTTGTTCGGCGCAATCCTGGAGCGCGCCGTGGCCGCGCCGGGCGACGCCGAGCAGCAGTTCATGCTGGCGAGCCTGCTCACCCTGCCGGACGAGAACTATCTGTTCGAGCAGTTTCAGCAAGTGCACGTGGACGCCGTCTGCGGCGCCGTGGATCGCCTGCGCCTGAGTCTGGCCCGGCGCCACGCGGAGGCGTGGCGCAGCTTGTACGAGGCCAACGGCCCGGACGGCGCCTTCTCGCCCGAGGCTCGAGCCATGGCGCGGCGCGGCCTCAAGCATGCGGCCCTGGCGTTCGTGGCGCCGGTGCTGTCGGGGGCCGAGGCCGAGGCGCTGCTCGGCGAGCACTACCGGCTCGCCGACAACCTCACCGATCGGCGCGGCGCCCTGTGGGAGCTGGTGCGGCACGCCGGGGTCGGCGAGGCGTTCCGCGAGCGTCTGCTGGAAGACTTCTACAGCCGCTGGCAGCACGAAGCGCTGGTGGTGAACCTGTGGTTCACCCTGCAGGCCTCGAGCCCGCTCTACGACGCGGCCCGGGTCCGGGAGCTGGCGGCTCACCGCGCTTTCGACGAACGCAATCCCAACAAGCTGCGCGCGCTCTACGGCGGATTCTCCCGGCAGAACCACGGGAACTTCCACGCCCGGGACGGCTCCGGCTACGCCTTTCTCGGCGAGGCCGTGCGCCGCATCGATCCGCGGAATCCCTCCATGGCGGCGAACCTCGCCATGCCCCTGACCCGCTGGCGGCGGTACGACGCGGAGCGCTCCCGGTTGATGCGCCAGGAGCTCGAACGGATCGCGGCACGGGAGACACTCTCGCCCGACGTCTACGAGGTCGTGACCAAGAGCCTGGCCCAGGCGCCTCAGTCGAAGTCGTAGAGCGCCGGCAACTCGTAGCCTCGGCCCCTGGCGTGCCGGCCGGAGTCGCCGAGCGCCGCGAGCAGTTCGTCGCCGCTGACGGCTGCCCGTGCTCGGGGCTGGTAGAGCGCGGCATTCAGGCGGTCCAGCAGCGGCCCGTGACCGGCCTCGCGGAAGCGGCGGATGGCCTCGGGCGCGGAGGTGGCGTACCGGCACTGCAGATAGGCGATGAGCTCGCGGTGCATGGCGTTCAGGTCGCCGCTGCGGCAGGCACGCTCGAGGCTCTGCCAGCGGCGGCGCGGCAGCGTCGCGGCACCCGGGCGATGGAAAGGATTCCAGCCGCGCCGCCGGAGCACCGTCGCGGCACCGGCGGCCAGTCCCGCAGCCAGGGCGGCGGCGATCAGGAGGGCGGCCCACCCTGGCGCCTCTCCCTCGGGACGGGACTCGTCGGCGGGAGCGGTTTCCGGGGCGGACGCAGCCGGTGAATCGTCCGGCACCGCATCCTCGCCCCGCACCGCGGGCCCCCGCTGTGCGGGCTGTGGCGCCGGGGTGCTCGGCTCGGCGGCGGTCCCGGTGATCTCCAGGCTGCGCGGCGGGGTGCGGGCCACGCGTACCTGGCGTGCGGTCACGTCCCACCACACCAGCTCACCGGACGGCAGGGTCACGTTGCCCGGCGCGGTGGCCATGACGGCGTAGCTCTGGGTGCGCGTTCCTCTGAGGCTCCCGCCGGTGGAGTCGTCCTCGAGATCCGGCGGCTCGGGATAGCTGCGGAAATGCCCCGCCGGCAGCTCCGCCGCGAGCGGGGGAATCACGGAGCTGACGTTACCCGTGACGTCCGCCCGGAGCGTGCGGGTCACCGGCTCGCCCACATCGATGCGCCCGCGGCTCGGCTCCCAGGTGTCGGTGAGGGTCACCTGCCGGGCCGGAAGCCAGGGATGTTCGGGGGGGTACTCCGCCGGAATCGGCAGGACCTCCACGGTCATGGGTTCGGTGGCGATGCGGACGCCGGAACGGCGGATGCGGCCGCCGCTCTCCAGGCGCACGCTGCTGGTCACGGCGATGGCGGGAATCGTGAGGGTGCCGCTGCGCTCGGGATAGATGGCGAAACGCTGCTCGATGACCCCGTAGCGCTGGCCGTCGCGGATGGTGGCGGTGGAGGTGGTCTCGCCCAGGGGCAGCACCACCGCATCCGGGATGTCCGGCATGCCGGGCAGATCGCTGTAGATCTGCGCCCCGCTGGCGTAGTACAGCCGGCGAATCAGCACCGTTTCCGCCTGCACGTACACGGGGTTGGCGGAGAGCTCGGTCTCGAAGAACACCATGCGGTCGAGGGTGTCCCGCAGATCCGGTGCCATGCTGCGCACCTCGAGGGAAAGGGGCGGCGTGCTCTCGGTGCCGATGCGAATGGGGGGAACCACGAGCTCGCCCGCGCGCCTGGGCCGCAGCAGGATCTGGTACTCGACCCAGGATTCCACCCGGCCGTTGACGGAACGGTACTGGCTCGCGCGCTGGGTGGTCAGCACTTCGAAATCCGCCTGGAGCGCGGAGAGGTCCGGCTCCGCCAGGTCGCGGCCGCCGGTGGCCCGGACGATGAGCCGCGCCGTGTCCAGCTCGTCCACCACCCGGGGCTCGATCCGGGCCTGGAGCTCGGCCCGCAGCGCCCCGGGCAGCATGGCGAGGAGCAGCAGCCCGAAAGCCAGTGCGCGGCGCGGTCGGCTTCGGACCCTCACCAGATCTTCTCCGTTTCCCGGCTGCCGTAGTCGCCGCTTCTCAGGCGGAGGTTGGTCTCGTACTGGAATTTGCGCCGCAGGAGTCCGCCCGGGTCGTCCGGCACCCGCCGCAGCCACTGCTCCAGGGCGTCCTGCTGCTCGTCCCGGGTCGCCAGGGATTCCTCCTGGCCTGGGGGCGGACGCCCGTCGTCCTGTTGCCGTTGCTGGCTCTGCTGCTCGTCGGAATCGGGCTGCTCGGCTGGCTGATCGCCTTCCTGCTCGTCGTCCCCCTGGCTGCCGTCGCCGCCCTGGGGGCGCGTGCTCTGCTCCGGCTGCTGGCCCCCCTGTTGCTGGCGCTCGTCCTCACCGGCCTGGGATTCCTGCTGCTCCAGGAGCTTTTCCACCAGCTCCTTGTTGAAGCGGGCGTCCTCGTGGTCCGGCTGCCGGGCCAGCACCTGATCGTAGGCGGCCACGGCGCCCTGGTAATCCCCCTGCAGAGCCAGGGCGTTGCCCCGGTTGTACTGGGCGGTGACCGAGGGCTGGCGCGCGTAGCTGTCTGCGGCGGCGGCGTACTCGCCGCTGCGGTACAGCGCCGCGGCACGCCAGTCGGGCGATTCGAACAACGTCGCCGCCGCTTCCGGCTCGCCGTCCCGCAGGGACTCGTAGGCTTGCTGGTCGCGCCGTTGCCAGAGGTCGTCCCATGGGCCGGCGTCGGCGGGGGCCGGCAGCAGCAGGATCGGCACCACCGCGAGCACCCCGCGGCGGAACCCGCCCAGCAGCAGCGGTATCAGCAGCAGCAGTACCCAGAAGCCCCGGTCGGCCCAGGTGTCGAACTCGCGCTCCACCTCGGTGGTCTCGTCCTCGCCCGGCAGCGGGGTGGCGAGCAGGTGGTCGATGTCCTGATCGCCCAGGGTGAGGGTGTGATAACGGCCGTGGCTCAGCTCGGCGATGTCGGCGAGCCGCGGTTCGTCCAGGCGCGCCACGATGGGGTTGCCCTGCTGCGATCTCAGCACCTGGCCCGGCTGGTCGATGAAGTGCAGCGGGATGGGGGCGCCCTCGACGGTGCCCACGCCGAGGATGGAGATGGGGAAGCGGGGATCCCGGTGCTCGCCGGCACTGCTCATGTCGTCCACGGCATCGGTGATCACCAGGATGCGGCCCTGGCGCAATCCGGCGTTGTCGAACAGGGTGTGGGCGAGCTCGAGGGCGCTGCCCAGATGGCTGCCCAGCACCGGCATCATGTCCGGCCGGAGGGCCGGCAGCAGGTTCTCGATGGTGCGGGTGTCGTCCGTCAGGGGCACGACGGCATGGGCGTCCCCGGCGTAGGCGACCAGCGCGGTGAAGCCCTCGTCGCGGCGCCGCAGGACGTCGGCGATCTTCTGCCGGGCGCGCACCAGGCGGGAGGGCGCCACGTCCTCGGCGAACATGGACAGCGAAAGATCGAACAGGATCACCAGGGCGTCGCTCTTCTGCTCCACGGGCTGGGGCAACCGTTCCCAGCTCGGGCCCGCCAGCCCCACGGCGCCTGCCGTCAGGGCCAGGGCCGCGAGCCACGGCAGCCGGCGCGAGCGGGTTGCGCGGCGCGGCTCCAGCAGCACCTGGAGGAGCGCGGGCTCGATGCTGGTCTCCCAGTGGCTGCCCCGGGACTGGCGCCGTGCCCACAGCCAGCCGAGCAGCAGCGCGGGTAGCACCGCCAGCAGCCAGACCGGACGGATGAAGTGCAGCGTGTCGAGCGGCAGGTCACCCATGACGGAACCTCGAATCCCAGGCGAGAAGCCCCAGTCCCAGCAGCCACGACGCCGCCAGCGGCCAGTAGTAGAGCGCGGCGATCGGCCGGTAGGTCTCGGCCTCCTGCTCGATGGGCTCCATGGCGTCGATGATGTCGTAGATCTCCACGAGCTGCTCGGTGTTCTCGGCACGGAAATAGCGGCCGCCGGTGGCGCTGGCCACCGCCTGCAGAGTCTCCTCGTCCAGCTCGGCCGAGGGGTTGATGATCCCGGAGGAGAACACGCCGAAGATGCTGGGCATGCTCATGGACTCGGCGCCGACGCCGATGGTGTAGATGCGGATCTCCTCGAGGCTCGCCAGCTCCGCCGCCTTCACCGGCGCCACCTCGCCCACGTTGTTGGCGCCGTCGGTGAGCAGGATGAGCACCCGGTTGCCTTCCGGGCGCTGGCGCAGGCGCTTCACCGCCAGGCCAATGGCGTCACCGATGGCCGTCTTGCCCCCGGCGATGCCCACCGGAGCTTCCGTGAGCAGGCGGTTGACGCTCGCCAGATCGAAGGTGAGGGGGGCCTGCAGGTAGGCGTTGGTGCCGAACAGGATCAGGCCCACCCGGTCGCCCCGGCGCGCCTCCACGAACTGGCTGACCACGTTCTTCACCACGGTGAGCCGGTTCACCAGCCGGTTGCCGAGCTGCATGTCCTCGGTGCCCATGCTCCCCGAGATGTCCACGGCGAGCATGAGGTCCCGCCCGGTGGTGGGCAGAGTCACCGGCTCGCCGGTCCACTCGGGGCGGGTGGCGGCGGCCACGAGGCCGAGCCAGACCAGCCAGAGCACCAGCAGACGCCAGGGCCAGCGGCCGCGGCGCGCGCGCCCGCCGCTCTCGCCATTCGGCCGGAAGTGGCCCAGGTCCGGGACGGTGAGGGCCGGCTGCTGGTGAGGACGGGGGCGCAGCAACGCGCGGGCGACGAGCGGCAAGGGCGCCAGCAGCAGCGCGTAGGGCCAGACCAGCTCGATCACGAAGCGCTCCGCCGCGATGAGGTCGTAACCGACGCCGCGGGCAACCGCGCGAGCAGGCGCTCCACGAGCCCATGCACGGCCGCCACGTCAACCTCCATCTCGGGCCGGAAGCGCTCGTCTCCCAGGGCCCGGCCGGGCCCACGGGTGAATCCCGGTTCCTCGAGGTGACGGTCCAGCAGCTCGAGCCAGACCCGCCCCGTGGCACGTCTCGCCTCGCGCTCGCCGAGGGCGTGTATGAGCACCCGCTTGATCAGCTCGTTGCTGGCGTCGAGGTACTCGCGGGCGGTCAACTCGCCGGCGAGATGGCGGCGGTGGAGGTCGTGGTAGAGACGGCGGGCGTGGCGCAGCGGGCGCCGCCGCCGCTCGGCCCGAATCAGTCGCCAGCCGAACCAGACAAGGCCTGCGGCGAGCAGCGCGCCCACCAGCCACCAGCCCGGCGCCGGCGGCCACCACCCCGGGGGCTCGGGTACGTGGATGTCGCGAAGCTGTTGAAGCAGATCTGCCGCCATCATCCCGTGCCCGTCAGGTTCGCCGGTGGCGCGGCCCCGGCGCCGTCACAGCCACCCCACCGCCTGCTGCACCTCGTCCGCCGTGGACAGCGACGCCGTCGTCACCCGAGTGTCCCGGCAAAGCGCCTCGAACGCCGCCTGCTCGGTCTCGAACCGCTCGCGGTAGCGCTCGCGCAGCCGCCGGTCGCCGGCGTCGAACTGCCAGCGCTCCACACCGTCGGTCATGGTGTAGCGGTCCGCGGGAGGCATTTCCCGCTCCAGCGGATCGTACACCCGAACCGCCACCACCTCGTTGTGGCGGGCCAATGCCCGGAAGGCATCCCGCCAATCGTCCGCCCAGTGCTCGAAATCGCTGACGAAATAGATTCGGTGGTGGCTGCGCGCCAGGCGCCGCACCCGCAGCAGGGCCTCCACCACGTGCCGGCGACGGGGCAGCGGCGCGCCCCGGTGCAGCGCCTGGTTGAAGCGGACCAGATCCCGAAGGAACCGCGCCAGGGGCTTCACGTTGCGGTACGGCCGGTGAATGGCCATGGCGTCGTTGCCGATGACCAGACCGCCCACCCGGTCGTTGTGGCGGATGGCCCGCCACGCCGTCAGCGCCGCGAACTCCGCCGCCGCCACGGACTTCAACCGCTCCCGGCTGCCGAAGAACATGGACTGGGTCTGGTCCACGACTACCAGGGTCAGCCTTTCGCGCTCCTCCCGAAACACCTTGGTGTGGGGGGTGTTCTTGCGCGCGGTCACCCGCCAGTCGATGGTCCGGACATCGTCGCCCGGCTGGTAGGCGCGCACCTCGGAGAAGTCGATGCCGCGGCCGCGCTGCTTGGACAGCCGGGTGCCGCCCCGGGCACTGACCACCGAGCTGGCTACCCGAGGCTCCGCCGCCGGGCGAAAGCGCAGCGCGAGCAGGTCGTCGAGCTCCACGTAGGCGCCGCGCAGCAGGGAATGCGTCACCGGTGACCTCAGGGGACGGGCACCTGGTCGAGGAGCATGTCCACGACGCGGTCGCTGGAGATGCCCTGGGCCTCGGCATCGAAGGTGAGGATCAGACGGTGCCGCAGAACGTCGTGGGCTACCGCCTGAACGTCGTCGGGGCTCACGAAGTCGCGGCCACCGAGCCACGCCAGGGTTCGGGCGCACTGATCCAGGGCGATGGTGCCCCGGGGGCTCGAGCCGAACTCGATCAGCGGGGCAAGGTCGCCCCGGGCCTCGCGGGTGGCCATCACCAGCGCCACGATGTAACGCTCCACGGGCTCGGCCATGAAGATTTCCAGAATCTGGCGGCGCGCAGCGAAAACCTCTTCCTGACTGAGCCGGTGGGGCGGCTCGGGGGCGATGGTGCGCGTTCCGGCTTCCCGCCGCACCAGGTGGAGAATCTCGGTCTCCGCCTGGCTGGTGGGGTAATCCACCCGCACGTGCATGAGGAAGCGGTCGAGTTGTGCTTCGGGCAGGGGATAGGTGCCCTCCTGCTCGATTGGGTTCTGAGTCGCCATCACCAGAAACAGCTCCGGCAACGGGAACGTGCGCCGGCCCACGCTCACCTGGTGCTCGGCCATGGCCTCGAGCAGCGCCGACTGGACCTTCGCCGGCGCCCGGTTCACCTCGTCGGCCAGCAGCAGGTTGTGAAACACCGGTCCCGGCTGAAACTTGAAGGAGCCGTCTTCCGGCCGATAGATCTCGGTGCCGGTGATGTCGCTCGGCAGCAGGTCCGGGGTGAACTGAATGCGGTGAAAGTCGCCTTCCACGGCGTGGGCGAGCTCCTTCACGGCCCGGGTCTTGGCCAGCCCCGGCGCGCCTTCCACCAGAAGATGGCCGCCGCACAACAGGGCCATCATGAGGCGCTCGAGCAGCCGCTCCTGGCCGATGATCCGCCTGGTGAGCCACTCCGTGACCGCGCGCACCTTCTCCTGCTGCGGCGTTTCCACTGCGTCCATAGCATTTCCGGTAGAAAAGCCCGGTATTGTAGCGGTCGAGGCGGGAAAAACACCCTGGCCCGGCCGTGCCCGGGGATCGGACTATCCTTCTGACGTTAGAAGGCCAGAGTCGAGATTAAGTTTCGTGCGCCGTTACGAGTTGGATCTGCACATACCGGCCGAGGAGCTGCTGCGGTACTACCGCGGCGCCGCCAGCGCCGTGGCGGCGGTCGACCGTCAGGGGCGCAGCATCCGCTTGCCCGCCTCGGCGCTGCGGCCCTTCGTCACCAGTTCGGGCATTCACGGCCGGTTCTCGCTGCAGGTGGATGGGGCGAACCGTCTGCGCCGGATAGTTCGGCTCGGCTGATTTTCGGGAACGACGGCTCCGTAGCGGGCGGCGGTGACGTAGAATCGCCGCCCATGTATCCCTTGCTGCGCACCCTGCTGTTCGCCCTCGAAGCGGAGACGAGTCATCACGTGGCCATCGCCGGCCTCGGCGCCTACGGACGTCTGCCGGGGCGCGTGGCGCCGCTTCCAGGGCGGCCCCGCCGGCTCATGGGGCTGACGTTCGCCAACCCGGTGGGGCTCGCCGCGGGCCTCGACAAGGACGGCCGTGCGGTGGAAGGGCTGGCAAGGCTCGGTTTCGGATTCGTCGAGGTGGGCACCGTCACCCCCCGGCCGCAACCGGGTAACCCCCGACCGCGCTTGTTCCGGCTCCCGGAGGCCCGGGCGCTGATCAACCGCATGGGGTTCAACAACGAAGGCGTCGATGCCATGGCGCGCCGGCTCGAGGCCGTGCGCCGCCGGGGCCGCCTCGGCGGCACCATCCTCGGCGTCAACGTCGGCAAGAACAAGGATACGCCCCTCGAGGATGCCGCCGCGGACTACCAGCGCTGCATGGAGGCGGTCTTTCCCTACGCCGACTATCTGACCCTCAACCTTTCGTCGCCCAACACGCCGGGCCTGCGGACCCTGCAGTCGGAGGACTCGCTGGCGCCGCTGCTCGAGCGGGTGAAGGAGACCCAGCAGCGCCTGGGGCAGCGGCACGGCTGCCGGGTCCCGGTGCTGCTGAAGATCGCCCCGGATCTCGAGCCGGACGAGGTGACCGTGGTGGCCCGGTCGCTGCTGCGGTTCGAGATGGAGGGCGTGATCGCCACCAACACCACCCTGGCGCGCCCCGGCGTGGAGCGCCTGCCCCGGGCCGGTGAGACCGGCGGACTGTCGGGCGCGCCGCTCCATCCCCTGGCGCTGCGGACGGTGGCGCAGCTACGCGAAGCTCTGGGCGGCGCACTGCCCATCATCGGGGTGGGCGGCATCGTCGACGTGGCGGGCGGCGAGTCCATGCTGGCCCAGGGGGCCGATCTGCTGCAGATCTACACCGGCTTCATCTATCGAGGTCCGGTTCTGGTACGGGAGCTCGCCCGTCTCTAGCCGGGGCCCAGTCGGTCTAAAGTTTCCGTGGCGGCGGCCGTTATCTTCCGGGACAGGTGACGACCGGCAGGGAAGGCGGCCACATGAACGTGCAGGGATTCGGGTTCCCCTTCGGCCACGGTCTCCGGCTCGGCCACGGGTTCGGCCCGCCAGGGAAGGCAGGGCACCCCGTGGCGCCGGAGGCCGTGGCCGAGAACCATTCGCCGCGCCGCGCGGGACAGTCCGCGGGGTGGCGGGAAAGAACGGCATCCGCCGCCCCCCACGGCGCGCACGCCGAGCCGCGCTGTAGCGCCCCGGACTCGAAACCGCCCGTCCAGGTGCAATCGCTGGACGCGGCCGACTACCGGCACATGCGCCTGCGCCACCAGGAAGCTTCGCTCGAGGTGTCCTTCGAGCTGGAGCTCAGGACGGTGGAGGGCGATCGGGTGCTGCTGCGCTTCGAACAGCTCGACGTGGCATCGAGCACCGGCCTGGCCGTCCGGGGCGGCGACGGCGGGAGGTTGGCGGTTCGGGTTGCGGATCAGCGGACCGAGCGGCTGGTGCACATGGAGGTGACGGGCGATCTTTCCGAGTCCGAGCGCTCCGCCCTGGATGCCGTGCTGGCCGAGGTGGTGGAGGCGGCGAACGGCTTCTTCCGCGAAGGCGGCGGTGACGGGATGGCCCGGCTCGAAGCATTGTCGTTCGACAGCTCGGCGCTCGCCGATCTGTCGCTGCAGATGAGCATGTCGAGTCACGTGGAGGTGCTGCGGGCCTACGGCCGCGGCAGCACCGAGGGTGACGGTCTCGAGCGACTCGCGGAGCGGAACAGCGAGGTGACGAGGAGTCTGGCGCTGGTGGCGGACGCACAGCGGCGCATCGTCTCGGCGGCGAGCGAGGTGCTGAACGAAGCGAGCGCGGTGAAGATGGTGCGGGGCGTGCTGCCGCCCCTGCTGCAGAGCGCTGCAGCCGCCTAGCCGGGCTGCACCCCGCGCGCCGCGGCGCTTCTCACCAGGGCGTCCATGAGCGCCGGAAACCCGTATCCGCTGGCGGCGGCGCCATCTGGAAACAGGCTCGTGGGGGTCATGCCGGGAAGGGTGTTCACCTCCAGCAGCACGATGCCGTGGCTCTCCGCCATGTCCGTCACCAGGAAGTCCGCGCGGGACAGATCCCGAAGCTCCAGGGCGCGGTGGGCCCGCAGGGCGATCTGCTGCAGCTCGTCCTGCACCGTCTGGGGCAGGGGCGCCGGGATGAGGTGCTCACTGCGGCCGGCGGCGTAGCGGTTCTCGTAGTCGTACCACTGATCCGCCGCGGTGCGGATCTCGATCACCGGCAGGGCCGCCGGCGCCTGGCCGTGCAGGTGGAGCACGCCCACGGTGATCTCCCGGCCGAGCACGAACGGCTCCACCAGCACCCCGTGTCCGAACCGGAGACCCTCGTTGATGGCGTCGGCCACGTCCCCGCCGTTGGGCAGGCGCGTGGTGCCCAGCGCCGAGCCCTGCCGCAACGGCTTGATCACCACCCGATCTCCCATGGTCTCGAGGATGCGGTTCGTGGCCTCCTCCAGCGGCGTGTCGGGCGCCACCACGATCTCCTCCGCCACCGGCAACCCGGCCCGCCGGAACACGGCCTTGGCCAGGCTCTTGTCCATGGCCACGGCGCTGCCGTGGACGCCGCTGCCCACGTAGGGCAGGCCGAGGAGCTCCAGGAACCCCTGTACCGTGCCGTCCTCTCCGGGCGGCCCGTGCAGGGCCGGGAACACCACGTCGGGCCGGGCCTCGAGCAGCGCGGCGCCACAGTTCCGGTCGAGCTCCAGCAGCGTGACCCGGTGGCCCGCGTCCTCCAGGCCCCGGGACACCTCGCGGGCGGAGGCGCGGGACACTTCGGCCTCCGCGGAGGGGCCGCCCATCAGCACGGCCACGTGCAGGGAAGGGGTTCGGTCGGATCTGGATTCGCTCATGGAACTCACGGATGCAGGGTGGGCCGAGGATCGTAGCTGGTCCAGCGCTCGTGGTCGCGCCATTCTCCGGCGATGAACAGGAACGCCGGCGACATGCCTTCGTAATGGAAGCCGCAGCGTTTCACCAGGGCGATGGAGCGGTGGTTGTCCGGCTGGATGTTCGCTTCCAGGCGGTGCAGCCCCAGTTCCCGGAAGGCGTAGCGCTTCACCAGCTCGAGCCCCTCCCGCATGTAGCCGCAACCGGCGAACGGCGCTCCGGCGTAGTACCCCAGCGAAGCGCTGAGGAAGGAGCCGCGGATGATGTTGTTGATGTTGATGACGCCGACGATGGCGTCGTCGGCCCGGTTGCACACCAGCAGACCTTCGTGGTCGTCGCGCTGGCTCCGGGCCAGATAATTGTGGAACGCCAGGCTCGACATGGGCGGCTGGATCCACGGGTGGTGCAGGTGGCGGCTCTGCTGCATGAGCTCCAGGAACTCGCCGCGGTCGCGGCGGCTCACCTGGCGCAGATAGACCCGGACCTCATCGCTCATGTTCGCGCTGGTGCTCGAGCAGGAAGATCTCCCAGAGGGCCGGCGGGATCATGGCGAGACCGACGATGAGCAGGTGCAGCGGATGCAGCCGGAGCTCTCCGTCCGCCAGCCAGTCGGCGAGCCCGTTGGCGAGCCAGACACCCTCGAAACGGAACCCCTGGGCGTGCCAGAACATCAGCCCTGCCGTGGTCAGGGCGAAGCCCAGCGTCAGCAGCAGGAAGCGCAGAAAGTACGTCATGGCGGGAGAATATACGCCGCCCCGCGGTGGCGAAGCCAGGCCCCGCTGAAGGCCTCTGCCGGGTACACACGCTGCACCTGACCGTCCGGCGCCGCCGGGTCGCAGACGTGGATCTCTCGCGGACCGGCGGCGTGCACCACCACCAGGTGGCCCCCGGTGTCGGTCAGCGGCGCGCCGGGCAGCTCGCCGTTCGCGAAGCGGATGCTGGTGACCAGGGGAATGCCTCGCTGCAGAACGGTCAGCGGCTCGGCCCAGTCCGCGAAGACTTCCACCGCGCCGAGGGAGCCGCGCCGTGCCGCCGCCCGCAGAGCCAGCGGCCAGACCCCGTAGAGCCCGGAAGCGGGGTCGCGGCACTCCTCCACCAGCGCCAGCCAGTCGTGAGGCCGGCGCCACAGGTTCAGCACCATGGACACACAGGTGGGGGAGCAGATGCGCTGGGCGATTTCCGGCGGCGCGGTGGTTTGGCTGCGCGGCAGGGGCGGGTCGGACAGGCCGGCGGTGTCCTGTGGTGCCGGTGGCCGGGCCAGGGTGAGCGCCCGCCGCGACACGGCGATCAGATAGTGCTCCGGGCGGGCGTCTGCGAGCAGCGACAGCTCCAGCACCGGGGCCGGCAGCGGGCGGTGCACGTGAAAACAGTCGATGTGGGTGCTCACCGCCCCGCGGGCCGCCTCGGCCGCGGGCCCGGGCCCGGGCGCAGCCTCGGGCCCGCGCCGGCTCGGCACGTGGGGCAGCGGCCATTCGCTCGCGCCGTCCCGGAGGATCCACCGGTACCGGCTCCCCTGGTCCCCGGCAGGCACAGGCGCCTCGCCCAGTGCTAAGCTCGGCACCACGATGAGGCCGGGTTCGAGCGCGGGCAGGGAGACCACCAGGCGCCAGCCGCCTTCGCTCGGTTGCCAGTCCGCCGGACCCACCACCGGCAGTGGATAGCGGCCGACAGTTTCGCTGTCGGCATAGCGCAGGGTCCGGCTCTCCGCCATCTGGGCTCTCTGCTGTGGGTGAAATGAACGTGTCGACGCAATCCCGGGATCTGGTGCTGCTCTCCACCGACCATTGCACGCTCTGCGAACGGGCGCTCGATCTGCTGCTCAGTATGCCAGAACTGCGCGGGCGCGCTCTGCGGGTGGTGGACGTGGCCGGGGACGACGCGCTGCTCGAGCGCTACGGCGAGCGGGTGCCGGTGTTGCGGATCGGCGGCACGGAGTTGGAGTGGCCGTTCGATGGGGAAGACATAAAGGAGTGTATGTAGCTATCGGCTATCGGGGCTGTTCGCTATCCGCTATCCGCTGTCCGCAAGAGAGCCTCCGCCAGGTTCAGCGATGGTGGCAGGGTCAGTCCCCGTCTAGCGGAGAGCGGAAGGCGGAGAGCGGACAGCGACCCCAAACACCCTCCGCGCATTCGCTGCCGTCTCTGCTTCCAACTCCTCCACGCTCACCCCTTTGAGCTCCGCGAGCTGGCGTGCCACCCACGGCAGCAGCGCCGGCTCGTTGCGGCGGCCGTGGGCGTCGGCGGGGGCGGTGTGGGGGCGCAGGAACGGCGCGTCGGTCTCGATCATCAGCCGGTCGAGGGGGATGGTCGGCGCCAGCTCCCGCAGCGCCTGGCCACGCCGGCGGTCGCAGATCCAGCCGGTGATGCCGATGTAGCAGCCGAGATCCAGGTAGCGCAGCAGATCCGGGCGGCTGCCGGTGAAGCAGTGGACCACCACGCCGGCCCGGAGCGGCGACGCTTCCGCGAGACAGGCAGCGACGCTGTCACCGGCGTCCCGGTCGTGGACGAACACCGGCATGTCGAGCCGGGCGGCCAGCTCGAGATGCTCCCGGAACAGGCGCACCTGGACCGGACGGGGGGAGAAGTCGCGGTAGAAGTCGAGCCCCGTCTCGCCGATGGCCACCACCTCGGGCCGCCGTGCCAGGGCTGCGACCGCCGCCTGCCAATCCGCCGGGGCCGCCGCGGCGTGGTGGGGGTGGATGCCGGCGGTGGCGGAGAGCAGGCCGGGGTGGGTGGCGGCCAGCTCGGCGCCGGCGCGGCTGCTCTCTACATCGGTGCCGGTGACGATCATGTGCTCCACCCCGGCGGCGCGGGCGCGCTCGAGCACGGCGTCCCGGTCCGGATCGAACTGGGGGTGGAGCAGATTGACACCGATGTCGATCATCGGCCGCCCCCTGCGGTCAGTTCACGGCCACGTTGCCGGTTTCCAGCATCGGCAGCGGGTGGCCGAGCAGGTGTCCGTAGACCTGGGTGAACGCGAGCACGTTCTTGACGTAGTTGCGGGTCTCCGGGAACGGGATGGCCTCGATCCAGACGTCGAGACTTCTGCCGCCGCGCTCCCGGATCCAGCGGTCCACCCGTCCTTCCCCGGCGTTGTAGGCAGCCGCTGCCAGGGCACGGCGGCGGCCGTAGCGTTCCAGCAGCCGGGCCAGGTGGTGACCACCGAGCGCCACGTTGAGCGCGGGATCGTAGAGATCCGTGGGGGAGGGCGGCGCGAGCCCCACCCGCCTGGCCACCAGGCTCGCCGTCGGCTGCAGGAGCTGCATCAGGCCCAGCGCGTTGGCCCGCGACCGGGCGCGGGCGTCGAAGGCGCTCTCCTGGCGGGCGATGGCGAGCAGAAACGGTTTCGGCACGGTGGTGTCGTGACTGACCTGCTGGAACAGGTCCTGAAAGGCCACGGGAAAGCGCAGCGCCAGGGTGTCCCGCAGCTCCGCCGCGTGGGCGGTGAAGATGCCCTGGGTGACCCAGCCCGCCTCCTGGGCCAGGCGCCCCGCGTGGTATTGCTGACGGGCGTCGAGCGTCGGCAACAGCGCGAACCACTCACGGCGGGCGTTCACGGGATCGCCCACTGCATACAGCTCCAGGGCGCGGTTCATGGCGGGCAGGCGTCGAAGCTCCGCCGAGACCGCGGGATCGCTGGGCGGGGTGGCGTCGTTGAGCCGACCCGGGCGGCCGAGCCGTTCGGCGGCCAGAAAGCCGTAGTAATTGCGCTGCTCGGCCAGGGCCTGATACGTCTGCCGTGCGCGCTCGGGACCGAGGCTGGTCTGGGCCAGGGCACGGGCCTCCCAGTACTGCCAGCGCAGCTCGTCCCGGCGCTGCGCCGGGAGCTCGTTCACCCAGAACACGAGCTCCTGCCAGTTCTCCGCCAGCAGAGCGGCCTCCGCCATGCCTTCGGCGAAGCCGGGAGAGAAGGCGGGCGGCCGCTCCACCGGAAAGCGGCCGTCCCGCGCCAGCGCAAGCACGATGTGCTCGCTCAGGGCCTGGACCTCGCTTTCGGAGAACCGGTGGCTGTCCTGAAATCGCTGCCAGGCGAGGGCCGCGGCATCCGCATCCCGGGCTGCCAGGCGTCGCAGGCCATGGCCGATGACGGTGCGGGCGTGGGGCCCGTCGCTCCTGTAGGCGCCGGGCCGGGCCACCTTTTCCGGGTGCACGTGCACCTCGTAGAGGGCCCGCGCCCAGGCCTCGAGCGGTGGTTCGAAGAATCGGAGCAGGTAACGGGCGAGCCGGGTCTGGCCGGCGCCCACGGCGAGCTGCAGACGCTCCCATGCCAGCGTCTGGGTGAGATGGCCGCCTTGGATCCAGCGCTCGAACAACGGATCGCAGGCCTTCGGCTGGGACTTGCCCACCACCCACAGCGGCGCCACCGCCGCCATCGCCTGCGCCTGTTGACCGCTGGCGACCAGCGCGCGCAGCCGATAGCAGGCGAGCTCCGCGTCCGCGGAGGGGCGGTAGTTGGCCAGAAGCCGTTGCCACTGGCCCTGCCGGCCGAGGCGCTTCAGCCAGCGGTGGTGGAGGATGTCGGCCACCGGCAGATCCGCGTGACGTTGCTGGAACTCTGCCATCTCGGCATCGGAAACGCTGGCGAGGCGCACCTGCAGGTCGTAGTAGTCGAGGTAGGGCGCCAGCGCGTAGCCGTCGAGCTCTGCGCGGGCGCGACGGAACTCGGCGGCATGCCCCGTGGTCAACTGGTCCAACGCCTGTCGGTAGGCGGCCCGCTGCTGATGCATGCTCTGTGGTGAAGCCGCCGCGGCGGTGGCCCACAGGCCGATCAGCAGGCAGAGCAGGACGTTCCGGACATGCGCAGGTCGAGGGTGGCTGGACGGCGTCAGGATTGGGACTGCTCCTCCCGGCCGACGCGAACCGCGAGCACGTCACAGCTTGCTCCGTGGAGCACGCCGTTGGCCGTGGAGCCGAGCAGCAGGGCGAGCCCGTGGCGCCCGTGACTGCCCACGACGATGACATCCGCACCTACGGACTCCGCGGTGCGGTGGATCTCACTTTCGGGTCGGCCGAATATCAGGTGTTGCCGCGAGGCGGGAATTCCGAGGGTGGCGGCGAACTCGGCCAGATGTGATTTGGCCTGATCGTGGATCTGGTCCTGCACGGTGGAGAGGTCCATGGGGATGTCGCCGCCATAGGCGAGGGAGAGTGGCTCGATCACATGGACGACGTGCAGCTCGGCATCGAAGGCCTCCGCCAGGCGTCGGGCGCGCTCCGCCACCACGTTCGACTCTTCCGTCAGATCCACGGCGAGGACGATACGCCGGTAGTCAGCCATGTTGCCCCTCGGAGTCGATTGCGGCGACGATACACAGAAAGCCCAGGGCCCACAAGCAGCCGGGTTCGGGGCGCAGGCGAGGACGATGGCGGTGGAATGGCTCATCATTCTGGTGGTTCTGCTGGTGGCTTTCGGGCCCATCCTGTGGCTCCGGCCGAGCGCTCGGGAACGCCGCCTGGCGCAGTTGCGCCAGCAGGCCTACCGGGAAGGCATGCGCGTGGAGCTGCGGCGCCTGCCACGGCTGGATGCGCCGGCCGAGGAGCGGGTCACTGCCGGCGGGCGCGAGCTGGATACGACCCGCGAGCATGCCGTGTATCTCTATCCGCTGGCGATGAGCCTGCGCATGTTGCCGACCTGGCGGGTGCTGCGCCGCGGCGACGGCCTTCAGGCCCTCGAGGGCTGGTGGTTTCTCGCAGGAGAAAAACCCTCGCACCCGCGGCTGGAGGAAGCGCTGGAAGCCGTGGCACCCGTGTTGCATACGCTGCCCGAGGACGTGATCGCCGTGGAGTGCGAGGCGAGAGCGGTGGGGGCCTATTTCCTCGAAGGCCGCGAGACCACACCCTCACGCGTCACCGATCTGGCGGCGCGTCTGTCCGAAGCCGCCCGCGCTCTCGGCGCGCTGGAGTCGCGTCTGAAGGCCGAGGCGGAAGGACGAAATATTTGACAGTCGTTTCGGCGTCGCCTTATAACGGCGCCGAATTTTGCCTCCTGGAGGTTCATGGCCCGCTCGCTCGTCATCGTTGAGTCCCCCGCCAAAGCCAAAACGATCAACCGCTACCTCGGTAAGGACTACATCGTCAAATCCAGCGTCGGCCATATTCGTGACCTTCCGGTGGGAGGACAGCCCACGGATGCCAAGGCCCGTGCGCAGGAAGCGGCGAAGACCCGGAAGCTGTCGGCCGAGGAGAAGGCGGAGCACAAGAAGCGCCGGGCGCGAGAGCGCCTGGTGAAGCGCATGGGGGTGGATCCGGAGGCGGATTGGAACGCCGACTACCGGGTGCTGCCCGGCAAGGAAAAGGTGGTCGACGAGCTGGTGCGGCTCGCCGAGAGGGCCGACGAAATCTATCTCGCCACCGACCTCGACCGGGAGGGCGAAGCCATCGCCTGGCACCTGCGCGAGACCATCGGCGGCGATCCCGCCCGTTACAAGCGGGTGGTTTTCAACGAGATCACCCGCAAGGCCATCCAGGGGGCCTTCGCCGAGCCCGGCGAGCTCAACATGAACCGGGTGAACGCCCAGCAGGCGCGGCGCTTCCTCGACCGGGTGGTGGGCTTCGAGCTGTCGCCGCTGTTGTGGGCCAAGGTGGCCCGCGGCCTGTCCGCCGGACGGGTGCAGTCCGTGGCCGTGCGCCTGGTGGTGGAGCGGGAGCGGGAGATCCGCGCCTTCGTCCCCGAGGAATACTGGGAAGGCTTCGCCGATCTGTCACAGGCCAAAGCCGCGGCCGGCGAGGAGCCGCGCCGCTTCCAGGTCGTCAGTGACGCCGGCGAGACCTTCCGTCCGAACGACGGCGATACCGCTCACGAGGCCATGGCGCGCCTCGAGCAGCGCGACTTCGTGGTGGAGAGCCGGGAGGACCGTCCGACCCGCAGCAAGCCGTCGGCGCCGTTCATCACCTCGACCCTGCAGCAGGCGGCCAGCACCTGGCTCGGCTTCAGCGTCAAGAAGACCATGACCATGGCCCAGCGCCTCTACGAGGCGGGCTACATCACCTACATGCGCACGGACTCCACCAACCTCAGCACCGAGGCGGTGGCCGCCTGCCGGGACTTCATCGGCAGGGAGTTCGGCGAGCGTTACCTGCCAGAACGGCCCAACGCCTACGCCAGCAAGTCCGACGCCCAGGAGGCCCACGAAGCCATCCGACCCTCCAACGTCGGCACTCTGCCGGAGATGCTCACCGGCATGGAGCCCGACGCGGTGCGTCTGTACCGCCTGATCCGCGGCCAGTTCCTGCGCTGTCAGATGCCTCCCGCCGAGTACCTGAGCACCACGGTGCAGGTACGGGCCGGCGAGTTCGAGCTGCGCATTCGCGGGCGCATCCTGCAGTTCGACGGCTATACCCGGGTCCCGCTGGTGGAGAGGGGCGAGCGCGCCGGCCGAAGCGCCGACGAGGACCGCCCCCTTCCGGACTACAAGGTGGGCGACCGCCTCGACCTGAAAGGCGTGGAGGCCGTTCAGCACTTCACCAAGCCGCCGCCGCGGTACTCGGAGGCGAGCCTGGTTCGGGAGCTCGAGAAACGCGGCATCGGCCGGCCTTCCACCTACGCGTCCATCATTTCCACCATTCAGGAGCGCGGCTACGTCACCCTGCGCAACCGGCGCTTCCATGCCGAGAAGATCGGCGAGCTGGTGACCGACCGGCTCCTCGAGCAGTTCAACCATCTGATGGACTACGGCTTCACCGCCGAGCTCGAAGAGGAGCTCGACGAGGTGGCGGAAGGCAAGATCGACTGGCGCAAGGTGCTCGACGAGTTCTACCACGACTTCAGCAAGCGGCTGGAGGAGGCGCAGGATCCCAAGGCCGGAATGCGCGGCAACGAGCCCACGGACACCGACATCCCCTGCGAGCGCTGCGGACGCCACATGCAGATCCGCACAGGCAGCACGGGCGTGTTCCTCGGCTGTTCCGGCTACAACCTGCCGCCCAAGGAACGCTGCACCCACACCGTGAACCTCATTCCCGGTGACGAGGTGGTGGACGTGGAGCAGGACGAGGAGGGCGAATCCCGTCTGCTGCGGGCGAAGCACCGTTGCCCCATCTGCGGGGCTCCCATGGACAGCTACCTCATCGACGAGAATCGCAAGCTGCACATCTGCGGCAACAACCCGGACTGTCCCGGCTTCGAGGTGGAGCGGGGCCAGTTCCGCATCAAGGGCTACGAAGGACCCGTCATCGAGTGCGACAAATGCGGGGCGGACATGCAGCTCAAGTCCGGCCGGTTCGGCAAGTATTTCGCCTGCACCGCCGAGGGCTGCAAGAACACCCGCAAGCTGCTGCGCAGCGGCGAGCCGGCGCCGCCCAAGGCCGACCCCGTGCCCATGCCGGAGCTGAAATGCGAGAAGGTGGACGATTACTACCTGCTGCGTGACGGCGCATCCGGCATCTTCCTTGCTGCCAGTCAGTTCCCCAAGAATCGGGAGACGCGCGCGCCCCTGGTGCGGGAGCTGAAGCCCCACGCCAACGAGCTGGATCCGAAGTTCCGTTATCTGCTGGAGGCCCCCGAGACCGATCCCGAGGGACGTCCGACAGTCGTCAGATACTCTCGCAAGGACCGCTCACAATACGTACAGTCGGAGGAGGACGGCAAAGCCACCGGCTGGCGCGCCGTGTACCGGGACGGCCGCTGGGTTGCCGAGGACGTTCGCCAGACCAGCAACGGACGGGGCAAGGGCGGACGGACGGTGCGTAAGAGCGCTTCGGCCCGGGGCAGATCGAGCAAAGCCGCCAAGGCGAGGGAGTGACGGCCGTCGACCCACGCCCGGCGATCTAGAGGGACGAATGAGCACGCTATTGGAAATCACCGAGCTCGCGAACGGCGACGTGGTGCTACGTGAGGCGGATCCGGAGGCCGAAGACCAGAACGAGCCGCTGGTGCGCATCCGTTTCTCCGGCGAGGTTCGGGACATGCTCGGCAAGGACCTGGTCAGCGTGGCGGAAGCCATGATCGACGCCGCCACCGAGTACCTGGAGGCCGAGGCCGAGGTCGAGGACGCCGAGCCTCAGCGGGACGAGCCGCCCCCCATCATTCACTGACCGCTAGCAGCGAACGCCAACAGCGGCCGCTACCAGCGGCGCCGGCGGTTCCGCCGCGCGATCACAGGCTGCGTCGGATCACGCCCACGGAAAGCCCCTCGATGTGGAAGCTCTGCTGGGTCAGGTCCACCTCGATGGGGGTGTAGCTGGCGTTCTCCGGCAACAGCAGCACCTTGTGGCGCTGCCGGGTCCGCTGCAGCCGCTTCACCGTCACCTCGTCGTCGACCCTGGCCACCACGATCTGGCCGTTGGCCGCCTCCGGCGTCTTGTGCACCGCCAGCAGATCGCCGTCGAGAATGCCGGCCTCGCACATGCTGTCGCCGCGCACCCGCAGCAGGAAATCCGCCCGCGGCCGGAAGAAGCTCGGGGCGATGTCCACGTGATCCTCGATGTTCTCGTCGGCCAGAATGGGATCACCGGCGGCCACCCGGCCCACCACCGGCAGCCCCAGCGGCTCCGGCAGGCGGATGCCCCGGGACGTGCCGGGAACCATCTCGATGGCGCCCTTGCGGGCCAGGGCCTTGAGGTGCTCCTCGGCGGCGTTGGGAGACCGGAAGCCCAGCTCCTGAGCGATGTCGGCGCGGGTAGGGGGGTATCCGGTGTCGTCGATGTGTCTGCGAATGAGGTCCAGAACCTGGGCCTGTCGGGCGGTGAGCGTTTCCATGAGGCGAGCCTGGTTGGATATACAGTGACCTGAAAGTATATACAGTAAAGCAGGTTTGCACAGCCCCCGGTTGCTGCATAACATCCGCCACGCGACCATGAGGACCGGCGACGCCGGGGTACGGGAACCAGAGGGGGCAACCAGAGGTGATGTCGGCGGCAGGCCTGGGTGTCCGCGTGCGCAACGCGGCGTGGATGTGGTGTGTGGCGGTGCTGGTGGCAGCCGCGGGCGCCGCGGTCGCAGTCGCGGCGGAAGGCACCGCGGCGGGAGGCTCCGCAGCGCAGGGGCTGCCGGATCTCAGCAGCCTGAGTCCGGAGCAGCAGGGGTTCGCGCTGTTCCGCGAGAAGGATCGCCGTGAGTCCGGCTACGGCGATCTTCAGGTGGAGCTCGAGATGGTGCTGCGCGACCGCCGCGGATCCGAGTCGCGGCGCCTGCTCTCCATCAGCCAGCTCGAGATGGAGGACGAGGGAGACCGGCTGCTGGTGGTGTTCGACACGCCCAAGCCCATCCGCGGCACGGCGCTCTTGAGCTACAGCCACGTTCAGGGCCCGGACGACCAGTGGCTCTACCTGCCGGCCCAGCGGCGGGTGAAGAAGATCGCCTCGCGCAACAAGTCCGGCCCTTTTCTTTCCAGCGAGTTCGCCTACGAGGACCTGGCGTTGCAGGAAGTGGAGAAGTTCGACTACCGCCTGCTGGGTCAGGAGCCGTGCGGCGATCGCCAGTGCTACCGGGTGGAGCGCACGCCGCTGGACGAGTACTCCGGCTACTCACGTCAAGAGGTCCTGCTCGACCAGGAGACCCTGCGGGTCGAGCGCATCGACTACTTCGACCGGCACGGACGGCCGCTGAAGGTGCTGGTGAGCGACGCCTACCGGCTCTACGACGGGCGCTACTGGAAGCCCGGGCGCATGTTCATGGAGAACCTGCAGACCGGCAAGACCACCGAGCTTCGCTGGAAGGAATACCGCTTCGGCAACGGTTTCCTGGCGGAGCGGGATTTCTCGACCAACGCCCTGTCGAGGGCCCGGTGAACCACCGCCCGGCGACCGGTCCTCTGGTGGCGGGGGCGGTGTGCCTGCTGGGTCTGCTGGCGGCGGCGCCTCCCATCGCCGCAGCGGAGCTGGTATTCGGCAGCTTCCGCTCGGAGCAGAATGCCCGGGCCTGGGCCGCTCACCTGACCGCGGATCTGGGGCACGAGATCCACGTGGATCCGGTTCGGCGTGAAGACGGCGTCTGGTTCCGGGTGCAGACCGTGGGGCTGGCCGCGGAGGTCCAGCCCGAGGTGGAGGCGCAGGCGGCCGCCCGTGGCCTCTCCACGTGGTCGCTCCGCGAGCCGACGTCGCCGCCGCCCGTTGCCGCGCCGGGGCCCTCCGGCGGCAGCGCCTACCTGGATTTCGACCTGGGTGTGCAGACCCGGGGCTACCGGCAGCGGGGCAGTGCGGGGCAGGACCGCTTCCAGCCGTCGGTCAGCCTGCGCCTGGAGTATCACCGGAGCTGGGACGACGAACGCTCGAGCGTCACCTTCGTGCCCTTTCTGCGGTGGGACGCGGTGGACGACGAGCGCACCCACGCCGACGTGCGGGAGTTCTACTACAGCCGGGTGGGCGACGACTGGGAACTGCATCTGGGGGCGCGGCAGATCTTCTGGGGTGTCACCGAGTTCAATCACCTCGTCGACGTCATCAACCAGACCGATCTGGTGGAGAACGTGGACGGCGAGGACAAGCTCGGCCAGCCCATGGCTCAGCTCTCGCTGGTGCGGGACTGGGGCATTCTCGACCTCTTCCTGCTCACCGGGTTCCGGGAGCGCACCTTCGCCGGGGAAGACGGCCGCCTGCGCCTGCCGTTGCCCGTGGACGACGACGCGCGCTACGCCTCCGGGGCGGGCCGCAACCGGCTGGACGGCGCGCTGCGCTGGTCGCACCACATCGGCCCGGTGAGCTTCGGCATCCACCATTTCTCCGGCACCGGACGCGATCCGCGGCTGGTGCCTGAGGCGGACGGGGGCGGTGGTATCATCCTGGTCCCGGAATACCACGTCATCGACCAGACGGGCCTGGACGCCCAGGCCATCGTGGGCGACTGGGCCTGGAAGCTCGAGGCGCTCACCCGCAGCGGCGACGGCGACCGCTACGCCGCGTATACGGCAGGGTTCGAGCGAACCCTGGTCGGCGTCCTCGGCAGTCGGGGCGATCTCGGGCTGGTGGCCGAGTACATGTACGACGAGCGCGACGCGGCCGCCTACAACACGCTGTTCGAGCACGATCTGGCCGTGGGCGCCCGCTGGCGCGCCAACGACCTGGCGGATACCAGTGCCCTCGTGGGGCTGATCTGGGACGTGGAGACCGAAGAGTACATGGTGAGCCTGGAAGCGAGCCGGAGGCTCGGCGCTTCCTGGATGGCGGTGGTGGAGGGCCGGCTGTTCGGCGGTGCGGACCCCATCGGCGCCGGCACGCCGCCGGCCGCGGCCCTCGACGGTGAGCAGAAGAGCCGCCCGCTGCAGCGGGACGATTTCATTCAGCTCGAGCTCACCCGCTACTTCTGAATCACGGCAGGAACGAAGGTGGAGTACATCCAGGAACATCAGTGGGTGATAGGAGCGTTCGCCGTGGTCTTCTTCACGGCGGCCCTGCACCTGGTCGCGCGGGTGCTGATCAGGCGGCTGGCGCGGCACACGGAATCCACCCGCAACGCTTTCGACGATGCCCTGGTGAGCGCCGCCCAGGGGCCCCTCGGCTGGGCCATCTGGATCGTGGGGGTCACCTGGGCGGCGGAGCTGGTGGGCGAGGACGGCCGGGCCGAGATCTTCGACTACGTGCAGACGATGCGGGAAGTGTCGGTCATCGTGATTCTGGTGTGGTTCTCCGTTCGCTTCATCCGCAACGTGGAGCTGCACGTGGCCGATCCCCGGTACCGGGAGAAGCCCGTGGACCGCACCACGGCCACCGCCGTGGGCAAGCTGCTGCGGGCGTCGGTGATCATTACCGGCGCCCTGATGGTGTTGCAGGGACTGGGCTTCAGCATCTCGGGCGTGCTGGCATTCGGCGGCATCGGCGGCATCGCCGTGGGTTTCGCCGCCCGGGACATGCTCGCCAACTTCTTCGGCGCGCTGCTGATCTTCCTCGACCGGCCGTTCTCCGTGGGCGACTGGGTACGCTCCCCGGACCGGGAGATCGAAGGCACCGTGGAGGAGATCGGCTGGCGCCTCACCCGTATCCGCACCTTCGACCAGCGTCCGCTGTACGTGCCCAACTCGGTGTTCACCAGTCTCACCGTGGAGAACCCGTCGCGCATGCTCAACCGGCGCATCTACGAGACCGTGGGCGTGCGCTACGACGACATGGCCGTACTGCCGAAGATCGTGGCGGAGGTGGAGACCATGCTGAAGAACCACCCGGACATCGACCAGGGCCGGACCCTGATGGTGAACTTCGTCAGCTTCGGCGCATCCTCTCTGAACTTCTTCGTCTACACCTTCACCCGCACCACCGCCTGGGCGGAATTCCATGCCGTGAAACAGGACGTGCTGTTCAAGATCGCCGACATCATCGCCGCCCACGGCGCCGAGATCGCTTACCCGACCCAGACCGTGCACCTGGCGCCGAGCGCCGAGCTGACCCATGGCTGACCGGCGCGGGACCCGGCGAGGTCCGCCGGCGGAAGTGCTCGCGGCCCGGCAGCGGGCGGAGCTGCTCGTTAGCCGGGAGGAGGTCGAAGCGGCGGTGGATCGGGTTTCGGTGCGCCTCGCGCTGCGCCTCGTGGATGCGGACCCGGTGGTGCTGGTGGTCATGCACGGTGCGTTGCCTTTCGCCGGGGCGCTGCTGCCGCGCCTGGCCTTTCCGCTCGAGGTGGGTTACGTGCACGTCAGCCGCTACCGGGACGCCACTGCCGGCGGTGCGCTGGTGTGGCACGCCCAGCCTGCCCTGGACATCCGGGACCGCACGGTGCTCCTGGTGGACGACGTGCTCGATCGGGGCGAGACCCTGGCGGAGCTGGTGCGATGGGCCGAGGGCGCCGGCGCCCGGGAGGTGCTGAGCGTCGTGCTGGTGGACAAGCGGGTGGAAGGTCCGCGGCCGGTGCAGGCGGATTTCGTGGCCCTCACGTGCCCGGATCGGTACCTGTTCGGCTGCGGCATGGACTTTCGCGGCTACTGGCGGAACCTGCCCGCCATCTACGCGCTACCCGCGGATCTGGAGGACGGCTGAAGTGACCCGTTGGGCCATCATCGGCGGTTCCGCGCCCCTCTCCCTGGCAGCGGATTTCCGGCCCGTGGAGGCGCCGGTGTCCCGCTACGGCACGCCCTCGGAGGCGCCGCGGCAGGGGCGCGTCGGCGGCCAGGCGGTGATGTACCTCGCCCGCCACGGTGATCCCCGCCGGCTGGCGCCGCACCTGATCAACTACCGGGCCAACGCGGACGTGCTGTGTGCCCTCGGCGTGGAGGCCGTGGTGGCGCTGAACACCGTGGGCGGGATCTCCCCGGACGCCGAGCCCGGGCGCCTGTACGTGCCCCACCAGCTCATCGACTACACCTGGGGACGGGCGCACACGTTCAGCGAGGACGACTGGCACGTTCATGCGGATTTCGCCGATCCCTTCGATGCGCCGCTGCGGCGGCGGCTGCTCGCGGCGGCGGCGACGGCGGGTGTGGCCGTGGCGGACGGGGCGGTCTACGGCTGCACTCAGGGGCCTCGATTCGAAACGGCAGCCGAGATCGAGCGCATGGCCCGGGACGGTTGCGATCTGGTGGGGATGACGGGGATGCCGGAGGCGGCGCTGTTCCGGGAGCGGGGTGTTCCGTACGCGCAACTTTCCCTGGTGGTGAATCCCGCCGCCGGGCGCGCCGCCGATCCCTTCGACCTGGTGGTCATCGAGCGGGTGGCGGCGGCGGGCATGCGGCAGGTGGAGGCGCTACTGCGCGTCCTCCTGGAGAGCGGCGAAGGCGGCTGACAGAGACGCCGGGATCTCCACCGGATCGATGCGCACCAGCACCCCGAGCTTCGGGTGGTCCAGGTAGTGAAGCTCGCCGCTGCGCATGCGGCGGCTGGTGCTGAGCAGCATGTAGCCGCCGGAGGTCTCCCCCGGCCGTGCCGACCCCGGCAGCATCGCACCCGGCAGGGTCGGAGCCCCGCCTTCGGCTATCCCCTCGAGCTCCGGCGGCGGCAGTGCCCGATCCGCGGGCGCCTGTCCCAGGAGCGGCTCGCGGTAGGTGAGGTTCGCGTGAAAGTGCAGGTAGCGGCCCAGGGTGACGGCCACCGTCCCTTCCAGTGCCCGGACGTCGCCGGATCGGCGGCCCGCCTGAACCAGGAGCGGCTCCGGCGTCTCCCGCGGCGGAACCGCTTGCAGCCAGCGCCCGTGCAGCAGCACCTGAAAACCGCCGAGGCGGGCGAGTCGCTGGGCCTCGGTGGTGAGGGTGAAGGTCTCCGGTGGCAGCCAGATACGGCTCTGCGCTTCCAGCTCCGCCTCGAAACGGCCGAGCTCCGCCAGGTAATCCAGCAGCGGGTCCGGCCCGAGGCTCGGCTGGATGGCCGGTGGCGGCTCCCCGCCGGCGGCGGCGCCGGCCGCCTGTCTCGGCGACGGTTCCGCGTCATCGGCGAGGCCCGCCTGAAGGCGGAATGGGATCCCCAGGGCCCGAAGATCGAGGTACGGATAGACCAGGCCGGCACGCCCCGCAGGGGGCAGGTCGTAGTGGCCGGCGAGCCCCTCCGCGCCCGGGCGGAAGGCTCGCATGTCGACGGCGAACGCACCGCCCCGCCGGCGCACCAGATCTTCGTCGCTGGCGTAGTCCATCACCTGGGGCCGCTGGAAGACCACCATCTCGGTGATGTACCACTTGCGGCCGAGATGATCTTCCACCGACTCCGCCGCCCCGGCGGAGAACGGTGCGACCAGCATCAGCAGCGCTCCGATCCGCGTCCCCAGGCTCCGCCGCGCGCTCATTGATTCACCGCCCGGCGGTTTGCCCGGGGGGCAGCAGCGTCCGTTGCCGCTCCGTCCTCCAGCTTGTCGAGCAGATCCAGGGCGAACACCATGCGCTGGTCGAACTCCGGCAGCGAGCGGCTGATGCGCAGCACGGTGGCGCCTTCCAGCCGGTAGGTGGCGCTCTGGGTCTGCACCAGGCCGACGATGGTGCGGGGGTCCACCCGGGTATCGGTGCTGAACTCCACGCGTCCGCCGCCGCTGCCGAGGTCCAGCCGGCGGATCCCCAGCGTCTGCATCTTGAGCTTCAGGAGGGTCACCCGGAAGAGCTGTTTCAGCGGCTCGGGCAATGGGCCGAACCGGTCCACCACCTCGGCGCGCAGGTCGTCGAGGTCGTCCTCGCTGGCCGCGTTGGCAATGCGCTTGTAGAGAATGAGCCGGGCGTGCACGTCCGGCAGGTACTGGTCCGGGATGCGCGCGCCCACGTGAAGATTCACTTCCTGGCTCACCGGTTCCAGGGGCGAATCCAGGTCGGGGGTGCGGCCCTCGCGGATGGCGCGCACCGCCCGGTCGAGCAGCTCGCTGTACAGGGAGTAACCCACCGATTCGATCTGCCCCGACTGGTCCTCGCCGAGCAGTTCCCCGGCGCCCCGGATCTCCAGGTCGTGGGTGGCGAGGGTGAAACCGACCCCGAGCTCGCCCGCGGCCTCGATGGCCTCGAGACGCTTCACCGCATCCGGGGTCATGGCCTTGGGGTGGGGCGTCAGCAGATAGGCGTAGGCCTGGCGGTGGGAACGTCCCACCCGACCCCGGAGCTGGTGGAGCTGAGCGAGGCCGAAGCGGTCGGCCCGGTCGATGACGATGGTGTTGGCGTTGGGCACATCGATGCCGTTCTCGATGATGGTGGTGCACACCAGCAGGTTGAGCTGGCGGTGATAGAAGTCGTTCATCATCCGCTCCAGCTCACGTTTCGGCATCTGTCCGTGACCCACGCCGATCCGCGCCTCCGGCACCCACTCCGCAAGCTCCGCTGCCACTGCCTCGATGGTCTTCACCTCGTTGTGCAGGTAGAACACCTGGCCGCCGCGCATGAGTTCCCGGCTGATGGCTTCCTGGATCACGTGGCGGCGCTTCTCCATGACGAAGGTCTTGATGGAGAGCCGCCGCGCCGGCGGGGTGGCGATGATGGAAAGATCGCGCAGGCCGCTCATGGCCATGTTCAAGGTGCGCGGTATCGGCGTGGCGGTGAGGGTGAGCACGTCCACCTCGGCGCGCAGGGCCTTCAGGCGCTCCTTCTGGCGCACGCCGAAGCGGTGCTCCTCGTCGATGATCACCAGCCCCAGATCACGGAACTCCTTGGCCTGGCCGAGCAGCTTGTGGGTGCCGATGACGATGTCGGCCCGGCCGCTGGCCATGCGCTGCGCCACCTCCCGTACCTCGCCCTCCGAGCGCATCCGCGACAACGACTCGATCTGCACGGGCCAGTCCGCGAAGCGGTCGCGGAAGGTCTCGTAGTGCTGCTGGGCGAGCAAGGTGGTGGGCACCAGCACCGCCACCTGCTTGCCGCTCTGCACCGCCACGAAGGCGGCGCGCATGGCCACTTCCGTCTTGCCGAAGCCCACGTCGCCGCAGATCAGCCGGTCGGTGGCGCGGTCCGAGCAGAGGTCGCCGATCACGTCGTCGATGGCCTGGCGCTGGTCCAGGGTCAGCTCGAAGGGGAACTGCTCCGCGAAGCGCTGGTAATCCTCCCCGGGTTGGCCGAAGCGGTAGCGGGGGTTGGCCTCGCGGCGGGCGTAGATGTTCAGCAGCTCCGCCGCCACGTCGTAGGCTTTCTCCGCGGCCCGCCGCTTGGCTTTCTCCCACTGATCCGAACCCAGCCGGTGCAGGGGCGCATGGCCTTCCTCCGCACCGGCGTAGCGGCTGATGAGATGCAGCGACGTCACCGGCACGTAGAGCTTGGCCTGGTCGGCGTACTCGAGGGTCAGGAACTCGTGGGGAGTGCCGTCTATCTCCAGGGTCTGCAGTCCCAGATAGCGGCCGATGCCGTGCTCGATGTGAACCACCGGCTCGCCCACGGAGAGCTCGGTGAGGTTTTTGATGATCTGTTCCGGGTCCTGCACCCGGGTCGCCCGGGCCCGTCGCTCCTGAACCTGGTGGCCGAACACCTCGCTCTCGGTGACCACCCGCACGCCCGGTACCGACAGGCCCTCGTCCAGCGGCGCGATGGCGATGCAGGCGTCGGAATCGGCGTCCAGAAACGCCTGGAAGCTCCCCACCTCCTTCGGCTGAATGCCCGCGCGGCTCAAGAATTCCCAGAACACCTCGCGGCGGCCCGCGGTGTCGGCCACGAACAGGGTGCGGCCGGGGGTATCGGCGAGGAAGCGGGTGAGCGCTCCTGCCGGCTCCCGGGCCCGGGGGTTGGCCTGCAGCTCCGGCATGGGCCGGGCGTCGAAGCGCACCGGGTGGCGGCCGTCCTGGTTGAGCTGGATGCGGCCGTGACGCTTCAGCCCCTGGTTCAGCTCCTCCTGGCGCAGATACAGCCGTTCCGGCGGCAGGATGGGGCGCTCCACGTCGTGACGGAGGTTGTCGTAGCGCTGCGCCACCTCCTCCAGGAAGTGGCCGGCGGCCTCCGCCACGCCCGCGTCTTCCGCCACGAGCGTGTTGGGGGGCAGGTAGTCGAACAGGGTAGCCAGCTCGCCGAAGAAGAAGGGCAGGTAGTACTCCACGCCCCCCGGGGGGATGTGGTGGCTCACGTCCTGGTAGACGCTGGCCCGGCGCACGTCCACGTTGAAGGTGTTGTGCCAGTGGTCCCGGAATCGGGCGATGGCCGCGTCGTCGAAGGGAAATTCCCGGGCCGGCAGCAGGGTCATGCGCTCCACCCGCTCCAGGGTCCGCTGGGTCTCCGGATCGAAGGTGCGCAGGCTCTCGATCTCGTCGTCGAACAGATCCACCCGCAGCGGCGTCTCGGATCCCATGGGGAACACGTCCATCAGGGAGCCGCGCACGGCGAACTCGCCGTGGCCGGTGACGGTGTCCACGGCCACGTAGCCCGCGGATTCCAGGCGCCGCCGCTCCACGTCGATGTCGTAGCGCTGACCGACGGCGAGCTGCATGGTGTAGCCGTCCACGTAGCTCGCGGGAACCACCCGTTGCAGCAGAGTCTGCACCGGCACCACCAGCAGGGTGTGCGCGGGGGCGCGATCGGCGAAGGAGCGCAGGGTCTTCAGGGTCGTGAGGCGCTCGGAGACGATGTCCTGATGCGGCGAGAATGCGTCGTAAGCCAGGGTCTCCCAATCGGGAAACTGCAGGCACGGCAGGTCGGCGCCGTAGAACTCCAGCTCCCGCACCCAGCGCTGGGCCGACGTGGTGTCCCGGGCGATCACCACGGTGAGTCCGGGGTGCCCCGCGGCGGCACGGGCGATGGCCAGCCCCGCCGCTCCGGCGTGCAGGTTCTGCCATTGGCTGCGTTGTCCCGCTCCGGGCGGAGCGGGCGGCTGGAACGGGTTGCGCGATTCGGGCATCTGACTGGTTCGATTCATCTGGCAGGGCTCGAGGCGAGTCGGCGACGATCCTCGCAGGGTTGGTTGAAGGCCGGGTATTCTACGCCAGCAGGCTGCAGTTGCGGAGTCGCGGGCCGGTGAGACACATCCCTTGGGCAACGGCTACGGCCCTGGCGTTCCTTCTGGGGCTCTGGGTGGGGTCGTGGACCCCGCCGGATGGCGTGGGCTCCCCGCCAGGTGAGGGGGAGGTGCGAACCCTGCGCCAAGGATCGGCGGCGCAGCCGGCACCCGCGCCCGAGGCGGCGCCGCCGGCTGCGCCGGAAACCTGGCCCGCCGCCATGGCCCGTCTCGAGGAGATGGCCCGGGCCGGGGACCGCGACGGCGCCGCGGCCCTGCGCGCGCGCCTGTTCGGGCGGCTGCGGGATCAGAGCCGCGATGGCCGTGCCGCGGAAGCGGAAGCGGCGCTGCTGGATTACCTCGCGGCCAATCCCCACGATGCCGAGGCATTGCTGCTGCAGGCGGACCTCCGGCAGATGCAGGGGCGTCTGCTGGATGCCCTGGAGCCGCTCATCGAGCTGCTGCAGTTCGCCGACGACCCCGCGATGGTGCAGCGGGCGCGGGACGCGCTGCGGCTGGTGGTGAACGTGCACGAGAGTCAGCTCGCCAACCGCCGGGACGTGAGCGCCCTGGTGCGGTTCTTCCGCGATCTCACGGCGCGCGACCCGGGCTTCGACGGGCACCGTCTGCGGCTGGCCCACTGGCTGCTCAGAGCGGGACGGGCGGATGAGGCGGAGCGGACCCTCCGGGAGACCGGTGTGGCGGGGGTGGATCCGGAAGCGCTGTCCGACCTGGCGGCGGAGATCAGGCTGGCCCGCACCGGGCTGCCGCTCGAGCACACCGACCGCGGGCTTCACGTCCGGGCCCGGGCCGGGGGCGAGGCGCTGCGCCTGCTGGTGGACACCGGTGCCAGCACCACGGCCATCGCCCGCGCCCGCGCGGATGCGTTGGGCGCCACGGCCACGGGCCGGCACGTTCAGGTACGGACCGCGGCCGGGTTGATCGAGGCTCCCGTCCTCGAGCTCCACGGCTTCCAGGTGGGTCCCCTGGAGCTGCAATCCCTCACGGTGCTGGCGCTCGATCACCCGCTGCCGGATGGAGTCGACGGTCTGCTGGGCATGGACGTGCTGAGCCGTTTTCCCGCGCGCGGTGACACAGAGCCCAGCGCTGCCCTGCGCCGCTGAGGGGGTCGAAAGATTGGCACGCGCTTGGCACCGTGGAGCTCGGCGGGTTACAGTTCTCCGATTAAAATGGATTCTACTCAGGGAGCCGCGCCGGCTTGATTTATGAAGCCAACGAATATTTCAGACCCGAGTTACTTCCACAAGGTGGTGGATTGTC
>JAWLCV010000043.1:0-11446 GCA_041686955.1 Pseudomonadales bacterium
AAGGAACGGGCGGGACGCGCGGCAGAGCCTCGCCTCGATCACCCCTGGCGGACGTTCGCTTCTCGATGATGTGCAGGGCACCGTGCAGGATCTGCTGCGTGGCCTGCCCCTCAGCTCCCTCGGCCCCCGCAAGCTCTCCGAGTTCCGAGGGCGGCTACATGAGCTGCGGTCGTGATCAGACGGACACCGCAGTCCGCGCCTCGCGCCGCCGATAGGCGTGGCGCAGCCGCTCCAGCCGTGCCTTGGTGATCGGGTAGCGGAGGATGGCGGCGATGGCGAGCACGTACAGCAGCGGCGGCAGCAGCGCGATGGTGTAGCGAACGGCGTCGACCTCGGCTGGTCCGTTCTCCGCCCGCGGATCGAACCCGAACAGACCGAGCAGCGGCAGCGAGATGCCGACGGCCAACGCCTGGGTGGTCTTGGAGCCGAGGGACCACACGGCCATGTACGCGCCGGCGACGTTGTCGCGGCTGCGGCGGGTCGCGAGCTCGATGACGTCGGCCTTCATGGACATGGAGAGCGCCAGATAGTTGCCGCCGGCGAAGCCGATGACGGCGGTGATGAGCACGAAGGGCACGAGGTCCCCCGGCTCGAGCAGCAGGTAGGCCGGCGTCGCCAGCGCCATCACCAGGGTCCCCGTCATCCATGCCTCGCGCTTGCCGATGCGCTGTGAGAGCCAGACCCAGAACGGCAGCCCGACGATGTTCACCGCGAAGTAGGCGAGGAGGATGGGCTGAGCCTGGCGTTCCAGGTCCATGGCGAAGGTGGTGAAGAGCATGAACAGGGCGCCGATCATGGTGGTGCCGAGGGACATCAGCGTGAAGCCGATGAACAGCACCAGGAACGAGCCGTTCCTGCGCATGATGTTCAGGTTGCGCAGAATCGACTGGGGCTCGGACGGAACCAGCGCCCGCTCGGGAAGCTTCCACAAAGTCGTACCGACCAGGATGGGCAGCAGCACCAGGGCCATGCCGCCAATGATGGCCAGGGCTTCCCGCGCCACCGCGCCGTAGCCGAACAAGGCTGCCGACGCAACCGGAACCAGCAGGACACTGAGGTTGCCGGTGTAGCCGAAGAGCTGCCGCCATCCGGTGATGCGGGTGCGCTCGTCGAAGTCGTCGGAAAGCTCCGCACCCCACGCGTAGTAGGGAATGTTGATCATGGTCCAGCCGAACCACAGCAGCATGGACCAGACCAGAAGGTAGACGTTGGAGACCTCCCCGGAAGGCGCGAAGAGCTGGTAGGCCGACACCATCATCAGCGGCAATCCCGCCGCCATCCACGGCTTGCGCCGGCCGAACCGGCTGCGGGTGCGGTCGGAGAGCGTGCCGATCAGCGGGTCGGTGATCACGTCGCTGATGCGCGCCACCATCAGCAGCAGGCCGATGACGGTGATGTCGAGCCCGAGGTCTCTGGAGTAGAAGAGCGGCAGGTACAGCGACACAGGTATCACCGCCAGGTACACCGCGAACTCCGGCAATCCGAACAGTACGAGCTGCGAACGCGTGAGGGGTTGATGGCCGGTGGTCGCCGTGTCGTGGGTCATAATGGTTCGGAGGCTAAGTGTATGCCCCGGGATTCTACACGGTCAGCGGGTACGCCGGCGGCTCGTTGGTGTACATTAGGCAGCGGGACGGAAGGGAGATCACGATGATGGCCGAAGCCACCGCCACCGCAGCCGCCGGGCAGGACCCCTGGTCGATCCCCCTGGAGGAGATCGACGTCAGCCGACCGCTGTTGTTTCAAACCGACAGCCACTGGGAGTACTTTCGCCGCCTGCGCCGGGAAGATCCCGTGCACTACTGCCCCCGGAGTGCCTTCGGGCCCTACTGGTCCATCACCCGGTTCCGGGACATCATGGCCATGGAGGCCAACCACCGGGATTTCTCCTCGGCGGATGGCATCGTTCTCGCCGACCGCCCGGAGGACTTCCAGACCAGCAACTTCATCTCCATGGATCCCCCCAAGCACGACGTGCAACGCAAGACGGTGCAGGGGGTGGTGGCGCCCATGAACCTGGCCCGGCTCGAAGGCACCATTCGTGACCGGGCTCAGCGGATTCTCGACGGCCTGCCCGTGGGCGAAGAATTCGACTGGGTCGACCGGGTTTCCATCGAGCTCACGACTCAAATGCTGGCCACCATTTTCGACTTTCCCTTCGAGGAGCGCCGCAAGCTCACCCATTGGTCGGACATGGCCACCTCCGGCGAGCTCTCCGGCGGACCCACCCCGGAGCCGGTGCGGCGCGCAGCCCTGCTCGAGTGCCTCGAGTATTTCACTCGGCTGCGCGACGAGCGCATCAACCAGCCGCCGAAGCCCGATCTGCTGTCGATGCTGGCGCACGGGAAGGACACCCGGGACATGCCGCCCATGGAGTTCCTCGGCAACCTCATCCTGTTGATCGTCGGCGGCAACGACACCACCCGGAACTCCATCTCGGGCGGCGTGCTGGCGCTGAACCTGAACCCGGGCGAGTACGACAAGTTGCGCAGCGACCCGGGCCTGATCCCCAACATGGTGCCGGAGATCATCCGCTGGCAGACGCCGCTGGCCTACATGCGCCGCACGGCGACCCGCGACCTCGAATTTGCCGGCAAGACCATTCGCCGGGGGGACAAGATCGCCATGTGGTACGTCTCCGGCAACCGCGACGAGGAGGTCATTCCCGACCCCGACCGGTTCTGGATCGATCGGCCCAACGCCCGTCACCACCTGTCCTTCGGCTTCGGCGTGCACCGTTGCATGGGTAATCGCCTGGCCGAGATGCAGTTGCGGGTGCTCTGGGAGGAGATCATGAAGCGCTTCCGCTTGATCGAGATCACCGGTGCAGTGGAGCGCGTCCAATCGAGCTTCGTGAAAGGCTACGCCACGATGCCGGTGACGTTGCATCCGTGGTAGCCCATGTCGCACTGGCGCAGGGCCGTCAAAGGGCCGAAACTACCGCGTTCATCGTCAACCAGGGAGTACCATGGCCGCATCTTTGTACGACATCAGCGTCAAGTCCTATCAGCAGGTTCTCGACGCCGTTTCCGGTTTCCTCGAGAAGGCCCGGGGGCACTGTGAGACTCAGGGCGTGGATCTCGACGAGATCGTCGAGAGCCGCCTGCACCCCGACATGTTCCCGTTCCGCTTCCAGGTGGCATCGGTGGCGCACCACTCGCTCGGGGCGCTCGAGGGCGTGAAGGCGGGCCTGTTCGGGCCGCCGTCAGGGCCCGAGTACGACTACGCCGGGTTGCAGACGCTGATCGCGGAGGCCCGCGCCGGGCTCGACGCGTTCACCCCCGACGTGGTGGAGGGCTTTGCGGGCCGGGACGTGGTGTTCCGGGTCGGCGAGCTCACGCTGCCGTTCGTCGCCGAGGACTTCCTGATGTCGTTCTCCCTGCCCAATCTGCACTTCCACGCGACCACGGCCTACGACATCC
This sequence comes from Pseudomonadales bacterium, assembly GCA_041686955.1. Taxonomy (GTDB): domain Bacteria; phylum Pseudomonadota; class Gammaproteobacteria; order Pseudomonadales; family Azotimanducaceae; genus UBA7803. Next base: position 3,423 of record JAWLCV010000043.1, read on the forward strand.
TGCGGATGAAGGGCGTACCCGTCGGCAAGCGCGACTACCTGGGGCAGATGCGCATCAAAGGTTAGCCGGGTCGGATGGCGCGCGTCATGAACACGCTGTTCGGGTCCTCCCGGTAGTCGGCGAACGGCCCGCAGACTTCGAAGCCGAACGCCGCGTACAGCGTGCGCGCCGGGGCGAACCCATCTTGGGACCCCGTCTCCAGACTGAGCCGGCGGTAGCCGCGGCGTGCGGCTTCCTGAAGGATGTGCCGCAGCAGATCGGCGGCGACACCCTGCCGCCGGTGGACGGCGGCGGTGCGCATGGATTTGATCTCGCCGTGATGCGCGTCGAGCTCCTTCAGGGCGCCGCAGCCGAGCAGCTCAGCGTCCTGCCAGATGCTCCAGAACGTGACCTCGGGAGCGCGCAGGCCATCGATGTCCAGCGCGTGCACGCTCTCCGGCGGCGATAGCTCGTGCATGTTCTCCAGGTGCTCCCGCAGCAGCGCCCTGATCTCGCAGCCCTGGAGGTCGTCGAGGCGGATTTCACGTCGAGGCATGTGCTGGCGGCCCGGGTGGATGGAGCCGGGATTGTAGGCAGAGTTGGGCCGCACCAGAAGCAGGAAGCACCCAGCGCCGGATTCAGCTTCCGCTTCCGCTGCAGTATGCTCGGAGCCGGGCTTGGGGTGACTCACAGGATGCTCGACCACGTTTCGATTCCCGTCGCCGATTTGCAGAAGTCGGCGGAGTTCTACGATTCGGTCCTGGGAACGCTCGGTCTGGTCAGGCGCAAGGAGCGTACTGGGGCCGTCGGGTATGGCCCTCCCCATCGACCGGCTCCGGTCTTCTGGATACTGACACGGCGAGACAGTGGGGCTGCCGTGCCAGGCGTCGGTCTGCACATCAGCTTCGCGGCATCGGAGAGAGCCGAGGTCGATGCCTTTCACAGGACGGCATTGCGGTGCGGCGCGACGGACGCGGGGCGGCCCGGAGAACGGCCCGAGTACACGATGCCGTTCTACGGGGCCTTTGTCATCGACCCGGACGGCTACAAGATCGAGGCCGTGTGCCGAGCCGGCGCCGATCCTGGAGCTTGAGATCGGAGGAGAGTGGCGTGTACCGGGGGCTAACGTCCCACCACCAGGCAATCCTGCCCCTGCGTTTTCAGCCGATCGCACAGCGATCGAGCCTCATCCTCGGGCATCGGCTCGGTGCGCACCAGGTAGAAACGCCCCGAGCGCTGAACCTCGATGCCGGTCTCACCCAGGGCAGCCGCCAGGCTCTGCTCCAGATTCCGGGCGCCCTGGCGCGCTCGTGCGTCGGTCTGGAACGCCGCGAGCTGAACCCGATGCGTGTAGGTCGCCTCTTCGGCGCGGCGGCGTTCTTCCTCGAGCCGGGCCTGCTCCCGGGCCTCCGCCTCCCGCGCTGACGCCTCGAGCTCACTGGCGCGCTGCCGGGCCTGCTCGGCGACGGGCGTACCCGAATGTTGCTCCGCGAAGGCGCGCAGGGCCTGGACGTCCTGGGAGTCCTGGAGCGCCTCCCATTGCCGGGTTCGCTCGAGCTCCGAGAGCCGCGCGCGGGCCTGCTCCGCCTCCGCGCTTTGCGGGAACTCCGTCAGGAACGCCTCGTAGGCCGCGGCCGAATCGGCCTGTCTCGCCTCCTCCCAGAGCTGGGTCCGGCGCATCTCGTCGATGCGCGCTCTGGCCTGCTCAGCGTTGGGGCTCTCGGGGTAGGTTTCCAGGAACTCCTGGTAAGCGGCCATGGTGCCGGCCTCCTGCGCTTCTTCCCAGGCGGCCTGCTGCCGGTCGCAGCCCGTGATCAGCGCAGCCACGAGAACGATCAGGGCCGCGAGTAGTGGGTGGGTGCGGGTCATGGAATCCTCCGTTCAGGCGGCTTGCAGGATCTGGTCGTAGGCTTTGTGGAGGTCCACGCGCAGCAGCGCGGCGGCGAAGCGGGGGAAGTCGTGACGGTCCACGTGCCGAGCCAGCGCCTTCGGGCTGTCGCCCAGGTTCAGACGCTGGCCGGCCTTCAACACCCGCGCATCGGCATAGGGGAAGGCCTCCTCCCACACTCCCTGAATCTCGCGCAGGAAGATGTCGGCGCCGATGTTACCGATGCCCTTGAACTCCATGAGGCGCTCCTTCTCGCGCGCCGGATCCTGTCCCGCTGCCTCGCGAAGCCGGCGCAGGTCGCCGCCGTAGGCGTCGAGCAGGTGCTCGGCAGCCTGGCCGAGCATGGTGGACGTACGCTCGTCGTAGCGCTTGTAGCCGTGCCAGGTGATCACGTCCACACGCTCCTGCCAGGTTGCTCGGGCCATCTTCTGCGGCGTCGTCAGGCCGGCCTCGATCAGGGCGCGCGCGGCCTGGATGGCGTTGTCGGCGGGAATCCGCGCGCTCAGCAGCAGCGCCGCGTACAGGAGCTGAAACAGCGGCGCCGGGGTGTTTTTCGCGATGGGGATTTTCAGCTCGTCCGCCACCGTGCGGCCGTACTCGTCGAGCAGCACCCTGACCAGCGTTCTGCGGCTCGCCTTGGCCACGTCGCGTTCCTTCCGTCGCGTCCAGTCTAGTGTTGCAAAACGCGTTCCGGTCTCGAGGTCGCCGCGAAGAATCGCCAGACGGCCTCCGCACCGTTCAGGTCCCGGCAGGTGGCGCCGACGAGGGCCGCGGGAAAGGGTGCGGTGGGATGGGGCAGGGTGTGCCCGCCCCCGTTCACGGCCATCAGGGTCACCCGCGAACCGTCGCTGTTGTTCCAATGCCGGGTGGCCGCCGTGGCACCGTCGTCGGCCTCCACGTCCGCGTGCGCCTCGACCGTGGGCGCTTCGTCGATGCCCGCCAGCGCAAGGAAATAGTCGGCCGTGGCCTCCGCTGAGAGCACCCGGCCGAGCAAGACGTGTCCGGGGGCGCGCACCGGGCCGCCTGTCCAGGGGTTGATCGGATCGGCGGTGCCGCTCACCAGCATCATGGAGACGGCCCGACGAGGCTCGGCGCAGGCGCGCTCTTCGGCCACGGGCAGGTGCGCGCCGATGGCGGCGAACGCATCGAAGCGCTCCGGTGCCTCGAGGGCCAGGCGGAACGCCATGTGCCCGCCGTTGGAGTAGCCGACGACGTACACGGCGGAGAGGGGCCGGCCGATGTCGCTCGCCACGTGGTCGGCTACGGCACCGAGAAAGGCGACGTCGTCCACGCCCTGCAGTGCGGCGCGGTACGGCGCCTCGTTGCGGCAGTCGTGCCACTGTCGACCGAGGGCATCCGGATAGGCGACCACGAAGCCGTGATCGTCCGCCAGCCGATCGAAGGCGCCGTCGGTCAGGCGGCGGAAGCGCTCGCCGGTTCCGCCGGAGCCGTGCAAGGCGATCACCAGCGCGGGCTCGGCGGGCAGAGCGTCGGGCTGGTACAGGCGCAGGGTGCGGTGCAAGCCCTGCACCGGAAGCACAGACACCGGTAGAGGCTCCAGGAACCGGGGATCATGTGCCTCCGGCCGCGCCGGCGCCGCGGCCAGGATCACTGCGGCGGCGAGCAGCATCGACGCCGGCCACGTCTGGCGCCGCCGGGCCGTTGCGCGATTCAGTGAAATCATGCTTCCACCTCCGGTTGGGGCGCCGGAGCAGAGCGCTTAAATCCCGGGACGAAGGCCGGCACCTGGGCACGATAGGACCGATAATCATCGCCGAGCTCCGCGATGAGGTCCGCTTCCTCGAAAGGTGTCGCCACCAGCACGTACGCGGCGGCCGCGATGGCGAAGGTGAGCTGACCCGCGGTCATGTGGGGCGTGAGCCAGGGCGTGATCATCCATCCCAGGCTGATGGGATGGCGCATGAGGCTGTACAGCCAGCGCTGCGAAAGTCCGCCCGTCGCGGGCTTCGCGCCGCGTATGCGGTCCAGCGCCTGCCGGAGCCCGAAAAATTGCAGGTGGCCGAAGTGGAAGGTGGCCGCGAACATCATCAGCCAGACGGCGAGGTAGACGCCGATGATCACGGATGCCCACAAATTGTCGTCGACCTGCCAGAGCGTGTGCGGCACGGGACGCCAGAGGATCACGAGCAGCGCCGTCATCGCCGCGGTCATGTAGAGGTAGGTGGCCCGCTCCAGGGAGGGCGGCACCAGGCGCGTCCACCAGGCTTTGAAGCTGCGCCGCGCCGTGACGGAGTGGTGCAGACCGAACAGCAGCACCAGGCCGGCGTCGAGGGGAATGGCCAGCCATGCCGGCGTCGCGGGCCCGTCGTTGATGCCCTTGGGCACCCCGAAGTCGGCCAGAAAGCCGATGATGTACAGTATGTTCAGCATGGCCAGCGCGTAGGCGCCGGCTGCATAGATCAAGACACCGCATCTCGCGATCATCACGCATCTCCGGATGTGCAAACTCGGGAAGCGGCATTCTGGCCGTGGGGCGGACAGATTGAAGAGGCAAAACACACAGGATCGTGCCGATTGCGCCAGGCAGGCGCTCAAGTCACGGCCGCGGCGGCAGGTGGCGCTCCTGGCCGTGCCCTCGGCGCACGCCAGTGCCCTCTACGGGGCGCTCGACATCCTGAGCACCGCCGGCATGAGCGTCGCGGGGGGCGATGCCGCCACCGGAGAGGCGGCCATCGAGCCGGTGATCGTCGGGGCGGACACCAGTCCGGTGGTCGGCTGGAACGGCGTGGTCATTCACCCGCACCGTGCCGTCGATGACTGCGCCGCGCCGGATGCGGTGTTCGTGCCCTCCCTGGGGGAGCCGGACGGTTCCATGCCGCCGTTCGAGCCGCGCGTTCTCGACTGGGTTCGCGAGCAGTACCGCCGCGGCGCCATCATCGCCGCCGCCTGCGCGGGGGTCGCGGTGCCGGCCGCCGCGGGGCTGCTGAATGGCAGGAAGGCCACGTCGCACTGGGCCTACGTCCGGCAGCTCCGGCGGGCCTTCCCCGACGTCGAGCTCGAGGCCGAGCGGGCGCTGGTGCTCTGCGGCGACGAATCCCGGCTGGTCACCGCCGGAGGGGGCTCGCTGTGGACCGATCTCGTGCTGTATCTCATCGCCCGGCTGGTGGGGCAGGAGGCCGCGGTCCAATCCTCCAAGCTGTATCTGGTGGACTGGTCGCGGGACAGTCAGCTTCCCTACGCCTGCATGCAGGAGCGGCTGCAGCATGCGGACAGCCTGGTTCGCAAGGCCCAGGCCTGCATCACCGATCATCTGGTGGAGCCGGACGTGCTGGTGCGCGCGCGGGAAGCCACGGCCTTGCCCCGGCGCACCTTCGAGCGCCGCTTCCGGAACGCCACGGGCGTATCGCCGGTGCGCTACCTGCAGCAGCTTCGCGTGGAGCGCGCCAAGGAGATTCTCGAGCGCACCGACACGCCGGTGGAAGACGTGGCGGACCGGGTGGGGTACAGCGATCCGGCGTCTTTCCGGAGGCTGTTCAGCCGTTTGGTGGGGGTGACGCCGGCCGAGTACCGGCGTCGCTTCGGCTCGAAATGGTAGGGCAGTCGCCGGCCGGTCGCTGCCAGCAGGCGAGGATTCAGATCATGCGCACCGGGATGTCGCCGAGCCCCAGGTTGTTGCGCTCGAGGATGCGGTCGGCCCGGTAGCTGGAGCGCACCAGGGGGCCCGCGGCCACTTCGAGAAAGCCGAGCCCCAGGCCCCAGTCCCGGTAGAGCTCGAACTCCTCGGGGGGCACCCAGCGCGCCACGGGCAGGTGGTTCAGGGTGGGGCGGAGATACTGGCCGAGGGTGACGATGTCCACGCCGTGAGCCCGCAGGTCCGCCATGGCCTGGCGGATCTCGCCGTCCTCCTCGCCGAGGCCGAGCATCAGGCTCGACTTGGTGAGGATCTCCGGGCGGTGTGCCTTCGCGTGGGCCAGCACCTCCAGGGTCTGGCGATAGCCCGCCCGGGGGTCGCGCACCACGTGGGTCAGCCGCTCCACCGTCTCGAGATTCTGGGCGAATACCTCGAGGCCCGATTCCACCACTGTCTCCACTGCAGTCTTGCTGCCGGAGAAGTCGGGGGTGAGCGCCTCTACGGCGGTGAGGGGATTCACTGCCTTGATGGCACGGATGCAGGCGGCGTAGTGGCCGGCGCCCCCGTCGGCGAGATCGTCGCGGTCCACGGAGGTGAGCACCACGTAGCGCAGGTTCATGAGCCGCACCGACTCGGCGGCGTGGGCCGGTTCGTCGGGATCCAGCCAGCCCCGGGGATTGCCGGTGTCTACAGAGCAGAACCGGCAGGCCCGGGTGCAGACGTCGCCCATGAGCATGATGGTGGCGGTGCCGTTGTTCCAGCACTCGCCGATGTTCGGGCAGTGGGATTCCTCGCAGACCGTGGCGAGCCGGTGCTCCTTCACTGTCCGGCGCACGGACTCGTATTTCTCCCCCCCGCCGAGGCGCACCCGCAGCCACGACGGCTTGCGGCCGCTGGGCTGGGCGGCGTTGGTGTTGCGCTTGATGCCGTCCTTGATGGCGGCGACGCCCCGGACAGTCGTGAACTTCTCGCCGCTGCGGGCGCGGCTGCCGGAGACGGGGGTGTCGGTGTGGTCGTCCATGGGGGCGATTGTACCCCTACGCGGGGCCGTTGCCTCCAGGGTGGGGGCCGGGCTACGCTTCGAGGGTCGTTGGGGAGGGCCGTCGTGGCTGCCATGAAGTCTGCCGGACCGGTGGTTGAGCCGCCGAGGCCGTATCGCGAGCGTTCAGCATGAGCCGGGAGCTGCCGGTCATCACGCCCCGGGTGCGCTGGCTCTACGGCATCGGCTCTGCCGCCTACGGGGTCAAGGACAACGGCTTCTCCTATTTCCTGCTGTTCTACTACAACCAGGTGCTGGACCTCCCCGGCGCCTACGCCGGCCTCGCCATCCTCATCGCCATGTTCTTCGACGCCGTGTCGGATCCGGTGGTGGGATTGTGGTCGGACAACACCCGATCCCGCTGGGGCCGGCGGCACCCGTTCATGTACGCCTCGGCGTTCCCGGTGGCGTTCGTCTACTTCTTCCTGTGGAACCCGCCGGAGCTTTCCGAGTTCGGCCTGTTCGTCTACCTGACGGTGGCGGCCGTGCTGGTGCGGTTCTTCATCACCCTCTACGAGATACCTTCCAGCGCCATCGTGGCCGAGCTCACCGACGACTACGACGAGCGCACGCGCATGCTCGGCTACCGGTACATGATGGGCTGGTACGGGGGCCTGTTCATGGCGGTGCTGAACTGGGGGGTGTTCATGGTGCTGTTCGGCGCCGCCTCGGAGACCACCTACCGGGTATACGGCAGCATCGGCGCGGTGATCATGCTGGTGACCATCCTCGGCTCCTCCGCCGGGCTGCACCGCTACATCCCCTACCTGCAATCGCCGCCCCAGCGCGCCTCCTACCGGTTCCGCGAGCTGTTTCGCGACGTGCGCCAGACGCTCTCGAACCGCAACTTCGCGGCGCTGTTCTTCGCGGGGCTGTTCGCCTTCATCGGCGCCGGGGTCGCCACCAACTTCGATACCTACGTCATCACCCATTTCTGGGAGTTCGACCCGGCCCAGTGGCGTTGGGTCATCGCCTCGCTGTTCATCTCCGCGCTGCTGCCGCTGTACTTCGCGCCGCGAATCACCGCGCGGTGGGACAAGAAGCGCAGCGCCATGGGCATCTACGCCTTTCAGATCGTCTTCTCGGCGGCGCCGGTGCTGTTGCGGCTCGCCGGCTGGTTGCCGGAGAACGGCCACCCGCTGCTGTTCCCGATCATCTGGATCCACGCCGTCGTCAACGTGGCGGTGATCGTGCTGTTCGGGGTGGTGCAATCCTCCATGCTGGCCGACATCGTGGAGCACAGCCAGATGTCCACCGGGCGCCGCGAGGAGGGCCTGTTCTTCGCCTCGCGCTCCTTCGCGCAGAAGGCTACTTCCGGCATCGGCGCCTTCATCGCCGGCATCGCGCTCGACCTCATCGCTTTTCCGGTGGGCGCGGCTCCCGGCACCGTAGACCCGGAAACCATCTGGCAGCTCGGCTTCATCTACGGCCCGGTGCTCATGGGCTTCTACCTGCTGGCGCTGATCTCCATCGGCTTCTACCGGATCACGCGACGTGGTCACAATGAGAGGGTGAATGTGTTGAGG
>JAWLCV010000043.1:11546-34750 GCA_041686955.1 Pseudomonadales bacterium
AGCGGATAGCGGATAGCGGAAAGCGAATCATTGCGGAACGCGAATTCACGCCCCCTTTTTCCCCATTTCCCTCATCCGCCCCAGCCACTTCTCACGCATCGCGTCGTCGACGTTCTCCACCTGGCCGAACAGGGTCTCCCGCACCGGCGAGATGCCGGCGAACTTGAGCACGTTTCGCTCCAGGCTCTTCAGACTGTGGGCACCGAAGTACAGCCGGTAGGCGAGCGCGGGCATGCCCATGGTCACCACCACCCGGGCGGAGCGCCCTGCGAGCAGCTTGCGGTAACGTCCGCCCGGAGCCGGCTCGAAGGCGAAGTCGTAACGGAACACCTGCTCGAGAAAGCCCTTGAGAAGCGCGGGCATGGTGCCGAGCCACAGGGGGTAGACGATGACGAGGTGATCGCTGGTGCGAATCACCGATTGGGCTTCCTGCACCGCTTCGGGCCGCTCGCCGTGCTCGAATTCCTCCTTGCTGCGAATGAGCGGCAGCGCCAGGGTCGCCACGGGGATGGTGCGGACCTCGAATCCGGCGCTCTCCGCGCTCGCCCGGTACGCGTCCGCCAGGGCGTGACAGAGGTGGTGGCGGTCCGGGTCCGGATGGCCCTGAATGATGGCGATGCGTCTCGGCATGGCCGCTCCTCGGTTGGTTTCCTGGCGAAAGCATACCCATCCCGGGCGCCCCCCGGGTATGCTCGGTGCTCATGAACGCCGACCCACGGTGGGAGATCTTCCTGCAGGTACACAGCGGCCTGCCCCGGGAAGCGCCCGGTGATTTCGCCAGTACGCGGCGCGCCCTGGAGCTCGCCGCGTCCCGGCGTTCCGGGGGCGCGCCCGTTCGGCGGGTGCTGGACGTGGCCTGCGGTCCCGGCATGCAGACCCTGCACCTGGCCGGGCTGATGCCGCAGGCGCGCATCCTCGCCGTGGATCTGCACATGCCGTACCTCCGCGAGCTGGGTCTGCGCTGCGCCCGCGCCGGCGCGGGGGGCCGGGTAACGCCGGTGTGTGCCGACATGCGGCGGCTGCCCGTGGCGCCGGAAAGCGTCGATCTCGTCTGGTGCGAGGGCGGGGCGTACCTAATGGGCGTGGCCGAAGCGCTGGCCGCCTGGCGGTGCCTCCTGCGCCCGGGCGGTGCCGTGGCCTTCACCGACGCCGTATGGCTTCGCCCCGACCCGCCGGAGGCGGTCCGGGCGTTCTGGACCGAGTATTCGGCCATGGCGGACAGGGAAGGCGTCCGCCGCCGGGTTCGGGATGCCGGGCTCGACCTGATCGGCGATTTCGTGCTGCCGCCGTCGGCCTGGTGGGACGAGTATTACGGCCCTCTGGAGCAGCGGTTGACAGCGTTTCGGGAGCGCTACGCCGACGACCCGGGGGCGCTCGCGGTGCTCGCCGCGGAGCAGCGGGAAATCGACCTCTATCGCCGCTACGGCGACTACTACGGGTACGCGTTCTTCGTCGCCTGCGCCGAACGGTGATGGGGCCGAGCCGGCACGGCGCTTGCAGCCGTGGGTGTCGAGGTACGGTGTATGGAACGGAAGCACGAGGTCGGGATTCCGCTGGAGCGCCTGGCCGAATGGGATCACCGGAGTGAGGAAGATCTCCGCTGCACCCAGAACGGCGCCTTCAGGCAGGTGCTCGGTGAGGCCCTGGCGGCGCTCGGGCGCGGCGGGCTGAACTACGTGTTGATGGGCGGCATCGCCTCCACCGGACTCGGCAGGCCGCGCTGGACCCACGACATCGACGCGTTCGTGCGCCCGGCCGAGGCGGAAGCCGCGCTCGAGGCCCTGGCACAGGCGGGGTTCGAGACGGAGCGGACCGACGCCTCGTGGTTGTACAAGGGCTTCAAGGACGGCGTGCTGGTGGACCTGATCTTCCGGTCCACGGGCGGATTCTATCTGGACGACGAGATGATCGCGCGGTCGGTGGAGCGCGAGTTCATGGGGCACCGGGTGCGGCTCATCGCGCCCGAGGATCTGCTGGTGATCAAGGCCGCCGTGCACGACGAAGGCGGCCCGCGCCACTGGCACGATGCCTTGGGAGTCATCGGCGTGAACGAGCTCGATTGGGACTACCTCCTGAGACGCGCACGTCAGGCCCCGCGCCGCGTGCTGAGCCTTCTGGTGTACGCGCACTCGCTGGACATGGCCGTGCCGAATCACGTGGTGCGCACCCTGTTCCGGGAGATCTACGAAAGCTGACCGGCAGCGGAATCGAAGCGCATGGAGCCGAAGCACCTGGTAGGCCAGATTCGCGAGGCGCTGGCGACGGATCCTCGCACCAACGTGCTGGACGTCACCATCAGGATCGCCGGACGCAAGGCGTTCATCATCGGCGAGGTGGCCTCGAGTGCACGCAAGCAGGCAGCTCTCGAGGTTGTCCGCGAGTTGCTGCCCCGGGACATGGAGCCAGTGGACGAGTTATGGATCGCGAGATACAGCGAGCCGGGACGCCCGGAGAGTCTGGGGTAGTGCGGATCGCCGCGGTCGGAGACCTGCACGTGGGGCTCGACATGCGCGGAGAGCTCGGCCCGAGCTTCTCGGCGTTGGCGCGGGACGCGGACGTGCTGCTGCTCGCGGGCGATCTGACCCAGCACGGCTCCCGCGACGAAGGCAAGCTGCTCGCCGAGGAGATGGCGGATGTGGGTGTGCCCACCGTCGCGGTGCTGGGGAATCACGACTACCACCTGGATGCCCAGGATGCGATCCGAGCGGATCTGGAGGGGGTGGGGATCACGGTGCTCGAGGGCGAGAGCGTGGTGCTGGAGATCGCCGGCCGACGCGTGGGCATCGCCGGGGTGAAGGGATTCGGCGGCGGTTTCGCCGGCGCCTGCGGCTCGGAGTTCGGGGAGCTCGAGATGAAGTCGTTCATCCGCCACACCAAGGACACCGCGCGCCAGCTCCTGCACTGCCTCCGGGCCATGCAGTGCGACGTTCGCGTGGCGCTGACCCACTACGCCCCCACCAAGGACACGCTGCTCGGCGAGAAGCTCGAGATCTATCCGTTCCTGGGCTCCCACCTGCTGGGGGAAGCCATCGACGACGCGGCGTGTGATCTGGCGGTGCACGGTCATGCACATCACGGCTCCGTCCGGGGGATCACTCCCGGCGGGGTGCCGGTCCGCAACGTGGCGAAGCCCCTGATCCACACGGCCTATCAGCTCTACGCGCTGCGGGAGAGCGGTCGGGATGCCGCTTCATGGGAGGCGGCCTCCGCCAGGGCGAGATCGCTGCCATGAGACACGCGAGCGAAGACGCTCCGCTCGTCCCTACTGTTGGGGCGACACCGCCTCGAACCCACTCACCACGTCCAGCAGCTCCGCAGTGATCGCGCCCTGCCGCGCGCGGCGGAACTCCATCGTCAGCTCTTCGAGCCGCTCGTCCATGCTGCGCTGGGCTGACTGCATGGCATCGAGCCGGGCGGCGTGCTCGCTGGCCTGGGACTCGGCGCAGGCCCGGAACAGGGAGACGAACAGGTACTGGTGCAGCAACCGGCTCGCCAGCAGCTCGCGCGCCATGGTGAAAACGGGGAGACTGGGGCCGGGCCAGCGCGGTCCGGCGGCGTCGTGGAGCTGCCGCAGGTCCAGGGGCAGAAGGGAGAGCGATCGGGGCTCGTAGCCACGGCTCGTGCTGTGCTGGTTGTAGAAGAGCAGCAGCGTGTGAAGCTGCCTGTGCTGGCGCCAGCCGTCGATGGTGAACAGCAGCTGCTGGACGGTGACCGTGATCTGGGGCGGCGAGGCCGGCAGCATCAGATCCGCTTCCACCTTCATGCCGGCGTGGGCCAGGCTGTCGGCGACCCGGGCGCCCACCGCCAGCAGCAGCGGCTCGGGACCGGCGGCGAGTCGCCCCCGAGCGAATCCGGCGATCTCCTCGTTGAAGCGGCCGCAGAGCCCGTGGTCGGAGCCGAACACCACGGCGCCGATGCGCTCGTGCGCCTGACGGCGCCGTGACGTCGTCAGCGGGGCGGCCGCGTCCCGCAGCACCACGTGCAGGCCGAGCTGCACGGTTCGGGCGTATCCCGACAGGGCGCCCACCGCCTGCTCGTACTGGCGGATGCGGGCAGCGGACAGCGCCTTCATGGTGCGGACGATGGTGCGCAGGTCGTCCAGGCCCTCGAGCTGGCGCTGCAGGTTCTCCAGCGTGTCCACCGGTCACTCCCGGGCCGAAGCCTCTCCCACCGCAATTCGCGCCAGCTCGAGCAGGCGCTGCCGGTCCGCCTCGCCGAGAGGGTCGCCGGACTCCATGCGCCGGCACAGGGGCTCGGCCTCGGCGGAGACGTGTTGCTGAATGCGCCGCTCCATGGCGGCTACCCGATCTACGGGCACCGTATCGAGGATGCCGGCGTTGATGGCGTGCAGCAGCGCGATCTGCTCGCTGGCGGAGAGCGGCCGGTGCTCTTCCTGCTTGAGCGCCTCGCGTACCCGGCGGCCGTGCTCGATGGTGCGTCGGGTTTCCGGGTCGAGGCGCGTGGCGAAGCGGGCGAAGGCTTCGAGCTCCTCGAACTGGGAGTAGGCCAGGCGCAGGTCGCCGGCCACGCTGCGCAGCGCCGGGAGCTGGGTCTTGCCCCCGACACGGGAGACCGATTTACCCACGTCCACGGCCGGAAGCTGACCCTGATTGAACAGGGTGGGCGACAGGTAGACCTGCCCGTCGGTTATGGAGATGAGGTTGGTGGGAATGTAGGCGGAGATGTCCTGGGCCTGGGTCTCCACCACGGGCAGCGCGGTGAGCGAGCCGCCGCCGCGCGCGCGGGCCAGGTGGGTGGCCCGTTCCAGCAACCGGGAATGGATGTAGAAGATGTCCCCGGGATAGGCTTCCCGGCCCGGCGGCCGGCGCAGCAGCAGCGACAGCTCCCGGTAGGCCCGGGCGTGCCGGGTCATGTCGTCGTAGACGATGAGCACGTCCTGGCCGCGCTCCATGAAGTACTCGGCCATGGTGGTGGCGGCGTAGGGGGTGACGAAGCGCAGTCCCGGGGGATCCTCGTCGGAGGCTACCACCACGATGGAATGCGCGAGGGCCCGGTTCCGCCGCAGGGTCTCCACCACCCGGGCCACCGCCGTGCCGCGCTGGCCGACGGCGCAATAGACGCAGATCACCTCCTTGTCGCGCTGATTGATCATGGTGTCCACGGCCACCGACGTCTTGCCGGTTTGACGGTCGCCGATGATGAGCTCGCGCTGGCCCCGGCCGATGGGGATGAGCGCGTCGATGACCTTGATGCCCGTCTCGAGCGGCACGGTGACCGGGGCGCGGTCGATGATGGCGGGCGCCGGCCGCTCGATGGGCCGGCGCTCGCGGACGTTCAGCGGCCGCCCGTGGTCCAGCGCGCGGCCGGTGGCGTCGATGACGCGGCCGAGCAGTTCGTCGCCCACCGGCGCGTCGGCCTCGCGGCCGGTGCCTTCCACCTCTGCGCCGGCGGAGAGCCGGTCGCTGTCGCCGAGCAGGATCACGCCCACGTCCTCCGGGTCCAGGTTCACGGCCATGCCGAGAACCCCGCCGGGGAACCGCACCAGCTCTTCCGACCCGACACTCGGCAGCCCGCGAACCCGGGCGATGCCGCCGCCGACCTGCAGCACCACGCCGGTCTCCCGGACTTGCAGGGATGGGGCGGCGCTGTCCCAGGTTCTGCGCAGGGTGGCCATGGTGTCGTCCAGGAGCGCCTGCAGGGCCGTCTCATCCGCCATCGGGGGTCTCCGGCGCTGGTGCCTGGATCTTCTCGCCGAACACCGCGTTCACCTGCCGGCTCAGGTCGTCCAGGTAGCGGGCGACGTTCCACTCCACGCGCTCGCCGCCGACCGTGAGTCGGATCCCGCACGTGAGCTCGGGGAGGTGCCGGTACTCCACCTGGACGGGCCCGCCGGCCGTGGCCTCCAGGGCGGCGCCGAGGCGGGCACGCAATTCGGTGCCCGGCTCGAAGCTCGTGGCGACTTCCACGGCGCCGGCGTTCCCGGCGAGCGCCTGGCGGACCCGCGGGTCGGCGCCCCGAAGCCGGGTGAGGAACACCTGCACCATCTGCTCCTCCAGGGGGGCGTCGGCCAGCTCCCGGAGCACCTTACGGGTCATGGCGTCCACGGCGTCGACGGCCTCACGCCGTAGCCGGGCGAGGAATTCCGACTTCTCCGCCTCGACCTGCTGGTGCCAGCGGCCGCGCAGCTCGGCCACCTCGGCGCGCAGGGCGTCGAGCAGCCGTTTGTGGTCGTTCTCGGCGGCCGCCCGGGCTTCTTCCAGCAGCCGCTCGCGGTCCTGCTCCAGCCGCGCCAGGGCGCGCTGGTGACGCGCGGCCGACTCGTCGGCAGCCTGCTCGCGAAGCTCCGCCTCTCCCAGCCGTTCGGCGATGTGTCGCTCCCGCTTCTCCATGGCTTCGGTGATGGGCCGGTAGAGAAAGCGTCTCAACAGCCAAACCAGGATCAGGAAGTTGACGATCTGCGCCGATACGGTGATCCAGTCGATGGTCACGGATCAGCTTCCCCCGGCGGCCGGGTTCCAGAAGGGATTGGCGAACAGCAGGATCATGGTCACCACGAAGCAGTAGATGGCCGTGGACTCGATCATGGCGAGCCCGACGAACAACGTCCGGGTGATGGTGCCGGATTCGTCCGGCTGCTGGGCGATGGCGGTCAGAGCCTGGGCCACGGCCCGGCCCTCGCCGAGGGCGGGGCCGATGGAGCCGATGGCGATGGTCAGCCCGGCGGTGAAGATGGAGATCATGGCGATGAGTGATCCGTTGTCCATGGAGTCCTCGAGCTCAGTCCGGTTGCGTGGTCCGCGTCGACGTCTGCTCGTGCGCCGACGCCGCGGAAGCGATGTACACCATGGCCAGGATGGCGAAGATGTAAGCCTGGATCATTCCCGTGAGCAGCCCGAGCAGCTGCATGACCACCGGGAAGAAGTAAGGGGTGAGGCTGAGCAGGATGGCGGCGATGACGGTGCCGCTCATGATGTTGCCGTACAGGCGTACCGCCAGAGCCACGATGCGGGAGATCTCGCCGATGATATTGAACGGCAGCATCAGCCAGGTGGGCTGGACGTAGTGCCCCAGGTAGCGCAACGGCCCCTCGTCGACGATGCCGTACAGGGGCACGGCCACGAAGACGCACAGCGCCAGCGCCGTAGTGGTGGAGAGCGAGCCGGTGGGGGCCATGTAACCCGGCACCACGTTGAGCAGGTTGGCCACGGCGATGAACAGGAACAGGGTGCCAACGAACGGCAGGAACCGTCCCGGCTCCTGGTGGCTCACCTGGCGGATCTGCTCGCCCATGCCCGTCACCAGCACCTCCAGCAGGTTCTGCCACCGCGACGGCCGGGTTTCCGTGGAAAGACGCCGGGTGACGAGCCAGGCGGTGACGGTCATGAGCGCCATTACCAGCCAGGTGAAGGCCAGGGTGGCGTTGAGCCTGAAATTGCCCCACTGCCACAGCACGAGGTCGTCCGGGCTGATGGTCATGTCCGCTCCGTGTGCCCGGGAGCCAGCCGGGCGACGACGATGAGCCGGGTCACGGTGAAACCGCCAGCGGCGGCGAGCAGGGCGGCGAAGCCGCCGAGCCGGGCCAGCGCGTAGAAGACGCCCAGCGCCACGGCGAGGCGCAGCGCCAGCGCGCCGCCGAGCCGCATCCACGGTCGCCGTGCCGTGCCGATGCCGCGAACGCTGCTCCACAGATTCCACAGGTACGCAGCCGCCAGCACGGCGCCGGCCACGAAGCCCCAGGCAATCTGAATCAGGCTCGCTTCAGTCACGTTCGCTCTCCTGTTTGATCCAATACCAGGCGTTCAGGCAGCCGAGGGCCATGCCGATGATGAGGAAGGTCAGGGTCCACGACACCCGGCCGGGATAGCGCTCGTCGAGCCACACCCCCAGAGCGATACCGAGCAGGGTGGGTATGGCCACGGACCAGCCCACCAGGCCGAACATGCCGAGCCCGAACCAGGCCGCCCGGGGCCCGCGCGCGCGGCGGGCGAGCTTGCGCTCCGCCCGGCGTCCCACCTCGTCGCTCATGGGCGGCCGGCCTTCGCGGGGCGGACGCGGCTCAACCATGGCTGCCCTCCTGAAGGTCCCGGATTCGCCGCAGCGCGCCCGCTTCCAGCCGGGCCAGGGCCGAGCGCGCCTTGCGCTCGTGCTCGTCGAGCTCGAGAAAGCGCTCCTCCACCAACGTCTTGAGCGTCTGCAGCTCGTCGCCGGGCACGCCGTTCAGGGTGGAGACCAGCACCTCCGCGCCGCACTTCACCAGCACGCCATGGTCCACCGCCACGTACCGTTCCCGCTCTGCGGGGGTGACGAAGGTGAGCACGCCCGGCACCAGCGCGGTGGCGAAGTCGATGTGGCGGGGCTCCAGGCAGAAGTAACCGTTCTCGGCCTCCGCGATCACCTTGACCGCCGGCTCGTCCACCAGCACCTCCGTGGGCAGCAGGACCCGCAGGAGCATCCGGCCATTGCCGTGCGTCGACTCACTCGTCATGGCTGCTCTCCGCCAGGCGCCGACGGGCGGCCTCCGCGGCCTCGTCGGCATCGCCCACCATGTACAGGTCGCGTTCGCTGGCGTCGTCGAACTCGCCGTCGAGGATCCGCTCGCAGCCGTCGATGGTGCGTTCCAGCGGGACCCGCCGCCCGGCCTTGCCCGTGAACTGCTCCGTGGTGAAGAAGGGCTGGGTGAGGAAGCGCTCGAGCCGCCGCGCGTGGCTGACGGTGCGGCGATCCTCCCGCGAGAGCTCTTCGAGGCCCAGCATGGCGATGATGTCCCTGAGATCCTCGTACTGCGCCAGGGTGTTGCGCACGGCCTGGGCGACCCGGTAGTGACGGTCGCCCACCACCGTGGGGGTGAGCATCTTCGACGCCGTCTGCAGGGGATCGATGGCGGGATAGAAACCCTGGCTCGCCCGTTTGCGCGACAACACGATGGAGGCGGATAGGTGCGCGAAGATGTGGGTGGCGGCGGGGTCCGTCAGGTCGTCGGCGGGGACGTACACCGCCTGCACGGAGGTGATGCTGGCGCTGCGGGAGCTGCAGATGCGCTCCTCGAGCTCGGCGAGCTCTGTGGCCAGGGTGGGCTGGTAGCCCACCCGGGAGGGTATCCGGCCCATCAGCCCTGAAACCTCGGTACCCGACTGGACGAAGCGGAAGATGTTGTCGATGAGCAGGAGCACGTCGCGCTGCTCAACGTCGCGGAAGTGCTCCGCCACGGTCAGGGCTGCGTGGCCGACGCGGAAGCGGGCGCCGGGAGGCTCGTTCATCTGCCCGTAGATCAGCACCGCCTTGTCGAGCACGCCGGAGTCGCCCATGTCGCGGTACATCTCCTCCGCTTCGCGCATGCGCTCGCCGATGCCGCAGAACAGGCTGACGCCCTCGTACTGGGCCGCCATGTTGTTGATGAGCTCGTTGATGAGCACGGTCTTGCCCACCCCGGCACCGCCGAACAGGCCGGACTTGCCGCCGCGCTCCAGCGGCGCCAGCAGATCGATGGACTTGATGCCGGTCTCGAACAGCTCGTTGCCGGTGGCCCGGTCTGCCAGCGGCACCAGGGGGCGGTGGATGGGCCAGCGGGCCTCGGCCGCCACCGGCCCGCCTCCGTCCACCGGCTCGCCGAACACGTTCAGCATGCGGCCGAGCAGCGAAGGCCCCACCGGCATCTCCAGCAGGCCGCCGGTGTCGCGGACGGGGGCGCCGCGACCGAGGCCCCGGGTGGCGTTGAGGGCGATGCAGCGGACCGTGTCGGTGCTCGTGTGGCTGTGCACCTCCAGCACGATGGTTTCTTCGGCGCCGGCGCGGAGCGCGCGGTTGCGGGGCGGCAGCGGTGGCGGGAAGCGCACGTCCACCACGTTGCCGCGAACGGCGGCGACGGTGCCGGTGGCTGGCTGCGGATCGATCCGTTCCATGGCTCCCTTGCCAGGTGGCGCCTCGTCACAGCAGACTCGAAGGGCAAGGCCCATGTCAACTGCGTGAATTCCACGGTGAGCGCGGGCCAGGTATCTGCGATGATTCCCGGGATGAACGA
The DNA here is from genome assembly GCA_041686955.1 of Pseudomonadales bacterium. GTDB lineage: Bacteria > Pseudomonadota > Gammaproteobacteria > Pseudomonadales > Azotimanducaceae > UBA7803. The sequence continues at coordinate 21,526 of JAWLCV010000043.1, forward strand.
GAAGACCCACATCAATTTCTGGTACGTGGCGCTGGCGATCCTCGCACTGCTGCTGGGGCAGTGGTTCGCGGAAACCGCCAACGTGGAACGGGTGCCCTACAGCGAGTTCCAGTCGCTGCTGGAGCAGGGTCGGATCGAGTCCGTGGAGGTGTCGGAAACCTCGTTGCGCGGCAAGCTGAAGGACCCGCAGACCGGCGCCGATACCGTCACCACCGTGCGGGTGGACCCGGACTTCGCCCGGGACCTGGCGGAGTACGACGTGGAAATCACCGGCGTCGCCGAAAGCCAGTGGGTGGTGCTGGTGCTCTCGTGGGTGCTGCCCATCCTGATCTTCGTGGCCATCTGGCTGTACTTCATCCGCCGCCTGGCCGAGCGGCAGGGCATGGGCGGCATGATGTCGGTGGGCAAGAGCAAGGCCAAGGTCTACGTGGAGAAGGACACCCGGGTGACCTTCGAGCACGTGGCCGGGGTGGACGAGGCCAAGGACGAGCTCAAGGAGATCGTCGCCTTCCTCAAGGACCCGGCCAGCTACGGGCGCCTCGGCGCACGGGTGCCGAAGGGCGTGCTGCTGGTCGGGCCGCCGGGCACCGGCAAGACCCTGCTGGCCCGGGCCGTGGCGGGGGAGGCCGGGGTGCCGTTCTTCTCCATCAACGGCTCCGAGTTCGTGGAGATGTTCGTCGGCGTGGGCGCGGCCCGGGTGCGCGACCTGTTCGAGCACGCCCGGCAGACCGCGCCGTGCATCATCTTCATCGACGAGCTGGACGCGCTGGGCCGTGCCCGCGGGGCCGGTCCGATGTACGGCGGTCACGACGAGAAGGAGCAGACCCTGAACCAGCTCCTGAGTGAGCTGGACGGCTTCGATCCCAAGGAAGGCATCGTGCTGCTGGCCGCCACCAACCGGCCCGAGATCCTCGACCCGGCTCTGTTGCGCGCCGGTCGCTTCGACCGTCAGGTGCTGGTGGATCGGCCGGACCGGCAGGGGCGCGTGGCGATCCTCCAGGTCCACGTCCGCAAGATCCGGCTCGACCCCGCGGTGGACCTCGTGCAGGTGGCGGCGCTCACCCCGGGTTTCAGCGGCGCGGATCTCGCCAACCTGGTGAACGAGGCAGCCATCCTCGCCACCCGCCGTGGCGGCGATTCGGTCACCCTGGACGACTTCACCCGGGCCATCGAGCGCATCGTCGCCGGGCTCGAGAAACGCAACCGCCTGCTGAATCCGGAGGAGCGCAAGGTGGTCGCCTATCACGAGATGGGCCACGCGCTGGTGCGCCTCGCCCTGCCGGGGGCGGAGGTGGTGCACAAGGTCTCCATCATTCCGCGCGGTATCGGCGCGCTGGGCTACAACATCCAGCGGCCCACCGAGGACCGTTACCTGATGACCGAGGACGAGCTGCTCGACAAGATGGCGGCGCTTCTCGGCGGCCGCGCTGCGGAGGTGCTGGTGTTCGACAAGCTCTCCACCGGGGCCGCCGACGACCTGGCCCAGGTGACCCGCATCGCCCGTACCATGATCATGCGCTACGGCATGGACGAGACCCTGGGGCTGGTGAGCTACGGCGAGGAGCGGGAATCCATGCTGGGCCAGGACATGAGCTACGGCCAGCCCCGCTGGTACAGCGAGCGGACCGCCTGGCAGATCGACGAGGCGGTGCGCGCCCTGGTGGGGCGGGCGTTCGAGCGCGCGACGCGGGTGCTGCGCGAGCATCGGGCGGTGCTCGACGAGTACGCGGAGCGTCTGCTGGAAAAGGAAACGCTGACGTCGGAGGAGTTGCCGAAGCTGGGTCCGCCGCCCGAGGGAGACCGGCAGGCCGCGGCAGTCTGAGCGGGCGGGCGGTCGCGCGCGAGCGCGCGAGCGCGACACCGCCTCAGCGGGGCAGGCAGGCGCGCAGTTCATCGAGGGAGCGGGTGTTGAGCACGTGCTCCGGGCCGAGCCAGCCGCGCCGGGCCTGCTCCACCCCGAAGCGCATGAATTCGAGGGCGGCGGCGCTGTGGGCGTCCGAGTCGATGGCCACCGTCACCCCCAGCTCCCGGGCGAGCCGGCAGCCCGCGTCGGTCAGATCCAGGCGTTGCGGCTGGCTGTCCACCTCGAGCATGCAACCCCGCTCCGCCGCGGCCGTCATCAGCCGCTCCAGGTCCACGTCGTACGGCGGGCGCTCGTTGATCAGCCGCCCCGTGGGATGTGCCAGGATGTTGAAGCACCGGTTGTCCATGGCCCGCAGGATGCGCTCGGTCTGACGCTGGCGGGGCAGCGAGAAGCCGTAGTGCACGGCGCACACGGTGAGGTCGAGCTGCTCGAGAACGCGGTCGGGCAGGTCCAGGCGGCCGTTCTCCAGGATGTCGACCTCGCAGGCCTTGAGCACCACGATGCCGTCCAGGCTCTCGTTGATCCGGTCGATCTCGGCGATCTGGGCGGCCAGGCGCTTTGCGTCGAGACCGTGGGCGATGGTGACGTGCTTCGAGTGATCGCTGATGGCGAGATACTCGTAGCCGCGCGCCCGAGCCGCCTCGGCCATGGCGCGGATGGTGTCGTGGCCGTCGCTGGCCCGGGTGTGGCAGTGCAGATCGCCGCGGATGTCGCCGAGCTCCACCAGCCGCGGCAGCGTTCCTTCCTGGGCGGCTTCCACCTCGCCCCGGTTCTCCCGGAGCTCGGGCGGGATCCACGGCAACCCCACGGCGTCGAACACCTCCTGCTCGGTGCGCCCGGCGATCCGGGCGTCGCCCCGGAACACGCCGTACTCGTTGATCTTCAGTCCGTGCTTCGCGCCCAGCGTGCGCACCGCAATGTTGTGCTCCTTGGACCCGGTGAAGTAGTGCAGGGCCGCTCCGTGGCTCACCGCGGGCACCACCCGGAGGTCCACGTGCATGCCGGAGCGCAGCCGTACCGTGGCGCGGGTGGAGCCGCTGGACATCACCTCGGCCACCTGCTCGTAAGCGACGAAATGCTCCATCACATCGGCGCCGCGGCGCGCCGTGACCAGGATGTCCAGGTCTCCCACGGTGTCCCGGCAGCGCCGATAGCTGCCCGCCACGGTGACCGTGCCGACCCCGCGGATGCCTTCGAGGAAGGCCACCAGCGGTGCCGCCATCTGCTCGGCCTGGAGGCGGTTGACCCGGCGCCCGGCCTGGGCCACCTGCTCGATGCCGGCGAGGATCTTCGCTTCCGTCTTGGCGCCGAAACCGGGCAGGGTGCGCAGCCGGCCCTGCCGGACCGCGCGTTCCAGATCGGCGAGGCTGCGGATCTTCAGGCGCCGGTGCAGGGCTCGCACCCGTTTCGGCCCGAGCCCAGGCAGGCGCATGAGGGTGGCCAGTGCCGCCGGAGTGCGCCGCCGCACCTCCTCCAGGGCGGGAAGCGAGCCGGTCTCGACGATGCCGTGGATCTTCAGCGCCAGGGATTCGCCGATGAAGGGCAGGGCGGAGAGGTCTTCGTCCCGGGCCACCAGATCCGCCAGGCGGTGGGGGTAGGCGCGAACGGTGCGGGCGGCGTTGCGATAGGCGCGCACCCGAAAAGGGTTGGCTTCACCGATCTCCATCAGATCCGCCAGCTCGTCGAGCAGGTCGGCGATCTCGCCGTTGCTGACCGCCGCGCGGTGCCGAGGCCCGGACTCAGCGCTGCCAGGCGACCCGCAGGAGGGTTTCTCCCTTCTCGTACTCGTACTCCATCTCCCCTTGATAGGCGTGGTGGAGCGCTTCGCCGATGCCGCGGGCGAGGTGCGCGTCGGTAAAGGTGTAGACCGTGGCGTCGTCCTCGACGTGGCGTTCCATGATCCGCTTGAGCGGGTGCTCCGAGCGCTCGTGCTCCTCGTAGTTACGGATCAGGTGCTCGATCTCGTCTGCGTGCTCGCGCAGAAAATCGCCGCGCAGGGTGAGAAACGCCGCGGGGACCTGGTCGCGGATGCGCTCGCACGCCGGACACCGGTGCTCCGTGGCGTCGGCAGGGACCTCCTCCCAGCGCCACCGGCCTTCCCGGTAGACCGCGCCGCAATCCGGGCAAACGGCGGGCCCCGGAAGCTTGCGCTTGGCGTGGTAAGGGTCGTGCTCGAGCTCGCGCAGCAGCCGGTCCCTGCGGCCGCGGCGCAGGTAACTTCCCGGTCGGTGGTGTTGCGGCATGAAACGGACCTCTGGTGTCGACGTCGGACCCGAAGCAAGACACGCGCCACTTCAGCCCTTGATGCACACCACCGGCGTGAGCCGCGCCACCTTGCGGGCGAGCCCGGCCCGATGGGCGCAGTCCACCACCTCCGCCACGTTCTTGTACGCCAGCGGCGCCTCCTCCGCCACGCCGCGCAGGGAGGGGCTGCGGATGACGATGCCCCGGGCCGCCAGCTCGTCCACCAGCGCCCGGCCGCGCCACCGGCGGGTGGCGGCGCGGCGGCTCATGGCTCGCCCGGCACCGTGGCAGGCGGAGGCGAAGGCGTGCTGCTCGCTTTCCGGGGTGCCGGCCAGCACGTAGGACTCGGTGCCCATGCTGCCGCCGATGAGCACGGGCTGGCCGGCCGCCGCCAGGGATCGGTCGAGCTCCGGGTGTCCGGGGCCGAATGCCCTAGTCGCGCCCTTGCGGTGCACGTACACCTCCCGGGGCGTTCCTTCCACCTCGTGACGCTCCACCTTGCAGGTGTTGTGGGAGACGTCGAACAGCAAGGGCAGGGAACGGTCGGGGAAGAACTCCCGGAACACCTCCCGGGTGAGGTGAGCGATGATCTGCCGGTTCGCCAGCGCGCAGTTGATGCCGGCCCGCATGGCGCCCAGGTAGCGCTGCCCCAGCTCGGAGCGGATGTGCGCGGAGGCCAGCTCCCGGTCGGGCAGGCGGATGCCGGCGGCGGGGGCGGCCAGCGCCATTTCACGGAGGAACTCCGTGCCGATCTGGTGGCCGAGACCGCGGGAACCGCAATGAATGGTGACCACGATCTCGCCGCTGCGCAGGCCGAAGATCTCCGCGATCTCCGGGGCGAACAGCTCCTCCACGTGCTGGACTTCCAGGTAATGGTTACCCGAGCCCAGGGTCCCCATCTCGCGCCGCTGCCGTTCCTTGGCCTTGTCGGACACGTGCTCCGGAGCGGCGCCCGCCATGCGCCCGTTCTCCTCGATGCGCGCGAGATCCGCGGGCACGCCGTAGCCTTCGCCCACGGCCCAGCTCGCCCCGCCAGCGAGCATGGCGTCCATGGCGTCGTGGTCGAGGGTCAGTGCGCCGCGGCTGCCCACGCCGGCGGGGATGGCGGCGAACAGGGCATTGGCCAGCTCCGTCTTGCAGGATTCCAGCTCTTCCATGGCGATTCCCGTCAGCAGGGTGCGGACGCCGCAGGAGATGTCGAACCCGACGCCACCGGCACAGACCACGCCGTCCTCGCCCCGGAAGGCGGCGACGCCGCCGATGGGGAACCCGTAGCCCCAGTGGGCGTCGGGCATGGCGTAGGAGGCGTCGACGATGCCGGGCAGGGTCGCCACGTTGACCATCTGCTCGTAGACCTTGTCGTCCATGGCCCGAAGCAGCGCTTCGTCTGCGAACAGCACCGCGGGAACCCGCATGCCGTTCCGCGGCGCCACCCGCCATTCCGTGTCCGTGACCTTCTCGAACCGGGTGACGTCCATGGCTCGCCCTCAGTTCGTCGTCAAACGTCTACCACGCAGCGAGCATGCCAGACGCCGTGATCGTCCGGGTGGACGTCGACGCCGGTGAGGGTGGCGCCCTTCACCTCCACGGTGGGCTGATGGCGCAGCCGATCCACGGGCTCGCCCCAGGCTTCGCCGGTCAGCCGGTGATCGTCGATGGTCACGGCGAAGGCGCCGAAAAGGGCCTGCCGGGTGGCCATCTCGTAAACCAGGGCGTTCAGCCAGTCGACGAGCAGCAGCTCCAGGTCCGGCGCTTCGCAGGCGACGGTCACGTGCAATTCGCGGCCGATGGGCTGGTAGGTGACGATGGCGGTCATTCCCAGGGCCACCTGCTCGAAGGCTTCCGCCGGGGTGGCGCCGGTGCCGAGGATGCCCATGTCGGCATCGTGGTCGAGATGCCGCCAGGACGCCACGGCTCAGGCCGCGTCCGGGTCGCCGGGGGCGAACTCCCGGTCGAGCCACTCGGCGAAGTGCCGGCACGCGTCGGTGGCCGTGAAGATGCCGGCCAGGCGCCCGGCCTTGGTCACCAGGGCGGTGCCGATGTGCGCCTCGGCCATGTGCCGGACCACCTCGCGCACCGGGATCTCCACGTCCACCACGTACGGATCCTCCACCATCACCTCGGCCACGGTGAGCTCCCGGGGATCCGGATAGTCGAACTCGGGACCGAGCATCAGCTTGAGGTCCCGGTCGGACAAGAGCCCCACCAGCTCGTGGCCGTCGTCCACCACGGGCAGATGGCGCAGCCGGTGTTCCAGCATCAACCGGCGCGCCTCCAGGATGCCCTCGCTCCGGCCGATGGCGTAGGGAAAGGGCGTCATGAACTGGACGATGCGGGGCTCGTGGCGGTGTTCGTGCCTCACCAAGCCTCTCCTGACGTTTCGGAACACCGACTATGAGCGCCGCGCGGTGCCCTGACCATAGCGGATGTCCGCAGGGGTAGCCCCCGAGGCCGCCAGCCCGGACAATGGATCCTCACACACCACGGCTGGTGGTCCGGATGATCTACGCCAACATCGTCGTGTGTCTCGACCTGCGTTACCACGAGGCCGCGCTGCTGTTGCGGCGCGGCGGCGATCTGCTGGCGCCGGGAGGGCGTCTGACCGCCTTGACCGTGGTGGAGCTCGGCACCTTCGACGACGCCCGGGATGCGGTGGCGTCGCTGGTCGAGGAGGAGTACAACATTCGCAGCGCTCATCTCGCCCGGCTGTGCGCAGAAGCGGGCCTGGCGGATGCCGAGCGGCGGGTTCAGGTGGGCAAGGCCGCGGAGGAAATCGCCGGGTTCGCCCGCAACAACGGCTGCGACCTGGTGGTCATGGGCGAGCACGGCCAGCGGAGCTGGCGGCCCCGGCTGGGTTCGACGGTGGACGCCGCGCTGCGCTTGTTGGATTGCGACGCGCTGGTGATCAAGGCAACCCCGGCGGAAGGCGGATAGCATCAAGGACGTGTCACCAATCCGCGGTACACTCGGCCGTGGGGGTAACGGAGCCAACGAGGACGCCGTCGTGGATCTGAGCGCCGTATCCCAGCGGGATCTGTTGCATCTCGCCCCCGACCCCACCGTCATCGTCGACGGGGACGGCCGGATCATCTTCGCGAGCGCGCGGGTGTTGCCGGTGTTCGGCTACGAACCCGACGAGCTCGTCGGCGAGCCGGTGGAAATCCTGCTCCCGGAGCGGTTTCACGGCTCACACCTGGCGAACCGGCAGCGCTTCGTGACGGAGCCGCGCCCCCGGCCCATGGGTTCGGGACTCGAGCTGTTCGGCCGGCGCAAGGACGGCAGCGAGTTTCCGGTGGAAGTGAGCCTGAGCCCGGTGGACACCCATCAGGGCAGGCTCGTCGCCAGCACCATCCGCGACATCACCGAGCGCAAACGTACCGAGGCGCTCCTGGCCCGGGAGCGGGCGTTTCTCGACAGCCTCATCCAGGCCGCCCCCACGATGGTTCTGTTGCTGGACCCGGCGGGGCGCATCGAGCGGGTCAATCCGTATCTGGAGCAGGTTTCCGGGTACGGCGCCGCGGAGCTGCTGGGCCGGGACTGGTTCGAGACGTTCATTCCGGAGGACGACAGGGAAGCACTCCGGACCCTGTTCGGCCAGGCGCTCGACGAAGGATTCAACAGCCACACCAACGGAATCGTGCTGCGGGACGGCAGTCTCCGTCACGTGGAGTGGCTGTCGAAGACGCTGCAGGACGACGACGGCCGCCTGGTGGGCCTCTTGAACATCGGTCACGACGTGAGCGAGAGCCTGGCCCACGAAGCGGAGCTCGAGCAGGCGCGGGGCGAGGCGGAGCAGGCCAATGCCGGCAAGTCCCGGTTCCTGGCCGCCGCCAGCCACGACCTGCGGCAGCCGCTGCAGTCCCTGGGGCTGTACCTCTCGGTGCTGACCCGTCTTCTGGACGAGCCGAAACCGCTGGAAGTCTGCGCCAAGATGCAGAGCTCGCTCGACACCATGGGGGAACTGCTCAACGCGCTCCTGGACATCTCCCGTCTCGACAGCGGCTCGGTGGAGCCCGACATCCAGGAGTTTTCTCTCGACCTGCTGCTCGACCGGATCGTCACCGACAACAGCCAGCAGGCCCAGGAGAAAGGCCTGGCGCTGGTCTGCGCCGGCTCGGACTGCCGGGTGCAGAGCGACCCGGGCCTGCTCGAGCGGGTGCTCGCCAACCTGGTGGGCAACGCCATCCGTTACACCCACGAGGGCCGGGTGAGCATCGAGTGCGTGCGCGGCGAGCGCGCCGTGCGCATCGCCGTCACGGACACCGGCGTGGGCATTCCCGAGGAAGCCATCGAGCGCATCTTCGAAGAGTATTGCCAGCTCGACAATCCGGCGCGCGAGCGCGGCAAGGGATTGGGGCTCGGACTCTCCATCGTCCGGCACATCGTGCGTCTTCTGAACCTGAATCTCGAGGTCAGCTCGGTGGTGGGCGAGGGCTCCACGTTCACCGTCGAGGTGCCCCTCTCCATCGACGACGTCGCCCGGCCGGTGGGCGCGGTCGCCTGACGGCATGGAGCGGATCGGCAAATCCGCATTCCGGGTGCCGCCCAATCTGGCGGACTACGAGGCCACCTACCGGAACTTCCGCTGGGACGACGCCCGGGCGCTGCTCGACGGCCTGCCGGCCGGCGGCATCAACATCGCCCACGAGGCCGTGGACCGGCACGTGGGGACCCCCCGGGAGAGCCGGGTGGCCCTGCGCTTCGTCGCCCGGGATGGCTCGGTCGAGGACCTCAGCTACGGCGTGCTGGCCCGGGCCACCGCCCGTTTCGCCAATCTGCTGGAAGGGCTTGGCCTCGAGCCGGGGGCGCGGGTCTACGGGCTCATGGGCCGCATCCCCGAGCTCTACGTGGCTGCCCTGGGCACCCTGAAGGCGCGATGTGTGTTCTCGCCTCTGTTCTCGGCGTTCGGCCCGGAGCCCATCGCTGCGCGCCTCGGCATCGGTGACGCAGACCTGCTGGTGACGACCGACGCGCTCTACCGCCGCAAGGTGGCGGGCCTGCGCGAGCGGTTTCCGAAGCTGCGGGTGCTGGTGGTGGGGGGTGACGAGGCGCCGGCGGACACCATTCCCTTTCACCGGGAGCTCGCCCGCTGCTCCGACACCTACCGGATCCGGGCCACGGATCCAGAGACCCTGGCGCTCCTGCATTTCACCAGCGGCACCACGGGCAAACCCAAAGGGGCCATGCACGTTCACGAGGCGGTGGTGGCGCATCACGTCACCGGACTCTACGCGCTGGATCTTCACGACGACGACGTGTTCTGGTGCACGGCGGACCCGGGTTGGGTCACGGGCACCAGCTACGGCATCGTGGCGCCCCTGACCGTCGGGGTCACCAGCATCGTCGATGAGGCGGAGTTTGATGCCACCCGCTGGTATCGGCTGCTCGAGGAGCAGGGGGTCAGCGTCTGGTACACGGCGCCCACGGCCATCCGGCGCTTGATGAAGATGGGCGACGAGCCGGTACGGGGGCGCGGGCTCGGCAGGCTGCGGTTTCTCGCCAGCGTCGGTGAGCCGCTCAATCCCGAGGCGGTGCGCTGGTCGAACGACGTGTTCGGCATGCCGTTCCACGACAACTGGTGGCAGTCGGAGACCGGCGGCATCATGATCAGCAACTTCGCCGCCATGGACGTGAAGCCCGGTTCCATGGGACGCCCGATTCCCGGCATCGAGGCGGCGGTGGTGGCGGTGGAGGACGGTGGGCTGCGGGTGATCGACGAGCCGGGCGTGCAGGGGGAGCTCGCGCTGAAACGGGGCTGGCCCTCCATGTTCCGCGGTTACCTCCACGACGAGGAGCGCTACCGCAAGTGCTTCGCAGGGGAGTGGTACCTCACCGGGGATCTGGCCCAGCGCGACGAGGAAGGCTATTTCTGGTTCGTCGGCCGCAGCGACGACGTGATCAAGAGCGCGGGCCACCTCATCGGCCCCTTCGAGGTGGAGAGCGCGCTGGTGGAGCATCCGGCGGTGAGCGAGGCGGGGGTGGTGGGCATACCCGACGCCACGGCCGGCGAGGTGGTGAAGGCGTTCGTGGCGCTGAACGCCGGCTACGACCCCACCGACGGGCTGAATCGTGACATCCTCGCCCACGCCCGCAGGCTCCTCGGGCCGGCGGTGGCGCCGCGGCTCATCGAGTTCCGCGACGATCTGCCCAAGACCAGGAGCGGCAAGATCATGCGCCGGCTTCTGCGTGCCGAGGAGCTGGGGCTGCCTATGGGCGACACCTCGACTCTGGAACGCGACTCGTGAGCGATCTGCCCGACAAGGCGCGTTGCCTCGCCCTGTACCGCGACATGCTGCGCATCCGCCGCTTCGAGGAGCGCTGCGGCGAGCTCTACAAGGAGCAGAAGATCCGCGGCTTTCTGCACCTCTACATCGGCGAGGAGGCCATCGCCACCGCGGTGATGACCTGCCTCGACCAGCGCGATGCGGTGGTGGCCACCTACCGGGAGCACGGCCACGCCCTGGTGCGGGGCCTGCCCATGCGCTCGGTGATGGCGGAGATGTTCGGCAAGGTGGACGGTTGCAGCCGCGGCCGCGGCGGCTCCATGCACCTGTTCAGCGCGGCCCATCAGTTCTACGGCGGCCACGCCATCGTCGGCGGCGGCCTGCCGGTGGCGGCGGGGCTGGCCCTGGCGCGGCGCCGCGCCGGCGAGGGCGGAATCGCCGCGTGCTTCTTCGGCGAAGGGGCGGCCGCGGAAGGGGAGTTCCACGAGGCGTTGAACCTGGCGGCGCTGTGGCACCTGCCGGTGCTCTTCATCTGCGAGAACAACCGCTACGCCATGGGCACCGCCCTGGAGCGGTCCCAGTCGGAGCCCGACATCCATGCCAAGGCGGCCTGTTACCGCATCACCTCGGAGTGGGTGGACGGCATGGACGTGGTGGCCGTGGCGGAGGCGGCGGAGCGGGCGGTGGCGGCGATCCGCGGCAGCGGCGAACCGTTCTTCCTGGAATGCCGCACCTACCGCTTCCGCGCCCATTCCATGTTCGACCCCGACCTCTACCGTCCCAAGGAGGAGGTGGAGGAGTGGCGAAGCAGGGGCCCCCTGGTGACCTTTCAGCGGCGCCTCGAGGAGGCCGGGCTGTTGAGCGCAGACGAGCTCGACGCCCTGGAGCGGGAAGTGGCCGACGAGATCGAGGACGCGGTGGCCTTCGCCGAGCAGAGCCGCTTCGAGGACGTGGCGGACCTCGCCCGGGACGTCTACACGCCGCGGGCGGGCCCATGAAGAAGTCCTACCGGGAGGCGCTGCACGACGCCCACGAAGAGGCGCTGCGCGACGATCCGCGGGTGTTCCTGGTGGGGGAAGACGTGGGCCGCTACGGCGGTACCTACGCGGTGTCGAAGGGGCTGCTGGAGCTCTTCGGGCCCGAGCGGATCATGGACGCCCCGCTCTCCGAAAGCGGATTCACCGGCCTCGGCGTGGGCGCGGCGCTGGGGGGGCTGCGGCCCATCGTGGAGATCATGACGGTCAACTTCAGCCTGCTGGCGCTCGACCAGATCGTCAACGGCGCGGCCACGATCCGCTACATGTCCGGCGGCGCCTTCAGCGTGCCCCTGGTGGTGCGCATGGCCACCGGCGGCGGACGTCAGCTCGCGGCCCAGCATTCCCACTCCCTGGAAGGCTGGTTTGCCCACGTGCCGGGGCTCAGGGTGGTGGCGCCCGCGACCGTGGCGGACGCCCGGGGCATGCTCGCCACGGCCCTGGCAGACCCGGACCCGGTGATCGTCTTCGAGCACGTGGGACTCTTCGCCATCACCGACGAGTTACCCGAGGCGCCGCAGCCGGTGGACATCGACCGCGCCGCGGTGCGCCGCGCCGGGGCCGACGTGTCGCTGATCACCTTCGGCGGCTCGCTGCCCAAGACGCTCGAAGCCGCCGAGGTGCTGGCGGCGGAGGGCATCGACGCCGAGGTGCTGGATCTTCGTACCCTGCGGCCGCTGGACGTGGACGCCGTCCTCGCCACGGTGGCCAGGACCCATCGAGCGGTCATCGTCGACGAGATGTGGCGCACGGGCAGCTTCGCGGGAGAGATCGCCGCGCTGCTGGCGGATCGGGCGTTCTTCGACCTCGACGCGCCCATTCGCCGGGTGTGCTCCGAGGAGGTGCCCATACCCTACGCCAGGCACCTGGAGGAGGCGGCCCTGCCGTCGGTGACCGGAATCGTGAGCGCCGTCCGGGAGGTGGTGGGCAGCCATGACTGATTTCACCATGCCGTCCCTGGGCGCCGACATGAACGAAGGCACCGTCCTGGAATGGAAGGTCGGCGTGGGGGACGCGGTGCGCAAGGGCGACGTGATCCTGGAGGTGGACACGGACAAGGCCGCGTTCGAGGTGGAGGCGGACCGGCCCGGCACCGTTCGGGAGATCCTGGTGCAGCCGGGGACCACGGTTCCCGTGGGGACGGTGCTCGCGCGGCTGACGGCGCCGGGGGAGAGCGCCGAAGCGGCGGCCGGTGCCGACGCCAAGGGCGAATCGGCGGCGCCTCCCGGTCCGGCTGCGGGCGAAGGGCGGCCGCGCCGCAAGAGCTCTCCCGCGGCGCGCAAGCGCGCCCGGGAGCTGGGGGTGAACATCGACGTCGTCCCCGGCACCGGAATGGAAGGCGCCGTCCGCCTGCAGGACGTGGAGGCTGCGGCGCAGGCCGCCGCGGAGAGCCGCCAGGCGGCCGAAGCCCCAGCGCCCACAGAGCCGGCGGCTGCCGAGCCAGCGGCTGCCAAGCCGGCGGCCATGGCGCCGGAGGCCGCAGCGCCGGGCGCGGAGGAAGCGGCACAGCCGTCGCGCCAGGCCCGCCTGCGCGGGGTGATCGCCGCGGTGATGAGCCGGTCCAAGCGTGAGATCCCGCACTACTACCTGGAGCACGGCATCGATCTGGAGCCGGCGCTGACGTGGCTGGAGGCACAGAATGCCGAGCGCCCCATCAACCGGCGGATTCTGCCCAACGCGCTGTTGCTGAAGGCGGTCGCCCAGGCGCTGTGGGACGTCCCGGAGCTCAACGGCTACTGGATCGATGGCGCCCTGCAGCAGCAGGAGTCGGTGAATCTGGGGGTGGCCGTGTCGTTGCGCGGCGGCGGGGTCATCGCCCCCGCCATCCACGATGCCGCGGACAAGAGCCTGGACGAGCT
>JAWLCV010000044.1:0-21995 GCA_041686955.1 Pseudomonadales bacterium
GTAATCGCGCATCAGGTTGAACAGCTCGCCTCGCTGCAGCCGATCCGTCAGCGGCTCCGGATAGGCGGCCGGGGAATCCGCCAGCTCGCGGACTCCGAAGGCGTTGTGGAAATATTCGGCGAACGCGTAGACGTTGCGTTGCCCGACCATGAAGCTGTAGTCGCCGTTGACGATGCCGGAGACCTTCCAGGTGCCGGTGGCGAGCCGGGTGGCCAGCAGGTCGGCGCGCAGCAGCGCGCCACCCACCGGGAAGCGGTAACCGACGCCCGCCACGCGGTCCCGGTAGTGGCGCCCAGCCACCAGCTCGAGCTCGCTGACACCGATGAAGCGGTGCCATTTGCCCGCGAAGCTGGCGGCATCTGCACCGCGCTCCCCGGCATCGTCCCGACGCCCCACCGCCAGAAGCTGAAGATTGCCGCCCGCGTCCAGGGCGCGCTCCACCAGGAGCAGATCGTCTCCGGCCTTGTAGTCCTGGTCCACGGTGGTGGGGGCGAAGGGGTTGAACAGATCCAGGGGCTGAAACACCAGGCCGTTTCCCCAGCTCACCGCCTGCCGGCCCAGGGTCACCCCCCAGGGGCCGTGACGGTAGCGCACGGCCAGCCGGTCGAACCGGTGAAGGAGTTGCCGGTCGCTGCCCTCGTCCAGGGTCCAGGTCAGATCCGCCAGCCGCCGCCGGTCGCTGACGGCGGTTTGCGTCAAGGTGGGGCCGAGGCCCGCGAGCCCCCGCGCGTCGCTCTGGAGATACGTGGTGCTGTGGTCCGCCAGCCAGGTGAAACGGCCCGCGCGGTGACGCAGCACCAGCCGCAGGTCCAGGTCCTGGTCGAAGCCCGGGGTGCCCGACTGCTGGCGCCGCAGATCCTCCTCGGGCAGCAGGCTCAGGATGCCGAACCACTTCAGCCGCCCGTCCAGCTCCACGGCCCCGGTCTCGACGCCGCAGAGCGCCGCCGTCAGTGCGAGGATGCCCAGCAGACGTCGCGGCCGGCTCATGGAGTCACACCGGCACCACCACCGCGTCGTCCACCACGGCGCCGTCCCGCAGCTTCACCTTGCGGCGCGAGTAGCTCATCACCAGCGGATCGTGGGTGGCGGTGACGATGGTGAGCCCCTGCGTCTCGTTGAGATCGCGCAGCAGCTTCAACAACTCCTCGGTGGTCACGCTGTCCAGGTTCGCGCTGGGCTCGTCGGCGAGCAGCAGCACCGGGCGGGTGACGATGGCGCGAGCGATGGCGACCCGCTGCTGCTGACCGCCTGACAGCTCGCCCGGGCGCCGGTCCGAAAGTCCCGCCAGCCCCAGGGCCTCGAGCATCTCCAGGGCCCGGCGGCGCCGCTCGGCCGCGCCTACACCCTGGAGCTGAAGAATGAACTCGACGTTCTCCCGGGCGCTCAGCACCGGGATCAGGTTGTAGGCCTGAAAGACGAAGCCCAGCTTGTGCAGGCGCAGATCCGCCAGAGCCGGCTCCGAGAGCGCGTTCAGCAGCTCGCCGTCCACCCGCACCTCCCCCCGGGTCGGGCGGTCGAGGCCGCCGATGAGGTTGAGCAGGGTGGACTTGCCCGAGCCGGACGGTCCGGACAGGCTGACGAATTCCCCCCGCCGCACCTGGAAGTCCACCGAGTCGAGGGCCCGCACCGGCACGCCGTCGCCGTAGGTACGGCTCACGCCGCGGCAGTCCACCACCAGGTCCGTCATCGTCGCATGGCCTCCAGAGGCTCGATCTTCACCGCCCGCCAGGCGGGGTAGAGGCTGGCCAGCACGCCGAAACCCAGGCTCATGGCCGCCAGCAGCGCCAGATCCCCCGGTAGCAGGCGGGGAACCAGGCGGCTCGACATCCGCGCCAGCTCCGCGCCCGCCGCCCAGCGCGAGAGGTCGATGCCGTCGCGGAGCATCCAGGTGAGCAGCGCCCCGGCGGCGAGCCCCAGGGCGACGCCCGCGGCCATGACCAGCGCCGACTCCAGCACCACCTGAACCAGCACCGCGCCACGCTGCATGCCCACGGCCCGCAGCATCCCCAGCTCCCTCGTGCGTTCCATCACGGCGGTGATCAGCGTGTTCACCAGTCCGAATATGAGGGCGCCCATCATCACCAGAAACCAGATGTAGATGGCCGTGTCGGCCAGGGCGTACATGGCCGCCGCCTGGGGCTCCAGCTCCTGCCAGGAGAGCACCCGAAGATCCGCCAGCCGCGCCCGCAGGTCACGGACCACGGCATCGGTGACGGCGTCGTCCCGGAGCCGGAGCGACAGCTCCGTGACCTCCCCGGTACCGAGCAGCGACTGGACGTAGTGCAGGCCCGTGAACGCGTACGCCTTCTCGAGGGCGGTACCGTCGGCGTCGAAGATTCCCGCCACCCGAAACCCGGCCTCCCGGGTGGAGCCGTCGGCGCCGCGGGTGATGACCACCACCCGGTAGCCCACGTCCGTCTCGAGCTGATCCGCCAGGGCGCGGCCGACCAGGATCCGATTGTCGCCGGGGCCGTTCAGCCGCTCCCCGAGCACCGGAACGTCGGCGAGGAACGAGATGCTCTCGCGCGCGGGGTTCACGCCGACGAGCTGCAGGCCCCGGGTCTCCCGTTCGCTCATGATCACCGCCGGCACCACCACCCGCGCCGCCCAGCCGGCGAGAGCGTCACCGGGCACGGCGTTCTTCCAGTCTTCCCCCGGCAGGAAGCGGTGCATGATGCCCGGGTCGTCCCGGTAACCCGGTGCCAGCACCTTGACGTGCCCGGTGAGGTTTCCCACCGCGGCATCGCGCATGTCCTCCTGCATGCCGCGCACCAGGCTGTTCAGCACCGTCACGCCGGCCACCGCCACCGCGATGGCGGCGAGCAGCATGGCGTTGCGCCGCCGGTGACGGAACAGGTTGCGCGCGCTCAAGCTTACGAGAAGGCCAACGGGCATCACGCCGGCACCCGCAAGGCCGTGGCGGGCTCGAGCCGCAGTAGGCGCAGCGAAGGCAGCACCGCGGCGAGCTGCGTGCCGACGAACATGACCAGCGGCGCCGTGAGCAGCGCCTCCCGGGTGAAGGAGGGATAGAGCCGGGTGGGCATGTACATCTCCCGGGCGAGCTGCTCCATCTCCTCCCCCAGATAGATGCCGACCCGGCCGAGCCAGGCCACCAGCGCCGTTGCCAGGAGCAGGCCGGCGCCGGTTCCCAGCGCCCAGATGAACACCGCCTCCCACTGCAGCATGACCACGATGCGCCGGGGCCGCATGCCGATGGCCAGCAGCACGCCGAACTCCCTGGTGCGCTCGTAGACGGTCATGATGAAGGTGTTCACGACGCTGAACGCCACCAGCACCATGATGATCCAGTACATGAGCACGCCGCTTATCCGGTCGATCTCGATGGCCTGGCGCAGCTCCGGAAGCACCTCCTGCCAGCTCCGCACCCGGACCGGCTCGCCGCCGCCAGCCGCGGGCCAGCGCGGCGGCAACGCCGTGACGAGGGCTTCGACGGCGGCGTCCACGGCGTCCAGATCCGGGGCGCGCACCACCAGCGTATGAACCCGGTCCTCGAGCTCGAAGGCCGTCCGCACGTCGTCGATGTGGGCCAGCAGCAAGCCCCGGTCCAGCTCCGCCATTCCGGTGCGAAACACTCCGACCACCCGAACCACCATGGCTGCCACCCCGCCCTCGCGGGCGCTGCCGAGCAGCACCGCCTCGTCGCCCACGTCCACCCCCAGATTGCGCGCCAGGGCCTCGCCCAGCACCCCTTCCCCGGCGGATCGCAGATCGCGCCCCCGGACGATGCGCTCATGGAAGCTCACCACCCGGACATGGCTATGGGGCTCGATGCCCAGAAGCTGGGCGCCGAAGCTGCGCTCCCCGGCCGAGGCGAGCACGAAGGCCTCCACCCGCGGGGTGGCTGCCGCCACGCCCTGCACCTGCCGCACCAGTCCGGTGAGCCGTCCCGCGGCCGGAAGCGCATCCTCCAGCCGCTCCTCGGTCACGTAGTGGGCGCTCTGAATCTGCACGTGGCCGGTGAGCAGCGACGTGGCGGTCTCCTCCATGGTGCGATAGCTGCCGAGCTGGATGCACATGGTGGCCACCACCAGGAACACGGCGAAGGCGACGCCGCCTGCGGTGAGCCAGGTTCGCCGTCGATTGCGCCACAGGTTGCGCCAGCCGATGTGCAGCGCCATGGCGCCGGTCATGGACCGCTGTTCCTCAAGGAGCCGCCCCGGTGCGCAGCGCGAAGAGCGTGAACAGGTCGTCGTCCAGGGGCACGCCGAACTCGGCGCGGCGGTAGCTGACCTCGGTGTAGCGCTCCGGCTCGTCGAGCTGGCTCATGCGCATCCGGGTGGCGAGCACCCGGCCCCTCAGCTCGCCGATCTCCAGCGCCTCCAGCCGCTTGAGCGCGGTCAGATCCTGATCGAAGAAGGTATGGGAGAGCAGCACGTAGTCGTCGCGCAAGATCAGCACTTCCTTACCCCAGACCACGGGGGCGTTGTCGTGGGGCACGGCTTCCACGGTGTAGCGCCGGTGATCGTCGCCCGCCTCGACCCCGATCAGCCTCAGCTCGTAGTGCCTGAGCAGCTTGTCGCTGCGGGACAGGTCGTTGTAGGAGAAGTCGGAACCCGCCCAGCTCTGCGACATGAGGCTGAACGGCAGCCGGATGGTGCGGTTGAGCTGGGGCGTGTACGTCCACATGCTCTCGCCCAGCTTCAAGGTAGCGTTGCCTGCGTCTCGCGGCGGCGCGGTGAAACGGATGAGGGCGTCCTCACGACCCCGGGTCCAGGCCACCAGGCTCGACGTGCGCTGCCACTCGGGCCGGTGGATCAGCATGTCGAGCTCGGCGTAGGACGTCTCGCCCCGCACCAGGTCCAGGGCCCCGGCCACCAGTTCCCGGGCCGTGGGATGCGCGGCCTCCTCCGCCGCCCGGGATGCCGTGCCCCAGACTGTCATCACCATCAACCACAGCAGAGCCCGAGTCCGGCTCATTACCTTTCCTGCAGCACGGGCCCAGCCGCGAAACCCGGCCATCTTCGCGCAAAACGGCGGCGGCGCCAAACGCCGCTCAGAGCATCCTCTCCGCGAGGTAGCGGTCGGAGCGGCCGTGCCCGCCGCCCGAGGTCAGCGGCGGCGCCTCGGCAGCGAGACCACGTTGCCGCCGTGGGCGGGACCCGGCCGCATCGACATCGCCATCTCCCAGGTGAACACGCGGGTGCCGTCGCGCACGAAGCCGCGGAAGCCGAACCCGCCCGCCACCTCGAAGAGCGCGAAGGTGGCGTGCACCGAGCCGGCGTCGTTCCAGAGCAGGCCCAGATTCGGGGGGCTGTCGAGCTTGGCCGTGCCCTGCAGCGTCTCCCCGTTCAGGCGAACCGCGAGCGTGTACGTGCCCACCTCGTTGCCCGCCACCCGCACCGAGACGTCCCGGTCGTTCCGCTCGGCCTGCCGCCATTGCCCGGTGACCGTGACGCCCTTCTCGTCGCGCAGCACGTCGACCTCGCACTCCACGGGCTGGCCGCGGCTCTGGCCGTCGGCCAGAATGCTGCCGCGCCCGGTCCAGTGTCCGTCCCGAAGCATCACGGGGCGGGATCCGCCGCCACGGTCACGGGCGGGCCCACGGGCTCGGTGCAGCACGGGTCCTTGTGACGTGCGTCGTTGACGTAGCGGGAGACCGGCACCACGTCCAGGTCCACGGGCACTCGCGGACTCAGAAGCCCTTTCACCGCGTCGCCCCCCGCCTGCCGATCGAGCCAGTGGCGGGCGTCGGCCGGTGCGATCATCACCGGCTGGCGCGTGTGCACGAACTCCAGCCCCGGATGGGCATCGGTGGTGAGGATGGCGAAGCTTTCCAGCACCTCACCGGTACCGGCATCGCGCCAGCGGTCCCAGATGCCTGCGAGCAGCATGCCGGGCGCCTGCCGCGGATGAATGTAGTACGGCAGCTTCCGCAGTTGGCCAGACTGCTGGGCACGCGCCCATTCGTAGAAACCCGATACCGGAACCAGGCAGCGGCGCCGCTCGAACGGCTCGCGAAAGGCACGGCTCGTGGCCACGGTCTCCGATTTGGCGTTGAACATGCTGTAGCGGGTGCCGGCCTCGGCGGCCCAGTACGGAGTGAGCCACCAGCGCATGGGCACGAGCTCGGGCCGGTCTTCACGGTCGAGGCGGAGCACCACGATGGTTTCCGTGGGGGCCGCGTTGGGATTGTCGGGCCCGGGATGACGCAGCTCCACCAGCTCCAGCAGCAGCCGGGAAAGCGGGTCCGATTCGACGTTGAAACGTCCGCACACGGCGATCAGCTTTCCAGGATCTCGACCACGTCGTTCATCTCTTCGTCGCTCAGCCGCCAACCCGGCGCCGCCTGAACGTTGGCGGCCACCTGCTCTGCCGAGGTGGCGCCGGCGATGACGCTGACGATTACCGGCTGCGACAACAGCCAGCCGAACGCCAGCTCCAGCAGGGTGTGGTCGTGCTCGCGGGCGAACGCGGCCAGCGCTTCCACCCGGTCGTACACCTCGTCGCGCATCATGCGCTGGGCCATGCCTTCCATCCGCGCCAGCCGGGAATCCTCAGGCGGCGCGCTGCCCCGGCGGTACTTACCCGTCAGCATGCCGCTGGCCAGGGGGAAGTAGGGCAGCAGGCCGATCCCGAAGTGCCGGCACGCCGGCAGCACCTCGTGGCGCACCGCCCGTTCCAGCAGGCTGTAGTGGTTCTGCGCCGTGACGAACGGCGTCCACCCGGCAGACCGGGCGGTCCAGTGGGCGTCGGCGATCTGCCAGCCCGTGAAATTGGAGTGCCCCAGGTAGCGCACCTTGCCTTCCCGCACCAGATCGTCGAGAACGCTCAGGGTCTCGGCGATGGGGGTCGCCGGATCGGGCGCATGGATCTGGTAGAGATCGATCCAATCCGTGCCGAGCCGGGTGAGGCTGGCCTCGACGGCACGCCGGACGTAGCGCCGGGATCCGCCCTTCTCCTGCAGCGAGGGGCCGGTGGGCATGCCGAACTTGGTGGCGATGATCGCCCGGTCCCGGCGGCTGCCGAGGGCCTGCCCCAGCAGCCGCTCGGACTCCTGGCCGCCGTAGACGTCGGCGGTGTCGAAGAAATTGATGCCGTGATCCAGCGCAGCGTCCACCACCTCGCGAGCGGCCTTGGCGTCGATGCGGCCGCCGAAGTTGTTGCAGCCGATTCCCACCTCCGACACGTACAGGCCGGCATTGCCCAAGCGACGCTGCTCCATCACCTTCTCCCGGGGTTGCGGCGAGCGCAGAATGGTAACGGTTTGCGTTTGCCCCTGCATTCGCGTAGTAAGGCGGCCTTCCAGCGAATCGAATCGAAGGCAGGATCATGACCCGTCCACCGGTCGCAGATCGCATCGCCAGCAGCCACACCCGCCACGGCGTCACCGTCGAGGATCCCTACGCCTGGCTCAAGGATCCGGGGTATCCCGAGGTCACCGACCCGAAGATCCTCGCCTACCTCGAGGCGGAGAACGCCTACTTCGAGAGCAGGATGGCGCCGTACCGGCCCCTGGTTCGAGAGCTGTTCGAAGAGCTGAAGGCGCGCCAGCCCCAGGAGGACGCCAGCGTGCCGTACCGCAAGGGCGGGTACTGGTACCAGTGGCGCTTCGAGCACGGCGCCCAGTACCGGGTCTGGCTGCGGGCGCCCGTGACCGATCCGCGCACCCCGCCCGCAAACGACCACGGCTCCTGGCGGGTCATCCTCGACGAGCCGCAACTCGCGCTCGAGCACAACTACTTCGTGCTCGGCGGGCTGTCCGTGAGCCCGGACGGCCGCTACCTGGCCTGGAGCGCGGACACCAACGGCTCCGAGCGCTTCACCCTGCACGTGAAGGATCTGGTGGACGACGTGCTGCAGGACGAGCCCATCCCGGACACGCTCTCGGCCCCGGAATGGGCCGCGGACGGCGCCCGCTTCCTCTACGTGGTCGTGAACGATCAGTGGCGCCCGTATCAGGTGCGCCTGCACCGCCTCGGCACCCCCCGCAGTGACGATCCGGTGGTATACGAGGAAGCCGACGAGTCCTTCTTCGTGGGCATCGACAAGACCACCTCGGAGCAGTACCTGCTCATCTCCAGCGGCGACCACGTCACCAGCGAGGTCTACTGGCTGCCGGCGGACACGCCCGACGCGACGCCGAGGGTGTTCTCGCCACGGCGGACACGCCACGAGTACTCGGTGGATCACGGCGAGGGATTCTTCTACTTCATGAGCAACGCCGCTCACAAGAACTTCGCCCTGCTGCGCAGCCCCGAATCCGCCCCGGAGGAAGCCCACTGGGAAACCCTGCTCACCGGCTCCGACGCCCAGTATCTCAAGTGGTTCGCCCGCTTCCGGGGGCGCCTGGTGGTGGGCGAACGCATCGAGGGCCTCGAGCAGGTACGGGTGCTGGAGGACGACGGCGACGATTACCTGCTGGAATTTCCCGAGGCCGCCCACTCGGTGAGCCCGGGCGCCAACGGCGAGTACGACACCGAAACCTTCCGGCTGCACTACCAGTCCATGATCTCCCCGGAGACGGTGTACGACTTTCACTTCGGCGACCGGCGTCTCGAGGTGTTGAAGGAGCAGATCGTCCCCACCGGCTACGACCGCCACCGCTACGTCACGGAGCGGCTCATGGCTCCGGCCCGTGACGGCGCCCGGGTGCCGGTGAGCCTGGTGTACCGGCGCGATCTTCCGAGAGACGGCTCGGCGCCCTTGTACCTCTACGGCTACGGGGCGTACGGCGCCGCCATCATGCCCGGATTCTCGAGCAACCGGCTGTCGCTCCTCGAGCGGGGATTCGTCTATGCCATCGCCCACATCCGCGGCGGCGACGACCTGGGCTACGCGTGGTACGAGCAGGGCAAGCTCGACCAGCGAACCAACACCTTCAACGACTTCGTGGACGTAGCGCGGTTTCTGGCGGAGCGCGGCTACTCGCGCCCGGGCCGTATCGCCATCGCCGGCGGCAGCGCCGGCGGCGAGCTCATGGGCGCCGTGGTGAACCAGGCGCCGGAGCTGTGGGGCGCCGTGGTGGCGCACGTGCCGTTCGTGGACGTGTTGAACACCATGCTGGACGAAAGCCTGCCGCTCACGCCCATCGAATGGCCGGAATGGGGAAATCCCATCGAGGACGAGGCCGCTTTCCGGCACATCCTCTCCTACTCGCCCTACGATCAGCTCCGCCCCGGGGCCTATCCGCCCATGCTCCTCACCGCCGGGCTGAACGACCCCCGGGTGACCTACTGGGAGCCCGCCAAGTACGTGGCCAAGCTGCGAACGCTCAAGACGGACGACAACTGGCTGCTGCTCAAGACCAACATGGACGCGGGCCATCGCGGACAGTCGGGACGGTTCGAGGCGCTCGAGGAGCTCGCCGAGGAATTCGCCTTCATCATCGCGAGCCTCGGACTCTGGTCCCGCGCGGATGCGGAGCCGGGTGAAGGGTGACCTATGCGGTGTCGGCCCGATCGGCCGTCCTGGCCTCGTGAGCTTCGCGCATGCGCCGCTTGATGATGTTCTGCACCACGCTCACGGTGGTCCAGTCGTGCAGCATGAGGCGCTCGCAGTTGCCGCACGGGATCTGCTCGCCTTCCTGCACCCGGTGCAGCAGATCGCTGTACTTCAACCGGGTGACATGATCGCAGTGGGAGCATTCCAGCCCCACGGCGGGATCGATACCGATGTAGTCCATGACCGCGAGCATCCTCGTGCGGCAACGCAAGCTACCCTAATGGTAGCGCCGATTTCGAAACAGGCCAGCGATTCGGCCGCGGCGGTTGCGCCGGGTCAACGGTTCAGGTGCGAACGCAGCTCGTCCCGGAACTGCGGCGCGCTGATCTCGATGAGCGCCCGTGCGCGCTCGCGCACCGGCGCATCCTTCAGCCGCGCCACGCCGTACTCGGTGACCACCATGTCCACGTCCGTGCGCAGGGCCGTCACCAGCTCCACCCGGGGAACGATGCGGGAGACCTCGCCGCGCCGGGCGGTGGCGTTCATGGCGATGATGGAGCGCCCGCCGGGGGAGATCCGTGCAGCGCGCATGAAGTCCACCGAGCCGCCGGTGCCGGAGATCTGCCGGCCGCCGGCCATCTCCGAATTGACCTGCCCGAACAGGTCCACCTGTACCGCCGAGTTCACCGACACGAACCCGGACAGCCGGCCGATGACGCTGGTCTCGTGGGTGTAGTCGGCGCCGCGGAAGTGGACCTGCGGCGTTTGTGCCAGCCAGTCGATGAGCTCCGCGCTGCCGAGCGCCATGCCGGTGACGTGGCAGCCCCGATCGATCTCCTTGCGCGACCCGTTGACGTTGCCGTTACGGATGAGCCGCATGCCGCCGTCGTCGATGAGCCCACCGTGCATGCCCAGGTCGTTCTTCTCCGACAGCCGGGCGAGAATGGCCGCAGGAATCCCGCCGATGCCCGTCTGAATGCAGTCGCCGTCGCGGATCTCCGCCGCCACCAGGGCGCCGATGGCCTCCGCAGCCGGGTCGGGCACCGGCGCGGCCATCTCGTGCAGGGGCCGCTCGCTGGTCAGCATCAGGTCGATGCGGGACTCGTCGATGGGCGGGCAGCCGGCGGGGGCGACGAACCCGGTGTTCAGCTCGGCGACGACCACGGACGCGGCGCCGAGGGCGGCCGGCAGAAAGTCCACGTTGGGCCCGAGCCGCAGCCGGCCGTCGGCGCCCCGGGCCACCTGCATCAGCACCACGTCCACCTCCCGGGAGAGGTAGTCGTAGACGCGGCGCATCTGCATGGGCAGGAAGTGCAGCCGTGCAGGGTCCGCATGCTGCAGCTCCGGCGTCATGAAGAACGTGGTGAAGCGGGCGTCGGGCGCGTACCGGGTGAAGTCCTCCCGGTTGTAGCCGCCGATGGGAAACTGGATGAAGTGCAGGTCCTCGGGCAGCGTCGCCGCCTTCAACCGTGCCAGCACGGCCGTGGGCTCGTTGACGCTGCCGGCCACGAAGATGCGCTGCCCGGGACGGAGCAGCTCGGCGATCTGGGTCATCGTCCTTCCAGTGCTGCGGGTGAGGGGCGATTGTAGTCACCAGGAAGGAGGGCCACACGGTTTTCCGGGCCCGGGTCATGGGCGACAATGGGCCTGCACGTCCCGAGCAGGAGCCGATGAGCCAGACCACATCCGCTACCCGTTCGGTGCTGGCGCTGTTCGAGGCCGGCATTGCGGACTGGTTCGGCGACTCGTTTCCAGCGCCCACCCGGGCCCAGGCCCGGGCCTGGCCGCTCATCGCCGCCGGCGAGCACGTGCTGGTGACGGCCCCCACCGGCTCCGGCAAGACCCTCACCGCCTTTCTGTGGGCACTGAACCAGTTCGCGTCGGGACGCTGGCAGACCGGTGCTACCCGGGTGGTCTACGTATCGCCGCTGAAGGCGCTCAACAACGACATCGAGCGCAACCTGCTCGGCCCCCTTTCTGCCCTCTCCGCCCGTGGCGCCGTGCCCGAGCTGCGGGTGGCCACACGGTCCGGAGACACCCCCCAGAGCGATCGCCAGCGCATGCTGCGGCGGCCCCCGGAGATTCTCATCACCACGCCGGAGAGCCTCACCCTGCTGCTCACCGGAACCCGGGGGCGGCACATGCTGAGCGGCGTGGAGACGGTGATCCTCGACGAGGTGCACGCGCTGGTGGACAACCGCCGGGGCACCCTGGTGCTCACCGCGCTGGAACGGCTGGTGCGGCTCGGCGGAGAGTTTCAGCGCATCGCCCTGTCGGCCACGGTGCAGCCGCTCGACCGGGTGGCCGCCTACGTGGCAGGGCGCAACGAGAGCGGGGCGCGGCGTCCCATGCAGGTGGTGGAAGCCGGGGGTGACAAGGCCATCGACCTGACCGTCCGCTTCCCGGAGGCGGCACGCCGCGCCGCGGACCGCGGGCAGAAGATCTGGGAGCCGCTGGCCGCAGCCTTCCGCGAGATCATCCGCCGGAACGCCGCCACCCTGTTCTTCACCAACAGCCGCCGGCTGGCGGAGAAGCTCACCTTCGCCATCAATCAGGATCAACCGTCGCCGCTGGCCTACGCCCACCACGGCTCCCTCGCCCGGGAGATCCGGCTGGAGGTGGAGGCACGGCTGAAACGCGGCGAGCTCAAGGCCATCGTCGCCACCAGTTCCCTGGAGATGGGCATCGACATCGGCGATCTGGATCAGGTGGTGATGATCCAGTCGCCGCCCTCCATCGCCGCCACCCTGCAGCGCATCGGCCGCGCCGGACATCGGGTGGGGGAAGTGAGCCGGGGGGTGATCTTTCCCGCCTTCGCCCAGGATTTCGTCAGCGCCGCCGCCCTGGCCGAGGCCGTGGCGGGGCGGGACATCGAGCCTCTGGAGCCCCTCGGCAATCCGCTGGACGTGCTGGCCCAGATCGTCGTCTCCATGACCGCCACCGAGCCGTGGCCGGTGGACGAGCTGTTCGAGCTCCTGCGCCGCAGCGGCCCCTACGAGCGCCTGCCCCGGGCCCAGTTCGACCTGGTGGTGGAGATGCTCGCTGGGCGTTACGCGGGCGCCCGCGTCCGCGAGCTGAAACCGCGCATCAGCTACGATCGCATCCGCCAGGAGGTGAAGGCGCAGCATGGCGCCGTGCTGGCGCTGTACAGCTCCGGCGGAGTCATCCCGGACCGCGGCTACTTCCACATCCGGCACTCCGAGACGGCCGCCGTGATCGGCGAGCTGGACGAGGAGTTCGTCTGGGAAGCCCAGGTGGGGCAGATCTTCACCCTGGGCACCCAGAACTGGCAGATCCACCGCATCACCCACGACGACGTGCTGGTCCGTCCCACGGCCCAGGCCGCGACCACCCCGCCCTTCTGGCGCGCCGAGAGCCGGAGCCGCAGCGTGCACTTTTCGGAACGAATCGCCGGGTTCCTGGAACGCGCGGAAGAGCGGCTGGCAGCGGGGCCGGAGGTGCTGCGACGCGAGCTGACCTCCGGCCTCGGTTTCGACGCCGGCGCCGCAGCGGAGCTCACGGACTACCTGCAGCGCCAGCGGGAGGTCACCGGCACCGCCCTGCCCCACCGCCGCCACCTGGTGGCGGAGCGGGTACTGGCGGGGCCCGGGGGCTACCGGGGAACGGGGCCGCTCGAGCAGCTCGTGATCCACAGCCTCTGGGGCGGGCGGCTCAACCGGCCCTGGGCGCTGGCGCTGGGTGCCGCCCTGCATCGGGACGGGGTGGAGGCGGAGATCCACGCCGCCGACGACGCGGTCTCCATCCTCTGCCGCCAGGGCGTGGATGCGGATGCGGCGCTCGGCCTGGTGACGCCGGACAACCTGGAGCCGCTGCTCCGGGTTTCACTCGAGTCGTCGGGACTGTTCGGCGCCCGCTTCCGCGAGGCCGCCGGACGCGCCCTGCTGGTGACGCGGCAGCGCTTCAACGCCCGCCTGCCGCTGTGGATGAGTCGTCTGCAGGCCAAGAAGCTGATGAGCGCCGTGGCGGACTTCGAGGACTTTCCGCTGCTGCTCGAGACCTGGCGCTCCTGCCTGATGGATGAGTTCGACCTCCCGGCGCTGCAACGGCAACTGGAAGCCCTGGCCGACGGCACGCTGGCGGTCTCCATCTGCACCACCGAATCTCCCAGCCCCTTCGCCGCGAATCTCAGCTTCGCGCAGATCAGCCGCTACATGTACGCCGACGACGCGGCCGAGCGGGGCGGCCCGAGCGCCCTCTCCGACGAGCTGATCCGGAGCGCGCTCTCCGACGTGGAGCTGCGCCCGCGGCTGACCGCGGAAACGGTCGCCGCCTTCCTTTCCAAGCGGCAGCGCACCGCTCCGGGCTACGCTCCGGAGTCGGAGCAGGACTGGGCCGAATGGATCAAGGAACGGGTGCTGGTGCCGACGGCGGAGCTCGACGCCGCCGTGGCGCATCCGGACGTGGTGGAGATCGGCGACGGAGCGCGCCGCTGGCTGTGCCACCGGGAGCTGCTGCACGTGCTGCAATCGTCGGGGCTGGCCGCCGGGGTCGCCGTGCCGGGTCCGGCACCGGTGGTGGACGACGGCCGCAGCGCCGAGCAGCTCGCGTTGGAGGTGCTCTCCTTCTACGGCCCGCTCACCGAGCCCCGGCTCCGCGAGATACTGCCCCACGTCCCGCCCGGCCTGCTGGAGGACGAGGACGTGCTGGTGCGCGGGCCGCTCATGGAAGACGACCCGGAGCTTCACTACTGCGAGGCGGAGAACTACCAGGCGCTGCTGCGCCTGCAACGTGCCCTGAGGCGGCCCCGCCTCGAAGCGCGCCCGGCCACCACCCTTCCGGCCTACGTGGCGAGCTGGCAGGGGCTGGGGACGGCGGGCTCCGCGGAGGAGTGGCTGGAACCGTTGCGCGGTTACCGGGCCCCGGCCGCCGTGTGGCTTTGGGACCTTCCTGCCGCGCGGTCTCCCGGAGTGGCCGAAGAGCGCCTGGACCAGACGTTCGTCGAGCTGGGCCTGGCCTGGCAGGGGGCGGGCCCCGGTCAGGTGCGCATCGGCTATCCGGAGGATCTGCTGCTTCTGGACGCAGCACCGCAGGAGGAGCCCGCGGCTGCGGCGGCCGGGGCGCTGTTCGCGGACCCGGCCGCCCGTTACGGCTTTCTGCAGCTCGCCGAACGGATTGCCGACCGGCGCGGCGAGCCATTCGGCGAGCCATTCGGCGAGCCATTCGGCGAGCCGTTCGGCGAGCCGTTCGGCGAGCCGCTCGCGGAGTTCAATCGCCGCTGGTGGCAGTGGGTGTGGGCCGGCGCCGTGGCCGCAGACACGTTGACCCCGCTCCGGCAGGGGGTCACCCGGGATTGGAAGCTCGGCGGCGAGGCACCTCGCCATGCCCGCGGCCGATCCGCGCGGAGCCGCCGCGGGCGGGCACCGCGTTACGCGCGCTCGGCCTATGCCGACCCCTGGGCCGGCAACTGGATGTTGTTGCCGAGGGCGGAGACCGAGACCGACCCGCTGCTCGCCCTGGAGGACGCCAAGGACCGGGCGCGCATGCTGCTGGACCGCTACGGCCTGGTGTGCCGGGAGCTCGCCAACCGCGAAGGCGGGCTGCTGCGCTGGCAGGCGCTGTTCCGGGCGCTGCGGGTGATGGAGCTGGCCGGCGAGGTGGTGGCGGGTTACTTCTTCCAGGGATTGTCGGGACCCCAGTTCGTGCCGCCGGCGGCCCTCGCCACGCTGCAGGGGGACGCGGCACCGCCCCGGGTATTCTGGTGCAACGCCGTGGATCCGCTGTCGCCGTGCGGTCTCGGCCTCGAGTGGCCGGAGCTGCCCCAGCGGCGGCCTCAGAACTACCTGGCCTTTCACCAGGGCGAGCTTGCCGGCGTGATCGAGAAGGGCGGCCGGCGCATCGAGCTCTTCCTCGCCGCCGACCACCCCGATCTGCGGGAGGTGCTGGCGCCGCTGGCGCATCTCCTGACGCGCCAGCGGCGGGTGACGCTGGAGCAGGTCAACGGCGTCGCTGCCGCGGAGAGCCCCTACCTCGCGGCCTTCGAGACCATCGGCCGGGTGGTGAGCGACCACCGCTCCACCTACCTGGAAACGGCTACACTTCAACCATGAACGTCAGCGGGGTGATCCGGGATGCTGCCCTGCGCGAGCGGCTGCGACTGCTGGCCGCCCGTGCCGGCTGGTCGTGCTCGCTGTCCGACTGCGAGGCGGCGCTGGATGCCGTGGCCGCCCAACGCGCGGATCTATTCCTCTGCGACGACCCCGCGGCGCTCACGGACCGGGACGGCCGGACCTCGGCCCTGGTGCTGCTGGCTTCGTCCGACGACGCCGACCCGGAGGCCGGCCCGGACGCGGGCCATGCCCGGGTCGACCCGAACCAGGAGGACGAGGCGCTGCTGTCCGCGCTCCACACCTGCGTCAATGCCCGCCGCCTGAGCTGGCGGTTCGCCGAGCTCGAGCGCACCGAGCCCATCACCCGTCTCCCCCGCCGGGAGCAGCTACTCGAGTCCCTGGCGCCGTGCAAGGGGCGGCCGGTGGGACTCCTGATCGTGCAGATCGACCACGCCGGCCACCTCTACGACGGCCTGGACCCGGTGAGCAAGACCGACCTCCTCGCCGCCCTGGCGGCCCACGTCCAGGCAGCCGCGCCGGCCACCGGCATGACGGGGTTCTACGACGCCGCATGCTTTCTCGTCGCGCTGGCGGACACTACGGAAGCGGAGCTGGCCCGCACCGCCGACGGCCTGGTCCGTCGCTTGAGCGCCCCGTTGCCGTACCGTCACGGCGAGCTGCACCTCACCGTGAGCGTGGGGTATGCGCTGGAGGCCATGTACGGCGATGCCGAGCGCCTCTGGCGCGAGGCGTGGAGCGCCATGCGCCGCGCGGTGGAGGGCGGCGGCAACCGCACCGCCGGGCCACGCACCCCCAGCGTCTCCGTCCGGCTGCCCCAGGCCCTGGCCCGGGAGGAGTTCTCCCTGGTGCTGCAGCCCCAGGTGGCCGCCGAGGCGGAACGCTTGAGCGGCGCCGAGGTGCTGCTGCGCTGGCACGGCCTGGAGGTGGGCGAGCTGGGTCCCGAGCAGTTCGTGCCGGTGGCGGAACAGCGCGGTCACATGGCCCGGATCGGCGACTGGGTGCTGGAGCGGGCCTGCGCCGAGGCGGCCACCTGGCTCGAGCACCTCATCGAGCCCATGATCCTCGGCATCAACGTCTCGCCGCAGCAGTTCCACAACGGCGCGCTGCTGGAGCGGATCGCCCTCTACCGCGCAGAGCGCTGGTTCGATCCGGCCATGCTGGAGCTGGAGTTGCCCCAGGAGGCCCTGCTGACCCTGGTGGACGACTACCGCTCGGAGCTCTACCGGCTGCGGGACTGGGGCGTCCGCTTCGCCCTGGACAACCTGGGCCGCGGTCTCATCGATGCCGCCAAGCTGCTGCGCTGCCCCGCGGACACCCTGAAGATCGACCGCAGCCTGGTGGCGCGCATGGACGAGGATCCCGCCGCCGCCGAGCTGGTCTCCCAGATCTGCCGCCTGGGCGCGCGGTTTCAGCTCCGAGTGGTGGCCGTGGGGGTGGAGCGCGAGTCCCAGCTCGCCACCCTGGCTGCCCTCGGCTGCACGGACGTGCAGGGCTACCTGTTCTCGCCGCCGGTCTCGCTCGAGCGGTTTCGCCGCATGCTGACCCGGGAACCCGACGGCAGCTTGCGCAATCAGAGCAAGTAATGCTGCTGTTCACCCACCCTCGCTGCCTCGACCACCAGATGCAGCCCATGCACCCGGAGTCACCGGCGCGGCTGCGGGCGGTGCTTTCGTACCTGGAATCCAGCGGTCTCCTGCAGGCCATGGAGGTGAGGGAATCCACCCCCGTTTCCCGGCAACGGCTCGAAGAGGTGCACGACCCGGCGTTGCTCGACGAGCTGGAAGCGCTGGTTCCCGCCGAGGGCCTGGCGGCCGTGGACCCGGACACCTACCTCGGGCCGCAGAGCCTCGAGGCCGCCGCCTACGCCGCCGGGGCGGTGGCCGACGCGGTGAGCGCGGTGCTCGCCGGAGAGAGCCGACGGGCCTTCTGCGCGGTGCGCCCCCCGGGACACCACGCGGAGATCCGCCACGCCATGGGGTTCTGCTTCTACAACAACGTGGCGGTGGGCGCCGTGACGGCCCTGGACGACCCGCGCATCGAGCGGGTGGCGATCCTGGACTTCGACGTGCATCAGGGCAACGGCACCATGGACATCTTCAAGGACCGCCCGGAGGTGCTGGTGTGCTCCAGCTTCCAGGCGCCGTTCTACCCGAACCGGCACATGGCCCTGGAACGCCCCAACATCGTCAACACCCGGCTCGGTGCCGGTTGCGACAGCGACTCGTTCCGCCAGGCAGTGGAGGACGACTGGGTGCCGGCGCTGGAGGCGCACCAGCCCCAGCTCGTGCTGGTCTCCGCCGGTTTCGACGCCCACCACGCCGACCCGCTGGCGGAGCTCGGGCTCACCGAGGACGACTACCGCTGGGTCACCCGGCTCGTCGTCGACGCCGCCAACCGCTGGGCCGAGGGACGGGTGGTATCCACCCTGGAGGGAGGCTACGATCTGCAGGCCCTGGCCCGGTCGGTGGGTGCCCACCTGGAGATCCTGACGGTCCCCTGACTCCCGCCCGCCGGCGCTGTGCCGTTACCTGGCCGCCTGTACCCGGGCGGCCCTCTCCGATTAATATCTATATGATCTACCTAAGTCGGAGAGCCATCCCGGGAAGAGCCCCGCATGCCGCGCCTCGCGCCGGCTACCTCGGCACCCGGGAACCACGATCATGAACGACGTGAAACGCGAGTTGCTGCCGGAGCCGCTGCTCCGCTGGATCGAGACCTCACTGGGAGGCGAAATCGTCCGCATCAGGCCCCGGGCCGGGGGCGGCGCCGTGCGCTCCGGCGCCGAGGTGGACGTGCGGCTCGCGGCCGGCCGCGTGCAACGCGGATTCCTGGCCTACGATGGCGGGCAGCGCCTGTTCAGCGGCGTCCGCGAGAAGTACCTGCGGGAAGCCTCGCTGCTGCGGGCCCTGGCGGGGACGGACATCCGCGCGCCCCGGCTGCTGGCGTCCGACCCGGATCTGCGCGCCCACCTGTTCGAGTTCGCCGAAGGCGAGGACCGGTTCGTGCGCCTCACGGATCCGGAGCAGGCCATGGCGGTGGCCAAGGATTTCGTCGCCGATCTGGCGAAGCTGCATCGCCTCGATCCCGCGGCGCTGTCGCTGGAAGGCTTCGGGCCGGTGGTTCCCCCCGACCAGACCGTGCGCCAGCGCATTCGCGAGATGGAGGCCGAGCACACTGCCGCCGGCCCCCCCGACCCGTTCATCGTCTACGGGCTGCGCTGGCTGGAACGCAACGTGCCGGACTACGACGGCCCCACGGTGCTGGTGCACGGCGACGCCGGGCCGGGAAACTTCCTGTTCCAGGACGGCAAGGTGAACATCGTTCTCGACTGGGAGCTCGCCCACTTCGGCGATCCCCTGGAGGATTTCGCGTGGATGAGCATTCGCGCCATCATCCAGGCGTGGGTGCCCTTCGCGCCGCTGCTGGCCGAGTACGAACGGCTGTCCGGCATTCCCGTGGATCTGCAGCGCATCCGCTTCTACCGCATCTACACCCTGCTCGGCATGATCGTGGGCTCTCATCGCCGGTTCTTTCAGACTCCGGAGGAGCTCGCCACCCAGGGCCGCCTCGGGGCGGGCCTCATGTTCACCATGGTGCACCGGCGGGCCTACGTGCACGGGCTGGCGGACGCACTGGGGCTCGAGCTCCCAGAGGTGAGCCTGCCCGAGGCGGCCCCCGTGGCCACCGAGCCCTTCCTGGACTCGGTGCTCGAGCAGATCCGCGACGTGATCGTGCCGCGCAGCGAGGACCAGGTGGCCGCGGAGACGGCCAAGGACATGGCGCGGGTGCTCAAGTACGTGAAGCTGCGCCAGCGCCTGGAGCCGCGGCTCGTGGAGGACGAGCTCGACGATCTCGGCCGGGTGCTGGGCCGGCGGCCGGACGACCTGGCCGCGGGGCGGGCCCGCCTGCTGGAGGCCATCGACCGCGGCGAGATGGACGACGAAACCATGATCGGCCTGCTCTGGCGGCGGGTCTGCCGGGAAACGGCCATGATGCGCGAATCCATGGGTGCGCTGGCGAACCGTGTGTTCCCGCCCCTCGAAGAATCATCAGTCGCGACGGAGAACTCCCCATGAACATCGCCATGCTGCTGCAGATGGCGGCGGAAACCTGCCCGGAGCGCCGGGCCCTCACCGCCTCGCACCGCCACTACAGCTACGCGGAGCTGTTCGACGCCGCCCGGGCCGCGGCCCACGCCATCGCCGCCAGCGGTTGCCGGTACGTCTCGGTGCTCGATACCAGCAGCCCCGCCGTTCCCATCGCCCTCATGGGCGCGGCCATGGCGGGCGTGCCTTACGTGCCCCTCAACTACCGCCTCACCCGGGAGCAGCTCGACGAGCTCGTCGCGCGCATAATGCCGGTCTACCTGATTGCCGACGACGGCAACTACGCCGCCTACCACAGCCGTGAGGGCGCCACCGTGCTCGAGCGGAACGCGTTCCTGGACACGGTGCTGGGCGCCGAGGCGGCAGCCGTGGAATGGCCGGAGGACCCGAGCATCGTGGCGGTGCAGCTCTTCACCAGCGGCACCACGGGCAAGCCCAAGGCGGCGATCCTGCGCCACGAGCATCTGACCTCCTACATCCTGGGGAGCGTGGAGTTCATGTCCGCCGGGGAGGACGAGGCGACCCTGGTGTCGGTGCCGCCCTACCACATCGCCGGAATCTCGGCGGTTCTATCCTCCATCTACGCCTGCCGCCGCATCGTCCAGCTTCCCGACTTCGGACCCGCGGCCTGGCTCGAGCTGGCGGAGCACGAGCGGGTCAGCAACGCGTTCGTGGTGCCCACCATGCTGTCCCGCATCATCGACCACCTGGACACCCTGGGCCGGCAGCCCCGGGTGGAGAACCTCAGGGCCATCGCCTACGGCGGCGGCAAGATGCCGGTGCCCGTCATCGAGCGGGCTCTGGAGCTGTTCCCGGGGGTGGCCTTCACCAACGCCTACGGCCTCACCGAGACCAGCTCCACCATCGCGCTCCTGGGTCCCGACGACCACCGCGAAGCCGCCGCCAGCGACGACCCGGAGGTGCGCCGCCGGCTGGGCTCCGTGGGCCAGCCGCTGCCGTCGGTGGAGATCGAGATCCGCGACGACCAGGGCCGGCGCCTCGGACCGAATCAGCCCGGCGAGATCTACGTTCGGGGGCCTCAGGTATCCGGCGAGTACCTCGAGCGCAACGCCCGGGACGATGACGGCTGGTTCCCCACCCGCGACTCCGGCGAGCTCGACGGGCACGGCTACCTGTATCTCTCGGGACGGGCCGACGACGTGATCGTGCGCGGCGGCGAGAACATCTCGCCGTCGGAGATCGAGGACGTGCTGATGTCACACCCGGCGGTGGCCGACACCGCCGCGGTGGCCATCCCCTCCGAGGAATGGGGGGAGGCCGTGGGCGCGGCGGTGGTGCTGAAGCCCGGCTGCGCGGTCAGCGCCCACGAGCTCCAGCAGCTCGTGAAGAGCCGGCTGCGCTCCTCGCGGGTGCCGGAGGTGATCCGCTTCGAGACCGAGTTGCCCTACAACGAGACCGGCAAGCTGCTGCGCCGGTACGTGAAGCAGCTCTTCGTCTAGCGCACGTCGAACTTCTTGTTCTTGTCGGCCATGAGCTGGGCGCGGTCCACCTGGGCCGTGCCGATGGGGTTGCCGATGGTGGTGTACGACATGCCCATGCGCAGAGCCACGGTGCGCGGCAGATCCAGGGACTCCCACACGGCGCGCACCGTGCCCTGGGTCGCCGCCGGCGGCTTCGCCGCCACCTTGGCCGCCAGCTCGTGAGCCCGGGCCCACAGCCGGTCGCGCTCCACTACTTCCGAGACCAATCCCATGCGCAGCGCCGCGTGGGCGCCGATGCGCTCGTCGTTGCCGAGCAGCGCCATGCGCATGACGTCTCCCAGGGGCATCCGGTACGTGGCGCCGATGGGCTCCAGAGCCGCGGTCATGCCGTAGGTCACGTGGGGATCGAAGAAGGCGGCGTCGTCGGAGCAGATGACGATGTCCGACTCGTTGATCCAGTAGAACGCGCCGCCGCACGCCATGCCGTGCACCGCGGTGATCACCGGCTTCCACATCCGGTTCGCGCGCGGTCCCAGGTACTCGCCCGGGTCCATGAGGAACCAGGGGTTGTCGGGCTTCGGTCCCAGCACGGAGCGCGCGCCCTCGTCACCGCCGCGCTTGACGTCGACGCCGGTGGAGAAGGCGCCGCAGTCCATGGAGGCGCGCAGCACGAAGGCGTGAACGTGGTCGTTGACGATCCCCTGCTGCCAGACGTGCTCGAACTCCTGGCACATGCGGCCGGTGAACGAGTTCATGGCCTCCGGCCGGTTGATGGTGATGGTGGCGACGTGGTCGTCGCTCTCCTCGTAGAGGATCGTCTCGAAATTCATGGTGTTTGCTCCTGGACGGACGGTTGGCGAGCCTCGGACATCATCAGTTAACGTCGTTAGTGAGGTTATCACGGGCCCGCAGACGCGGGAACCTCCGCGGAACCTCCGCCGGCCTCCGGCGAGCCT
>JAWLCV010000044.1:22095-34745 GCA_041686955.1 Pseudomonadales bacterium
CGAGCCTCGGACATCATCAGTTAACGTCGTTAGTGAGGTTATCACGGGCCCGCAGACGCGGGAACCTCCGCGGAACCTCCGCCGGCCTCCGGCGAGCCTTCGGCAAGCATTGACACGGTGCGCCTGAGTGGTCAGATACCTTCATGAGCCCTACCGCTGCCCCACTCCACCCTGCCCCGCCGGCGCCGCTCGCCGAGGTGGCCCAGCGTGCCCTGACGGAGCTCGCCCGCGCCAGCGGCAATCCGGCCATCGAAGCCATCGGCGGGCACCGGCTGCTCATGGAGCGCGCGCGGCTGGCGGGGCTGCGTTTCGGCAACGGCCGCTCGGCGGGCGGAAGCTGCCGGTTTCTCGCCGCGCGGGAGGGCACCATTGCCGTGAATCTGCCCCGGGCTTCGGACTGGGAACTGGTTCCCGCGTGGCTCGAAGGCGGGGCCGCCGAGCCCGGGGACTGGGCCGCGCTCGGTGCCGCCGTGGCACCGCTGCCGGCGGCGCCGCTGGTGGAGCGGGGCCGTATGCTGGGGCTGGCGGTGGCCCCCACGGGCCGGGCGGTCACCTGCACGTCCGGGTACTGGCGGATCACCGGACCACCCATGGCCGCGCCGGGCACCCGGCGGCGCGGCGGGCCTCGGGTGATCGACCTCTCCGCCCTGTGGGCGGGCCCTCTGTGCGGCCACCTGCTGCACCTGGCGGGGGCGGAGGTGATCAAGGTGGAGTCGATCCGGCGCCCGGACGGCGCCCGGGAGGGGAATCCGGCGTTCTACGGCCTGCTGAACCAGGGCAAGCGGTGCCTCGCCCTGGACCTCACCGATCCGGCGGGCCGGCGCGCTCTGCGGGCTCTGATCCTGCGCGCCGACGTGGTCATCGAGGCGGCGCGGCCACGGGCGCTCCGACAGATGGGCGTCGACGCCGAGGCGCTGCTCTGCGACAAGCCCGGGCTCACCTGGATCAGCATCACCGGCTACGGCCGGGATGAGCCCGAGGCCGGGTGGGTGGCATTCGGCGACGACGCCGCCGTGGCCGCCGGGCTCAGCGACGTCATGAGAGCGGCCACCGGCCGGTGGCAGTTCGCCGGCGACGCCATCGCCGATCCCCTCACCGGCGCGTGGGCTGCCGTGGCCGGCTGGCGGAGCTGGCAGAGCGGCGGCGGCCGCCTGGTATCCCTGGCGCTGGCCGACGTGGCGGCCTGCAGCCTGGCGGAAGCCGAGGCCCGGTTCGGCGCCGGCGAGGTGATCCGCCGGTTCGGCGACTGGTGGCGGGAGGCGGAGAACGGCGATCCCGCGGCAGGCCTGCCGCCTCGCCCCATCACCGAGCCCGTGGCGCCGCTCGGCGCTCACACGGCCGAACTGCTGGCCGAGCTGGATCTGCCGTGCTGATCGCCGGCGCCGAGGTCTACGGCCTGCACCCGGCGGACGTGCGCGTCGAGGGAGGCAGGATCAGCGAGATCGGCCGCCTGCAGCGCCGCCCGGGCGAGCGGGTGCTCGACGCCCGCGGCGGCGCGCTGCTGCCCGGGCTCCACGACCATCACTTCCACCTCAGGTCCTTCGCCGCCTCCCTGGAGTCGGTACGCTGCGGCCCCTCGGATGTGACCGATGCCGACGCCCTGGTGGCCGCCCTGCACCGGGCCCGGAGCCCGGAGGGCGGCTGGATCCGCGGCATCGGCTACCACGAGAGCGTGGCCGGCGACATCGACCGGCACTGGCTCGACCGTCACGGGCCCGACGCCCCGGTGCGCATCCAGCACCGCTCCGGACGGCTGTGGATCGTCAACTCCGCCGCAGTGGATCGTCTGGCGGACGCGGCGAGCCGGCTGCGCCTGCCGCTGCCCGCCCCGGGCCTGGAGAACGGCCGCCTCTACGACCTGGATCCGTGGCTGCGCCCGCTCACGGCGGCGCCGCCGGCACTGGGTCCCGCCAGCCGCCGGCTCGCCCGCTGGGGCGTCACCGGCATCACGGACATGACCCCGGACAACGGCGCCGAGATACTGACCACCCTCGCCGCGGCCCGCGCGGCGGGCGCGCTGCTGCAGCGGGTGCGGGTGGCGGGCCGTCTCGACCTCGCGTGGCCCGAGGGCGCGCTCGAGACCTCGTGGATCCACATCGGCGAGACCAAGGTCCATCTTCACGAGAGCGCGCTGCCGCCGCTGGACGCGCTGTGCCGCACCATCGAGGCGAGCCACGGCCAGGGACGCCCGGTGGCCGTGCACTGCGTGACGGAAGCCGAACTGGTGTTCGCCGTCGCCGCGTTCGGAGAAGCCCGGGCCCGGCCGGGGGACCGCATCGAGCACGCGTCGGTGACCCCGCCGGCCCTGCTGGATCGGCTGCGCGAGCTGAACCTGACCGTGGTCACCCAGCCGAACTTCGTGGCCGAGCGGGGGGACGCCTACCTGGCGGAGGTGCCCGCCGGGGAGCACGCCTGGCTGTACCGATGCCGCAGCTTCCTGGCCGCGGGCATTCCCCTGGCCGGCGGCACCGACGCTCCCTTCGGCCATGCCGACCCGTGGCGCGCCATGCGCGCGGCGGTGGATCGCGCCACGGCCTCCGGCCGCTCGCTCGGCCCCGACGAAGCTCTGTCTGCCGAGCAGGCCCTGGCCCTGTTCCTCGGGGCGCCGGATTCGCCCGCCGAGCCCCGGCGAATCACCGTGGGCGCCGCCGCCGACCTCTGTCTGCTCGACCGGCCCTGGGCCCGCGCCCGGCAGGATCTTTCCAGCGACGCGGTGCGGGCGGTCCTGTGCAACGGCTCGTTAATCCACGATGGCGTCGATGAGGCCCCAGTCTAGGGCCCGCTGTGCCGGAATCTTCTTGCCGAGCAACGCCATGTAGGCCGTGCGCTGCCGGCCTATGCGGCGCGGAATGCTGACGCACCCCCCCGCCCCCGGGATCAGGCCCATGCCGAGCTCCGGGAGCTGAAAGAAGGCGTTGGCGGTGGCGGTGAGGCGGTGCGCGAAGGCCGGCAGCTCGATGCCCGCGCCGATGCACGCCCGGTGCACGTGGAAGGCGTAACGGTCGGCGTGATCCACCAGGTAGCGGGCCGGCATGCGCAGCATGCGGATCATGTGCGCCTGTGCGGGATCGGTGAGGGTACCGAATTCGCCGAGCTCGCCCCCGGAGCTGAAGCACGGGCCGTTGGCGGACACGTTGACGCGGACGATGCCGTCGTCCAGGGCCACCAGCTTGAACGCCTCGGTGAGCGCATCGCGCATGGCCACCGAGAGGGCGTTGCGGCTCTCCGGGTCGTTCAGCACGATGTCCAGCCGGTCGCCGTCGCGCTTCAGCAGCACCACGTTCTCCGGCGGCGGTCCGGAGCGGCCCGAATGCCAGGCGCGGAAGGCCGCCAGCCAGTTTTTGAACTCCCGCCCGCTCTGCAGGGTGGCGTACGCCAGCGACTCGAGGGTGAGCGCCTCCTGGGCGCTCATGGCGCAGGTGCTGCGCAGCACCTGCACCAGCACCGCCGCCGCCAGCGGATTGCGCCGGATGTTGGCCAGCGCCCGCTCGAGCTCCCCTTCGCTGGTCACCACCAGGTCCACCACGTCCGCGAGCTCGTTGGCCCGGGCGGTCTGCACGCCCACCACGGGGACCGGCTGCCGGGCGAGCCAGGCCCGGAGGGTGTCCAGATCCGCCGCCGTCAGTCCGTCCCGGGCGTCCAGATCCACCACCAGCACGCGGCGCTCGGCGGGGTCTTCGTCCGCCCAGCTCGGCTCCACCACCAGGGCCATGAGCTCCGCCGGGGTGAGATGGGAAGGAAGCCGCCCCCCGCTCATGGTTCCACGGGGCCGTGGTGATGGGTCATGGTCGTCAACTCCTGCATGTTCTCGCGCCCGCGATCGCCGTTGCCGAGAATCCTATATATAATTCGGCCCTACGTCACAATGCCAGACGCCCCGCACTCCGGGACCGGCAACCAACACAGGGACTGAAGTCATGGAAATCAAAGGTCACAAAGCCATCATCGTCGGCGGCGCCTCGGGCATGGCGCGGGCCACCGCGGAAGCCTTCGTCGAGGCAGGCGGATCGGTCGCCATTCTGGACCTGCCGAGCTCGGACGGAGCGGCTGCCGCCGACAGTCTGGGCGGCACCTTCCACCCCTGCAACGTCACCGACTTCGCCGGCACCGAAACCGCCATCGCCGAGGCGGTGAAGGCACTCGGCGCCGTGCACTTTCTCTGCAACACCGCCGGCGGCGGCATCGCCAAGCGTACCCTCACCAAGGAGGGTCCGCACCCCCTCGAGGAGTTCCAGCGGGTGGTGGATCTCAACCTCATCTCGTCGTTCAACATCGCCCGGCTCGTGGCGGACCACATGTCGAAGAACGAGCCCAACACCGACGGCGAGCGCGGCGTGATCGTCAACACCGCCTCCATCGCCGCCTTCGAAGGGCAGATCGGGCAGGTGGCCTATTCCGCCGCCAAGGGCGGCATTGCCGCCATGACGCTCACCATGGCCCGGGACCTGGGCAGCTTCGGCATCCGGGTCATGACCATCGCGCCGAGCCTCTTCTCCACCGGGCTGACCAAGGGCATCCCCGACGAGTACTCCACCCAGCTCACCAAGGACGCGGCGTTTCCCAAGCGCATGGGCCGGCCGGAGGAGTATGCCCGCATGGCCATCGCCATCTACGAGACGGCCATGATGAACGGCGGCACCCTGCGGGTGGACGGCGGCCAGCGCTTCGCGCCGCGCTGAGCCGGGAGAACGGTCATGAAGCTCGCCATCGGAGCCGGCGTCTACACCGGCCGGCCCCAGCCCGACATCCCCTTCATCAAGCGCGCGGAGGAGCTGGGTTTCGACTCGGTATGGTGCGCGGAGACCTGGGGGGCGGACGCGCTGTCCCCCCTCGCCTTCATCGCCGCCCACACCAGCCGCATCAAGCTCGGCACCTCCATCGCCCACATCGACGGCCGCTCGGCGGCCATGATGGCCATGACCGCCCAGACCATCGACGCCATGGCCGGCGGCGGGCGGTTGCAGCTCGGCATCGGCACCTCCGGCCCGCAGGTGGTGGAAGGCTGGCACGGCCGGCCCTGGGGCCGGCCCAACTACCGGCTGCGTGACACCGTCAGCGTCCTGCGCAAGGTCTGGTCGGGGGAGCGCGTGGAGCACGACGGCAGGGAGATCCAGCTCCCCTACAACGGGCCCGGCGCCATCGGTCAGGGCAAGCCGCTGCGCAATGCTCTCAAGCCGCTGGCCGGCATCCCCATCCTCATCGGCGCGGAAACGCCGCTCAACGTGCGCATGACCGGCGAGGTGGCCGACGGCCTCATCACCCTGCACTCCGTGCCCCGGCAGATCGACGAGGTGCGCGCGCTGCTCGGCGAAGGCTCGGCGCGCCGCAGCGACGGCAAGACCGTCGACGACCTTCAGATCCTCGGCAGCGTCGCGGTGGCGGTCACCGACGACGTGGCGGGCACCATCGAGAAGGCCAAGCGGGGCATCGCCCTCTACGCCGGCGGTTTCGGCTCCAAGGACGTCAACTTCCACAAGGACGCCTTCGCCAAGCGCGGCTATCAGGCCGAAGCAGATCGCATCCAGGAGCTGTTCCTGGCCGGCCGCCGGGACGAGGCCGCCGCAGCGGTGCCCGACGAGTACGTGGACGAGGAGATGCTCATCGGTCCCCCCGCACGTATCCGCGAGCGCTTCGCCACCTGGCGGGACTCCGGCTTCACCACCCTGCGCATTCAGACCGCGCGCGAGGACGTTCTCGAACTGATCGCCGAGGCCAACACATGAGCACGCAACGCGAAAAGTGTGAGCGGTTCCAGGCACTGCATGCAGGCCCCGGAGCCTTCATCATCCCCAATCCGTGGGACGCCGGATCGGCGAAGATCCTGCAGAATCTGGGATTCAGCGCCCTCGCCACCACCAGCGCCGGGTTCGCCTGTACCCTCGGACGCGCCGACGGCGAGCCGACCCTAGAGGAGAAGCTCGCCCACTGCCGCGCCATCGCCGACGCCACCGACGTTCCCGTGAACGCTGACTTCGAAGACGGCTACGCGGACGACCCGGAGGGCGTGGCGGCCAACGTGCGGCGGCTGGCGGAAACCGGGGTGGCGGGCTGCTCCATCGAGGATTTCAGCCGCACCACGCGCACCCTGTTCGAGCGCTCCCTGGCCGTCGAGCGGCTGCAGGCAGCGGCGGAAGCGGTCGCTGCCCTCCACATGCCGTTTCAGCTCACCGCGCGCTGCGAGAACCTGCTGCGGGGGGTGAACGATCTCGAGGCCACCATCGAGCGCCTGCAGGCGTACCAGGCGGCGGGCGCCGACGTGCTGTACGCGCCCGGCGTCAGGAGCCTCGAGGATCTGGCCACGGTCACCGGGGCGCTGGAGCGGCCGTTCAACGTGCTGGGCGTGTTCATGGCGGGCGCTTCGCTCGCGGATTTCGCCGCAGCGGGCGCCAAGCGGGTGAGCGTGGGCGGCGCGTTGACCTGGGCGGCCAT
Source organism: Pseudomonadales bacterium (assembly GCA_041686955.1). GTDB lineage: Bacteria > Pseudomonadota > Gammaproteobacteria > Pseudomonadales > Azotimanducaceae > UBA7803. The sequence goes on from JAWLCV010000044.1 coordinate 28,525, forward strand.
CAAGCCCCTGCTCGATGCGGGCCGGGAGATGCTGGAATCGGGCACCTTCGCCTGGCTCGGCAACACCGCGTCGGGCGCCGAGGTGGCGAAGCTCTTGTCCTGAAGCCCGGCGGGCGAGCCTTCAGGCCGCCGCGTCGCTCCGCACGATGCGAATGTCGCGCTGGGGATAGGGGATGCGGATGCCGTTCTCCTCGAGCCGGGCGACGATGCTGGTGTGCAGCTCGTGGATCAGGGGCATCATGTCCAGCATGTTCTGAATGAACACCCGCATCTCGAAGTTCAGGCTGCTCTCGCCGAAGCCGACGAAGAACACCGCCGGCGGCGGCTCCCGGACCACCCGGGCGTTGCCGTCGATCACCCCGATCAGCACCCGATGGGTGAGCTCCACGTCCGAGCCGTAGGCCACCGCCACCTTGACGATGACCCGCGTGATCGGGTCGGTGAGTGTCCAGTTGGTGAGCTGGGTCGTGATGAAGGTCTTGTTGGGAATGATCTGCTCCTTGCGGTCCCAGTCCGTGATGGTGGTGGCGCGAATGCGGATGCGGGTCACGGTGCCCGTGATCCCGGACACCGTCACCGTGTCCCCCACGCGAATGGGCCGCTCGAACAGAATGAGCAGGCCCGAGACGAAGTTCGCCACGATCTCCTGCAACCCGAAGCCGAGCCCGACGCCCAGCGCGGCCACCAGCCACTGCAGCTTCGACCACTGGGCGCCCACCATGTTGAGCACCGCCACGCTTCCGGTGAGCACCACGAGGTAGGTGATCACGGTTTTGACGGCGTAGGCCGTCCCGGGCTGGAGCTGCATCCGGCTGAATAACGCCACCTCCAGGGTGCCGGCCACGTTGCGCGCCGCGAAGTAGGTGAGGAAGCCCAGCACCGCAGCCGCCAGCAGGCTCCCCAGGGTGATGGCCATCTGCTCTGCCCCCTCGCCGGCGGTCCACAGCACCACCTCGTTCAACACGTCGAAGGCCGGCAACAGGTCCGACCACGTGCCCCAGAGGACGATGGCCGCGCCCACGGCCATGAGCATGCGCACCAGCGCCCGGGCCTGGTTGTCCACGTCCTCCGGCGCCTGCTCGAGCTGCTGAAGCTTTTCCGGCAGCCCCTCCGCGGCATCGCCGGCGGCGCGGCGGGCGGACCGCCGTTGCAACGCCACCCGCCGGTGGTCCAGCACCTGCCGGGCGGTCACGCGCCGCCGGCTGACGGAAACGCCGCGCACGACGATGTCGTAGAGCAGGACGGCGCTCACCACCACGGCCACGCTGAACAGCAGGCGGGATTCCACCACCAGCGCCGAGAAGTGGTAGCCCGACCAGGACAACGCCACCAGCCCCAGGGGCGCGGCGACGCTCGAGGGATGCAGCAGGTAGCGGTTGGCGTTACGCCAGCCGGACGCCGAATCCGACTCCCACGTCTGCAGCACGCCCCGGCCCGGGCGCAGCACGCGGTGCGCGAACACGGCCAGGGCCACGGATGCGATGGACAGGCTCACCCGGCTGAGGCCGCCGGTGGTGGGGCCGTAGCCCCGCGGGTCCACCACGGCGGCGAAGATCGCCGTCGGCACCACCACGGCGGCCAGCCAGGGGAGGTTGCGCCGCAATACGCTGCAGGCGTCATCGGACCAGCCGAAGTGACGGCGCCCCAGACCGTCCCGGCGGCATATGTGGCGCAGCGTCTCGAGCCCGAGCAGCAGCATGGCTCCCACCTTCAGCCCCAGGGCCAGCACCCCCGGGAACCCGGATGCGTCACCGAGCAGGACGGCAGCACCGGCGAGGATCAACGGCAGCGGCAGCGCGAAAGCGACGGAGACGGCCAACGCCGTCCAGGTGTAGCGCGCCCGGTCCTGAGTGAGGCTGTCCAGCTTGCGCGCGTGCCGCGCCAGGAGCCGGCGCATGGGTGGCCTCGCGCGGATGGCAGCCAAAGTCAGCGCCAGGAGCAGCAGGAGCTTCGCTACGTCCCGGGGCCGTGCGCCGCGAACCGCCTCGGCGACGGCGCCGGAATGCTCCGGCGCCAGCAGCCAGTCCAGCTCCTCGCCGAGCCGCTCCACCACGTCCCCCGGGAACGGCCGGGCCGTGGGTGTCCAGAACAGACGGCTGTCCAGCAGCCGCTGCAGCTCGTCGGTGCGGTCCATGAGCCGGGAAGCCACGCTGCGCACCCGGGTGAGGGCCTCGATGTAGCGGTCGTAGGCGGAGGACGCCATGCGCAGCAGCCGTAGCCGCTCGGCTTCCAGCTCCGGCACCCGCCCGGGCGGCTCCTCGGTCAGCTCCCGCTGGGCGAAGCGCAGCTCGTCCAGGCGGATGTTCTCCAGCCGAGCGCTGGTGATTTCCTGATCCAGATCGCCGATGCCGATGGCCTCGCGGCCGTCCCGGGCCAGCTCCCGCCACTGGGTGAGCAGCTCCATGCCGAGCTCTGCGGAGCGGATGGCGCCGGCCACCGCCAACTGCTGCTTCACGTTGTCCAGATACCGTGACACCCGCGCCAGATCGTTCTCCAGCACGGCTTCGGTCTCCGCCAGGCCGTCGATGCGGGAAAACACCCCGCCGATGCGTTCCGCCCGCTCGGCGTTCTCCGCCGCCAGCGACTGGTTCGCGCCCGAGACCTCCACCTGCGCCTCGGTCCGCGCCTGGTTCCGGCGCGAGGTCTCCTCCACCGCCGCCGCCCGGGCGGCGCTCAGCGCCTGCTGGAGGGCGCCGATGCGGGCGCTGCCGGCATCGATCTGCCGGGTCAGGAGCCGCTGCTCCAGCTCGGCGACGTGCAGCCGCGGGGAGCGCGACAGCCGCTGCTGGTTCAGACGCTCCACCCGGGCCTCCGCAGCCGCCAGGGTGCTGGCGCGCAAGGCCTGGCGAGCGAGGCTGGCCTCGGACGACTCTTCGGGACCGGTGGAGCTGGCGGCGTCCCGGGCCTCGCTCACGTCACGCTGCGCGTCGGCGATCAGATCGGGCAGATCGAGACGCTGCTCCGCGGCCAGCGCCGATCGGAGCTCGTCGAGCCGGCGGCGCAGTGCCGCCTGGTCCGATTGCTCCGCCACCAGCGCCTGCTCCAGCGCATCGGGGTCCGTGTCGGTCACCTCCGGGCCCTGTGGCGGCGTCCTCAGCCGAGCCTCCAACTCCTCGACCCGCTGCGGCGCCGACTCGGCCATGGCCGCCAGACGGCGCGCCTCGGCGCGATCCTCCGCGGCGGATTCCAGGTTGCGGATCGACCGGCGATACAGCTCGCGGATCTCCGCCAGTCCGTCGTCGGCGGGCCCGGCGCTCTCGATCTCGGCAAGGCGGCTCTGCAGATCCTCCAGCGCCGGGGCCGTCTCGCCACCGACGGCCGTTCCGGCCAGGCCCAGGCACACCACGCAGGACATCAGGGTGCGCAACCATCCAAGCCGGAACGTGAGCATCTGGGGCCTCGATCTCGGGGAGCGCGGAGGGTACATCATCGGCGCCGCCGCGAGTGTTGCCGCGGCGTTTCCGAATCAGCGCAGATGTTGCGCCCCGGTTTCTCCGGCAGCGGCGCTCCGGCGCGACCACCGTCGACTCGGGCCGTCCTTCCTGCTGCAATAGGGGAAATCCCGTTGCGGAGTGCCGTCATGACCGACCAGCAGCCTCACCCCGCCCTGCAGCCCGGCCGGGTCGCCGTGATCACCGGCGCCGCCAGCGGCATCGGCCTCGCCACCGCCCGCCGCCTGGCGGAGCTGGGCCTGCGCCTGTGCCTCGCGGATCGGGACGAAACCGCCCTCGAGCAGGCCCGGGCAGAGCTTACGGAGCGCACCGAGGTTCTGGCCGTGGCCACCGACGTCGCCGATACCGCGTCCGTGGACCGGCTGGCCGATGCCGTATCGAGTGCCTTCGGGGGCGTCTCCGTGCTGATGAACAACGCCGGCATCGGCGGTGGCGGCGACGCCCTGTCGAACCCCGAGGGCTGGCGCCGGGTGCTGGAGGTCAACCTCATGGGCGTGCTGAACGGCGTGCAGCGCTTCGTCCCGGCCATGGTCGACGGGAACCTGGAGGGGCTGGTGATCAACACGGGTTCCAAGCAGGGCATCACCCAGCCGCCGGGCGACACGGCCTACAACGTGAGCAAATCCGGGGTCAAGGCGCTCACCGAAGGCCTCGCTCATACGCTGCGGGAGAAGACCGGCGGCCGGGTGAGCGCGCATCTGCTGATTCCCGGGTTTACCTACACCGGCATGATCGCGCGCCACGTGCCGGAGAAGCCCGCCGCCGCCTGGACCCCGGAGCAGGTGGCGGACCGGCTGCTGGAGGGTCTCTCCCGCAACGAGTTCTACATCCTGTGCCAGGACAACGAGACCACCCGGGAGCAGGATGTGAAGCGGATCCTGTGGGCGGCGGGCGACATCGTCGAGAACCGCCCCGCGCTCTCGCGCTGGCACCCGGACTACAAGGACGCCTTCGCCTCCTTCATGGCGGAATGAGACGGCAGCCGACTGCTAGGCGAGCCCCAGCGCCCGCACCACCGCGCCCTGGTCGAAGTAGGGGCGCTCGCAGACGATCCTGTCCGAGCCCGGTGCGAACTCGAAGCTCGCCGCCATGCGCACCCGGAACGACCGGCCCGTGGGCTCGATGGTGCGGTCCTCCAGCCGCAGCGGGCCGAGGTGGGTGCCGGTGAGCCAGAACTCCACCAGCACCGTATCGCCGGCGGCGGCGATGGCGATGATCTCGTTGGCTTGATCGGGAAACGGCGTGCGCGAGCGGGCGAAGTAGCGGCGCACCGCCTCCTCGCCGTCGAACACGGCGCCGGAGCCGTACAGCTCGTATCGCGGGTGGGCGAAGGTGGCGATGACCCCGTCCCAGTCTCCCGTGCACTCGAGCGCCATGTGTTCGCGAACCGTCCGGATCCGCGCCGCCGCCAGGTCGTCCATGAAAATCTCCGTCACTCCTCTCCGCGCTCCGGGCCCCCCGGACCCACCCAGAAGTGCGGATTGTAGGCCACCTCCCAGAGGTACCCCTCGGGATCCGCGAAGTAGCCCGCATAGCCGCCCCAGTCGGTCTGCCTCGGCGGCTTCTTCAAGGTCGCGCCGGCGCGCACCGCCGCGTCCACCACGGCGTCGACCTCCGCTTCGGAGGCGACGTTGTGGGCCAGGGTGAAGCCGGCGAAGCCCGTGCCGTCGGCGGGCACCGAGGCATCGTCGGCCAGGTTCTCGCGGCCGTACAGCGCCAGCCAGGTGCCGTCGAGGGTGAAGAAGGCCACCTCGGGCGGCGACTCCATGCGAGGGAAGCCGAGCCCCTGCTCGTAGAACGCCGCGGCGCGATCCAGCTCGCGGACGCCGAGAGTGATCATGCTGATACGAGGTGTCATGCGGTGGATTGAACCACAGGTCCACCGGGGGCGGCATCCGGATCCCGCACGGCCGGGGCCTCGAGCCCCGCCACCGCGAACTCCATCAGCTCCGCGGTGAGCCGCCGGACGAGCTCGCGCCGGCGCCGGGACGAGCGCACCCGGGGAGCGTCGACCCGGCGCAGGGCATGGCCGAAGGCGCCGATCAGGAAGTCGAATCGGTGGGCGATCTCGCTGCGCTCGAGATGGGGCAGGGCCCGGGCCAACTCGTCCAGAAACGCTTCCACGTGGGGCGCCAGTTCCCGCTGCAGCAGCAGCTCGTACTCCGGCGCGGGATCCGCCTGCAACCGGGCCAGTATCCGCGGCAGCGCCCGCTCGCCGGGATCCGGCGACGCGGCCATCTCGAGCATGGGGGCGAACCAGATCTCCAGCAGCCGGCGCACCGGCACGGGCCTCGGGGACGCGCCCCGGGCTTCTTCCAGGCCGGCGAGACGCCGCGCCACCAGGGGCTCGAACCGCCGCATCAGCACCGCCTTCTTCAGCTCCTCCAGGGAACCGAAGTGGAAACGGATGGAAGCCACGTTGGCGCCGATGGCCGAGACGATCATGCGCACGCTGGTGTTGCGCAGGCCGTGCTCGGCGAACAGCACCTCGGCTGCGTCCATCAGGCGGTGCTTGGTGTCGTTGGCCATGGGGAATCCCTGCTGTGGCGGTGAGCTTGCCGCATCCTCGGGCACGAATCAAACATCTGTTTGACTCCGAGACTAAAACAGTCGTTTAATTCCGCTACCAGAGAGCGGAGAACGACGATGAGCGCCACGGACCACGTACGCTTTCCCCGAGGCTACCTGCAGCTTCACCCCCACCCCGCCATCAACTACCAGCTCAATCGGCTGCGGCCCGCGGCATCCACGGAGGAGCTCGCCGCCGCC
>JAWLCV010000045.1:0-34429 GCA_041686955.1 Pseudomonadales bacterium
GTCGCCGCCAACCCCGGCCGGCGTAAGCGCTCGGCTCCGGCCTGCAACGGCCCCATCTCGGTGAAGGACGAAGCGGCCGCGGCCCAGGACATGGCCAACCTGGTATCGGCCGCCGCCGGCGCCGGGGTGAGCGAGATCTTCTCGAGCGCCGCGTCGCCGGGCGTGGTGACCATCTTCTTCGGCAATCAGCACTACGCCACCGACGAGGAGTATCTGTTCGCGGTGGCCGAGGCCATGCGCCACGAGTACGAGGCCATCGCCGCGGCCGGCGCCACCGTGCAGCTCGATTGCCCCGACCTGGCCATGGGCCGCCACTCCGCATACGCCGACCTCGACCGGGAGGCGTACCGCAAGCGGGTGGCCATGAACATCGAGGCGCTGAACCACGCGGTACGCAACATCCCGGCCGACCGCCTGCGCATGCACCTGTGCTGGGGCAACTATCCGGGCCCGCACCATTGCGACGTGGCCCTGGCGGAGATCATCGACCTGGTGTGGCGGGCGAAGCCGCGGACCGTGCTGTTCGAGGCGGCGAACCCGCGCCACGCTCACGAGTGGGCGCTGTTCGAAACGGTGGCGGTTCCGGAGGACAAGATTCTCTGCCCCGGCGTCATCGAGCCGCAGTCGAACTACATCGAGCACCCGGAACTGGTGGCCCAACGCATCGAGCGCTACGCGAACCTGGTGGGCCGGGATCGGGTGATGGCCGGCGTCGACTGCGGCTTCAGCGTCCACGTGGGCATGCAGGGCATCGATCCTGACGTGGCCTGGGGCAAGCTCGCGGCTCTCGCGGAGGGCGCCGCCAGGGCATCGGATCGGTTGTGGGGCTGACCGGGCCGCCTACGGCGCCGCCGTAACCCGCCAGACCGTGTTGCCCACGTCGTCCGCCACCAGCAGCGCGCCGTGGCCGTCGACCGCCACCCCCACCGGGCGCCCCTGGGCCTCGCCGCCATCGTTGACGAACCCGGTGAGCACGTCCACGGGCATGCCCGCCGGCTCGCCGTTCTCGAACGGCACGAAGATCACCCTGTAGCCGCTCAACGGATCCCGGTTCCACGAGCCGTGCTGGCCCACGAACATGCCCGGGCCGAGCTCCGGCAAGCCGTGGTCTTCGGCGTAGGCGAGCCCGAGGGAGGCGGTGTGGGATCCCAGGGCGTAATCCGGCACGATGGCCCGGTCCACCAGATCCGGCTGCTGGGGCTGCACGCGCTCGTCCACGTGCCGGCCGAAATAGCTGTACGGCCAGCCGTAGAAGCCGCCCTCCTGCACCGAGGTCATGTAGTCCGGCACCAGATCGCCGCCCAGCCCGTCCCGCTCGTTCACCGCGGTCCAGAGCTCGCCGGTCTCCGGCACCCAGGCCAGTCCGTTGGGATTGCGCAGACCCCAGGCGAACACCCGATGCCGGCCCGACTCCCGGTCCACCTCGAGGATCGCCGCACGCTCGTGTTCCGCCGTCATGCCGTTCTCCGCGATGTTGCTGTTGGAGCCCACCGTGGCGTAGAGGAGGCTGCCGTCGGGACTGGGGATGATGTTCTTGGTCCAGTGGTGGTTGATGGGTCCTGCGGGCAGATCGGCGAGGGTCTCACCCTCGGTGTCGATGGCGGTCTGGCCCTCCCGGTACGGGAAGCGGACGATGGCGTCGGTGTTGGCCACGTAGAAGTCGCCGTCCACCAGCGCCATGCCGAAGGGCGAGTGCAGGTTCTCGAGGAATGAGTAGCGCTCTTCCGCCACGCCGTCACCGTCCGCGTCCCGCAGCAGGGTGATGCGATCCGCGCTCGGCACCGCTGCGCCGGCCCGCTTCATCACCCGGCTCATGACCCAGCCCTCGATGCCGCCACGGCCTTCGGGGGTCGGGGGCGCATTGCTTTCCGCCACCAGCACGTCGCCGTTGGGCAGCACGTAGAGCCAGCGGGGATGGTCGAGGTCGCGGGCGAAGGCCACGACCCGGCTGCCCGCCATCGCCTCGGGCAGGGCCCCTTCCGGCCAGCCCGTGGCGGGCGCGATGTTCACCGTGGGGAACAGCGACGATTGCGGCGGCGGCAGCTCCGGATCCGGCCCCACCCCGGCAGCCACGGGCAGCGTCGCCTCGCTGCTGCAGCTCGATACCGCCAGGGCGGCAAGCACGACCGTCGCCGCGCGCCACGCGCTGAGCCTTTCTTCAGACAACATGCCTGGGCGTGTGCAAGCCCCGCGCCAGATCAACCGTCCGCCCCACGAAAGCTCGACACCGCGCCCGCCTCTTCATCAAACCTTCAAACATTCGTAAGCGGCACGTAACGAAGTTGCTCGACAGTCGACTGCGGCATACGGGGATTCCGACCCGCTGCCGCCAAAGTCTCAACCGTGGAGAGAAACATGACCGACAAACCTACGCCGGTTCGCGCCCTGGCCCTGGCCATGGCCGCCACCGTAGCCGTCGCCCCCGCCATCGCCGACGACGATCACCGGCCCGGGAGGGGCCTGTTCCAGTTCGAACCCATCGCGGCCTCGGCGGCCAGCACCGACTGGGACCCCGCCGCGCCCTGGGTCGTGCCCAAGGGGTACACCCAGAGCATCGTCAGCGACGAGTCGGACCTCGACATCTACAACGGCGGCCGCGACGACTGGAACGACATGAACACCGTCAACGAGTCCGGGAAGCTGGCGGGCCGATACATGTACCGCACTCACGAAGTGCGCAACGTGGCGGAAGGGGGTGCGGTGAGCGTGGTGGACCTGAAAACCGGCGCCGCCAGGGTGATCGCTCAGGACTCCAGCTACAACGCCCTGGACGGCATCCGCTGGACTCCCTGGGGCACGGTGCTGTTCGCCGAGGAAGTGGAGGGCGGTCGGCTGTTCGAACTCTTCCTCGACCCCAACGATCCTTCCGCGGTCACCGCCGTCGAAGACCGTCCGGCCGTCGGGCGGCTGGCGCATGAGGGCATCGAGGTGGGGCCGGACGGGGCGATCTACATGGTGGACGAGCACCGTGGCCAGTCCCAGGGCTGCCCGGGCATCGACGGTCCCTGCGGCGGCGGCGTATACAAGTTCGTGCCGCACATCCCCGGCGATCTCTCGTCGGGCGAGCTGTTCGCGCTGAAGGTGACGGGGCCCGACGGCGTCGGTCAGGGCGAGTGGGTCGGCCCCATCGATCCGGCCATGGCCCGCTTTTCCGGCAGCGCGGCCGGCGGCACCAGCTATCAGCGTCCCGAGGACCTCGAGATCATCGGCCGCACGCTGTACGTGGCGATTACCGAAGGTCCGAGAGCGCAGGGCGAGGGCCGGGAGGTGTACGAGGGCCGGGTGATCGCCATCGACCTAGACACGCTTCGCGTCTCCGACTTCGTCAAACCCGGGGTCAATGTGCCGGTGGAGATGGGTCGGCCAGGCCAGCCCGGATTCCAGACCGGATTCGACAGCGTGGACAACCTCGCCGAGGCCCCCGACGGGCGACTGGTGATGGTGGAGGACAACGTGCCGTCGGATATCTGGTTCGCCAGCCCCCGGACGAACGAGTACGGCGCGTCCGCGCAGGTGGATCTGTTCGCTTCCCTCGCCGATCCGGGCGCCGAAGGCACCGGCATCTACTTCAGTCCCTTCCAGCCGGACGTGCTCTACGTGAACGTGCAGCACTCCGCCGCCGAAGACGGCGATGCCACCTGGGCCATCTACAAGGACCGTGGTGACCGCAGGGAGAAGCGCCGGCACCGCCGCGACTGACTCGCCGGGCCGGGCAGCGCAACGCTGCCCGGCCGTCTTCCCGGAAGGCTACGCCTCGGGGTCCTGATCGTCGCCCCCCTCGTCGACCGTCAGCCGGCGAACCGCCTCGAGCTTGTCGAGAATGGCCATCACCTCCCGCTGCAGCCCCTCGGCCGCTCTGCGCACGAACTCCGCATCGTCCCTGGATTCCGCGAGCAGACGCGCGAACAGTTGCAGCACGTCGGCGCTGTTGGCCAGGTCGTGGCGGATCTTGCGCAGCGAACCGGCGGCCGCCGGGCCGGCCTCCTGCGGCGGCGCAGGTACGGTGTCGGCGGTTGCGGCAGGTTCACCGGGCTCTCCCGTGAGCTTCGGGTGGGTCAGGATCGCGCGCACCTGGTCGAGCGACACCGGTTTCACCAGGTGCTCGTCGAACCCCGCCTCCCTGGACCTGCGGCGATCCTCCGGGCGGTCGTAGCCGGTCATGGCCACCAGCAGCACGTCGTCGAGCTCCCGGTGCTCGCGCACCGCCCGGGCCACCTGATACCCGTCCATGCCGGGCAGACCGATGTCGAGGAGCACCAGATCCGGATGATCGGCGCGAATGCGGGCGAGCCCGGCGTGGCCGTCAGCCGCGGTCTCCACCCGGTGATCCCCGAGCTTGCGCAACAGCATGGCAAGCATCTCCACGGCGGCGCCGTTGTCGTCGACGATGAGCACGTGACGCCCCGGCGCCGGCTGGGACGCCGGATCCTCCTCCGGCGAATCGTCTGCCTGGGGCGGTGTGGCCGCCGTGCGCGGCAGCCTCACCACGAAGCGGCTGCCCCGTCCGTGGCCGTCGCTCGCGGCGGTCACCTCGCCGGCGTGGCCCTCCACCACCTGGCGCACCAGAGCCAGGCCCACGCCCAGCCCGCCGAGAGCCCGGTCCAGGGAGCGGGTGGACTGAGCGAACACGTCGAACACGCGGGGCAGGAGCTCCGGCTCGATGCCGATGCCCGAGTCCGTGACCGTGATGGTGATGTTCCGCTCGTCGGCCCGAGCCGACAGCTCGATGCGTCCCCCCGGCTCGGTGTACTTGGCCGCGTTGTTGAGCAGGTTCTCCAGCACCTGTGCCAGCCGCACCGCGTCGCCCTCGAACCACACGGGCTGCGCCGGCAGCGAGACGGCGAGCTCGTGGCGGCGGCTGTCGATGAACGGCCGCACCGCCGCCACGGACCGCCGGACCAGCGCCGACAGCTCCACCGGCTCCGGCCGCAGGGCCACGTTGCCACCGCGCAGCCGGGACAGATCCAGGAGATCGTCCACCAGCCGCACCAGGTGCGCCACCTGGCCTTTCATGAGCTCCAGGGTGTCGTGATGGCGCGCGTCCATTTCCAGGGCGAGGATGTCCAGGCCGCTCTGGATGGGCGCCAGAGGGTTCCGCAGCTCGTGAGCCAGCATGGCGGCGAACTCGTCCTTGCGGCGCTCTTCGTTCCGCAAACGAGCCAGGACCAGCATGTTGCGCACCCGGGTGGACAGCTCGATGTCGCTGAACGGCTCGAGCATGTAACCCACGGCGCCCGCCTCGAACACGCCCTGGCGCGCGTCCGCATCCGCGCCAGTGCCCGCAGGCAGCATCATCAGCACGGGCAGATGGGCGATGCGCTCGCGCAGCGTCCGGCACAGGGTCAGGCCGCCCATGCCGGGCAGATCGGCCCGAACCAGGACCAGGTCGGGCGGCTGCGCCTCGGCCGCGGCGATTGCCGCCGGGCCGTCCGCAACCGCCACCAGATCGTGACTGCCCCTCAGCACCGCCTCCAGCCGACCACGGAGCGCTTCGTCGGCCGTGGCCAGCAGAACCCGCGGCCGTGGCTCCTGGCTCACCGGCGGGGAGGAATCGGGGCGGTGATTGGCGGATCGGCTGACGATGAGCTCGCTCCCGTCCTGTCGGTTCAGCCCAGAAGTCCTTCGAGCGGCTCGTGACGGGCGCCGCGCAGGTCACAGACCGCGTAGCTGCGGCCGCCGTAGAGCGCCACGCCGGCGTGCTCGCCGGTACGGGCGACGATGTAGAAGCTCACGTTGAAGGCGGGGTTGCCGTCCTCGCGCAGCAGCCGTGGCTCGGTGGTCTGGGCGCGAATTCGCTCCAGGGCCGCCATGCCGGCGTCCTTGGGGTGCATGCCCTGACGCATGAACTCGACGATGAGGAACGACGCCAGGCTGTAGAGGTTGGCCTCGCCCCGTCCCGTGGAACCGGCGGCGCCCACGTCGTTGTCCACGTACAGCCCGGCGCCCAGGATCGGCGAATCCCCCACCCGGCCGGGAATCTTCCACGCCAGCCCGCTGGTGGTGGTGACTCCGCAGACGTCGCCCCGGGCGTTCACGCCGTTGCAGTTGATGGTGCCGTAGAAGTGATCCGGATGGATCTTGCCTTCCGCCACCATGGCCTGGCCTACCCGGTAGCCCGCCTCGGCCCGCTGGCGCGGATCCGGATAGTGGTGGGGATCCGTGCGGCGCTTCCACTCCAGCCACAGGGCCCGGGACTTCTCGGTGTTCAGATCCTCTTCGATCTCGAAGCCCAGGTTCCGCGCGAAACGCTGAGCGCCCTCGCCCACCAGCAGGTGGTGATCCGTGACGTCCGCCACCGCCTGCGCCACCCGCGAGGGCGTGCGCACGCCCTGCAGGCACGCCACGCCGCCCGCCCGCCGGCGGGGTCCGTGCATGCAGCAGGCGTCCAGGGTCACCACGCCGTCGGCGTCGGGCAGACCGCCGTAGCCGACGCTGGTGTCCTCCGGGTCCAGTTCGACCACGTTCACCCCGGCGATCAGCGCATCGAGCACGTCGGCGCCCTCGCTGATGCGGCGGTAAGCGAGCTCCACACAGGTCAGGCCCTCGGCGTTGCGGCTCTCGAAGCCGTTGGCCGAGGCCACCACCACCGGCCCGCCGCCGCCGCGCCGGGCAGCGGCGCCCCGGGCGGTGGACGCCGCGGCACCCGCCACGCCCGCGCCGATGCCGGCACCGATGAAGGTGCGTCGATTGAATCCGCCGCTCACGGTGCGCCCTCCCCGTCGATGAACCTGCGCTCCAGCGGCGCGTAGGCGTCGATTCGTCTGTCGCGGAGAAACGGCCAGCCCTGGCGCTGCCGGGCGATCCGTCCCAGGTCCAGATCCGCCACCAGCACCGTCTCCTCGTCTTCGCCGGCCTTCGCCAGCAGGGTGCCGTCCGGGGCCGCCACGAAGCTCTGGCCCCAGAAGCGGATGCCGCCCCCGCCCCCCGGCTCCGGCTCGAATCCGGTCCGATTCGCCACCACCACGAAGCAGCCGTTGGCGATGGCGTGACTGCGCTGGATCGTCTCCCAGGCCTGATGCTGGGCCGGTCCCGCTTCGTCCTGCTCCTCGGGGTGCCAGCCGATGGCCGTGGGGTAGGCCAGAATCTGCGCGCCCATGAGCGCGGTGAGTCGGGCCGCCTCCGGATACCACTGATCCCAGCACACCAGCATCCCCAGGGACACGTGGCGGGCCGGGTACGCCTTGAACCCCAGATCCCCGGGGGTGAAGTAGAACTTCTCGTAGTAGCGCGGATCGTCGGGGATGTGCATCTTGCGGTACTTGCCCACGTAGCCGCGGGCACCGTCCACCAGGGCCGCGGTGTTGTGGTAGAGGCCCGGCGCGCGCTCCTCGAACAGGCTCAGCACGATGGCGACGTCCAGCTCCCGGGCCACGGCGGCGAAGCGCTCGGTGGTGGGACCGGGCACCGGCTCCGCCAGGGCGAACCGGTCGTAGTCCTCGGTCTGGCAGAAGTAACGGGAACGGAACAGCTCGGGGAGGCAGATCAGCTCGGCTCCGGCCTCGGCTGCCCGGCGCACCAGGCCTTCGGCGCGGGCGGTGTTGTCCTCCACGTCGTCGGACATGGCCATCTGCACCACGCCCACGCGCACGTTGCCGGGGTCACTCACGTTTCAGCACCTTGATGTCGCAGTAGGTATTTTCTTCGAAGCGCCGGGTGTAATGGTTGAGGATGCGCATGCCCTCCTTCGGCTTCACCACCCCGGCCTCGATCTTCGCCTTCACCAGTTCCGACATGCGCTTGTTCAGCTCGTTCGGAAAGTACTGGACCTGAGCCAGCATGTCCTGCACCGAGAGTCCGGCGATGAGCTGCTCGATGAAGAAGTTCTCCGGCTCGTCGGCGCTGGCATAGACGTGCACCTCGGAGACCCGGCCGAACAGGTTGTGGCTGTCGCCGAGGATTTCCTGATAGGCGCCCACCAGAAAGAAACCCAGGTAGTAGGGCTCCCCGGCGGTGAAGTCGTGCAGCGGCAGCCACTCGCTGGTGCCGCCGGCACGGACGTAGCTCGACACCTTGCCGTCGGAATCACAGGTGAGGTCCACCACCTGGGCGCGGCGCCGGGGCGGCGCGTCGAGCCGGTGCAGGGGCATCACCGGAAAGAGCTGGCCGATGGCCCAGTGGTCGATGATGGAATGGAACACCGAGAAGTCGCACAGGTAGACGTCGGTGAGCTGGTCCTCGAGCTCCAGCTGCTCCGGCGGCGGCTGCTCCAGATCCAGCGCCTGCAGGCGCGCGAGCACCTCGCGGCAGGTGCTCCAGTACAGGCTGTCGGCCTGCGCCAGGGATTCCAGATCCAGGTAACCGAGACGCATGAGCTGATCGGCCTCGGCGCGCCCGGCCTGGGCGTCGTGGAACGCCTCCAGCAAGGGCGGGACATCGCTCGAGGCCCGCGCCTCCGCCAGCGCCGTGGCCAGGGTGGCCACCACCGGCGGCGCCTCGTCGGGCAGCTCCACCTGAAACGGCGCATCCGGCCGGTGCACGCCCAGCACCGGCACCACCAGCACCGAGTGGTGGGCCGTGATGGCCCGGCCCGACTCCGAGAGCAGGACCGGCTCCGGCACCTCCCGGGCGCGGCAGATCTCCTGGACCGAGTACACCACCGCGTTGGCGTACTCCACCAGGCCGTAGTTGATGGCGGAATCGTCGGACCCGTAGCCCCCGCCGTAGGCCACCCCCAGGCCGCCGCCCACGTCCAGGTACTTCACCTGGAGCCCGCGGGTGAGCAGATCGGCATAGATCTGGGTGATCTCCTTGACGGCGGCGCGCAGCACCTGGATGTCGGCGATCTGGCTGCCCAGATGGAAGTGCAGGAGCTCCAGGCGCTCGCCCAGGCCGCGGCGCTCCAGCTCCTTGACCAGGCGCACCACCTCGGGGATGGTGAGCCCGAACTTGGACCGGTAGCCGCCGGATTCGTACCAGCGTCCCGAGCCGCGGGTGGAGAGCTTCACCCGCACCGCAAGCTTCGGCGTCACCTGCATCTGATCCGCGAGGATCATGAGCTGCTCGAACTCCGTGTACTTCTCGATCACCGGCAGCACGTGCTGGCCGAGCTGCTGCGCGTTCAGCATCAGCCGCAGCATGGTGTGATCCTTCACGCCGTTGCACAGCAACAGGCGCTTGTCCTCCACCAGCGGCAGGGTGGCCATGAGCTCGCTCTTCGAGCCGCACTCGAGCCCCAGCGCGAAGTCCCGGCCCGCGTCGAGCACCTCCTCCACCACCTCGTGGAGCTGGTTCACCTTGATGGGATAGATGCTGCGGTACTCGTTGCCGTAGCCCGATTCGGCGATGGCCTGGGCGAAGGCTTCGTTCAGCCGCTGCACCCGCGCCCGCAGGACGTCCTGAAAGCGGATGATCAGAGGCAGGGTGGCGCCTTCGGTCCGGGCCGCCTCGATGACCGCCGGAATGTCGATGGTGAGCTCGGAGCCCGGCAGCGGCCGCACCGCCACGTTGCCCGCCTCGTTGACGTGGAAGAAGCCGTCGCTCCACGTCTCCATGGCGTAGAGGGATTCGGCCTCGGCTGTGGTCCAGCCAGCGGCGGCGATCTTCGCGACCATCACTGATCCAGCACGTAGGCGAACACCAAAGGCGCGACGATGGTGGCGTCCGATTCGATGACGTAGCTCGGCGTGGTGGCGGAGAGCTTGTCCCAGGTGATCTTCTCGTTGGGCACGGCGCCCGAGTAGGAACCGTAGCTCGTGGTGGAATCGCTGATCTGGCAGAAGTAGGCCCAGCGCGGGATGTCCTGCATCATCAGATCCTGAGCCAGCATGGGCACCACGCAGATGGGGAAATCCCCGGCGATGCCGCCGCCGATCTGAAAGAAGCCCACCGTGGTGTCCGCGGTGGTGCGGCGGTACCAGTCCGCCAGGTACACCATGTACTGGATTCCGGTCTTCACCGTGTGCACGTTCTTCACGTCGCCTTCGATGACGTGGGCGGCGAAGATGTTGCCCAGGGTCGAATCCTCCCAGCCGGGGACGATGATGGGCAGATCCTTCTCACAGGCCGCCACCAGCCAGGAATCCTTGGGATCGATCTGATAGTGCCGGGCGAGCTTGCCGGAGCGCAGGATCCGGTACATGAACTCGTGGGGAAAATAGCTTTCCCCTGCGCGATCCGCCGCGGTCCATTCCTCGAGCACGGCGTGCTCGAGGCGGCGGATGGCTTCCTCCTCCGGAATGCAGGTGTCCGTGACCCGGTTCAGATGGCGTGCCAGCAGGGCTTCCTCGTCGGCGGCGGAGAGGTAGCGGTAGTTGGGCACCCGCACGTAATGATCGTGGGCCACCAGGTTGAACAGATCCTCCTCCAGGTTGGCGCCGGTGCAGGTGATGGCGTGCACCTTGTCGCGGCGGATCATCTCCGCCAGCGACAGGCCGAGCTCCGCCGTGCTCATGGCGCCGGCCAGGGTGACCATCATCCTGCCGCCGCCGTTCAGGTGATCGACGTAGCCCTGTGCCGCGTCCACCAGGGTGGCGGCATTGAAATGGCGGAAATGATGGGTGAGGAAGTCTTTGATCGCCGCCAACGGAGCCTCCGAACCGGCATTTGGGCGGGCTAGGTTACGATTCGCGGTTGCCCCGTGCAACGTCGGGAACCTGCTGGCTCAGGCAATGCAGGGTTCCCAGCCCCACCACCACGTCGCGGCAGTCGATGCCGGCCACGGTGCGGTCGGGAAAGCAGCCCCGGACGATCTCCAGCGCGTCCCTGTCGCGGTCGCAGCCGAACGTGGGCACCAGCACCAGGCCGTTGGCGATGTAGAAGTTGGCGTAGCTGGCGGGCAGGCGCTGATCGCCCCGCCACAGCGGCTCCGGCATGGGCAGCTCGACGATCTCCAGGCTCCGCCCGTCCGCCAGACGGAAGCCTTCCAGACGCTCCCGGTTCTCCGCCAGCGGGCGGTGGTTCGGATCCTCCGGGTCCGGCTCCACGGCGGTGATCACCCGGTGCGGGGCGACGAACCGGGTGATGTCGTCCACGTGCCCGTCGGTGTCGTCGCCGACGATGCCGTCGCCGAGCCACAGGACCTGCTCGGCGCCCAGATACTCGTAGAGCAGCGCTTCGATCTCGCCTTTGGAGCGGTGCGGGTTGCGATTCGGGTTCAGCAGACACTGGGTGGTGGTGAGCAGCGCACCCGCGCCGTTCACGTCCACCGAGCCGCCCTCCAGCACGTGGTCCACGGTGACCGCCGGTACGCCCAGGCGGGCCGCCATCTGCGGCGGCACGGCGTCGTCCAGGTCGAAGGGTGGATACTTGCCGCCCCAGGCGTTGAAACCGAAGTCGAGGGCCGTGAGCCTCCCCTCGCCGTCCGTGACGAAGATGGCGCCGTGGTCCCGGCACCAGGCGTCGTTGGTAGGGATGTGCTCGAGCAGCACCGCCTCCAGATTCGTCTCTTCCGGCAACAGCGAACGCACGTGCTCGGCGTGGGCGGGGTCCAGCACGTTCACGTGTACCCGCTCGTGATGGGACAGCACCGCCACGGCGGCCGCCAGCGCCCGCTCGGTGCCGGCGAGCTCCGCCGGCCAGGTCTCGGTGTTGTGGGGCCAGGAAAACCAGGTGGCCTGATGGGGCGCCCACTCCGGCGGCATGACGAAGCGGCTCGCCATGACGGCGCTCAGGCGGTCCGCTTCGCGGTGAGGGTCCGGAGCATGCCCTCGAGCGCCTCGATGAAGGCCAGCGGCTGGTCGAGGAACACGTGGTGGCGCGCCTCTTCCACGGCCACCACCGGGACGTCGCCCATGATCTCGCGCATGTACTCGGCGGAGCGGTGGGTGAAGAGCTCGCTCTCGGCACCGTAGATCAAGCCCACCGGCAAGGCGAGGCCCGCGTAATCCTCCGCGGTCCGCTCGGCGTACTTCAGGGTGCCCGGCAGATCCTCGTCGAACTTCCAGGTCCAGCCGCCGCCTTCCACCGGCATCAGCGAGTGCCGGGCGATGTACTCGAGCAGGTAGGTGTTCTCGCAGGGCTGCGGGGGCTGCAGCCGGAACCGCGCCAACGCCGACTCCTTGTCGGGATACACCTTGGCCCGCCCGCCCATGGGCGGGCGCTCGGGCACCGGCTCGTCCGGGTGCCGCAGGCCGGAATCCACCAGCACCAGCGAGCCGAAGCGGTCGGGAAACAGCGCCGCCGCCTTCACCGCCACGTAGCCGCCGAAGCTGTGGGCGACCACCGCCACGTCGTCACCGAACCCGGCGTGGTCGCACACGGCCCGGATCTCCTCGGCGTAGGTGGCGGGGTCGTACTCGTAGCGGTAGTCCGAGTCCCCCATCCCCGTCAGGTTCATGGCGGCGCAGCGGTAGCCGTCGAGAAAGCGGGGGGCGATGAAGTCCCACCAGTGCGCGTGAGCGTTCATGCCGTGCACGAACAGAATGGACGGCGCCGGCGCCGGATCCCGCTGCCAGAGCTGGTAGACGACGTCGCACTCCTCCACCTCGACGGTCCGTTCCTCCCAGGGTGTCTCCACCGCCGGGAAGAACCACTCGGGAATGGTGCTGCCGCCGCTAGCCTCCCAGCGCGCCACTACAGCCGTCCGAAGCGCTTCAGGTGGAAGTCCACGTTGCCGAACAGGGTGTCGATGGTGGTGAGCCGCTTGAAGTAGTGACCCACGCTCAGCTCGTCGGTCATGCCCATGCCGCCGTGGAGCTGGATGGCGCTCTGACCGACGAAGCGGCCGGACTTACCCACCTGCACCTTGAACGCGGACACCGCCTTCTGCGCCTCCGGGCCGTAGCCTTCGTCCATGCGCATGGCGGCCATGTACATCAGCGACTTGGCCTGCTCGTGCTCCATGAACATGTCCACCATGCGGTGCTGCAGCACCTGGAACTTGCCGATGGGCTGGCCGAACTGCTCCCGGGTCTTGCAGTACTCCACCGTGGCCTTGTAGAGCACCTCCATGGCGCCCACGGCCTCGGCGCCCACGGCCAGGATGCCCTCGTCGATCACCCGTTCCAGAACGCCGAGCCCGCGGCCCTCCTCGCCGAGCAGGGCGTCGGCGCCGACCCGCACGTTCTCGAAGGTGATCTCGGAGGCCCGCAGCGCGTCCACGGTGGGGTAGTCCCGGCGGCTGATGCCCTCGGCGCCGGCCGGCACCAGGAACAGTGAAACCCCCTCGGCATCCCTTTGGCCGCCGCCGGTGCGGGCGCTCACCACCAGCAGGTCGGCATTGGGGCCGTTCAGCACCACGGCCTTGTAGCCGTCGATGATCCAGCCCTCGCCGTCACGCCGGGCGGTGGTGGTGAGGTCCGCCAGGTTGAAACGCCCCTGGGGCTCCGCGTACGCCAGCGCCGCCTGGGCGCTGCCGTCGATGATGCCCGCCAGATGGGCCTCCTTCTGGGCCTGGCTGCCGCCGATCTTCAGCGCCCCGCCGGCCAGCACCACCGTGGCCAGGAACGGCTCCACCACCAGCCCCTTGCCGAACTGCTCCATCATGATAATGGATTCGATGGCGCCGCCGCCGAAGCCGCCGTCGCTCTCGGGGAACGGCACGCCAAGCCAACCCAGCTCGGCGAACGTCTTCCAGTTTTCCGGGGAGTACCCCGGCTCCTCCCGGGCGATCTTCTGCCGTGTCTCGAACGGGTAATCGTTCTGCACGAACCGTGAGACGCTGTCCTGCAGGAGTGTCTGCTCTTCGGAAAACGAGAAATCCATAGCGGCCCCTCAAAAGCCCAGAATCGTCCGGGCAATGCTGTTCTGATAGGTTGCGCGGCTGCCGTGGCCGAGGCTCGCGGGGGTCCCGCGCAGCAGGTCGGCCAGGGCGGTCAACGCGTAATCATGCCCGATCGGACCTTCATTATCGATCGTCAGCGGGTCCGGGAACGGCAGGCCATGATAGCCCAGCGCCTCCACGTAGAGCTCGGCCAGCCGCCCGGCGGATGCCTCGCGGCCGAGCTCCACCAGCGGCGCCAGGGCCTCGTTCCCTTCGCCGGCGCCGAGGGCGCGGAGCTCCAGGGCTTCCAGGCCCGCCAGCCCCACCTCGAGCTCGGCGAGCTTGCGGCGAAAATCGTCGTCCTCCGCCAGGGTGACGCCCTCCCCGTTCCCCATCCCGCCGGCCAGCGCCCGGAGCCGCTCGACCTGTACCCGGTAGCGGCACCCCATCACTCCCAGCGCGCCCGGCAGCGCCGGCAGAGCGGCGAGGCATCGCTCCGCCTGCCCCGGCGGTCCCAAGAGCGATGGCTCCGGCAGGCGGACACTCTCGGCCTTCACCGCAGCCGGCCCGGGGCCGCCGTCCAGGCCGGTCAGCGGCTCGACGGTGACACCACAATCCCGCAGATCGACCAGGAACA
Source organism: Pseudomonadales bacterium (assembly GCA_041686955.1). Classification (GTDB taxonomy): domain Bacteria; phylum Pseudomonadota; class Gammaproteobacteria; order Pseudomonadales; family Azotimanducaceae; genus UBA7803. The sequence continues at coordinate 14,277 of JAWLCV010000045.1, forward strand.
GGCTGCCGCCGGCTCGCCCGGGCTGCGCGGCCCGGCACAGCAACCAGTCGGCGGCGGTAGCGCCCGCCACCGCGGGCAGGGTGCCGGTGAGGACGAATCCGCCAGCCGGCCCCTCCGGCCGGACCTCCAGCGCCGCCTCGTGCTCCTCGTCCAGCGCAAGCGACCAGCAGCACCGCGACTCGCGGATGGCCGGCAGGTGCAGGCCCTGCTGCCGCAGCGTGCCGAACGCCATGAGCAGCGGGCCCACCACCCGGGTGCCGGCCGAATCCAGCGGCGGCGTCTCCGCCCGCGCCGTCTCCCGTTCGAACAGCACGCGTTGCGCCGGCGTCCAGCCGGGTCCGCCGTGCTCCGGCGGCCAGTGCGGCACCGACCAGCCCCGGGCCGCCAGCGCCGCGAACCAGGCGCGCCGCCACGGCTCGCCCCGGCCCCGCCGCGGGGCGCCACCGAGGTCCCGGGGAACCCGCGCCTGCGCCGGCCAGTGACGGTCGACGAACTCCCGCACCTCGGCCAGGAAGGCCTCGTCGGCGGCGCTGATGGACAGGCGCATGGCGGCGGCCGTCAGTCCGGCAGGCCCAGCACCCGCTTGGCGATGATGTTCTGCTGCACCTCGTTGGTGCCGCCGTAGATGGTGACGGCCCGGCTGGCCAGGAACGAGCGCGCCGCGCCCAGCTCCTCATCGGTGAAGGCATCACCTTCCCAGCCCAGGCCCCGGGTGCCCATGAGTCGAACCAGCAGGTCCTGCCGTTCCCGGGCCAGGGTGGAGCCGTAGAGCTTGAAGATCGAAGTGGCCTCCCCCGGCGTGCCGCCGCCCGCGTTCTCCTCCGCGGCCCGGCGCTGGGTCAGCCGGAAGGCCGCGTCGGCCATCTTCCACTCCAGCACCCGGGCGCGCAGCGCCGGATCGGCGATGCGCCCGCCGTCGCCGCCGACGTAGCGGAGCGCCGTCTCGGCCACGTCCAGATCCACGGTCACGCCCACGGGGCGGGAACCGCCGGAGCGGGACAGCCCGCCCTGACCGGAACGCTCGTGCTGCAGCAGCCGCTTGCCGACCGTCCACCCCTGGTTGAGCTCGCCCACCAGGTCGTCGCGGCTCGCTTCGGCGTCGTCGAAGAACGTCTCGCAGAACGGCGAGCTGCCGGAGATCAGCGCGATGGGCCGCACCGTGACCCCCGGCTGGTCCATGGGCAGGAGCACGAAGCTGATGCCCTGATGCTTGGGGGCCTCGGGATCGGTACGCACCAGGGCGAACATCCAGTCCGCCGTCTGGGCGCCCGAGGTCCAGATTTTCTGGCCGTTGATGACGAACCGGTCGCCGCTCAGCTCCGCCCGGGTGCGCAGGCTGGCGAGATCCGAGCCGGCTCCGGGCTCGCTGTAGCCCTGACACCACGCCGCCCGTCCCTCGGCGATGGGGCGCAGGTGACGCTGCTTCTGTTCCTCGGTGCCGTATTCGAGCAGGGTCGGGCCGAGCATCCGGGTGCCCATGTTCACCAGGGGCGGGCGGGCGTCGATGGCCGCCATCTCCTCGTAGAGCACCCGGGCCTCGTCGTCGGACAGCCCGCCGCCGCCGTAGGCCTCGGGCCAGGTGGGCACGGTCCAGCCCCGCTCCGCCATGCGCTCGAGCCACAGCCGGGTGTCCGGGTCCCGGATCTCCACCTTGGTGCTGCCGGTGGGAATCTCGCCGGGGCCCCGGGCACCGGGCGGACAGTTCTCCTCGAGCCAGGCCCGGGTCTCCTCCCGGAACGTTCGCAGATCGCTCATGTGGTCCCCCAGATGTCGGTGTAACCGGCAACACTCGCCCAGCACGCGCTCGTTGTAAAGACGTCCCCGGGCGAGGCACCATAACCGCCCACCCTTGCGGCCACGCCTGCAAGACATCGTTTCACCATCGGCATGACCGGGGAATCATGAGCTACAACACCATCCGCTACGACGTCGAAGACGGCATTCTCACCCTCACCTTGAGCCGCCCGGAGAAGCTGAACGCGTTCACCCACGAAATGATGAAGGAGATGATCGACGCCTTCGATCGCGCCGATGCGGACGACGCGGTGCGGGCCATCATCGTGACAGGCGAGGGCCGCGCGTTCTGCGCCGGCGCCGATCTCTCGGCCGGCGGCGACACGTTCAATGCCGACAGCCGCAGCGACCGCGAGAGCGGCCTGCAGCGGGACGGCGGCGGCGTGCTGACCTTGCGGATCTTCGAGCTGAAGAAGCCCATCATCGCCGCCATCAACGGTCCGGCCGTGGGCATCGGCGTCACCATGACCCTGCCCATGGACATCCGGCTGGCGGCGGAGGAGGCGCGTTTCGGCTTCGTGTTCGCCCGCCGCGGCATCGTCCCGGAAGCGTGCTCCAGCTATTTCCTGCCCCGGGTGGTGGGCGTCAACCAGGCGCTGGAGTGGTGCTACAGCGGCCGGGTCTTCCCGGCCCGGGAAGCCCTCGAGCACAAGCTGGTGCGCAGCGTTCACGCCAAGGAGGCCCTGCTGCCCGCCGCCCGGGAGATCGCCCGGGAGATCGCGGACAACACCTCCGCCGTCTCCGTGACCCTGATCCGCCAGATGATGTGGCGTATGCTGGGCGCCGATCACCCCATGGAAGCGCACAAAATCGACTCCCGCGGGGTCTATTACACCGGCAAGTCGGCGGATGCCAGAGAAGGCGTGCAGGCGTTTCTCGAGAAGCGCCCGGCCCGTTTTCCCGGCAAGGTCTCCGAAGACATGCCGGAGTTCTTCCCCTGGTGGGAAGAACGCGAGTTCTCCTGACCGCAACGTGATGACGGGGCCGCCATGCTGCGTCGGCTGTTCAAGAGCCGCAATCGCCTGAACCATCCGGACGCTGCCGTCCGCAAGGCGGCCATTCTCGCCCTGGACGCCGCGGCGGCCCAGGGCATCGCCGACGAGATCGCCCGGTTGCTGCAGCACGATTCCGACATGGGCGTGCGCATCGCCTGCATGGCCCACGTCCGCGACCCCGCCCTGCTGCGCCCCCTGCTGGACGACCCGCGCCTGGGCCGGGCGGCGGCGGAGCGCCTGACCGCGCTGGGTCATCCGCCGCCGCAGGCGTCGGAAGCGCCGCCCCCCGCCGGCGGCGGGCTCATCGAGCTGCCGCTGGCGGAGGCGCTGGACCGGGTGCGCGCCGTCACCGACGTGGACACCCTCATCGACGTCGCGCTGGCCGCCCGGGGTGAGCTGCGCGACGCGGCCCTCGCGCACCCGCTGCTGTCCCGCGCCACGGGCCTGAACGCGCTGGAAAAGCGTTCCCGGCACCGGGACAAGACCCTCAACCGTCACGCCCGCAACGGCATCGAGCGCATCCGCTCGCTGCATCACGAGGCCGACGCTGCCCGGAGCCGGGCCGAGGAGCTGGCGGCCGCCCTCGCCCGAAACGCGCCGGCGCTGCGCGACCGCGCCTGGCGGGAGCGCCAGCACCAACTCCACGCGCGGCTCGTGGAGGCCCTGGACGCCTACGCCGAGCAGCGCCGGGCCCTGGAGGCCTGGGGCGAGGCGTTGCCCGATCTCGAACACCTGCGCCCGGACCCGGACACCCTGCCGTCCCTGGCCGAGGCCGCGTCCGCGGAGGCGTCCGCGGAGGCGCCCGCGGCGGAGAGCGGGGACCCGGCGCCAGCCGCAGCGACGGCGCCGCCCCAGCAGGGAGAGGTACCGCCCAACGGCTCCTCCATTTCCGGCCACGGGGCCGCCGACCCCTTCGAACCGCTGGTGGCGGAGTTCCAGGCTCTGGACGCGGCGCTGGCGGAGGGACACGAGTTCGAGCCGGTCGCGGCCCAGCGCGACCGGCTCACCGACCGGTGGCTCACCGCCGCCGACCACCGGCCCCCGAGCGAAGCGCAGCACCGGGTATTCGAATCGGTCTCTCACCGCTTCCGCGAGGTGGCGGACGCCATGGAGCGCCTGGCGGCTGCCGAGCTGCCGGGGCTGCCGGATGTCCCCCTGGAGCTGCCTTCGAGCACCGGTGTCCGCCTGCCGGCGGAGCTCTGGCAAGCCGTGGACGCCCGTCGCACGGCCCTGCGGCGGCTGGACAAGGCCCTGCGCCAGGTGCAGTGGCCCGGGTGGGCCGGGCCGCCGCCGCGCCTGGCCTCGCTGCTGGAGGCCCAGGGACGCCTGCAGCAGGAGATGGCCGCCGCGGACCGGCTGCTCGCCGAGGAACACCGGCGGTTGGAGAACCTGCTCACGGAGCTGGCCACCGCCATCGACGAAGGCCACCTGGCCCCTGCCCAGTCCCTGCTCAGTCAGGCCCGGAGCCTCATCGACGCCCTGCCGCCCGCCGGCGTGCGGGAACTCGGCAAGCGGCTCGGCCGGCAGGCCGCCCGGCTCGCCGAGCTCAAGGACTGGCAGACCTTCGCCACCACCCCCAAGCGCGAGTCGCTGGTGCGTGCCGTCGAGAGCCTGGCTCAGTCCCCCCTGCCGCCCCGCGACCAGGCCGAGCGCATCAAGGCCCTGCGCCAGCAGTGGCAGGCGCTGGGACCGGTCACCCAGGCGGTCGACGGCGAGCTGGCCGACCGGTTCAACGCCCTGGCGGATCAGGCCTTCGAGACCTGCCGCGCCTACTTCGCGGAGCTGGCGGCGGCGCGCAAGACGAATCTGGAGGAGCGGGTGCGCATCTGCGACCAGCTCGAAACCTACCTGGCGGAGACGGACTGGCAGCACGCCGACATGAAGGCCGCGGAACGGATCATGCGCGCCGCCCGGGACGAGTGGCGGCGCTTCCACCCGGTGGACCGTGGGCCGGGCCGGGCCGTGGAGCAGCGGTTCGAGGCCTTGCAGGCGCGGCTGCACGACGCGGTGAAGGCGGAGTGGGAGCGCAATCTGGCGGCCAAGGAAGCCATCGTCGAAGAGGCCCGGCAACTTCTCGCGAGCGAACAGCCGGTGGGGCACAAGATCACCGCCGCCAAGGCTCTACAGCAGCGCTGGCGGGAGGTGGGCATCACGCCGCGCCGGCCCGACCAACGCCTTTGGCGCGATTTTCGCGCCGTCTGCGACGGCATCTTCTCCGCCCGGGAGCGGGCCCGGGAGGCCGCCGAGCAGGCCGCGGCGGAGCAGGAGCGGCAGTGCCGCGCCGCCCTCGAGGAGCTCGCCGCGCGTCTCGACACGCTGGCCCCGGCCGACGCCAGCCCGGCGGAGCTGCGCGGCTTCCGCGAGCGCACCGCCGGCGTCGACCGGCTGCCGCCCGGGCGGCGCCGGGCGCTGACGGAACGGCGCACCGAGCTGGTGGGCCGTTACCAGGCTCTGCTGGAGACCCGTGCGCGGGAGCAACGCCGCCAGGAACTGCGCGCGCTGGAAGCGTGGGATCGCGCCCCTTCCGGGTCCCCGGACGGGTCCCCGGATGGGTCCCCGGATGGGTCCCCGCAAGAAGCCCCGGAGTTCCTGAACGCCGAGGTGGTGAAGGCGCGGCTCGCCAGCGCCGGGCAGCCGGTGCCCCGCGACGCGCTCCACCGCCTGGCGGTGAAGGCGGAGCTGGCCGCCGGGCTGGATTCACCCGCCGAGGACGAGGCCCTGCGCCTGGAGGTTCAGGTGGAGCGGCTGCGCGCCGGGCTCTCCGGCGGCGACGCCCGGGAGGACGCGCGGTCCCTGGCGGACGCCTGGTGCCGCCTCGGCCCCAAGGACGACGCCGTGGAGCCGCTGCGCCGGCGATTCTTCGCCGCTCTCGACGCCATCGCCTGATCCGCCCCGCGCATCACAAGCGAATGGACACTCCGCCGTAGAGGTGCCGGCCCGGCGCCGGCTCGAAGAACCGGTTGAAGCTCTGGTTGATGCGCACGTTGCTGAAGTAGTCCTCGTCGAACAGGTTGTTGATCCCCAGGAACGCGTTGATCTCGGTCCCGCCCACCGCGAACCGCCGTCCGCCCCGCAGATTGGAAACCCGGTAATCGTCCACCCGTGCGGCAGCCGAGTTGGCGTCGTCGGCGTAGAACCGGCCCACGTGCAGCAGATCCCAGAAGGCGTACCAGCCGTCGTCGCGAACGTAGGCGAGCTCGACGAAGAGCTGATCCTCCGGAACGCCCGGGTTGTCGTTGCCGTCCAGCACCACGCTCGCCGCCACGAAGTCGTCGAACTGAAAGTCGTTGCGGGTGTACGCCGCGGTGACGGCGAGCTCCGGCGTGAGCTGATAGTCCACCGACGCTTCGATGCCGTCGCGGCTGGACTCCCCGGCGTTGCGGTAGAAGACGTCGTCGTTCAGCTCGTAGGGCACGAGCTGCTCCTCCAGATCGATGCTGAACAGGGCCAGACCGTAGCGCAGCCGGGAGCCCAGCGCGCCCTTCGCGCCCAGCTCGTAGTTGGTGGAGGTCTGGGCCTTGAGCCCAGCGTCGATGCCCGGTCCGGCGGGGTCGCCGAGCTGGGCGAAGGTGGGGGTCTCGAAGGACGTGGTGACGCTGCCGTAGAGGTTCAGCCAGTCGCGAACGCTGTAGGTGATCCCGGCCATGGGCGTGAACTCGGAGAACGACAGCCCGTCGGAGTCGTCACCGTCCACCAGCCACTGATCGTCGAGCTCGAAGTCGATCTCCTGGTAGCGCCCGCCCAGGGTGAGGAGCAGCCGCGGGGTGACGGCCCATTCCCCCAGGGCGTAGACGCTGACCGTCTCCACCAGCTCGAGCTGATCCTCGTTCAGCGCGCCGCGCACCCCCTGGGGGCTCGCCTCCCAGCCCTGCCGGTCGTCCTCCTGATCGGTGAGCTCCACGCCGGTGACGAGCTGCAGCGGCCGGCCGGCCACCTCCGATTGCCAGGCATACTCGGCGCCGCCGCCGACGAAACGCCGGTCGAAGGCGCTGTGGCCCACGAAGGGGCACGGAAGGTTGCCATCGAAGTCACGGGTGAGCCCGTACCCGCGCAGCCGCAGGGAATGCCCGTCGCCGAAGGACTTGGACACCACCACCCCGCCCCGATACTGATCCACTTCCTCCCGCACGTTGCAGGTCACGTTGAGGCTGCGGGCCTGGTCGCGGGGCCCCGCAGCCAGCTCCGCCGGGGTGAGGGCGCCGGGGTCCCGGGCCAGGGGCGAGTGCACGCCGCCGAGCACCGCGGACACCCGCAGGGTGGGATCCACCTCGTAGGTCACCTTGGTGTTGAAGACCGTGGACTCCGACTGGGAGAAATCGCGGTAGCCCTCTGCGTTCAGGTAGTGGACGCTGGCGAGATAACCCAGCCGGCCTCGGCTCCCCGAGGCCTTGACCTGATACTTCCGGGTATCGAATTCCCCCGCCATGGCGCGCAGCTCCACGTAGCCGTCGTCCGCGGGCTCCTCGGTGTACATGTTGATGGCGCCGCCGGCGGAGGTACCGTACAGCGCCCCGGCCGGCCCCCGCACCACCTCGATGCGGCCCATGGACCCCATGTCCAGATCGTCCACCTGGGCGGTGCCGTCCGGAGTGGTGACCGGAATGTCGTCCACGGTGAGGTGCACCCCGGCGATGCCGAACTGGGCCTGGGCGCCGAAGCCGCGGATGGAGATCCGGAGATCCTGGTTGAAGTTGTAGCGGTTCTGGAAGAACACGCCGGGTACCCGGTTGAGCGCCTCGTCGATGCCGAGCTGCTGGCGGGCGAGTTGGATGTCCGTGGCCTCCACCACGCTCACCGCCAGCGGCACCAGCACCTCTTTCTGCTCGATTCGGGTGGAGCGCACCACCAGCTCCTCGATGGGCCCGGGGAAGGAAGGGGCCGCCCCCGCCGACGCGGGCGCCGCGAAGACGGGCGCGGCCAGGGCGGCGCAAACCATGGGCAACAGCAACTGGGGCATTCCACGCATGAGGGGTGCGCTCTCTCCGAATACGAAAGGGTGAAGCCTACGTGGCGGGATCGCCCCTGCCAACCGCGCCCGCTCGCCGGCGGAGCCAGGTCAGGACAGCGCGCCGACGGAGGTCAGGGGCAGCTCCAGCTCCAGGCAGGCGCCGCCCAGATCGCTCTGGGCGATGCGCAGCCGGCCGTGGTACAGGCCCACCAGCTCCGCCACCACCGCGAGGCCGATGCCCTGGCCCGGCTGCGCCTCGTCGGCCCGGGTGCCGCGGCGCAGCACCGCCTGGCGCACCGCCTCCGGGATGCCGGGCCCGTCGTCCTCCACGCGGACGAAGAGCCTGCCGTCGATCTCGCCGCTCACGCGCACCCGGCTCGCCGTGTACTTGAACGCGTTCTCCAGCAGATTGCCGAGGATCTCCATGAGGTCGCGCTCGTCGCCGCGCACGTGGCACGGCTCGGGCAGATTCACCTCCACCTCGATGCAGCGCTGCCGGTAGGCGATCTGCAGCGCGCGCAGCAGCCGCTGCACCTGCGCCGCCACATCGATGGGTCGGCCGACGATGACGGGGCCGGTGACGGAAGCCCGGGATAGCTGATGGGTCACCGTGCTCTGCATACGGTCGAGCTGCTCCTCGAGCAGGGTCCGGGGCTCCGCCGGCACCCGGTCCAGGGCGTTGCGGATGACCGCCAGCGGAGTCTTCAGACTGTGGGCCAGGTCCTCCATGGCCTTGCGGTAGCGGCTGCGGCTGCGCTCCTCGTGGGCGACGAAACGGTCCAGGTTCTGGGCCAGGCCCCTGAGCTCGCTGGGGTAGGCCGTGGAGAGGGCCCGGCGCCGGCCCTCCTCCATCTCCCGCACCTCCTGGGCCATGGTGCGCAGCGGCCGCAGCGCCCAGCGCACCGCCACCACCTGGGCCAGCACGAGCAGCAGGGTGACGGCGCCGAGGCCCACGAACAGGTTTCGGCGGAAGCTGACGATGGCGGCGCGGAATGGCATCCAGTCGGCGGCGACGTGGAACGTCAGCACCGTTGCCTGCGGGTCCTCCCAGATCACCGCGTAGGCCAGATGCAACAAACCGTCGCCACCCGCAGAGGCCTCGATGAAGCGAAACTCCCCCGGCTGCAGGGGCTGCGCGTCCGGCGCCGCCACGTCGCCCGTGACCGCCGACGGCGACCGCCAGCGCACCCGGTTCCGGCTGTCGGATATCCAGGCGTACAGGCCGCTTTCCGCCTGGCCGAGACGGGGCTCGGGCAGCGGCTCCGGCACCTGCACGGCCGCACCCGCGGTCTCCACCGCGCCCATCAGCGAGTAGATCACGAGCCTGAGCTGCTCCTCGGCGCCGGACAGGGTGCTCATGCGGAAGGAGCGCTCGAGCACCAGACCGGCCAGGGTGAGGGAGAAACCGAGAACCAGCGTGGTGGTGAGCAGCAGCCGGGACTGGATCCCAGACTTCAAACACCGCCCTCCGCGGTGAACCGGTAGCCCTGACCGCGCACCGTGCGGATGGGGTTGAACGGATCCAGCTTCTTGCGCAGCCGGCCCACGAACACCTCGATCACGTTGCTGTCGCGCTCGAAGTCCTGCTCGTAGAGGTGATCGGTGAGCTCGGTCTTGGAAACGACCCGTCCGGGGTTGAGCATCAGGTACTCGAGAACCCGGTACTCGTAGGCCGTGAGCTCCACCGCTTCCTGGTTCAGGCGCAGCTCCTTGCGGGCGGTGTCGAGCGCCAGGGGGCCGCTTGCGATCACCGGGGAGGCGTACCCGGCGGCGCGCCGCACCAGCGCGTTCAGGCGGGCCTGCAGCTCCTCCAGGCGGAACGGCTTGGTGAGGTAGTCGTCGGCCCCCGCTTCCAGTCCTTCCACCTTGTCCTGCCAGTGATCCCGGGCGGTGAGGATGAGGATGGGAAAGCGCCGGTCGCCCTCCCGCAGCCGCCGGATCAGCTCGATGCCGCCCAGCTTCGGCAGTCCCAGGTCGATGACGGCGGCGTCGTAGTCGTACTCGTTGCCGTAGTAGAGGCCCTCCTCACCGTCGGCGGCCGCGTCCACCACGAAGCCGGCACCCCGCAGGTTCTCCTGGAGCTGGCGGGCGAGCTCCGCCTCGTCCTCGACGATCAGGATGCGCATGACGTTCCTTCAGCCCCCGTTGCGAATCCGGCCTTCGCGGTCGACGAAGACGTTCTTGACCCGCTTGCCGTCGAGCAGCACCCGGACCTCGTAGCCCCGCTGGCCCCCGCGCTCGGCGGGGGATGCCGACAGCACCCGGCCGCCCGTCTGCCGGCGCACCAGGTTGGCCGCCTGCTCGAGGGTCACGCCCGAGGAAGGCCTCACCAGGGTCTGGGGCTCCAGCGGCGACTGGGAGCCGCGCATCCAATCCGGCGCGGCCAGCGCCGGGACGCTGGCCGCGGCCAGCAGCAGCCCCGCCAGAACGTGGCTGCCGGCGCCGCGGCCGATTCGACTCCTCCCTCGCCTTGCCTGGTACATGCTCTTCGCCTGATGGCCCTTGCGGGATTCTACTCGCCCCGGGGGTTCTAATCGCCCGGGGATTCTACTGGCCCCGGGGATTCTACTGGCCCGGCGCCCCGCCTCAACCGACGGGGGTCACGTGCACCGCCACCCGCAGGGAATCACCGGGATCGTGGTCCAGCTCGGTGGTGTAGGTTTCGCCGCCGTAACGGTAGGTGACCCGGTAACCGGCAACGCGCTCTTCCACGTGCTCCTCGTACACGGTGGAGCAGACGTTTTCCGTGACGTAGCGCACGCCCTCGCCGTAGCTCGCCCGGCGGCGCCCGACGTCGGCGCCGATGCTGCCGCCGAGGATGGCCCCCACCACCGTGCCCACCTGCTTGTTGCGCTTCTTGTGGCCCACGGCGTTGCCCACGGCACCGCCGATGATGGCGCCGAGAATGGGCGCCGTGGCGGAGCGGGCGCGGGGCTCGTCGTACGCTACGGTTTCCGGCCGGCAGCGCTCCGTCGGCACCGAGTAGCTGACGGTCTCGTAGAGCGGCTCCGACGCCAGTACCTCGGCGTACTGGTAACGTCCGCCCGCCAGCGCCACGCCGGGCACCAGGGTCGCCACCAGAGCGGTCGTCGCGATACGTTTGGCCTTCATGCTCACCTCCACGAATCTCGTTGTTGTGGAGGCATTTTCTTGTGAAGACACTGAACGGACTCTGAATGCCGGCGCCGCGGGGGTCAGGGATTCACGCGCACCTCGGCCACGCGGTGATCCGGGTCCAGGCGCACAACCAGCCGCGCGCGGCCCGGCGCGCTGGCGAGCATGGCACGGGTGATGCGCTCGTAGTGGGCGACGAAGCGACGCAGCGCCTGCGGGTTCATCCGCCGCCCCGGCGCCAGCCCGAGTTCCTGCTCGGCGCGCCAGCGCGCCACCGCGGCGAGATCGGGGACCTCGAGGAACGCGAGACTCCCGAGTCGTGCCCAGAGGCGCGCGTAGGGCCCGGCCAGGGCATCGTTGACGTAGCGCCGCCAGACGCCGTCCGGGTCCTCCCGGGCTTCCAGCTCGTTGACGGCGACACCGAGCGCCTCGGGCGCCTCGGGGTCGGCCCCGACGCACCAGCCCTCCAGCACGAGCACGTCCAGGGGCGCCGTCAGCCGCCGCCAGCGCTCCGGCGGCAGACGTTCGTCCGTCCCCTTGTCGAAGACCGGGAGGAGCACCGGACCGCTGCCGCCGAGGGCCTCGATGCTGCGCTCCAGCAAGGCGACGTCGTGGGTACCGGGCACGCCCCGGGTCGCCAGCAGCGGGTGCACCCGCTCCGCCAGGGCCGCGCGCTCCCGCTGCGGCAGGTAGAAATCGTCGATGGAGCAGGCCGCTGCGCGGGCGCCGGCGGCGACCAGCGCCGCTTCGAGGAGCCGTGCCAGGGTGGTCTTGCCCGCCCCCTGACCGCCGGAGAGCCCGAGCACGAACGGCGGCCGGACGGCGTCCCAGGGCCCGGGCGCCGCGCCGGCGTTGGCGCCGGCGCCGGCGCCGGGCATCAGTCCGCGCGCCAGACCGGCGGCCAGCACCCGCCAGTCCGCGGGAGGCGGCGGCTCCCCGGGCGGTGCCAGCGCCCGATACAGGCGCCGGGCTTCGGCGTCGTCTGCCGGCAAGCCGAGGATTTCGAGCAGGGCCGAAAGCCCGAGCCCCGCGCCGCCTTCTCCGCCACCTCGCGCTGTTCGCGTCACTCCAGGGCCTCGTCCCAGCAACCGCGCCTCCCGGGGCAGTATAATCCACGCCCCGCCTCGCCCCTGGCGTGGGCGCCCGCGATGATGAGGAGCTGATCGTGAGACATCTGCGAAACCTGCTGTTCGGTTTGGTCGGCCTGGCGCTCGCCGGTTGTGCGGGCGTGGTGCCGCCGCCGGCAGAGACGCAGGAACCGGCTCCGCACGACGCCCCCAGCGCCGCCCGGGCGCCGGAAGCGCCCCCGGCGCCCGCCGTGGCGGTGCTGAAGAGCCCCAACGATCACCGGGATTACCGCTACTTCACCCTGCCGAACGGTCTGGACGTGCTGCTGGTCTCCGATCCGGCCACGGACAAGGCCGCCGCGTCCCTGGTGGTGTTCCGCGGCAGCTATCACGAGCCCGCGGAGTATCCGGGCCTCGCGCACTTTCTCGAGCACATGCTGTTTATCGGCACGGCCAAGTATCCCGAGGTGGACGCCTACCAGGAGTTCGTCTCCCGCCATGGCGGCTCGTCGAACGCCTACACCGCCGGCGATCACACCAACTACTTCTTCGACATTCAGCCCGAGCAGTTCCGGCCGGCCATGGACCGGTTCGCCCAGTTCTTCATCAGTCCGCTGTTCGAGGCCGACTACGTGGATCGGGAGAAGAACGCGGTGCACTCCGAGTATCAGCTTCAGCTCAAGGACGACGGCTGGCGCGGCGCCGCCGTGGTGAGCCAGGTCATGAACCCGGCCCACCCCGAGTCGCGGTTCAACATCGGCAGCCTGGAGACCCTGGACGACGGCGTGCGCGAGGCGCTGATCGACTTCTTCGAGAACAACTACTCCGCCGATCAGATGGTGCTGGTGGCGCTGTCCAACGAGCCCCTGGACTCCATGGCCGGATGGGTGGCGCCCATGTTCGGCGCCATCGAGAACCGCAACCTCGGCCCCGCCCCCATCGCCGAGCCCCTGTTCCGGGACGCCGACCTGCCCGCTGTGGTGCGCTACCGCACGGTGAAGGACGGCTATAAGGCGGTGTACAACTTCCCGGTGCCCGGGGTCGAGCGCCACTACCGGCAGAAGCCGGCCGAGTACGTGGCCAACCTGCTCGGCCACGAAGGTCAGGGCAGCCTGTACCAGCGGCTGCAGCGGGAAGGCTGGATCGTTTCCCTGTCCGCGGGCACCGGCACCTTCGACCGTGGCAACAGCCTGCTGGTGGTGGAGCTGCAGCTCACCGACAGCGGCTATCGGAACCTGGATAAGATCACCGACGCCCTGTTCGACTACGTGGCGCTCCTGCGCGAGAACGGCCCGGAGGCGTGGCGTTTCGAGGAACAGGCCCGGATGGCCGAGCTCGGCTTCCGGTTCCAGGAGCAGTCGTCCGCCACCGGCTTCGTCTATCAGGTCGCTCCGCGCTTCAAGGACTATCCGCCGGAGCACGTGCTCGCCGCGCCCTACCTGATGACGGACTTCGACCCGGCGCTGATCCAGCGCTACGTCTCGGCGCTCACGCCGGACAACCTGGTGATGGAGGTGGCCGGACCCGACGTGCCGGCGGACCGCACCGAGCGCTGGTTCGAGGTGCCTTACAGCGTGCTGAACCAGCCTCCGCCGCGGGCGGATCTCGGTGCGGACGGCCTGTCGCTGCCGCCGCCCAACCCTTACCTCCCGGAGAACCTGGAGGTGCTGCCGGACGAGCCGGAGCCGCCGGAGCTGGCCGTGGCCCGGCCCGGGCTCACCCTGTGGTCGGACCGGGACACCGAGTTCGACACGCCGCGGGCCAACCTGTACCTCTCTCTGGCGTTGCCCGAGGGCATCCGCAGCCCCGCCGACCTGGCCATGGCCAGCCTCTACGAGCGCATCGTCGAGGACGCCCTGTCGGAGGCGGTCTATCCCGCCTACCTGGCCGGGCTCAGCTACGACCTGGCCGTGAGCGGCTACGGCTTCGAGATCACCATCGCCGGCTACAGCGACAAGCAGCTCACCCTGCTGGACACCGTGCTGGACGGGCTCACCGGCGCCGTCATCGATCCCGCCCGCTTCGCCGTGATGCGCGACGAGCTCATGCGCGACTGGCGCAACTACCGGGACGAGCGCCCGTACGCTCAGGCGTACGGCGCCCTTGGGTACCTGCTGATGTCGAGCCGGTGGCCGCCGGAGATGCTGATGGAAGCCCTGGCGGAGGTCAGCCCGGCGGAACTGGAAGCCTGGCGCGCCGAGCGGGCCGCCAAGTTTCACGTGCTCGGCCTGAATCACGGCAACGTGCCCGTGGAGTCGGCCTGGGCGCTGGCCTCCACCCTGCAGGAAGCTCTCGCCCTGGGAGCGTTCCGCCGCGAGGCCCCCGAGGTGGTCGAGGTCACCCACGCACGCCGCTACCAGCTCGACGTGGACCATCAGGACGCGGCCATGGTGCTGTACCTGCAGGACCCGGACAGCTCCGTGGAGAGCCGGGCCACCAGCGCCCTCGCCGCGAGCCTCATGCGCCAGGCCTACTTCACGAGTCTGCGCACGGAGCAACAGCTCGGCTACGTGGTGGCGCTGGCGAACCAGACGCTGCGCGACCGCGCGGGCCTCGCCTTCATCGTGCAGTCGCCGGTGGCCTCCGCCGCGGCGCTCGAGCAAGCCACCCAGGCCTTTCTGCAACAACAGCTCGACATCCTTGCCGGCATGCCCGACGAAGCGTTCGAAAGCTACGAGCAGGGGCTCATCACCCGCCTCACCGAGCGGGACAAGAACCTGCACGAGCGCGGCGAACGGTTGTGGTCCAACCTGGATCTCGGTGTCACCACCTTCGACCTGCGCCAGCAGATCGCCCGGGCGGTCGCCGGGCTTTCCAAGTCAGACATGTTGGATTTCCTCACTCGTACCGCCGCCCGCTTCGAGACGGACCGGCTGCTGGTGTACAGCAAGGGCCGGTTCGACGAGGCGCCGACTCAGGGCGAGCCGCTGGTGAACGTCCAGGAGTTCAAGATCGCCCGGTGATGCCGGCGCGCTGCGGCCACGGTTCAGCGGCTCGCGTCGGCGAGCGCCGCGAGCTCCTCGGCAATCAGGGCGTCACGGTCGACGATGGGGCTGGCCAGTTGCCGGCCGGCGCGGCGGTACCAGTAGCCGGCGTTGTCCAAGTCGCCCTCCATCAGGTGAACGATGCCGTGGGCCCAGCACGCGAGCGGGGAGGAATCTTCCTGAACGATGCGGTGCGCCGCCTGCCAGTCGCCGCGCTGGAGATGGCCTATGGCCTCGGTGAGACGGTCCATGGCCGCTACGCTAGCAGGCGCTCGCGGGGTTTTCCACGGCCCGGCAGCTCCAGCCGGAACGGCGGCAGCGACTCGAGCAGGGCCCGGCCGTAGCGCTGGGTGACGATGCGCTTGTCGAGCAGCGTGATTCGGCCGTAGTCGCCTTCGTGGCGGATCAGCCGGCCGCAGGCCTGAACCAGGCGCAGGGCCGCATCCGGCACGCTGATCTCGAAGAACGGATTCTTGCCCTGGGCCTCGGCCCACTCCGCCATGGCCTGGTCTACCGGATCTTCCGGCACCGCGAACGGCAGCTTCACGATCACCACGTGGCGGCAGTAGTCGTCGGGCAGATCCAGGCCTTCCGCGAAGCTCGCGAGCCCCACCAGGATGCTCCGCTCGCCCGCGTCCACGGCGGCGCGGTGGCTCTCCAGCAGCGCTTGCTTCGACGCGTCCCCCTGCACCTTGAGGCCGGCAGTGAAGTCTGGCGGCAGGAGCCGCCGCACCTCGTTGAGCTGCCGCCACGAGGTGAACAGCACCAGGGCACTGCGGTCCTCCCCCACCAGCCCCGGCAGCAGCTCCGCCACCTCCTGGCTGTGGGCCTGAAAATCCCGCGGATCCGAGCGCATGGCGGGCACGGCGAAGGTGGCGATGCTGGGGTAGTCGAAGGGGCTCGGCAGGTACAGGGCGGGCACGTCGTCCTGCAGCCCGGCTCGCTCGAAGAACCGCTGGAACGTGCCGAGCGCGGTGAGGGTGGCGGAGGTGCACACGGCGGCGAAGCAGCGCTGCCACAGATGCTCGCGCAGCAGCCGGCCCGGCTCGATGGGCGCGCTGACCAGCTCCACGTCGTGCTCGGTGCGGTTGGCCCAGCGGGCGTAGACGCCTTCCCCGCCGCCGCCGTAATCGGCGAGCAACGCGAGCACCCCGAGAGCACGGGTCTGGTGCTGACCGAGCACGGGCAGCCAGTCCTCCGCCTCGTGGGCGTTCGGCCAGTGGAGCTCGCCGGCGAAGACGTCCTGCAGCAGGCGGTACGACTCTTCCAGGTCGCCGCTCACCGCCCGCATCTCGGGCATGACCTCCCGGGCCAGCTCGGCCAGCTCCGCGGGCACCTCCCCCAGCGGGAATCGATGCATCTCCAGGGTTTCGTCCCGCGCCACGTAGCTGAGATTCTGCGCCGCCTCCAGCAGGGCCCTGAGCCCCTGCTGCGCCTGCCCCGCCTTGTCCGTCAGCCGGGTGGCCAGCGCCACCAGCGCATCGGGGCGGGCGAAGCGCTGGGTGAGGGTGCCGAGCACGGAGGAGAGACCTTCCACCCAGACGGCCGTGGCCGAGAGCCGGGCGGACGCCGCGAAGTGCTGCTGGGTCTTGTCCGGGAGATGGTGCGCTTCGTCCAGCACGTACACGCAGTCCTCGGGCTCCGGCAGCACGGCGCCGCCGCCCAGCGACAGGTCGGCGAGCACCAGGTCGTGATTGGCCACCACCACGTCCACGTTCTCGAGCTCCGCCCGGGCCTTGAAGAAGGGGCACTGGCGAAAGAAGCTGCAGCGGGCGTTGGTGCAGCCGCGGTGGTCGGTGGTCACCTGACGCCACGTCCGCTCGTCGACGCCGTCGCCCCAGCCGTCGATCTCGCCGTTCCAGCGCCGCTCGGCGAAAGCCTGGAGCATGGACTGGTACAGGACGGTGGCGTCCTCGGAGAAGCTCTCGAACAGCGGTATCTCCTGCTGACCGTCGTAGCGCAACCGGTCGTCGAGACGCTTCAGGCACACGTAACGGCCCCGGCCCTTGGCCAGCGCGAAGTCGAACTCGATACCGCTGTGACGCTTCAGGTCCGGGAGGTCGCGCAGCACCACCTGCTCCTGGAGGGCCACGGTGGCCGTGCTGATGACCACGGTCTTGCCCAGGCTCCTGGCGATGGGAATCGCCGGCAGGCAGTAGCCCGCGGTCTTGCCGGTGCCGGTACCCGCCTCCACCACCACGATGCGGGGCGCGTCGCCGGTGAGGGTGCGGGCCACCTGGGCGATCATCTCCCGCTGCCCGCGGCGGGCGCGGAAACCCCGTGCATCCAGCCAGGCGCGGTAGCCCTGCTGGATCTCGTCCTTCAGCGAATCGTCGAGCGCGGTCATGACGCCAGCTTAACCCGCTCGTGCCGCGCGGGCACCGTCACCATGGCGCCGCCGCCTGGCGGACATCGCCCGCAGACCCCGGGGGGCGTCAGAACAGCCAACGCCAGAACCCGCCGCCGAGGTCGTCCTCGCAACCCGCGAGCTGGGCCCGGTAGCGGCCGGCCCGCTCCGCCACCCGGCGCGCGTAGTCGCGCACCTGCGGCTTGCCGCGCCAGGAGCCGCGGCGGTAGCCCGTGGGGCCTTCGTGATAGGCGATGTAGAGGTGGTAGGCGTCGTCCTTGGCGATGCCGAGCTGACGGGCGCTGCGGTGGTTGTACCAGCCCACGAAGTCGATGGCGTCGGCGAAGTCGTCGCGGTCCGCGAAGCGCCGGCGGGTGGCGCGGCGGTAATCCTTCCAGGCCTCGTCGGTGGCCTGGGCGTAGCCGTAGGCGCTCGACGTGCGCCACGGGATCACCCACAGCAGCCGGCCCCGGGGCGGCCGCGCGTCGGCCACGTAGCTGGATTCCTTGTGCACGAACGCCATGGCCACGTGGATCGGCACCCCCCAGCTCTGTTGCGCCGCCCGGGCGCCCCGGTACCAGCTCGGCCGCTCCTGGAACACGGCGCACAGATCCCCCGGCGCGCGCGGCGGCGCGCTGCTGCAGCCGGCGAGGGCGAAGAGCAGCCCGATGACGCACCCGCGAATCATCCGCTCACGCCAGCCCATGGTCCCGGAGCAGGGTCAGAAACCCGTCCTCGTCCATCACCGGCACCTCGAGCGCCCGGGCTTTCTCGAGCTTGCTGCCCGCCCCGGGAGCCGCGACCACGTGGTCGGTGTTCTTCGACACCGACCCCGCCACCCGGGCGCCGAGCTGCTGCAGCTTGTCCTTGGCTTCCTCCCGGGTCATGGCCTCCAGGGTGCCCGTGAGCACCCAGGTCTGGCCCGCGAGCGGGGCCGGACCCTTCGTCCCGGGCGGCGCCGGCCAGTGCACCCCCACCTCCTGGAGATCCCGGACGGCTTCACGGCGCTCCGGGTCGCGGAAGTAGCCGTGGACGTGCGCCGCCACCACGGGGCCCACGTCCGGCACGGCCTCGAGCTCCTCGGGGGACGCGTTCATGAGCGAATCCAGGTCGCCGAAGTGCTGCGCCAGGGTCGCGGCCGTCGCCTCCCCCACCTCGCGGATTCCCAGGGCGTAGATGAACCGGGCCAGGGTGGTCTCCTTGCTGCGCTCCAGGGAACGCAGGAGCTTGGCCGCC
This sequence comes from Pseudomonadales bacterium, assembly GCA_041686955.1. Taxonomy (GTDB): domain Bacteria; phylum Pseudomonadota; class Gammaproteobacteria; order Pseudomonadales; family Azotimanducaceae; genus UBA7803. Next base: position 32,762 of record JAWLCV010000045.1, read on the forward strand.
GACTTCTCTCCCATGCGCTCGAGTCCCGCCAGGGTCTCCCGGCTCAGGCGAAACAGGTCCGCCGGCTCCCGTACCAGATCCGCCTCCACCAGTTGCTCGATGAGTTTGTCCCCCAGCCCCTCGATGTCGAGAGCCAGCCGGGACGCGAAGTGCTTGAGCCCTTCCTTGCGCTGGGCTGGGCACACCCGCGGGCCGGCGGAACACCGGGCCACCGCCTCGCCTTCGGGACGGACGATGGGGCTGCCGCAGGAGGGGCAGGTTTCCGGCAGCACCACGGGCTGGGCGTCCTTGGGGCGCTTGGCCGCGATCACCGCCATGACCTGAGGAATGACGTCGCCGGCACGGCGCACCATCACCGTGTCACCTACGTGCAGATCCAGGCGCGCCACCTCGTCCATGTTGTGCAGGGTGGCGTTGCTCACGGTGACACCGCCGACGAACACCGGCTCGAGGCGCGCCACCGGCGTGATCGCGCCGGTGCGGCCCACCTGGAACTCCACCGCCAGCACCCGGGTGGTGGCCTCCTCCGCCGGATACTTGTAGGCCATGGCCCAGCGGGGGCGCCGGGTGACGGTGCCGAGCCGCGCCTGCAGGTCGAGGCGGTTCACCTTGAGCACGGCGCCGTCGATGTCGTAGCCCAGGCGATGGCGGCGCTCGAGCAGCGCGTCCACGTAAGCCTCAGCCCCCGCCACGTCCTTCACCAGCCGGACCTCCGGGTTCACCCGGAAGCCCCAGCCCTTGAGCCGTTCGAGCACCTCCATCTGGGTCGCCGGCTGCCAGTCGTTCTCCAGTTGGCCGATGCCGTAGCAGAACATGGTCAGCGGCCGCCGCGCGGTGACCCGGGGGTCGAGCTGGCGCAGGCTGCCGGCGGCGCCGTTTCGGGGATTCACCAGCGGCCGTTGCCCCGCCTCCCGTGCTGCGGCGTTGAACGCCTGGAAGTTCGCCAGCGGCATGTAGATCTCGCCGCGCACTTCGAGCAGCCGCGGCACGTCGGCGGCATCCAGCTTGAGGGGCACGGACCTGAGGGTGCGCACGTTGGCGGTGATGTCTTCTCCCGTCTGGCCGTCACCCCGGGTGGCGCCCAGCGTCAGGCTGCCCCGCTCGTAGATCAGGGTGACGGCGACGCCGTCGATCTTCGGCTCGCAGGTGAGCTCCAGGGGCTCGTCGCCGCCGAGGCGCGCGTGGCAGCGGGCGAGCCACTCCTCCAGCTCCTCCCTGCTGGTGCATTTGTCCAGGGAGAGCATGGGAAGGCGATGCCGCACCGTGGCGAACTCGGCGAGCGGCTCGCCGCCGATGCGTTGGGTGGGGGAATCGTCGGTGACCAGATCCGGGTAATCCGCCTCCAGGGCCACCAGCTCGTCGTACAGCGCGTCGTACTCCGCGTCGGCGATCTCCGGATCGTCCAGCACGTAGTAGCGGTAGTTGTGATGACGGATGAGCGCCCGCAGCTCCTCCGCCCGCTTGCGGGCTCGGGCAGGCACGTCTGGATCGCCGGCCACGGTACGCCCCCGTGACTAGGCTCGCATGGACATGCGCCGCCGGCAGAAGTCGGCGATGCGCTGCCGGTAGTGCTCCACCGTCTGCCCGGTCATCACGCTGCGCTGCTCGTCCTTGAGCTCGCCCCCCAGCCGCATGGCCAGGTCCCGGGCCACCTTCAGCATGTCTTCG
>JAWLCV010000046.1:0-14536 GCA_041686955.1 Pseudomonadales bacterium
GCAGCTCCCTGGCCACCAGCTCGGCGGTCTTGGGGACCCGAACCGCGGAGGTGCCCCTGGAGCCGGGACGTCGGGAGCCGGATTTCGTGTTCATGTTCTGTCCTCAGACCTTGCGCCGGGTTTCGTCGGGCCAGTAGCGATCCCTGAGCTGACGCTTCAACAACTTCCCGGTGGGCAGCCGCGGCAGGTCCGCCACGAAGTCGACGCTGCGCGGACATTTGTACTTGGCGAGGCGGTCCTGGCAGAAGCGGATCAGCTCCGCTTCCAGCTCCGGCCCGGCAACCTGCGGGTTCACGAGCTGAACCACGGCTTTCACCTCTTCCCCGTACTCGGGATGGGGCACGCCGATCACCGCCACATCCATCACCTCGGGGTGCGTGGTGAGCACGTTCTCCGCCTCCTGGGGGTAGATGTTCACGCCCCCGGAGATGATCATGTGGGACTTCCTGTCGGTGAGGAAGAGATACCCCTCCTCGTCCAGGTAGCCCATGTCGCCCAGGGTGTGCCAGCCGCGGTCGTTGTAGGTTTCCCGGGTCTTCTCCGGATCGCCGTGGTACTCGAAGTCGGCGCCGCCGTCGAAATAGACGATGCCCACCTCCCCCGGGGCCAGATCCTGGCCGTCCTCACCGACGATGTGGACCGCCCCCTGCAGCGCCCGACCCACGGTGCCGGGACGCTCGAGCCACTCCTCGGGCCCCACGGCCACGAACCCTCCGCCTTCGCTGCCGGCGTAGTACTCGAAGATGACCGGCCCCCACCACTCGAGCATGGCGTGCTTCACCTCCACCGGACACGGCGCCGCCGCGTGGATGACCGCCTGGAGGCTCGAGACGTCGTAACGGGCGCGGGACTCGGGGTCGAGCTTCAGCATGCGCACGAACATGGTGGGCACGAACTGTCCCCGGTTCACCCGGTAGCGCTCGATGAGCGCCAGCGCCGTCTCTGGGTCGAAGCGCCGCATCAGCACCACCGTGCCGCCGAGCCGCTGCACCGACAGGCTCCAGGCGAGGGGCGCCGCGTGATACAGGGGTGCCGGGCAGAGATACACGGTGTCCGCCGAGAAGCCGTACAGCCCGGCCATGAGCTGGGTCAGGCCGTTGGGCTCGCTGTCCGCGGGGCGGCGTGCCAGCGCCCGCAGAATGCCCTTGGGGCGTCCGGTGGTGCCGGAGGAGTAGAACATGAGCTCGCCTTCGAGCTCCTCCTCGAGGGGGGCGTCGGACATTTCCGCGAGACCGTCTTCCAGGGCGCGGTAGCCTCCGGACGCGGGGCCGAGGGTCCAGCGCCGCACGGCGGGATCGATCCCGGCGTCCAGCTCCGCCGCCACCGCCCCCACGCCCGGGGAGATCAGCAGCCACTTGGCCATGCAGTCGTTGACCACGTAGGCGGCTTCGTCGGCGGTCAGGTGCCAGTTGATGGGGGTGAGGTACAGCCCGGAGCGCAGCGCCGCCCAGGCGACCACCAGCACGTCGGGCAGGTTCTCGGCCATCACCGCGATGTGATCGCCGAACCCGAGACCCTCCTCGCGCAGCAGCCGGGCGCAGCGGATGGAGCGCCGGTTCAGCTCGTCGTAGCTCATGGTGGCGCCGGTCTCGGCGTCCACCAGGGCGATGCGGTCACCGCCCGCGGCGGCGTGTTCGGCGATCCGGCTCATGTCCGCTCCCGGCTCTCGGCACGCAGGCGATCCCGCAGCTCGAACTTCTTCACCTTGCCGGAGGCCGTGCGCGGCAGGTCCGACTCCACCACCAGCCGTTCCGGGGTCTTCTGCCGGGCCACGTTCAACGAGGCGAAGTGGGCCCGCACGTCCTCCAGGGTGAGCGAGTGTCCGGGCCGCAACACCACGAAGGCGCAGACCTTCTCGCCGAGGCGCGGGTCCGGCATGGCGGCCACCGCCGCTTCCGACACACTGGGATGCATGGCCAGCAGGTCCTCCACTTCCTTCGAGGCGATGTTCTCGCCGCCGCGAATGATGATGTCCTTCTTGCGGTCGGTGATGGTCAGGTAGCCGTCCCCGTCCATGCGGCCGATGTCGCCGGTTCGGAACCAGCCCTCCGGGTCGAAGGCATCGGGGTTGAACTCCGCCTGGTGGTAGCCGAGGAACTGCTCGGGTCCGATGGAGAGGATCTCGCCGTCCTGCCCGGGCGGCAGATCGCGGCCCGCATCGTCCACGATGCGAACGCTGCAACCCGGCCGCAGGGTGCCGTCGGTGCGCGCCCGCTTGGCCGCCGGCTGCTCCGGCTCGCCGGCGGTGATGGTGGGGTGCTCCGAGGAACCGTAGCTGCGAAAGGTGACGATGCCCTGGCGCTCGCAGCGCTCCACCAGCTCCGGGGGCACGTTCGCCGCACCCACCATGTAGGTCTCGATGGTGGAGAGATCATGGCCGCCGGCAGCGGCCGCTTCCAGGAGCGAAGTGAGGAAGTAGGGCGTGCCCGAGGACGAGGTGACGCCGTAACGCTCCACCAGCTCCGCCGCCGCATCGGCGTTCCAGGCGTCCATGAGCACCGACTCCGATCCCGAGAAGTACAGCCGAAGGATGCCGAGCACGCCGGCGATGTGGCCCGCGGGCCAGGGCGAGAGGACCACGGAGCGCCGGCCCGTATCCCCGCCGTTGTTCGCTCTGAGCTCCGCCAGCAGGGAATTGTGGGAGTGCAGCACGCCCTTGGGATCCGACGTGGTGCCCGACGTGAACACCATCAGCGCCACGTCGTCGGGATCCAGCACCGGCTGCGGATAGTCGGTGGTGGCGGTCGCCTCGAATTCCGTCCAGCCGATGCAGCCCGGCGGCGCCTCCTCGCCGATGATGAGCACGTGCTCCAGCGCCGGGGTGTCCTCCAGGTGAGCCAGGCGGTCCAGATAGTCGATGTTGCGCCAGCGGTCCGGCATGACCAGAAGCTTCGCCCCGCTCTGGCGCAGGATGTAGCTCACCTCCGCGGCACCGTAGATGTGGATGATGGGCAGCACGACGGCGCCGAGCATCATGGTGGCCTGGAACATCAGGTTGCCTTCCACCCAGTTGGGCACCTGGATGGCCACCACGTCGCCGGGGCGGACCCCGAGCCGGTGGAGGGCGCCGGCCAGCCCCGCGGCCCGGGTGTATAGCTCGTCGACGGTGAGCTCGCGGATTCCGCTCTCGGTGTAGAAGACGGTGCGATGATGCTTGAACCGCTCGCGGCCTTCGGCCATGGCCTGGGGGAAGGTCTGGGTGCCGTAGTATCCTTCGACGTACCAGCGGCGAACGAGGGCGCTGCGGACGCCGTCGGGGTCGAACAGTCTGGACAAGACGCCTCCTCCATCGATGGGTGGCGCGGGAGACTGGTTTTCTCCCGCCCGGGTCCGTAGTCTACTTGTTTATACAAGTTGCACAAACCGGAGACCATACAGATGGCTGAGGCTAGAGACGATCTGGAAGCATTCCGTGCCGAGGCGCGCGCCTGGCTGGAAGCGAACTTCCCCGAGTCATTACGGGGCAAGGCGGCCAGGTACATGGTGATGGAGGGCGGCGCGGAGCTGGACGACGACGCCCGGGAGTGGATCCGGCGCCTCGGCGAGAAGGGCTGGGGCACCCCCACCTGGCCGAGCCAGTACGGCGGCGGCGGCCTGACCGCCCGCCAGGCCCGGGTGCTGCAGGGAGAGATGAACGCGGCGGGCGCCTTCAATCCCATTCCCATGCGGGCGGGCATGGGCGTGACCATGGTGGGCCCGACGATCCTGGAGTATGGCACCGAGGACCAGAAGCAACGCCACCTGCCGCCCATCTGCCGCGGCGAGGTGCGCTGGTGCCTGGGGTACTCGGAGCCCAATGCCGGCTCGGATCTGGCGTCGCTCTCCACCAAGGCAGAAGACGCAGGGGATCACTGGGTCATCAACGGCCAGAAGATCTGGACCTCCGGCGCCGACATCTCCGACTGGTGCGGCGCGCTGGTGCGCACCGATCCCGGCGCAGGCAAGCGCGACGGCATCAGCTTTCTCATGTTCACCATGCGCCAGAGCGGCGTGGAGACGCGGCCGATCCGGCTGATCGCCGGCGCATCCCCGTTCTGCGAGACCTTCTTCAACGACGCCCGGGCCGAGAAGAACGACCTGCTGGGCGAACTCAACGACGGCTGGAGCGTGGGCAAGCGCCTGCTGCAGCACGAGCGCGCCAGCCAGACCGGTGCCGTGGGCCTGGGCGGAGCACGGACCGAGCCGCTCCCGGAGCTGGCCAAGCGCTACGTCGGCACGGATGCCGAAGGCCGCCTGGCGGACCTGGACCTGCGCACCCGCCTGGCGAGCCACCTGATGGACGCCAAGGCCCATGCCCTGACCCTGGCTCGGGTGGCCGCCGAAGCGAAGGACAACCCGGAAGTCACCGCGGCCGCCTCCATCCTCAAGAACTCGGCCACCACGGTGGCGCAGACCCGCGCGGAGCTGACCCTGGAGCTGATGGGCCACCAGGGGCTGGGCTGGGAGGGCGACGGCTTCGACGAGGACGAGATCGCTGCGGTGCGCGGCTGGCTGTCCGGCAAGGCCATGTCCATCTACGGCGGGTCCTTCGAGATCCAGAACAACATCATCTCCAAGAACATCCTGGGCCTTCCGGAAACCACCCAGAAAGGCTGAGCCCAACCAGAACAGGAAATCAGATCATGGCGGTACTGACCGAAGAACAATCCATGCTGAAGGACCAGGCCCACGCCTGGGTCAGCGAAAAAGCGCCCGTGCAGAAGTTTCGCGAGATGCGCGACAGCGGCATCGAGACCGGCTTCAGCCCCGATACCTGGGGGGGTATGGTGGACATGGGCTGGCCGGGCATCCTCGTTCCGGAAGCCTACGGCGGCTCGGAGCTGGGCTACCTGACGTTCGGCCTGGTGCTCGAAGAGACCGGCCGACAGCTCACCGCGTCGCCGCTGTTCGCCTCCGCCGTGGTGGGCGCCACGGCGGTTCTCCAGGGCGGCAGCGCGGCACAGAAGCAGGCATGGCTGCCCGGGGTGGTGGATGGCTCCGCCATCCTCACACTGGCGGTGGACGAAGGTCCGCGGCACCTACCGGACGAGGTGGCGCTGAAGGCGGAGAAATCCGGCTCCGGCTACACCCTCACCGGGGACAAGCGCTTCGTCCTCGAGGGCGGCGCCGCCACGGCGTTCGTGGTCGCGGCGCGCACCGGCGGATCACCCGGGCAACGCCAGGGCATCACCCTGTTCCTGATGCCCGCGGACGCACCGGGAGTCAGCCGGCAGCCGCTTCGCACCGCGGACAGCCGCGGCTACGCCAACGTCCGGTTCGACGGCGTGTCGGTGGACGCGGGCGCCGTGCTCGGTGAGGTGGACCAGGGTTACCCGGTGCTCGAGGCTACCCTGGACCGGGCCCGGGCCTGCCTCGCGGCCGAGATGCTCGGCACCGCGGCCCAGGCCTTCGACATGACCCTGGATTATCTCAAGACCCGGGTTCAGTTCGGCCGGGTGATCGGCTCCTTCCAGGCCCTCGGCCACCGTGCCGCCGAGCTCTACACGGAGATGGAGCTGGCCCGCTCCTGCGTGGAAGCGGCGTTGCAGGCGGTGGACGCCGGCGCCGACGACGTGGCGGAGCTCTGCTCGCTGGCGAAGTGCAAGGCCGGCGATTTCCTCCACCACATGTCCAACGAGCTGATCCAGATCCACGGCGGCATCGGCATGACCGACGAGTTCGATGCCGGCTTCTACCTGAAGCGGGCGCGCGCCGCCGAAGCCATCTTCGGCAACCAGGCCTACCACCGGGACCGTTACGCCCGGCTGCTGGGGATCTAGCGCCCCGTCCCAGCGGGCCCCGTCCCAGCGGGCCCCGGCACGGCGCGACTCAGCGCCGATTCCGGGGCCCACCGCCTCACTCGCCGGTGAACCTGGCGTCCCGCTTCTCGAGGAACGCGGTCACCCCTTCCAGGTGATCCCGGGTACGGCCCGCCTCGTTCTGCAGCTGCGCCTCCAGCTCGAGCTGCTGCTCGAAGGAGTTCTGCCAGGAGTCCCAATACAGCCTGCGGATGAGACCCAGGCTCTTCGGCCCGTCGGCCAGGCGCCGGGCCAGGTCCATGGCACCGGCCATCAGCGCGTCGTTGTCGTCGTAGAGGCGATTGACCAGCCCCCACTGGTAGGCATCCTCCGCCGACAGGCGTTCGGCCAGGAGCGACAGCTCCACGGCCCGTCCCCAGCCGACGAGGCGCGGCAGCAGGTAGGTGGAGCCGCCGTCGGGCACCAGACCGATCCTGGAGAACGCCTGGAGGAAGAACGCGCTCTTCGATGCACAGACGATGTCGCCCATGATGGCGAAGCTCATGCCCACGCCGGCGGCGGCTCCGTTCACCGCGGTCACCAGCGGCATGTCGAGCTCGCGCAGGGTCACCAGCAGGGGATGGTAGAACTTGCGCAGGAAGTCACCGGCACCGCCCTTGCGGCCGGCGCGCATGTCGTCCTGCAGGTTCGCGCCGGCGCAGAAGCCGCGCCCCTCGCCGGTGAGCAGCAGACAGCGGGCGCCGCTGTCGGCGCTGCGCACCTCGAGCACGGCGTCGAGGAGCTCCTGGACCATCTGCTGGCCCACGGCATTCATCACCTCGGGATGATTGAATTTGAGCACGGCCACCTTGCCATCGAGCTCCAGCGATACGCGTTCCATAGCCACTTCCTTCTGTTGTCGAAACCGGTGCAATCCGCAACCATACCGCAATGGATGAAGACGACCTAGCACGCATCGAGCGCGCCTGCACCGCGCTTTCCGTCGCCTATGCCCGGGCCATCGACTTCCGCGATTACCATGCCCTGGTGGAGCTGTTCACCGACGACGGCATGCTGGACGTGGGGCGGCCCCTGGCGGGCCGTGACGCCATCTGGGCGTCGCTGCAGACCCGCCCGGACGAACTGCGTTCCCGCCACGTGATCAGCAACGTGTTCATCGACGTCTTGAGCCGGGACGAAGCGCGCGGGATCTCGTATCTGACCCTGTACCGGCATCACGGCGACGAGAGTCAGCGCCCGGAGCCGGCGCCGCTGAACGGACCGGCGGCCGTCGGGCACTACGAAGACCGCTTCGCGCGCACCGCCGCCGGCTGGCGCTTTCGCTCGCGGCGGCTGCACCTGGCGTTCCGCGATCCGGCCCGGTTCTGATCCCGGTGACCTCGAGGGAGCCCGCGACCGGCGACTACGCGGCCGTCATCTTCGATCTGGGTGGCGTGGTGTTTCGCTATCGTCCGGAGCAGCGACTCGCCGGCTTCGCCCGCCTCACCGGCCTCCCGCCGGATGCGTTGCACAAGCGCCTGGTCGCCTCCGGCTACAGCCGGAGCTGCGACGCCGGACGCCTGAAGGGCGAGGCCGCCTACCGGGAAGGGGTGCGCCTGCTCGGCGCGCGGGTGAGCCTCAAGCGGTTCCGGGAGCTGTGGGTCCGCGCCTTCGAGCCGGATAGCGCCGTGGTGGAGATCGCCCGCCGGGCGAAGGCGCGGGTTTCGCTGGCCATGCTGAGCAACAACTCGGATCTGGTCCGCGCCGGCCTCGAGTCCCGCTACGGCGAGGTGCTGGAGCTGTTCCGGCCACGCCTGTTCTCCGCCGACGCGGGCCTGATGAAGCCGGATCCGCGGCTCTTTCGCACCCTGCTCGAGCTCATGGGCCTGCCGGCGGAGCGGGTGCTGTACGTGGACGACGAGCCCGCCCACGTCGCCGCGGCCGCGGCCCTGGGCCTCGCGACCCACCAATTCACCGACGCGGCGGATCTGCAGCGGGCGCTGACAGCGCGGGGCTGCCTGGGCCCTGCCCCCGCCGGCGGTACGCCGGGCCGCGATACGCCGGGCCGCGGTACGTCGGGCGGCGGTTTCAACCGCGCCACCGATTCGTGATAATCGCCGCACCTTCGCCTGCGAAGCCTTGGCCGGAAGCGCTATGTCCACGACGGAACCCATGGCGACGGCGGATTCCTTCGGGGACGAAATCCGCCGCCGCGCCGACGAGATCGAAGCGGCCCGGCGCATGCCCGACGACCTGGCCCGGCGGATGGCCCATGCAGGCCTGTTCCGGTTGCTGGTGCCGGAATGCTACGGCGGCGGCGAGGTGCATCCCCAGGCCTTCTTCGACACCCTGGTGGTCACCGCGCGCCACGACGGGGCGGTGGGCTGGTGCCAGATGATCGGCGCCACCACGGGTATCCTGGCGGCATCCCTGCCGGAGCCGTGGGCCCGGCTCATCTACGGTGAGAATCCCGACTGCATCTCGAGCGGCGTCACCGCGCCCCTGGGGCGGGCGGAGGCGGTGCCGGGCGGCTATCGCGTGTCCGGGCGCTGGCCCTTCGCCAGCGGCTGCCAGGTCTCCGACTGGATCTGCGGCGGCTGCATCGTCATGGCAAACGGCGAGCCCCGGCTAGACGCCCACGGCGCGCCGGCGTCCGTGCTGGCGCTGCTTCCGGCCAGCGAAGTCACCATCCACGATACCTGGCACACGTCCGGGCTGCGCGGAACGGGCAGTCACGACATCGAGGTGAAAGACGTGCTGGTGCCCGAGGGTCGCTGGGCGGTGCTCGGCGGCCGTGCCCGGATCGACACGCCGCTGTACCGGTTTCCTATCCTGGGCCTGCTGGCGCTCGGCGTGTCCGCGGTGGCCGTAGGCATCGCGGAGCGGGCTCTGGAGGCTTTCTGCGAGCTGGCCACGGCCAAGGTGCCGACGGGCAGCCGCCGCACCCTGGCCCAGCGGCCCGGCGCCCAGCATGACCTGGCGCGGGCCCGGGCCCTCGTGGCGTCGGCCCGGGCTCACACCCGGGAGATCATCGACGGCGCCTGGCACGAGGCCCAGAACCGGGACCGCCTCGACGTCGACGTCAAAGCGAGCCTGCGGCTGGCGGCGACCCACAACGCCTGGTCGGCGGCACAGGCGGTGGACCTCCTGTACCATGCCGGCGGTGGCTCCTCCATCTACCAGCACAGCCCCCTGCAACGTTGCTTCCGCGACGTTCACGTGGCCACCCAGCACCTCATGGTCGCCCAACCCACCTACGAGGTGGTGGGCAAGGTCATGCTGGGCATCGACCCGAAGACCCTGATCTGATGCTCGTAGGCACCCTCGCCTCTCCCGAACTGCTGTCGTCGCCCCACGCCCGGCGCGCGTCCCTGGTCGCCCAGATCGTCGAGCAGGGCATCGATCACGTGTTCGTGGCCGATCACGTGAGCTTCCACGTCGGGGCCGGCATGGACGGGCTGATCAACGCCGCCACCCTGACCGCGCTGGATCCACGGCTCACGGTGTGCGTTGGGGTCTACCTGCTGGCGCTGCGCCATCCCGTACCGGTGGCCCGGCAGCTCGCCACGCTGGCAGAGTCGGCTCCGGGTCAGCTCATCCTCGGCGTGGGGGTGGGCGGCGAAGACAGGAACGAGATCGCCATGTGCGGCGTGGATCCCGGCAGCCGGGGACGGCGCACCGACGAATGCCTGGCGGTGGTGCAGGGACTGCTTCGCGGCGAGCCCATGGACTACTCCGGCGAGTTCTTCCGTTTCCAGCGGGCGTGGATCCGGCCCGCGCCGCAGCCACCCATACCCATGGTGATCGGCGGCCGCGCCGACGCCGCCGTCGCCCGTGCCGCCCGCTTCGGCGACGGCTGGCTCGGCGTCTGGTCGTCGCCGCGACGCTTCGCCGAGGTGGTCAGTCAGGTGAACGCCGGGGCCGCGGCCCTGGACCGGCCGCGCCCCGCCCTGCACGGGCTGCAGGTCTGGGTGGGCATCGACGACGACCGGGCGCAGGCCCGCACACGGCTCGCCCGCGGCATGGAGAGTTTCTACCGGGTGCCCTTCGAGCGCTTCGAGAAGTACAGCCCCTACGGAACGGCGGCGGAGGTGGCCGACTTTCTGCGGCCTTACCGGGAGGCGGGCTGCGAGCTCTTCAACATCATGCCGGTGGCGGCCAGCGAGGAGCTCGGAATCGCGGCGGTGGCGGAGATCCGCCGGCTGCTCGAGTAGGCGCCGATGGCCCACGTCCACGATCACGGCAGCGACGGCCACGAACGTCTGGTGGGCCGCGCCTTCATGCTCATCGCCGGCTTCATGCTGGTGGAGGTGGCCGGAGGGCTGCTGACCAACTCCCTGACCCTGCTGGCGGACGCGGGGCACATGTTCCTCGACGCCTCGGCGCTGGGGTTCTCGTGGTACGCGCTGCGGCTGTCCCGGCGCGGTCACGATCACAACCTGAGCTACGGCTACCACCGCTACCAGGTGCTCGCGACCTTCATCAACGGGCTGACCCTGTTCGGCCTGGTCGTCTGGATTCTCCTGGAGGCCTGGCAGCGGCTGCGGGCCCCGGAAGGCATGCTGCCATTGCCGGCGCTGGCGGTGGCGGCGACAGGCCTCGTCATCAACGTGGTGGCATACCGCTGGCTGCACCACGGCCACGACAACGCCACGGTTCGCAGCGCCGCGCTCCACGTCCTCGGCGACATGCTCGGCTCCGCCGCGGCCGTCACCGCCGCCCTCACCGTCTGGCTCACGGGCTGGCTCTACGCCGACCCGCTGCTGGCCCTGGTCATCGTGGTCATCCTCGGCCGGGGCGCCTGGCGGCTGGTGCGCGACTCCACGCACATTCTGCTGGAGGGCGTGCCCGAGGACGTGGACCTCCAGCAGATCCGCGACACCCTGGTGGCCCGGGTGCCCGGGGTGGTGGACGTCCATCACCTGCATGCCTGGGCGCTCACCGCGGAGCGGCCGCTGTTGACCCTGCACGCCACCGTGGAAGACCACGCCGACCCCTACCAGGTGGTGTCGCGCGTCAAGGCGGTGCTCGACGAGGAGTTCGGCATCGATCACTCCACCATTCAGGTGGAGCACGGGTCCTGCCCGGACGAATGAGCCCATGAGCAAGCCTCACCACACCGGCATCAAGCGCATGATCAAGGCCACCGAGTATTCCGCCCGGGGCCTGCGCTCCGCCTGGCGCTACGAGACGGCCTTTCGCCAGGAGTGCGTGGCAGCGCTGATTCTCCTGCCGTGCGCGTTCCTGCTCGGACAGACCCTGGTGCAGACCGCGCTGCTCATCGGCGTGTGCCTGGTGGTGCTGATCACGGAGCTTCTGAACTCGGCGGTGGAGGCCGCCATCGACCGCATGGGCAACGACCACCACGACCTGGCGGGCCGGGCCAAGGACATGAGCTCCGCGGCCGTTGCGCTCAGCCTGGTTCTCGTGGTCCTGACCTGGGGTCTGGTGGCTCTGGAGCGCTTCTCGTAAGCTGATCGCCGGCGCCGCCCTGCGGCCTCCCGGGGCGGGAACCTCCATCCTTCGGGAGCCTTCCATGACGTCCGCCATCTACTTCCACGCCCAGGCCTGCAACAACGCCTGGGCCAATCATCGCCTGCTGAACGCCTGCCGCACGTTGTCCGATCAGGATCTGGCGGCCCGGCGCACGAGCTTCTTCCCTTCCATCATCCATACCCTGAACCACAACCTCACGGTGGACTGGTTCTACGTCAGCGCCCTGGAAGGCCAGTGCATGGGTCCCAACGCCTTCGAGCCGGAGATACCGTTCACCCGCCTCGCCGATCTCGAGCGGGCGCAACGGGACATCGACCGCCGGCTGGTGGCGGTGTGCGAGGGGCTCTGCGATGACCGGCTCGCCGCCACCTCCGAGCTCGTGCGCCGCGGATGGGTCCAGACGGAGCGCAACGACCGCATCCTGCTGCACCTGTTTCAGCACCAGATCCACCACCGCGGCCAGGTCCACGCCATGCTGGCCGGCACCGCCGCGGCACCGCCGCAGCTCGACGAGTTCTTTCTCGCCGATGCGGGCGAGCAGGCGCTGCGGCGGGACGATTTCGCGGCGCTCGGCTTCGACGAGGCAGCCATCTGGGGTGGCCTGCCGGCAGGAGCCGCGCGATGATCTTCGACGGCTGGGAGCCCATCCTGCGGACGCTGGTGCTGGGGACCCTGGCTTACGCCTCGGTGGTCGTGCTGCTGCGAGTCAGCGGAAAACGCACGCTCTCGAAGATGAACGCGTTCGACTTCGTCGTCACCGTCGCACTTGGCTCTACCCTGGCCACGGTGTTGACCTCCAGGGACGTGGCCCTGGCCCAGGGGGTGGTGGCCCTGGGGCTGCTCATCGCCCTGCAACTGGTCAGCACCTTCGTGGCGGTGCGGGTGCCGCCGTTCCGGAACCTGCTCAAGGCGGAGCCCACCCTGCTGTTCTTCCAGGGCGAGTATCTCGACCAGGCGCTCGAGGCGGAGCGGGTGACCCGGGACGAGATCCTCGCCGCAGTGCGGCAGCAGGGTCTGACTCCGGAGGCGGTGGGTGCCGTCGTTCTCGAGACCGAGGGTTCGCTGTCGGTGCTGCCGGGCGCTCAGTCGGCGGAGGCGCTGGCGCGCGCCGGCGTCAAGACCGGTAGCCGGACCTCCGGAGTCTCCTGAGGTCCGGTCAGCCGCGCAGCAGACCGCTCTGGGCGATGCCGTCGAACATGAACTGCACCGCCAGGGCCGCCAGCAGCACGCCGAACACGCGGCTGACCACGTGCAGCCCGGTGACCCCCAGGTACTTCTGAAGCTGGCTGGCGAGCAGCAGCGAAGCCAGGGTCAGCAGCATCACCGCCAGCAGCATCGCCACGACGACGCTCTGGCGCACCAGGTCCCCCTCGGCGTCGGCCATGAGCAGGATGGCGGCGCCCATGGCTCCCGGTCCGGCGATGAGCGGCGTGGCCAGGGGAAATACGGTGACGTCCGTACGGCGGGCCGCTTCCCGGGCTTCCTCCTCGGTGGTGGAGGTGCTGCCGGACGGGCGGGCGAACACCATGTCGATGGCGATGAGCAACAGCAGGATGCCGCCGGCGACCCGCAGCGCCGCCAGGGATATGCCGAGGCTGGCGAGCAGGGTCTCACCGGCCAGGGCGAATGCGAGCAGTATCACCGTGGCGATCGCCGTGCCGCGCACCGCCATGCGGCGCCGGCTGCGGGGATCGGCCGCCGGCGTCATCGCGGCGAACACCGGACCCACGTCCAGCGGCCCCACGGTGGCGAAGAACGTGGTGAAGGCCACCACGGCGGTCTCGGTCATGCCCGCCTCACCGCGCCCGCAGCAGCAGTTCCATGGCGCCTTCCCGCAGCAGCGTGCCGCGGACGATCTCGAAGCACGTGAGGGCTTCCGCCAGCGCGGTGCGGGAATGGGCGAAGCCCGGCGGGCTCGCGCCGGGGAGCGGCCGGACCACGAGCTGATCCACATCGCGGATGCCGTATCGCAGCGCTTCCTGCGGAGCGCTGCGGCTGGCGGCCGGTGCCGAAGCCTTGAACGCGCCGAAGCCGTGGCCGCTGCTGTCCCGGTGCAGATACGGCCGCAGCACCCGGCTGAACGCGCGCACCCCCGGCAAGGGCACATGGTTCAGGAAGTCCCACAGCAGGCAGACGTCGAAGCGCGTGGTCTCCGGAAAGTCGCACAGCTCGGCGAACACGCTCTGGTAGTGGAGCTCGGCGTCCTCTTCCGGCGGCTGCGCCAGCGCCGGATGATCGAACAGGTCCGCGAAGTGCAGCCGGCAGCGGTAGCGGGAAAAGAACTCCACCGTCTCCGGCACCCCGGGCCCGACGTCCAACACGGTGAGCCGCGCCCCCTCCTCCAGGGCCTCGAACAGGTGGGGCAGCAGCAGCGTCTGGCGTGACTCCACGCTGCCGCCGCGGGATGACGCCCGATCCGTGTCTTTCATCGGCCCCAGTCCGTGGAGGCGCGATGCCGGCTCAGGCCTTGCCGGCCACTTCGCCCGCTCTGCTCTCCTCCGCCGCCGCGGGCTTCGCCGAGGTCACCGGCTTGGGCGACTGGGAACCGACGCTGCGCTCCGTGCTGCTCGGGTCCATGTCGATGCTGCCTTTGAACTTGGCGCCGTCCTCCAGGGTCACCCGGGGGCCGACGATGTTGCCCTGCACCCGGCCGGTCTTGGTGATGATGACCTTCTCGACCCCGACGATGTCGCCCTTCACCTCCCCGTCGATGCGCACCACGTTGGCAGTTAGGTTGGCATTCACCTGCCCGGACTGGCCGATGGTGAGGTCGTTGTTCTTGAGATGGATGGTGCCGTCCACCTTGCCTTCGATGATCAGGCTCTCCTCGCCGGTGATGTCCCCTTTGATGCTGATGGTCTTGCCGATCATGGCGATCCCCCGTGAAGTAGGCTCCGGCGTTCTCGCGCGGTTGTCGAAAGCCGGACTGGCGGCCGGCGGCTCATGACTGGTCGTTTCGCTATCCTTGCGTTTATCGAACATGGACATGGCTGTTTTACCCCGAACGGCGATTGGCGCAGAGATACTATCGACTTTGCAGCATCAGGAACACCACGCCGTGACGACCGTGTGATCGAGTAGGGATTTCCCTGGCCGTCGAGCGCCGACTGACGCACGTCAATGCAGCCGCGGACCCCGCCCGCTACCGTATCTATCGTACTCTTTCGATTTTTCCCCGGCACTCTCCCCCTACCCCAACGGCCGGGCAATGGCGATGAAGCCCCCGCTTCATCGCCTTTTTTTGGAGGGCCGCTTTCCGCTTTCCGCTTTCCGCTTTCCGCTTTCCGCTTTCCGCTTTCCGCTTTCCGCTTTCCGCTTTCCGC
>JAWLCV010000046.1:14636-33948 GCA_041686955.1 Pseudomonadales bacterium
CCGCTTTCCGCTTTCCGCTTTCCGCTTTCCGCTTTCCGCTTTCCGCTTTCCGCTTTCCGCTTTCCGCTTTCCGCCGTCCGCTGGAGCGTGGCTGCCAGATTCCCAGGCACTGACCCTCCTGCGGATAGCGGACAGCGGACAGCGACCTGCTAATCCCCCGTATCGATCGTGAACAACAGATCCGCCCCGCTCGCCGCGCCGCCGGATTCGGTGACCAGCTTCCAGTGCTTGGCGATGTCGTACTGCATGCGCAGCACGGAGGCGGCGTTGAACAGGCCGATGCCGTAGCTGACGTAGAGTCTGGGAGAAAGATACTTGCCGGCCACCAGCGCCGCCTCGCTCGGATCGCTCGGCGCGCCCGCCTCCTCGGGTCCGGTCTGGACGGTGAGCTGATCGACGCCGAGCCGCTCGCCCAGGTTCTTCGCGAGAAAATCTCCGCCGCGGAGCCCCAGCGCCAGCGCGGCCCGCGCCAGCGCGTCGCCTTCTCCGCCAGGGGCGTCCTCCAGCGGGCGGCCGAGCACCAGCCAGGAGAGCTGCTCCTGCTGGGTCATGGAGGGCTCGGAGAAGAGCCTGAATTCGGGCTCCTCCAGGGTGCCTCCCACCTCGGCCCCCACCAGGATCCCCTCCGCCGGGCGCCGCACCGCCCGCACGTCCAGGGCCGGCTCGGTCACCGGGCCACCGGCGAAGTAGATGCGGCCGCTGTCGATGACCAGGCCCTGTCCGTAGGCCCGATACTCCCCCTCGACGATCCGGATCTCACCGCTGGCCGTGGTCGGCGTCTCCGGCGCCTGGCGTACCACCACCTCACCGTCGAGCCGGGCCTCCAGGCCGAAACCCGCGAAGGTCACTTCGTCGCCCAGGATGACCCGGATCTCCGCCTCCAGGGGCCGCCCCACGGCGGGCGGAGCCTCACCTTCCACGCTCACCAGCACCTGGTCGTCGGAAACCGTCACCGCCCCCGGGGTGATGCGCCCGGGCGTGATGGCCGCCTCCGGGATGCGCACGCTGCCCGCCAGAAGGATCCGCTCCGCGTCCGCATCCAGGCGCAGGTCCGGGGAGGCGACGATGCGCGCCTCGTCGGTGTCCACTACCCGGAACGCCTCGCCCACGACGCGGATGGCCGCGGTGGGAATCTCCTGGAAGACGCTCATGACGCCCTCCACCTGCAGCTCGCCGTCGCCGGACCGGACGCCGGCGGTGAGGCCCAGTCCCTCGCGGCCTCGGCCCTCCAGCTCTGCCCAGATCTCCGTCAGCACCAGCCCGGCCGGCGGCACGTCCACGGCGCCGTCGGTGAGCGCCAGCGTGCCGCCGAGCAGGGGCTCCGCCACGGTACCCTGCACGGTCAGCGCACCGTACACGCGTCCCGACAGGTCCTCCACCTGGGGCAGCAGCGCTCCGGCGAAGGCGAGATCGGGAACCTCGAGCTGCATCCGGCCGTGGAGCGGCCGCTCCGCCCACGGCGCGGCGGGGTCGGCCGCGGGGCTCGTGGCTTCCAGTGCCAGACGCCCGTGCTCCAGCTCGAGCTCGAGGTCCGCGCGGGCCCCGTGGGCATCCAGATCCACCGCCAGGCGGCTCGGCTCCAGCCCCACCACCACCTCGTCCCCGCCGGTGTCGGCGCCCGGCTGCGCCGTCAGCGGCAGCTCCAGACGGCCCGCGGTGGTTTCCAGACGGAGTTCTCCGGTCAGGGTGCCGCCCGAAGTCTGGTTGATCCGCCCCATGCCGCTGACGGCCCCCGAGAGCGCGTAGTCATCGGGCATGAGCGCTGCGAAATAGCCGAACCCCAGCTCCCGGACTTCCAGCCGACCGGCCAGCCCGTCGGCTCCACTTTCCCCCTCCAGGCACAGCCGGGCACCGCCGCTGGCCCAGCAGTGGCGCCCCAGACGCATCTGCCCAGCGCCGAGGTTTCCGGAGGCCGCTCCGGCGAGCTGCCACGGCGGGAGCTCGGCGACGCCCAGACGCGCCTCGGTGAGGGTGAAATGCCACGCCGGGCTGTCGCCCCAGAGATCCTCGGCCCGTCCTCCGAGGTTGGCGTCCGCCGTGACGGCGTCCCCGCGCACCGCGAGCTGCAGGCGGTGGTCCGTGGGCGTCCCGGAACCCTCCACGGTGACGCTCTCCACGCCGCTGCCCGCCACCACACCGTCCCGCAGCGCGAGCCGCAGGCTCGATGGCGCGTCTCCGCCGAGGTCCAGATCGGCCTCCAGCGCCAACGCCTGGAGCCTGTTCTCCTGGAACGCCAGGTCGGCCCCTTCCAGCTCGGCGTCCAGCCGCACCTCCGGCAGGCTGCCCGCCACGGTGCCGGATCCCGCCAACCGACCGGCCAGGTCCGGCCACAAGGCGGAAAGGTCGTCGCTGACCAGGCGCCATTGCACGTTCACCCGCTCCGCCACCCGGCCGCTGGCCTCCAGCTTCGTGCCGCCCAGAGCCAACGAGAGGGCATCGAAGTCGGCCATGGTGGTGTCTGCCCCGCGCGCCACGCGGCCCCGCACGTCCAGGGCCAGGGGCTGCTGCCGCAGGCTGCCGCCCGCCTGCAGCCGTTCGACCTCGACGAGGGCACGTTCGCCCGTCAGCCGCCCGCGCACCACCAGGCTGGCGTCCAAGTTGCCCGGCAGGTCCGCCACCAGCAGCGACGGGTCGAGATCCTCCGCCTCCAGGCTGGCCTCCAGCTCGAGGTCCGGTGCCCAGGCCGCCACCACCCGCCCGCCGAGCCGGCCGCCGCCGCCGCGGGCTCGCAGATTCAGGGTCATGGCCTCGGTGCTGCCCATAGCGTCCGCCTCCAGGGTGACGGATGGCTGCCCCGCCGCCTCCAGACGGGTTTCCAGCGCCAGGCGATAGTCGTCCACGGGCCCCTGAACCCGCAGCGAGCCCGCGGGGCTGGTGACGCCGGGCTCGGCATCCATGGGCCACCCCAGGTCCTGCCAACGCAGCAGCAGGTCCGCGTGGAGGTCCGGCTGCAACGCGACCCGCCCCCGCGCCTCCACCCGGCCGCTGCCATCCGGCTGAGCGAGCTCCAGGCGATCGAGCTCCACCGCATCACCCGTCAGACGGGCGCGAGCCCGGGCCAGCAGGCGCCCATATTCCGGCATGGCACCCGACAACTCCGCCTCCACCGTCAAGCCGTCCACCGGGCCCCGGGCCCGAGCGTCGAGGTGGAGCCGAGCGGGGGGCAGATCGCCGCCCACGGCACTGGGATCCAGCTCGTCCACCACGAGCCGCGCCGTGAGTGCCGGCGAGGCCCCGGCGCGAAGCAGGTCCGTCAGGGTGAGGTCCAGGCCCGCGTTGTAGGGGGCCGCCACACGCTGGGTCAGCTCCAGAGCATCCAGGGTGCCGCCGAGCCGCAGCATGCCGGAGACGGGGGCGTAGTCCGGCGGCGTCAGCCGCCAGCCGACCTGAGCCTCCAGCGGGTACGGGCTCACCGTGGTGACGCGTGCCTCGGCCCGGGCGCTCACCTCGGGGGACGCGATTTCCAGCGCCGTCACGTGGAGCCGGGAATCCTCGAAGCGGCCCGCGAGATCCACCCGATCCACCACCAGCGGATACTCCGCATCCGGCGCCGCCCAGGCGCGTACGTCGACGACGGCCAAGTGCTGCACGACCACCGTCACCGGAAGCTCCACCCGTTCGGGCATGGTGAAAGGTTCCCCCCCGGGTTGCGGCTCGGCGGCGAGCGCCCGGTAGCGGACGCCCTCGACGGCGAGCTCTCGAACCTCCAGCCGCCCGCGGAGCAAGCTGGCCGGTGACCAGCGCAGGGACAGGCGCTGGATGGTGGCGTCCATGGCGTCGCTGCGCATATGCACGCCGTCGAGAGTGAGCGGCCCCGCCAGCCGCCCCGACACCCGTTCCACCGTGAGCTCCGGGGGCAGCCAGGCCTGTGCGCGCTGCACCGCGAACCGGGTGCCCGAGGGAGTCCACACCAGCCACGCCACGGCCGCCAGCACCGCGATCAGAAGGCCCGCGAGAATGACGGCGACGGTTCTGGCCACCGCAGCCGCGCCGGCCATCAGAAACTGGTTCCGATGGTGAGATGGAAACGGAACTCGTCGTCCGGGTCGTCGAACGGGTGGGCGAGGTCCAGCCTCACCATGCCGATGGGCGAGCGCCAGCGGAAGCCGAGGCCGGCGCCCACCTTCAGCTCCGGCGAATCGTCGAAGGCGTCGCCAGCGTCCACGAACACCGCACCGCCGTAGTTGCCGTAGAACAGTCGTTCGATCTCCAGGCTCGCCGTCACGGCCCGCTCGCCGCCGATGACCTCGCCCTCGGCGTTGCGCGGGCCGATGTCCTGGTAAGCGTACCCGCGAACGCTGCGGTCGCCTCCGGCGAAGAAGCGCTGGGACGGTGGCAGCCGATCGAAATCGTCGGTCCAGAGTATCCCCACGTCGGCCCGCAGCAACAGCCGCGTGCGCTGGGACAGCCCACGCACCCAGTCGAGCGCCAGGTCGTAGCGGGTGAACGACACCTCCGAGAGCAGCCATTCCAGCCCGGCCCGCAGATCCATGCGGATGCGATGGCCGAACCGGGGATACAGGAGATCGTCCATGCGCTCGCGGGTCAGGGCGATTCCCGGGAACACCAGATCGGACTCCTGGCTCGGCCCGCTGCCGAACTCGAACTGCTCGCGCTGGGCCCGCAGGTAGAGCTGCCTGCGGAAGCCGCGCCAGCTCACCACCTGGCTGACGCCGAGCTCGTAGCGGTCCGTCTCCGCATCCCCCAGCTCTTCCTGCCGCGCCGTGGCGAAGAAGTCGAGACTGTCCGTCGCCACGTTGCGGATGGGTATCCCGTAGCGCAGGCCCACGGCCTGTTCGATGCTCGAAAGCTGGAGATCCGCCCGCGCCCGGTGGCCGCGCGCGTTCACGTGCCGCAGCAGCACGCCGAGACTGAACCGGGGCCCGGTGTCGGTGCCGTAGCCCACGCCTACGGTGTAACGCCTCGGGTCGGAGGCTTCCGTCACCACGCGAACCGGAATCCGCTGGTCCGGTCCCGCCGTCTCCGGCTCGGCGTGAATCTCCACCCGGGCGAAGTAGTCGGTCTCGCTCAGGGCCCGCTGCACCTCGAGCAGACGGTCGACGTCGTAGGGGTCCCCGGACTCGATGGCCACGAACCGCTGCACCAGCTCCGGGCGCAACACGTCCTGGCGTATGTCCACCTCGCCGAAGTAGAAGCGCGGGCCGGTGTCCAGCACCAGAGCCACATCCGCCTGCAGCCGGTCGGGCTGCACGCGAATCTCGCTGGTGCGCCAGGAGGCCTCGAGGAATCCGTAGTCGTAGGCGGCTTCGAACAGCGCGGCCTTGGCCGCTTCGTAGCGGCTGTGAACCAGACGCTCACCCGGGGCGAGCTCGACGCCCTGAAGAGTCTGCTGCAACGCAGGAAAATCCTTCCCTTCCCCCACCAGGCGGACGTCCACCCGGCGCAGCCGGGCGGGCTCGCCGGGCTCAACCCGATAACGGGCGACGAAGCCCGCGCCCTCCGGCTCCAGCTCACTGCCGACGGACGGCCGGTAATAGCCGAAGGGCATCAGGGCCTCGCGAATCTGCCCGGGAGCGAGGCGGTGCCGGCGCCGCACCTCGCGTGCCGTCACCTCCTCGGCGTCCTCCAGCTCGGATATGGAGAGGAATCGTCGTACGTTCTCGCGGAGCGGATCGTCGAGGCCGCGAACGACCACCTCCACGCTGACCGAGGCGTCGGCACCGCTCGCGGCCTGCTCCGCTGCCGCCTGCGCTGCCCCTACCGGCGGCAGGGCGCCTGCCAGAATCAGGGCCGCCGCCGCCCGGCGCCATGAGCCCGGCGGCAGGGCTCCCCCCGTCACGGAAGCGGCCTAACGGCGGCCGCGTTCCGGGGTGTTGCAGAAGCCCCCCGCCGCGGAGCGATGCGGCACAGCCGCCCTCGACGTGTTGCGGGTCACTGCTGGGTGCCTTCCTCCGGCATCTGACCCTGGGTACCGGTGGTGCCCGTGGTACCGCCGGTATCCGACATGGCCATTCCCTGGCGGAACTCGTCGCGGTCGATCATACCGTCACCATCCTGATCCACCTCTTCGAACTGCGTGCCCTGCATCGCGTCCGGCTGCCATTCCCGCTCGTCGATGGCGCCGTCCGAGTTGGTGTCCAGGGCGGCGAACTCGGTCATCTCCGTCTCGGTCATCCCCTCGGCCTGACGCTCTTCGGTGCGGTCCACCGAACCCGCGAGCCCGGTATCGTCCTGCATCCCTTCGGTATCCTCGAAGGGCTCCGTCTCCATGGTCTCGGTGTCCTCGTACGGCTGGGTCTCCTGAGCCGTCTGATCGGCCTCCTCGTCGCCGTAGGTGTAGGTGTCCTCGGCGGTGGTGGTCTCGTCCTGGCCGCAACCCGCCAATGCCGCCATGGCGGCAAACACGCTCGCCGCTGTTACGTGTCTGAGTTTCATGAATCGCTCCACATTTTTGCTGGGTACGTGATCAGGTCGCCGGACCTGAACGGTCCGACACACCAGCGTGGAGTGCAAGCGTCATGCCAGTGTGAACGCAGCGACGCCTAGCCCAGCAGGTCGTCTGCCCGACGGATCAGCGGTTCCATGGCGAGCCGGGTCACTTCCCACACCGGGTCGTGACGCTTGCCGCGCCGGTGCAGACTGAGGTTGAAGCCGGTGATGATGGCGAACTTGTAGGCCGCCAGCGCGCGGAACCAGTCGAGGTCCGGCAGCGGACCACCCCACGCGTCGCGATAGAGCGACACCAGGGTATCCGGGTCCAGGAAGAAGGTACGCCCCGCCTCCCCCGGCCAGGCGTGGGGATCGCTGAAGGTGGCAATCCACCCCACGTCGTTCAGGGTGGCGCCGATGCCCGTGAGCTCCCAGTCGATGACCGCCAGCAGGCGGCCGTCCCTGGAGCAGAACAGGTTGGCGGTCTGAAAATCGCCGTGGAAGATCCCAACGGGAGCATCCGCCGGCAACCGTTCCAGCAGCTTGCGCCGGACCCCCGGCACCCCGCGCAGCCGCTCCGGATCGGCGGCCCGCTCATAGAAGCGGTCCCAGCGGGTGACGTCCTCCTCGAACGGGACCGGATCGCCCAGGTACGCCGCCCGGGCCGGGTCCACCTTGTGCACCTCGGCCAGCGCCGTCATCGCCTGACGCCCGAGGTCGTAGCGCTGCTCGTCCGACAGCCGGCTTCCCCACTCCCCCTCGCCGAGCCGCAGCACGTCGCCTTCCAGCCACGGCACCACGAAGTAGGGACAGTCGAACCATTGCAGATCGTCTCCCGACCACCGCACTGAGCAATGGGGGACCGAGGTTCCCTCCAGCGCGTTCAGCACCGCCACCTGACGCAGCACGTCGGCGGTGCCGCGCCAGTTCACGTTGGGGGGAGGCAGGCGGATGAACCAGGACTCCACCCGGCCGCGGGATTCCACCCGAAAGCCGTAGGCGAATCCCGCATGGCCGGGCATCTGCACCACGTCGAACACCCGCGCCTCGGGATCCTCGTACTTCGCTCGGCAGAAAGGGCCCAGCCGCCGTTCCAACTCGTCCAACTGCATACGTCACACCGGTGCCGGCCCCGGGAACCGCTCCCGGAGCACGCGTTTGAGTATCTTACCGCTGGGATTGCGGGGAATCTCGTCGACGAACTCGACCATCCGCGGCCGCTTGTAGCCCGCGAGCCTGGTGCGGCAGAAGTCGACGACGTCCGCGGCGCTGAGCGCGTCGCTGCGGGGCACCACCACGGCCAGGGGCGCTTCGCCCCATTGCTCGCTCGGCACCCCGATCACGGCGGCCTCCACCACCTCCGGGTGACTCATCAGCACCCCTTCCACCTCGGCGGGATACACGTTCTCGCCGCCGGAGATGATCATGTCCTTGATCCGGTCCTGAATGTAGACGAAGCCTTCGTCGTCCATGACGCCCACGTCGCCGGTGTGCAGCCAGCCGCCCCGTATGGTCTCGGCCGTGGCGTCGGGACGGTTCCAGTACTCGCGCATGACGTGGGGGCCCCGCACCAGCACCTCGCCGGCCTCCCCGGGCGGGCAGGAAGCTCCGGCCTCGTTGGCGATGCGCACCTCGGTATGGAAGAAGGCCTTGCCGGTAGAGCCGGGCTTGCGGGCGGCGTTGCCGCCGTCCATCACGCACGCGGGGCCGCAGGATTCGGTGAGACCGTAGACCTGCAGGACGCTGATGCCCAGCTCCGCGTAACGCTCCGTCAGCGCCACCGGCACCGGCGCCGCTCCAGTCATGATCCATCGCACGGAGCTCGTGTCGAAGCGCTCCCGGTCTTCCACACCGAGCATGAAGTTCAGCATGGCCGGCACCATCAGACCGGTGCTGATTCGCTCGCGCTCGATGAGCTGCCAGGCGAGGCGCGGCTCGAAGCTGCGCATCACCACCGACGTGGCGCCGCGGTAGACGTTCACCGCCAGCGGCGTCAAGGCGCCCACATGGAACATGGGCAGCGCCGCCAGGTAACGGTCCCCTTCCTGGTACTCGGCCGTCGCGGCAATGGTGAGGATGGCCCAGATGGCCGAGTTGTGGGTGTGCACCACCCCTTTGGGCAGCCCGGTGGTGCCCGAAGTGTACATGATGTAGAGCATGTCGTCGTCGGCGGCATCGGGCTCGAGGGCTGTCTCCGAGCCGCGGCCGCGGCTCTCCGAGCCGCGGTCGCGGAACGTCTCATAGGCCTCGGAGAAATAGGGCAGCTCCCGGCTGCCCGCCACCTGCAGCCACTGCCGCACCGGCGTGCGCTCACCGCGGGCCTGCAGCTCGGCCACGGTGTCCAGATAGTCGTCGCCGTAGATCAGCCGCCGGGTGCCGCTGTCGTGGAGAATGAACTCCAGCTCGTCCGCCACCAGCCGCCAGTTCAGCGGCACCACCACCGCTCCCGCCTTGGCCAGGGCGAAGTAGGCCTCCATGAACTCCGCGCTGTTGGGCAGCAGCAGCCCCACTCGCTCACCCTTCTCGAGACCGTCGTCCTTGAGCGCGTTGGCCAGCCGGTCGCTCCTGGCGTCGAGCTCGGCGTAGGTCAGGCGCAGGTCGCGGTGGCTGTCCACGTAGACTTCGCGGTCCGGGTCGAGAAACGCCCGTTTGGCGAGTATCAGACCGAGGTTGTTTCGCATGGTCGCCCTCCCCAGGCCGATGCGAACGGTTGGAGCCGTCATTTTGCGAAATCGCGCACAGCCTGTGAATACCGAAGCCGATTGTTACACTCGGTAACAAAAATTTTGCCCGCGAGCCCTTGCCGGGCTCGGGCAAAACCGTAGAATGCGCGCCTTCTCATCGAGTCGCCGCAACGGCAACCCGGTGAACGAACAGGCGTGGCGCGGTGTCTCTCTCCCCTTCCTCCCTAGCCGCGAAGACAGCGCCTCAATGCGCTGTCGCCACGCCTCCCCTTCTCCGCCCCCGCGGCCCCGGCCTGCAACCTGGACAAGCTCCCCATCGGTTGTACAATTCGTACGGGTTTTGTACTGGTCAGGATATTGGACCCCGACGACGACCTGTACCGCATCGGCACCATCGCCAGCCTCACCGGAATCGCCGTGGAGCGGTTGCGGGCCTGGGAGCGCCGCTATGGGCTCGAGCCCGCCCACAAGTCTGGCAAGACGCGCTTCTACAGCCGTGCGCAACTCGAGCGCCTGCAGCTCATCAAGCGCCTGATCGATCAGGGGCACCCCATATCCACCCTGGTGGAGCTCTCGGACGAGCAGCTCAACGAGCGTCTCTGCACCCAGCGCCAGGCCCGGCTGCGGCCCGCGCGAACCGGGCTCATCGGTCCCAACCTGCTGGTGCTCGAGCAGCGTCAGGAAGAGGCCGGCCGCCTGGACGTGCGCGGGCGCTGGGCGAACCTCGACGCGTTCCTCGACGACCAGTCGGGTACCGAGCCCCTCGAAGTGGTGGTGGTGCAATTGCCCGTCCTGGTCAGCTCCGCCATCGAGCGCATCGGCCGGGTACAGCCCGATGCCCGGGTGGTGGCCGTGTACCAGTTCGCTACCCCCAAGCATCTCAGCGCCGTGCAGGAACTGGGTATCCCCACCCTCCACTGGCCCACGAGCTGGCAGGAGATCGAGCACGCCTGCGCCACCACGGCGGGGCTGCCGCTGCGCGCGGCACGAGCCGCCGTGCGCCGCTTCACCGACGAGGAGCTCATCGCCATCGCCGCCAGCGCCACGGATCCCACCGGTTGTCCGGGGCACCTGGTGGAACTCATCAGCAGCCTGAACGCTTTCGCCGAATTCAGCCTCGGCTGCGCAGAGGAGGCGGCCGGCCCAGTCCCGCAGGCGGACGGGGAGTACCCGCGGGCCCTGTACGAGCGAATCCATACCGATACCACCCAGGCCCGAGCCCAGCTCGAGTTGGCCCTGGAGGCGCTGGTGGAGGCCGAGCAGTTGCTGGATCGGCCGAACTAGCCCGGCAACCTATACAAAATCTGTACAGAAACCAGAAAAACCTGTTGACAGCCCGTTTGTACTGTACATAATGGACCCCACATTCAGGTTTCAGGCGTGCAGCAACTTCATGCAGTCCTCCCTTTCAAGTGTCCTTCCCCCAGAAGACGAAGTTGCATTCAGAGGCCTAGCCTTCTGACACGCCTTTTTTATCGCTACCCGGCCAGGCCGGGCCCACAGCGGCGTCCCTCGGGACGCCGCTTTGCGTTACGGAGCCGTTCATGACCGAACGTCCGCTCAGTACCCTGCTCCGCCGCGCCGTCGCCGCCGCCCTGTGCTGGTTGGCCGCCGGCTGCAGCGGAGGCGCCTCGCGCGATGCCCTGGAAGCTACCACCGTGCTCGCGTACGACCGCTGCCGGGGCCTGGAGCCGGGGCTGACCCGGGTGGATTACGCAGCCGTGGCAGGGATCCGCGGCAGCACCCTGCTGACACCCGGCGATTCCACGCACCCCGGGGAACCGGATCCCGGCAACGCGGCAGAGGAAGACGGGCTCCTGCTCGTCGCCATCTCCCGTGGCGAGCAGCCGACTCCGGGCTACGGCCTGACGCTGGACGGAGCGCGGCGGCGCGAGCACACGGCCGTCGTCCTGGTCGAGTGGCGTGTCCCGGAACCCGGCGCGATCCTGCCTCAGGTGGTCACGCATCCCTGTCTGGTGGTGGCGTTGCCGGCGGCCGCCGGGTTGGAGCGGGTGGAAGCGCGCACCGAGGCGGGCGAGATCCTCGGCACGCTGGAGTTGGCTGGAGGTCGATGATCGGCGCCGGCGACCCGTCGGCGGACTAGGCTTTCAGCAAAGCCAGGGCCGCCGCTGCACGCTGGTGCACGCTGGTCTTGTAGGCTTCCAGGTCCATGTCGGGGCGGTCGCCCATGGCGCCCACCAGGTAGCGCTTGTAGACGCCCTGACCGATGGCGGCCAAGCGCCAGTGCGAGAACGCCCGGTAGTAGTTGATGGCGCCGAGGTCGCGGCCGGTGGCTGCCTCGTAGCGCGCGCGAATCTCCTCCCGGCCGGGGAATCCGCCCACGCCCGTGGGAACCATCTCGGCGCCGGGCTCCCCCGGTTCCACCCAGGAATTGAGCAGGTAACCCACGTCCGCGAGCGGATCCCCCAGCGTGCACAGCTCCCAGTCGAGCACGGCGCGGATGCGGCCGTCGCCGACGATCATGTTGCCGAGCCGGTAGTCGCCGTGGACGATGGCCGCCCCCACCTGCTCGGGCATCCGCTCCTCGAGCAGCCGCGCCGTCGCTTCCATCTCGGGGATCTCGTGGGTCTTCGACGCTTCCCACTGCTTGGTCCATCGCTTGAGCTGGCGCGCCAGGTACGCCTCTTTGCGGCCCAGGTCGCCGAGCCCCACCTGGTCCGGGTCGATGCCGTGGAGGCGCGCGAGCACGTCCACCACGTGCAGCCCCAGAGCCTGGCGATCGTCCTCCGGCACGGACCTGGCGCTCTCGCCGTCGTGAAGCACCTTGCCCTCCACGTAGCCCATGACGTAAAAGGGGGCGCCGTTGACCTCCGGGTCCTCGCAGAGGCCGTAGGTGGGAGCCACGGGCACCTCCGTGCCCGCCATGGCGGAAACGATCCGGTGCTCGCGGCCCATGTCGTGCGCGCTCTCCAGGACGTGGCCCAGCGGCGGCCGGCGCAGCACGAAGGAGGCGCCCCGGCCATCGACGAACCGGAACGTGAGATTGGAGTGCCCGCCGGCGATGAGAGAGAACGTGAGAGGCGGCCGGAGATCCGGGATTCGCTGGCAGAGCCAGCGGGTGACCCGTTCTTCATTGATGCCCTCGACCGTCATACACCCTCCGCGCCGGACTCGTGAAAACGGTGACTTTACCGAATCGGCTCGGCCTTTGGCAGCGACGGCGGGACGGGGCGCCCGGCGCGTGCCCGATGCACGCCGCTCCCCACCCCGACTCTGCTAACCTTCGCGCCGTGATCCGACCCGCACGACAAGCATTCGCCGCGGCCCTGCTGGGACTCGTCACCGCCTGCGCCCATCTGCCGGACGGCGTGCCACCAGCCCCCGCGGACGATCCCGCCGCCGGCACCCTGACTCTGCCCTCCGGACGCACCGTCGCGGTCTATCCGGATGCCCTCTCGTACAGCGGGCAGGGACGTTTCCGCTGGCCGGACGGCCGGGTCTACGAGGGCGATTGGCTCGCCGGGCAGCCCCACGGGCAGGGCACCGAAGCGCTGCCGGACGGCAGCCGCTACCAGGGCGGCTGGCGCCATGGCCGGCGCCACGGCCGCGGCACGCTGCGGGAGGCGGACGGCAGCCGCTACGAGGGGGATTTCGTCGACGGCCTGAGGGACGGCCGGGGCATCCTGAACAACGCGGACGGCCGTTACGAAGGACAGTGGTCGGAGGACGTGCCCCACGGCGAAGGCGCATTCGACGGCAGCGACGGCACCCGGTACCAGGGAGACTGGTCGCACGGCGAACGCTTCGGCTTCGGCACCTACACCACCACCGACGGCCGGGTATACCGGGGGGACTGGGCGTACGATCAGCCCCACGGCTCCGGCACCATGACGGGCGCCGACGGCTTCAGCTACGAGGGTGAATGGCGTCAGGGCGAGCGCCACGGGTACGGCCGCGCCGAAGGCCCTCCGGGGCTCGTCTACGAAGGCACCTGGCGCAACGGTGAGCGACACGGCTTCGGCCGGCTGATTCGCCCCGACGGCAGCCGCTACGAAGGGGAATGGCAGGCGGACGCGCGCCACGGGCAGGGCCGCGAGGAGCGCCCGGACGGCTCCTTCCACGAAGGCACCTGGGAGTTGAACCGGCCCATGGGTCCGGGCCGCCGGGGTTCTCCCAGCGGCATCGAGATCAGCGGCCTGTGGAACGGCGAGACGGTCTCCACGGGATTGCTCACCCTGCCCACCGGCCTGGAGTTCGCCGGGCCGCTGTTCGACGGCAACAGCGCGCGGGCATCGGCCCGGCTGCTCGCATGGCTGCAGTCCGCGGCGAGCCACGGCGACCCCTACGCCGCGCTCATGCTGGGGACGTTCCACGTCGACATGGAAGTTCCTGAGCCCGACCTGGAGATCGCCCGGCGATGGCTGGGCGTGGCGGCCGAGGCCGGCATCGCCGAGGCGCAGTACCGGCTCGCCGTCAGCTGGGAGGCGCTGAATCCGCCCCGGGTGGTGGAACTGCTGGCTGCCGCCGCGGAGCAGGATCACCCGGCGGCCAATGCCCGCCTGGGAGAGTACTACCATCAGGGCACCACGGTGCCGCGAAATCTCCCTCGCGCCATCCGCTACTACGAGCGGGCCATGGATCGCGGCAGCCTGCTGGCACGCAACAATCTGGCCTGGCTGCTCGCGACGGCAGACGATCCCGCCGTACGCGACGGCCCGCGGGCCGTGGCACTGATCCGGCCCGTCGCTCTCTATACCGGCGCCTGGCAATATCTCGATACCCTGGCAGCGGCCTGGGCAGCGGCCGGGGAGCTCCAGCGCGCCGCGGCCACCGCCGAGGCCGCCCTCGCCGCGGTGGGCGCCGACCCGGCACCCACGGCCCTGGCCGAGCGCGCCGCCCTGGAGCGCCGTCTCGACCGCTACCGTCAGGGTCAGGCGCTGTACGAGTTCCCCCGCTGAAGCGGGATCACACGGAGTCCTCATGTCTCGAGTCAACTGGCCGTTCCTTCGCACCGACAACCCGACCATCGTGCGCGCCGAAGGCGCGGAGCTGGTCACCTCAGACGGCCGGCGCCTGCTGGACGCCGCCGGCGGCGCCATCGTCGCCAATATCGGTCACGGCCGGAAACGGGTGGCGGACCGGGTGGCCGCGGTGACGGCGGAATGCACCTACGTGGTGCCACCCTGGATCACGCCGTCCCGGCAGGCGCTGGTGGAGACCCTCGGGCGCGACTGGCTGCCGGCCAACCTGTCACGCATCCACATCACCTCCGGCGGCTCGGAAGCCGTGGAAGCCGCCATGAAGATGGCGCTGCAGTATCAGGCGGCCATCGGCGAGCCCGAGCGCCGCAAGATCATTGCCCGCAGCGTCTCCTATCACGGCACCACCGTCGCCACGACGGCGCTCTCGGGGCACCCCGCCCGCAAACGGGGCCTGGAGCACGCCCTGGTGACCTATCCCCGGGTGCCCACGCCGTACCCCCTGCGCTGTCCGCTGGGCTCCCACCATCCCGACGCCGGACGCTACTACGTCGACCAGGTGCGCGAGACCCTGGAAGCGGAGGATCCCCGCCAGGTGGCCGCTCTGATCGCCGAGCCCATCGTCGGCTCGAGCGGCGGTGCCATCGTCCCGCCCGACGACTACTGGCCGGAGGTTCGCCGCCTGTGCGACGAGCACGGCGTGCTGCTGATCCTCGACGAGGTGATGACCGGCTTCGGCCGCACCGGGCGCGACTTCGCCCACCAGCATTGGGACATCGAGCCGGACATCCTGGTGTCCGGCAAGGGCCTGGCGGGCGGCTACGCCCCCATCGGCGGGGTGTACGCCGCCGAGCGGGTGGGCGAGGCCCTCAGCCGGGCGGGCATGAACGTCATGTTCCACACCTTCGGTGCCCACCCCGCCGCCTGCGCCGCCGCCGCCGAGGTGCTGCAGATCCTCCGCGAGGAAGCTCTGGTGGAACGGGCGGCCGAGCAGGGCGCACTGCTCCACGCCCGCCTCCAGGAGGCGTTCGCCGATCACCCCCACGTGGCGGAGGTGCGCGGCCGCGGGCTGCTGCAGGCCATCGAGGTGGTGCAGGATCGGGCGACCCTGACACCGTTCCCGGAGGAAGACGGCATCGCCAACCGCATCGTCGGCCGCGCCTTGAAGAAGGGGGTGTTCTTCTACGGCGGCGGCACCGGCGAGATCCGCGACATCGTCTGCATGGGGCCGCCGTTCATCGTCAGCGAGGCGCAGCTCGAAACCATGGTGAACGTGCTGCGGGAGGCGGTGGAAGAGATCACCCATTGAGCCTGCTCCAGGGGGTAAGGGCATTCGCGGATGGCGCCCGCGCTGCCCAGCGACCCGGGATGAGGCGCTACACGTGGCTTCCGGTGCTGGTGAGCCTGGCGGTGACGTCGGTCGGACTCGCGGTGCTGTTCGGCTACGTCGGGCGGCTCGCCGACCGGCTCGTCGAGTGGCTCAACGGGCTGCTGCCCGGCTGGCTCGACTTCCTCGGGCTGCTCATCGCCCCCGCGCTCTACGTGGTGGCGACCCTCGCCGGCGTCTGGCTGTTCGGTCTGCTGGCGGCGCTGGTGGCCGGACCGTTTCTCGGCGACCTCTCGATGGAGGTGGAGCGCCGTGAGCTCGGAGCCGAACCGCCGCACGCGCCGTCGGCCTGGGCCAGTGCCGCCGGCGCCGTCGGCCGGGAGCTGCACAAGCTCGCCTACCACCTGCCGCGGTTGCTGCTGGTGTTCCTGGTGACGTTGATTCCGGTCGTCAACGCGGTGTCGCCGTTCGTCTGGCTCGTCTTCGGCGCCTGGACCATGGCCGTGCAGTTCTGCGACTATCCCGCCGAGAACCGCGGCCGGCCGTTCCGCGAGACGGTGGCGCTGCTCAAGCGTCACCCGGCGGCAGCGCTGGGATACGGCGGCTGCGCCAGCCTGGGGCTCGCAGTGCCGCTGGTCAATTTTCTCCTCATTCCCGTCGCGGTAGCCGGCGGCACCATGCTCTGGCACCGGCTCCAGGAGCCGGCCGCCCCCAGGCGACCGTCGACAGCTTCATAGGCCAAGCGAGGACCGCCTCATGACATCCTTTCTCGACGACGTGCCGCTGGCCCCCAGGGACCCGATCATCGGGGTCACAGAGGCCTTCAACGCCGATCCGCGCCCGGACAAGGTGAACCTGGGCGTGGGCGTGTACTACGACGAGGACGGCAAGGTGCCGCTGCTGGACAGCGTGGCCCGGGCAGAGCAGGAGCTGGCGGCGATGCCCCGGCCCCGGCCGTATCTGCCCATCGACGGCCCGGCCGACTACCAGCGCGCGGTTCAGGAGCTGGTGTTCGGCTCCGGGTCGGAGCCGGTGGACGCCGGCCGCGTGGTCACCGTCCAGGCCCTGGGCGGCACCGGCGCCCTGCGCATCGCGGCGGACTTCCTGCGCCGCTTCAATCCCGGAGCAGAGGCCTGGATCAGCAGACCGAGCTGGGAGAATCACCGCGCCTTGTTCGAGGCCGCCGGCTTCCGGGTGAACGAGTATCCCTACTACGACCCCGCATCCCACGGCGTGGATTTTCCGGCCCTCCGCGACACGCTGGCGGGCCTGGCGCCCGGCTCGTTGGTGATCCTCCACGTCTGCTGCCACAACCCCACCGGCGCGGACCTGGAGCCCGGGCAGTGGGACGCGGTCATGGACGTGGTGCGCGAGCGCGGCCTGGTGCCCATCCTCGACCTGGCGTATCAGGGATTCGCCCAGGGTCTGGCGGAGGACGCCCTGCCGGTGCGCCGCTTCGCGGAACGCTACGCGCCGGTGCTGGCGGCGAGCTCCTTCTCCAAGAACTTCTCGCTGTACGGCGAGCGGGTGGGGGCGCTGTCCGTGGTCACGGCCGGCGCCGACGAGGCCGAGCGGGTGCGCAGCCAGCTCAAGCGCGTGATCCGCGCCAACTACTCGAGCCCCCAGACCCACGGCGCCAGCATCGTCGCCCGGGTGCTGAACGACGACGCGCTTCGCGCCGGCTGGGAGAGGGAGCTGGCGGGGATGCGCGATCGGATTCGCGACATGCGCCGGGCTCTGGTGGAACGGGTGCAGGCGGCCGCCAACGTGGACTTCCGCTTCGTGCTCGAGCAGAACGGCATGTTCTCCTACTCCGGCCTGTCGCCGCAGGCGGTGGCCCGCCTGCGCGAGGAGCACGGCATCTACGTCGTCGACAGCGGCCGGATCTGCGTCGCGGCGCTGAACCGCCACAACCTGGCGCACGTGGCCCGGGCGGTGGCGGAAGGCCTCACCTGAAGCGGCGGATCACACCGGGTCCCAGCTGAACACGGACGCCGTGGCTCCCAGGTCCTCGAACTGACCCGCCATGGCGGGCAGCGCGTGGTCCACCACCGACTGGGGGGTCCAGCCTTCCAGGCGGGTCATGCCGCGAACCGGGCGGGGCTGGCTCATGAGAAAGATCTCGTTGCCCCGGACGGCGAAGATCTGCCCGCTCACCTCCCGCGCCGCGTCCGAGATCAGCGCAACCACAGGCTGGGCCACCTGATCCGCGCGCATCCCCTCCTTCATGCGCCGAACCCGCTCCGCGCTGGCCTCGTCCTTCACCGGAATGGTGGCGATCATGCGGGTCCAGGCGAACGGCGCCACCACGTTGGAGCGCACGTTGCGCTGGACTCCTTCCATGGCGATGATCCGGGACAGCCCGGCAATGCCCATCTTGGCCGCGGCGTAGTTGGCCTGGCCGATGTTGCCGATGAGGCCGGACGTGGACGTGAAGAACACGAACGCGCCGTCCTGCTGGTCGCGGAAGTGGTTGATGGCCGCCCGCGCCACGTTGTACGAGCCGTTCAGGTGCACGTCGATCACCGCGTCCCAGTCCGCGTCGTCCATCTTGTGGAACATCTTGTCGCGCAGGATGCCGGCGGGGTTGACCACCGCGTGGAGACCGCCGTAGGTGTCCAGCGCCAGCTCCACCATGGCCTTGGCGCCATGACGGTCGGAAACGCTGTGGGAGTCGGCCACGGCTTCGCCGCCGGCCGCGACGATCTCGTCCACCGTCTCCTGGGCCGGGGTGGCATCGCCCAGGTCGCCGCCGGTGACCGCGCCGCCGAGATCGTTCACCACCACCCGGGCACCTTCGCGCGCGGCCGACAGGGCCACCTCCTTGCCGATGCCGCGGGCCGCGCCCGTGACCAGTACCACCTTGCCTTCCAACAGCGCCATTTTCGGGTCTCCTCTCTACAACGGGTTTATCCGGGGATTCTATCGCGTCGGCCGGCGCGGTTTGGCGGAATCAGTCGAACCAGGGCGGCAGGTGCCGGGCGTGGTGATGGGTTGCCAGCGCCTCGATGTCCTCCCGCAGGGTGCGGCCGGGGGAAAGCTCCGGCAGCGCCGCCAGAGGGAAAAAGTCGGCTGCCGTGGTCTCCAGGCTCTGCGCCGGCGCGCCCCCCAACAACTCGCAGAGAAAAAAGACCTTGTAGACGCGGTCCAGGTGCGGCGGCCGGTAGGGATGCAGGCTGCGGTCCTTGATGGCCACGAGCTTCACGGCCCGGACCCGGAATCCCGACTCCTCGAGAACTTCCCGCTCGACGCTCTGCCGGGGTGACTCGTGCTCGTCGGCCCAGCCTCCGGGCAGGGACCAGCGCCCGTCGCTGGCCTCCCGGACCAACAGGACCGCGCCATCTCGAAACACCCCCGCCCGCACATCCACCTTGGGGGTGGGGTACCCCCGCTCCGGCAGATAGATGTCGCGAATCCGCTGCGGCGGCGTGCCGGTGAGGGCGCCGAGCATGCCCTCGGCGATGTCCCGGATCTCGGCGAAGCGCTCGAGATCGTAGCCGTCGCGGCTGTAGGCCAGACCCGTCTGGGCCACGGCCCGCAATCGGCGTGCCCAGGCGAGCCAGTCGGCGCCCTCCCCCCCGGCGCTCACGCCAACGCCGCCTTCACGTCGGCCAGGCGTTCGATGGTGGCCAGGGCCTCCCCCTGGTCGCTGCTGATGTTGCGCACGATGACGTCGGTGAAGCCCAGGGCCCGGTAGCGCTCCAGCTCGTCCGCCACTTCCGCCACCGATCCCGCCAGCAGCGCCTGCTCCGGAAAGCCCCGGTAGCCCCGCGCAACGTAGGGGCCGACCACGCGCGCGGCCTCCTGGCTGGTGGCAGCCACGAACACGTCGCGGCGAATGGCCAGCGCGGCGGGTTCCCGGCCGTGCTCCGCGCACGCCTCCCGATAGAGCCTCAGGCTTTCGGCGGCCTGACCGTGGGTGAGCGCCGGCGCCGCCAGCCAGCCGTCCGCCAGCCGCGCGGCCCGGCGTA
>JAWLCV010000047.1:0-12408 GCA_041686955.1 Pseudomonadales bacterium
CAGACCGAATACAGCACCTGGGACAAGTACGTGCGGGTCTGAGGTCTCTACCTCACCACGTCACGCTACCGGGCGGAGGCCTTCGGGTCTCCGCCTTTTCGCGCATCCGGTGCGTACAGAGCCCAGCGTCACCGGCCGATGTATCGGCGGCGCACCCACTTCTCCAACTCGAGCAGCGCGAACAGGGTCACCCCGAGCGCGACGATCTCCGCACCGTGAATGAAGTCCACGGGGCGGGTATCGAAGAAGCGCTCCATGAACGGCGCGTAGGTGAAGATGAGCTGCAGGGTGACGACGATCCCCACGGCGACGAGCACCGCACGGGTGCCGAGGATCTGGCGCCATCCCAGTGAGCTGGCGGCCAGGTAACGGATGTTGAACAGATAGAACACTTCCATGACGACCAGCGTGTTCACCGCGTAGGTGCGCGCCTCCTCCAGGCTGGAGCCGGCGTAGCGACTCCAGGCGAAGATGCCGAACACGCCGGCCACGAACATCACCGAGACGAAGCCGACCCGCCACAGCAAGAAGCCCGACAGCATGGGCTGGTCGCGGGGGCGGGGCGGGCGCCGCATGATGTCGGGCTCTGGCGGCTCGAACGCCAACGCCATGGCCAGCGCCACCGAGCTCACCATGTTCACCCAGAGGATCTGCAGCGGGGTTATGGGCAACGTGAGCCCGGTCAGCACTGCGGCGAGAATGGCCAGCGTCTCGCCACCGTTCACCGGCAGCAGAAACAGGATGGCTTTCTTCAGGTTGTCGTACACGGTGCGGCCCTGGCGCACGGCCTGGGCGATGGAAGCGAAGTTGTCGTCGGCGAGCACCATCTCGGCGGCTTCCTTGGCCGCTTCCGTGCCGGCCTGGCCCATGGCCACTCCCACGTCCGCGCGCTTCAGCGCCGGCGCATCGTTGACGCCGTCCCCGGTCATGGCAACCACCCAACCCGCCTCCTGGAGAGCGGTCACCAGGCGCAGCTTGTGCTCCGGCGTGGTGCGGGCGAACACGTCCACTGCCGGAGCGGTGCGCCGCAACTCGACCGGGTCCAGTCCTTCCAGCTCCGCGCCGGTGATCACCCGGCCGGTGTTCTCCAGCACGAGCTGGCGGGCGATACCGACAGCGGTGGCCGCGTGATCGCCGGTGATCATCTTCACCCGGATCCCCGCTGACCGGCATTCACGAACGGCCTCGACGGCCTCCTCCCGGGGCGGGTCCATGAGGCCGCACAACCCGAGCAGCACCAGATCCTGCTCCACGTCCTCCATACTGAGCTCCCGGTGATCAGCGGGTACCCGGCGGACGGCAACCGCCAGCACCCGCTGGCCTTGGCCGGCTATGGCCTCGATGCGTCCGCTCCAGGCCTCGGCATCCAGGGGCGCCTCGCCTTCTCCGTCGCGCTGGCTCGCGCACATCTCCAACACCCGTTCGGGCGCGCCCTTGACGAAGACGTAGCCGTTGCCCTGGTGGTCGTGGTGAAGCGTGGCCATGAACCGGTGCTCGGTCTCGAAGGGAATGGCGTCGACCCGGGGGAAGCGTTCCGCCTCCGCCTCGAGGTCCAGACCCGCCTTCAGCGCGGCAATCAGCAGCGCGCCTTCCATAGGATCACCGTCCACGCGCCAGCCGTCGTCCCGCCGGTCGAGGGACGCATCGTTGCACAGGGCCCCCGCCCGCAGCAGTTCCACGAGCCGGGGATGATCCTCCGCCGCCACCTCGCCGCCATCCCGGATGAAGCCGCCGTGGGGATCGTAGCCGGTGCCGCTCACTGCGAACCGTTCGGCGCCGGTGGTCACGGCGCGCACCGTCATCTCGTTGCGGGTGAGGGTGCCGGTCTTGTCGGAGCAGATGATGGCCACCGCTCCCAGGGTCTCCACCGCGGGCAGGCGGCGGATGATGGCGTTGCGAGCCGCCATGCGCTGCACGCCGACGGC
This sequence comes from Pseudomonadales bacterium, assembly GCA_041686955.1. Taxonomy (GTDB): domain Bacteria; phylum Pseudomonadota; class Gammaproteobacteria; order Pseudomonadales; family Azotimanducaceae; genus UBA7803. Next base: position 1,926 of record JAWLCV010000047.1, read on the forward strand.
CAGGGTGACGGTCAGGATGGCGGGGAGTCCTTCGGGAATGGCGGCCACAGCCAGCCCCACCACGATCATGAACGTCTCGGTGGGCTCCCGCCCCTGCACCAGATAGCCGTAGCCGAACACCAGGGCCGCGCCGATCACCACCACCAGCGCCAGCCGGCGGGCGAACACATCCATCTGCTGCAGCAGCGGCGTGGTGATCTCCTCGACCTCGGCCAGCATGCCGCTGATGCGGCCGATCTCCGTGGCCGCTCCGGTGGCGGTGACGACGCCGATGCCCTGGCCGCCGGCCACCAGGGTGCCGGAGTACGCCATGGAGGAGCGGTCGCCGAGCTCGGCGTCCTCCGGCACCGCCGCCGGTGACTTCTCCACCGCCACCGACTCGCCGGTGAGCACGGCCTCCTGAACACGCAGGGACCGGGCGCGCAGCAGCCGCACGTCCGCGGGCACCTTGTCCCCGGGCTCGAGCAGCACCACGTCGCCAGGAACCAGCTCCTCTGCGGGCAGCGCCCGGCGCCGGCCGTCGCGGGTCACCGAGGCGCGCGGCGCCAGCATGTGACGGATGGCGTCCAGCGCCTTCTCGGCCTTGCCTTCCTGAACGAAGCCGATTCCGGCGTTCACCAGCACCACGCCGGCAATGACCCAGGTCTCCACCCACTCGCCGAGGAACGCGGTGAGCACGGCTGCGCCGATCAGCACCTGAATCAGCAGGTTGTCGAACTGCGCGGCGAAGCGCCGCAGCGGACCACGCCGGCGCGCTTCCGGCAGGCGGTTGGGGCCGCTGCGCGCAAGCCGATCGTCGGCCTCATCCTGGCTCAAGCCTCGGTCGCTGGCGTCCAGCTCCGCCAGCACCGCTTCCGGCGGCAGGCTGTGCCATGGGCGCGAGGCACGGGTCGGCGCCGATTGGACCACGAGACTGCTCCGAGGCGTTTGCTCCGAAGCCTACCTCGGGCAGGGGCGCTGCTCATTGAGCCCGGCAACCGGCGCCGACTCAGGTTCCCAGGCGCTCGGCGTGCCAGCGCAGGTGGTCCTCGATGAAGGTGGCGATGAAGAAGTAGGAATGGTCGTAGCCGGGCCGCATTCGTACGGTGAGCGGCAGGCCGGCCGCATCGCACGCCGCCTGCAGCAGCTCGGGGCGGAGCTGGTCTTCCAGGAACGGGTCGTCCGTGCCCTGATCCACCAGAATCTCCGCCACCCGCGCGCCGTCCTCGATCAGCGCGCAGGCGTCGTACTCGCGCCACGCGGCGCGGTCCGGGCCGAGGTAACCCTCCAGGGCCTTCTCCCCCCAGGGTGCGCGCATGGGCGAGGCGATGGGGGCGAACGCCGACACCGCCCGGTAGCGATCCGGGTTTCGCAGCGCGATGGTGAGCGCTCCATGACCGCCCATGGAATGGCCGAGGATGCTCTGCCGTTCCGGGTCCGCCGGAAAATTGCGGGTGATCAGCGCCGGCAGCTCGTTTTCCGCGTAGCTCCGCATCCGGTAGTGGCGGGCCCACGGCTGCTCCGTCGCATCGACGTAGAAGCCGGCGCCGAGACCGAAGTCGTATGCGCCTTCCGGATCGTCGGGCACCTCGTCACCCCGGGGACTGGTGTCCGGCGCGACGAGGATGAGCCCCAGCTCCGCCGCCGCCCGCTGGGCGCCCGCCTTCGCCGTGAAGTTCTCCTCGGTGCAGGTGAGGCCCGAGAGCCAGTACACCACGGGCAGCCTGCGTTTCGTCGCCTGCTCCGGGACGAACACGGCGAGGCGCATGGGCGTCGAGGTTTCGCTCGAGACGTGGCGGTACACGCCCTGCTTGCCCTCGAAGCAGCGGCTGAGGCTCAAGGTCTCCAACGTGTTGGGCATGGCCGACCCCCGTTACTGCGTGTCCGCCGATCTTAGGACGCTCGGCGGGCGGATGGGAACGGGCGACGTAGCCGGCGGCAACGCCACGTGCGTTTGGCTCGCATTTCGCATCTCCGCCACGCCGGAATCGACGCAGGAGCCTTCCCCATGATCCGCATCGCCATCATCGTCGGCAGCACCCGGCCCGGACGCGTAGGCGCGTCGGTGGCCCAGTGGGTGCTGGACCGGGCCCGCCAGCGCAAGGACGCGGCGTTCGAGCTCGTGGACCTGCAGGAGGTCGACCTGCCGCTGCTCGACGAGCCGGTGCCGCCCGCCATGGGACAGTACTCGAAGCCGCACACCAAGGCCTGGGCCGAGAAGATCGCCGGGTTCGACGCCTTCGTCTTCGTCACCCCGGAATACAACCACGGTATCCCCGGCGCGCTGAAGAACGCCATCGACTTCCTCTACGCGGAGTGGAACGACAAGGCGGCCGGGTTCGTCGGCTACGGCAGCGCCGGCGGCGTCAGGGCGGTGGAGCAGCTTCGGCTGGTGATGGCCGAGGTGCAAGTGGCCACGGTTCGGTCCCAGGTCGCGCTTTCCCTGTTCACGGATTTCGAGGAGATGCGCGAGTTCAAGCCCGCGGCTCACCACCACAAGCCGCTCGACACGTTGTTCGATCAGCTCGTCGCCTGGGGCGAGGCCCTGAAGAACGTGCGCCAGCGGTGAGGGCTCTGCCGATTCTCAATGCGGCACGGCCGGCCTTCCTGCTGCAATGACCGCAGCCACCGGAGGAGAGACCCATGTTGCGTACCGCTCTCGCCACCCTGCTGCTCGCGCTCGCGAGCGCCGCCTTCGGCTCCTCGTGCCCGCTGCACATGAACGCCATCGACGAGGCGCTCGACGACCCGGCGGTGCAGGCGCGGCTGTCGCAGGAAGAGCTTCAAGAGGTGCGGGAGCTTCGCCAGGAGGGCGAGGCGCTCCACCAGCAGGGCCAGCACGACGAGTCCGTCGAGGTTCTGACGCGGGCCCGGGAGATTCTCGGCATCACCTGACGCCGCGGCTGCCTCACTCGTTACGGTGCCACCACTCCCGGAAGGTCCGGCAGCGGCCGTCGGCGTCGAAGCCGACCTCGAAGATGCCGTCGAGCTCGACGCGGCGGCCCTCCTCGATCCGCGTGAAGCTCGCCGTCCACTTGCAGAAGCCGACGCCGTCGTAGACGTTGACGATCTCGTAGCCGAAGCTGACGTCGCGCTGGTTGCGCGGCACCGCTGACCAGTAATCGAGGATGGCTCCCCGGCCCCGGGCCGGCGGGGTGTACGGGGTCTCGAAGTACTCGGCGTCCTCGGCGAAGAGCTCGGCGGCGGCTTCCGGGTTCCGGCTCTCCCAGGCGGCCTTGTAGGCCTCCAGCCAATGGCGGAACTCGTCCCGGGAGAGGCCGTGCCGCTGGCGGCTCTCGGGCAGGCGCCAGTCCGGATTCAAGCGGATCCGCCCTGCGTGGTAGAGGCACACGGTGTTGCCGTCGGGATCCGCCACGTAGGCTTCGCGCCACTGCCATGGCTGATCGGCGGGCGGGCGGAGCATGGTCACGCCCCGCGCTTCCAGCATCGTCACGTAACCGTCCAGGTCCTCCACCTCGAAGTAGATCACCGTGCTGGAGCCAACCGAGTCCGCCCGATGCAGGCTGAAGGTGGCCTCGTTACCGGGGGTGACGAAGCGCGCGTAGTGGTCGCTGCGGACGATGGGATGCAGGCCGAGGCGCGTGTAGAAATCCCAGGCCCGATCCATGTCGGTCACGCTCACCGTCACCTGGTTGAGCGCGGGCTCGTGAGCCCGGCTCACAGCGCGAGAGCCGGCCACCGCTCCGTCCAGGCGGCGGCCTCCTCCAACTCGTACGCCAGCTCGAACAGCAGCCGCTCTTCCCCCCGCGCCGCGGCGAACTGAATGCCGATGGGCAGACCGTCGGCGCTCCAGCCCAGGGGCACCGACATGGCCGGGTTGCCCGTCGCGTTGTGCACGGGGGTGTAGGCCACCCAGCCGGTCACCCGCTCGTAGAGGTCATCGAAGGCCACGGTGGGCGCCTGCTCCCCGATCCGCACCGGTGGGGCGGCAAGGGTCGGGGTCAGCACCATGTCGTAACGGGTGAAGAAGGCCCGATAGACGTCCTCGATCTGGCGGAAATGGGCGATGGCATCCGCCAGGGCGGTGGCCGGCTTCGTCGCGTACATGTCGGCGAGCGCCAGGGTCCAGGGCTCCAGCACGGATTCCGGGTCCAGGTTGCGCTGCCGCGCTTCGGCCAGCAGCGCCGCCGGTCCCGACGCCCACACGGTCATGAAGGCGTCGACGAAGCGCTCGCCGTCCACCACCGGTGCCGCCTCCTCCACACCGTGACCCAGCCGGGCGCAGAGGGCCGCGGCCTGCTGCGCAGCGGCCTCCACCTGCGGGTGGGGCGCCGCGCCGGTGTAGGTGCGGGTGGAGAAGGCGATGCGCAGCCGCCGGTTGGAGGGCCCGCGAACGAAACCCACCGGCGGCAGCACGGCGTCGTCGCCCTGGTATTCGGTGGCGGCGAACAGCGCGGCACTGTCACGCACGCTGCGGGAAACGCAGTGCTTCACGCTGATGTCCACCCCCGCATCCGCCTCCCCCGGCCCCAGGCGCCCGCGGCTCGGCTTCAGCCCGAACAAGCCGCAGCACGCCGCGGGAATGCGGATGGAGCCGCCGCCATCGGTGGCGTGGGCGAAGGGCACCAGCCCTGCGGCCACCGCCGCGGCGGCGCCGCCGGAGGAGCCGCCGGGCGTGTGCTCGAGATTCCATGGGTTGCGGCAGGGACCGTGCAGCAGCGACTCCGTGGTGCCGAGCAGCCCGAACTCCGGCACGTTGCTCTTGCCCAGCGCGATCAGCCCCGCCGCCAGACTCCGCTGCACGTGGGGTGAGGAGGCCTCGGCCACGTGATCCGCGAACAGCCGCGAGCCGCCGGTGGTGGGAACGCCGGCCAGGTCGTCCAGATCCTTGATCAGGTACGGAACGCCACTGAAAGGCCCCTCCACCAAAGGACCCCGGGCCGCCGCCCGAGCCTGCTCGAACAGCGGCGAGATCACCGCGTTGATGGCCGGATTCAGCGTTTCGATGCGGGCGATGGCGGCGTTCACCAGTTCCAGAGCGCTCACCTCCCCCCGGCGCACCAGCTCCGCCTGGGCGGTGGCGTCCAGACGCCAGAACGGGTCCGAGGGAGCGGCGAATGCAGCCCAGGACCGGAGCGCCGGGGCGGCCAGGGCTGCCGTGCCGGCAACGGCGGCGGTCCGGGCCAGCAGGGCCCGGCGCGTGATCGTGGACATGATTTCCCTCCTCGACCGAGCCTCGCAGCTTACCACGGCTCCGCCGCGGGCCCGCGAGGGGGCTTCGGCGTCGGCATCGGCTCCCACGAGCTCAGTAGTGAGGCGGCGGCGGCTCCGGTGCTGCGCCCGCGGACTCCTGCTGGGCGCGCAGCTGCTCCGACAGCATGGCGAGCTGAGCTTCCAGGCGGTCGATGCGCGCCTGCTGCGCCACCAGCGCATCGCTCAACTGCTGCACTGCGTCCTCCTGGAACGCCAGCTTGGTCTCCAGTGCCTCGAGTCGAGCCGCTTCACCGCTCACGGACCACTCCGATTCCCATACGCAAGTACGGCATGCTAACAGAGCACCACCGCATCAGCGCGTGGCGGACCCGGCCAGCGGCGGGTCGCCGGACTCCAGCCCCAGGCTTTCCCGGTAGGACTTCTTCAAGAGCGCCCGGAGCTTGGCGTACTGTTCCTCCACGGTGCCGGTGAGCTGCACCGTCTGGTTTTCCAGCTCAAGAGTGTGGGGCATGACCTCGCCCTCCATGGCGCTGGAGACCTCGCGCAGCGCCTCGGCATGAATCTGCTCCTCGTCGCGCTTGGCGAAGCTGTCCTGCAGGAGCTCCGCGCCGGTGGAGATTCCGCTCATGGTGGCCGGGCCGCCGAGCAGCCCGCCGATGATGCTCAAGGTCCCGGCCACCACGCGGCGCCGGCGCAGTTCCCGCAGCTCGTGGCCCGCCATGGCTTCACGGTAGGTGGCCTGCCGCCAGGTGTCGTAGATGGGGCGGATGCGGCGGACGTACTCGGCGTAGTAGGCGTCCAGCGTGTCGATGAACATGAACTCCCGCTCCCGCACCCGGCGCACGTTGCGCATGGTGGGATCGTTTCGGGCCGGCAGGCGCTGCACCTCGAGCCGGCCCGCCTCCGTCGGCTCGACGTACGCATCGTATGCGATCGGCAACAGCGCCTCGGCGAAGCGCATCTCCGCCGTGTGCCTGATGGCGCTGCGCTGGGCCTCGGTCAGCGCCAGAAAATGTGCGGTGAGATCGTCGGCGATCCGGGTGTAGGTGGGCTGAAACGGATCCATTCCCGGCGGCATGGAATCGTCGTAGGCGTACTTGCTGGCCAGGGTCTCGTAGGTGTTTTCGAACCACAGGGCGCCGGTGGCGTCCTGGGCCTGCACCTCGAGCACCAGCCGTTCGCCCTGGGAGCGGATGATCCGGCCGCTGAGCAGCACGTCCACGGCGTGGGTGTCCCGGGGCACCACCCGAACTGCGCCCCAGTTACCCGTGGATTCCACCACCGACTTCAGCGTGTACGGAATGTAGTAGGACTCGGCCCGGCGCACCTCCGGGTTCACCAGCGCCTGCTGCGTCGCATCGAAGCTGTCAGGGACGTTGGGATCGAACACCGCGATGCCCACGTCCAGCAGCTCTTCGTCGGGAATGGGTTGTGTAATTCTTTCCGGCGCCGTGAGATCCACGGTGCGGAAACTCTCCGACTGACACCCCGCCAGGCCCAGCAGGAGGACGGCCGCCGCCCAGGGGACCACCAGCCGCGTTGGCGCGGTGGACGGACATGGCGGGCCGGCACGGCTCGGGCGGGAGAACGGCAGACCGGGACGGAACGGCGTGCGGGGGCGGGAAGGCATCCGATGTCCTCACGGGCGGCGTCTCCCGATTGAACGCAAAGCGAATGCCAAGCCGCTTTGCGGCCCGTCAATGGCCGGCGGCGAAGCCCCCGCCCGCTTGCCGCAGAAGCGCCAGCGCTTCGCTCCGGGCCGCGTCGATCCGTGCCACCCGGCACTGCCGGTGAGCTTCCGCGCGATCCATGAGGCGGTCGCGCAGCGCAGCCGACGCTGCGGTCACCGACTGAAACGACTCTTCCCGGGTGAGCGATGCCGGGCAGTCGGCGATCAACGCCGCGACCGCCGGAGCCCGGCCGCCGAGCTCGCGGCGCTCCCGCCAGAGGAGCCAGCCGTCGCCGTCCACGGGGCCGTGGATTCTACGGATCCACGGCTCCGCCACCTCGAGCTCCCGGAGGTACGCCCGCACCGCCTCCGTGTCGTCGCCGGCGAGACCGTGCACGCCCAACCGGCCCTCATGGGCGTACCGCTCGGCGCCGCCGAGCCAGATCAGCAGGCACGCTCCGGTGCACTCGGCTTCCACCACGTCGGGTTGACAACCGGCCAGACGATCATCGCCTTCCAGGCACACCGTCTCGGCGCTGCGCGCCAGATCCCAGACCCCGTCCGGACGCCGGGCGTACCGGTAACTCGCTTCGGTGGTGGCCAGCACCCCACGCAGAAACCGGCCGATGCGCATGGCCTCGTCCAGGTCGCCGCCGGGGCTGTCGAGCTTCACGGTCCAGAGGGTCTCGGGGTCCTGAACGTCGGGGAGCCCCTCGCCGGAGACCAGCGCCGCCAGGCGCCGAACGAGGCGCTGGTGATCGCCCGGCTCGATGACACCGCGAATCATGAGCTGGCGTCCGCGGCACTCGTCCTCCAGGGTGACGATCTCGGCGGCGCCCGCCAGCAGCGGAGCCAGGGCGGCCACCGCTGCAGCCAGCCATCCGAGCCGGCGCGCGGGGGTACGAACCGTGCCGCGAGAGTGAATGTTCACGTACCAGCGCTCCTGAACGACGTCGACCGGCATGGTGCCACAGCCCTCCGTGTGCGTGCAGCGATTGCCGTCTGCCCGGGAGCCTCCGGCGCCGCCGTGCTATGGTCGCGTCATGAGCACGACGAGCAAGGTGCTGATCGGAATCGCCGTGGCCGTGGCGCTGGTGTTCGCCGCCCTGGTGATCACCGTGACGGTGATCTTCGATCCGGAGGATTACCGCGCTTACATCGTCGACGCCGCGGAGGCGCGTACCGGGCGCACTTTCGCCCTCGAAGGCGAGCTCGGCCTGGACGTGCTGCCCTGCTGCAGCGTCGCCCTCGGACCCGCCCGGCTCGGTAACCCTCCGGGCTTCCCCGACGACGAGTTCGCGGCGGTGCGGTCGGCGTCCCTCAGCCTGGCGCTGTGGCCGCTGCTGCTGCGCCAGGAAGTGCAGATCGACGCCATCAGCGTCGAGGGGGCCGACATCCGCCTGTTGCGACTCGAGGACGGTCGGGTGAACTGGGAGCTGGAATCCGCCGGCGAGGCCGCCGAGCCGGAGGACGGCACCGGGACGGCATTCGAGTCCCTGACCATCGACAGCTTCGCCCTGAGCGACGCCCGCATCGCCTACCGCGACCTGGCCGCCGGCACCGCCTATACGGTCACCGGAGCCGAGCTCCACACCGGCTCCATCGGCTACCGGCCGGGCCCCCGGGGTGCGGAGGTGGCCGCCTTTCCGCTCCAGGGCGCGGCCACGGTGACCGACGACGTCTCGGGGCTCACCGCGCAGGTGAATCTCGAGGCCCGGATCGCGCTCGAGGAGCAGCGGGCCATCCTGGAGAGCCCCGTGCTCGAGGCCGAGCTCAGCGGGCCGCCGATTCCGCTGCAGCAGATGAACGCCATGGTGGCGGCGGAGCGCCTGGAGGCGGGACTGGGCGAGACCCTGGCGCTCGCCGTTCACGCGCTGGACGCCAGTCTGGAGGCCGACGAGGCACGGTTCGAGATCAGCGCAGACGGGCGCCTCGGCGCGGCGGAGGACCGTCTCGCTGGGCAGCTCACCTTGCGCCAGCTTTCACCCCGGGAGCTGCTCACAGCCTTCTCGGACGGGCCAGTCGAGACGGCGGACGAAACCGCGCTCGCGAGCCTCGCGGGCACCGGACGCTGGACCCTGCAGGGCGAGGCTTTCACGGTCGAGGACCTGAACCTGGAGCTGGACGACACCCGGCTCACCGGCTCCCTGGCCGTGGCGAATGCGGATGACCCCGCCGTGCGCTTCGACCTGGACGTGGACCAGATGGATCTGGACCGCTACCTGCCGCCGGAGGGCGAAGCCGAGGATGCGGAATCGGCGGAACCCACCACGGTGCCCCTGGAGACACTGGCGGAGGTGCGGGTGAACGGCAGCCTGCGGGCGCGGGCCCTGCGCCTCGGCGGGGCCGACCTCGAAGACGTGACCCTGACCCTGGAAAGCGGCGGCGGCAACGCGGCAGTGCGTCTGGCGGGCGAGGCGTTGAACGGCTCCTTCGAGATCGCGGGGTCGGGCCCGGTGGCCGGCGACGACCCGCACCTGGCCGGCACCGTGACGGCCGAGTCCCTCTCCCCCCGGGCCCTCCTGGCGGCCCTGGAATCACCCATGGAAACCGCCGCCCCGGAGGTGCTGAACCACCTCTCCGGCACGGCCCGCTGGCGCCTCGAGCCCGCTGCGCTCGCGCTCTCGGATCTGCGCTGGCGACTCGACGACAGTGAGCTCACCGGCAGCGTCCGGGTGGTTGACTTCGACACGCTCGCCACCCGCTTCGACCTGGCGGTGGATCGCCTGAACGTGGACGCCTATCTCGCGGCGGAGGAGGAGGACGCCGAGGCAGCGGAGGCCGAGGCGGCGGAAATCCCCGTGGAGCTGGTCCGCGGCCTCGACCTCGAGGGCCAGCTCGCGGCCGGCGAGCTGGTGGTGCTGAACATGACCTTGCAGGACGTCCGAGCCGAGGTGACCGCCGGCAATGGGGTACTGCGGCTCGCGCCCTTGCGCGCCGGTCTCTACGGCGGCGAGTACCGGGGCACCCTCGCCGTGGACGCCACCGGGCCGGAGGCCACCGTCTCGCTGGACCAGCAGGTCGCCGACGTCCGGGCCGAGGAGATCATGCAGAGCTTCTTCGGCTCGGACCTGCTCGCCGGGTCTCTGTCCTTCGACCTCGAGGGCACGGGCACCGGCAACACCCCCGCCGACCTGCTGCGCGCCATGGCGGGCGACCTCAGTCTGGATCTCCGCGACGGTCTGTACCGGGGCACCGACCTGCGATACCAGCTCGAGCGCGCCCTGGCGGTGCTGCGCCGCCAGACGGTGCCGGACGAGCCGGAGGCGGCGGAAACCACCATCCGCGAGATGAGCCTGCGCGGCCGCCTGGTCGACGGCGTGCTGCAGAGCGAGGCGCTGAACCTTGCCACGCCCTTCATGACCGTGGCCGGCCGAGGGGGTCTCGACCTGATGGAGCTGGCCCTCGATTACGAGCTCGACGCCCAGGTTCTGGAGGATGCCGGCGGGCGTCTGGCGGAGCTGGCGGGGCTGACGGTTCCCCTCACGGTCACCGGACCGATTCGTTCTCCCAGGGTGGGCGTGGATCTCGAAGGGCTGCTCACCACCACCGTGCGACAGTCGCTCGAACAGCGCGCCATGGAGGCGTTGCGCGGGCGGCGCGGCGAGGCCGAGCCGGAGGGCGAGGCAGCCCCCGCTCCCGAGCAGAACGGGGAGCGTA
>JAWLCV010000047.1:12508-32994 GCA_041686955.1 Pseudomonadales bacterium
GCGAGCCTTCCGGCGAGCCTTCCGGCGAGCCCGTCGGGGAACAGGCACCCCAGGAGCCGGAGTCCCCCCGGGACCTGCTGCGCCGCGGCTTGCGGGATCTGCTGAAGCCGCCGCCCCAGGAGGACGAGCAGCCGGAGACCGACGGTTAGCCCGCGCTGGCGCTCCGATGGGCGCGCCACGTCATCGATTCAGTTCCGCTCGACTTGCCTGGCCGCGTAATCCAGGCCACCCACCCGCATCCAGCAGTAGCCGAGGGGGCCGAGTGGAATCTCGAAACTTCCACCCTCACCGGCCGGGAACTCCCGTGGCTCCATGAGATGGGACAACCGCTGCACTCCGCGATCCTCGAGCCGAAGCTGCACCAGATTCGGGCGCTCCTCGAAGTTGTTCAGGGTGATCACCGCGTTGCCGCGCCAGTCGTAGCGCAGCCCGAGCACGTTCGGCGCGCCGGTATCCAGAATGCTGCAGTCGCCGTGACCGATCTCGGGGCATTCCTTGCGCAATCGAATCATCCGCGCCATCCAGTTCAGGAAGGACCCCGGATCGCGCCGCTGCTCCGCGACGTTGACGTGCTCATGGCTCCAGACACCATGATCGATGACCGGGCGGAACGGGACGTCGGCCGCGGTGAAGCCGCCGTGCCGCTCGTCCGCCCACTGCATGGGTGTGCGCACCGCGTCGCGGCCCGGTAGCGTCAGGTCGTCGCCCATGCGCAGCTCGTCGCCGAACCGGATCACCGGCGATCCCGGCAGGGCGAAAAGAACGCTGTACGCCAGCTCTTCGAGCTGCCGGTCGCCGAGCATGGGCGCAAGGCGCCGACGGATGCCACGCCCGTAGAGCCGCATGTCGGGTTGCGGAGCGAAGCGGGCGAAAACGCGCTCCCGCTGCTCGTCGTCGAGGCGCCCGAGGTCGAGCTCGTCGTGGTTGCGAAGGAAGTGAGCCCATTGAGCCGTGGCGGGGATGTCGGACGTCGCCTCGATGGCACTGACGAGCGGCCCGACGTCGCCCGTAGCGAGGCCGTAGAAGAGGTGCTGGTTGACGAAGAAGTTGAACATCATGTGGATGTGCTCGCCCTTGTCGCCGAAGTAGGGCCGGGTCTCGTCCGGCGGCACGTTCGCTTCCCCGAGTAGAACGGCGTCCCCCCGCCGCCACTGCATGAACTGGCGAAACTCCCTCAGGTAATCGAAGTGCCTCTCGTAGTGATCGCGGCCCGCCCGGACACGCTCGATGAGGAACGGGACCGCGTCCACGCGGAACCCGTAGACACCGAGCTCCAGCCAGTAGCCCATGATGCGGCGAATCTCGCTGCGAACGTCCGGGTTGTCCACGTTGAGATCGGGCTGGAACTCGTGGAAGCGGTGAAAATAGTGCGCCCCGGCCCGCTCGTCGAAGCTCCAGGTGCCCTTCTGCACACCCGGGAAGACCACACCCTCGTCCCAGTTCTCGGGCCGTTCCTCGGACCACACGTACCAGTCGCGCCGCGCCCCGCCCCTGTCGGCCCGGCGCGCCTGCTGGAACCAGGGGTGCTCGTCGGACGTGTGATTCACCACCAGATCCATGAGCACCCGCAGCCCCTGCTTCCTCGCCTGGTGCATGAAATGGACGAAGTCGCCGCTCGAGCCGTAGCGCGGGTCCACGCCGTAGTAGTCGGCAACGTCGTAGCCGTCGTCGCGGTTCGGCGAGGGGTGGAACGGCGCGAGCCACAGGGCATCGACGCCAAGGAACTCCAGATACTCGAGCCGCCGGGTCAATCCCTCCAGATCGCCGACGCCGTCGCCGTTCGAATCGAGAAAGCTCTCGAGGTCGAGGCTGTAGATGACGCAGTCCTTGTACCAGAGGTCGTCGACCATGGGTCGCCGCGATGCCGGGGATGACATCCGGCACTGCGCAAGATCCGTTCCAGACGGGCACGGCCGTCAGCGCAGGTTCAACCGGACCGGGGATCGATGCGAATGGTCACGTGCACCAGCCGGGTAACGGCTGCAGCCACATCCTCCGCCACCGGCTCGCCCCCCGGGTCGAGCCGGACGCCGGCGTGACGGGCATCCCGGGGCACCGCGGTGAGAAACGCATGGAGAGCGCGTTGTGATGCAGCCCCGCCTTCTTCGTCCACCTCCGCCACCGCAGTCTGCCGCGTGCCCTGCAGCGTCACCTCGATGGGTTGCGGGGGGACCAGATTGCGCCACCAGCGATGTTCGCGGGCGGCGAAGCAGTGCACCACACCCTCGTCGAGGTGATAGCTGACGGGCGTGGTGTAGGGCCGGCCACTTCGACGCCCGCGGTAGTGCAGCAGCAGGGTGTTGCCGCTCAACAGCCGGTGCAGCGGCGAGGCCAGCAGCCGCGACACCAGCGGATTCAGCACCCGGTACACCCCCTGGCTCATTTCAGCTCCCTGATCATCCGGTAGTGCGGGGGCATGCCCGTCTTTCGCGGGAACCGAGTCTCCACCGCGATTCTGAACCCGTTGGCAGCGTACAGCGCGACCGCCGGGTTCGCGCTATAGACGTCCAGGTGCACGGCGGAGCATTTCAGGTGCTCGGCCCGCCGAAGGACATTCGCCAGCAGGCGTCGCCCCAGGCCCCGTCCCTGTCGCTGCGGGATCACCGACAGAAAGTGCACGTAATAGCCATCGTCGGGAATGTAGGGCGTCAGGTAATCGATGTCCTCTGCCTGCTCGAGCAGCGGCTCCAGATCGGCTCGGGGCAGAAAGCCCATGACCGCTTCGCGCATCGCGGCCCGCAGCATCGGCTCACGGTCGCCCCGATACCCGATCTCCAGCGCCAGCAGCCGCCCGTCCTCCACCACCGTCACGGCTTCACTGTGAGAAAAGGAGTTGCCCGGCCGAGCCCAGAGGCCGGCCGCGAAGCGGTCGAACGCACGCCGGTTCCCCCGGAACAGGTAGTTCCACACCCCTGGATCTGTCTGAAATATCAGACTCGCCGCATCGCTCTCGGCGGCCGGACCAGCATCGACGATCTCCAGCGTGCTCATCGCCCCCTCCGGATCCGCTCGGGGTGGAGCGTCAGCAGGCAGAACGCCTCAGGGTGATCTCGCCAGAGCTCGAGGGTCGCTACCCGGTCGGGATCGGCCATGTCCCAGTATCTGGGCGCCAGCCGCGCCGCGAGCTCGATGCCGCCGTGGTCGGACAGTTCGACCCGACCATCGAACGCGAGCCACTGCTCCGGCTCACCCACGGCGTTCGTCACCAGGAACGACGCATACGGCTCGCTTCGCAGTCGCGCGACCTTGGGAGCATCCTTGGCGGAGAACATCCGCACCGCCTCACCCGTCCATTCGTACCACACCGGAACGCCGATGGGCCGGCCCCGGCGGTTGAGCGTCATCAGCGTGCCCAGGCGGGGCTGCGCGAGGAAGGCAGCCTCGGTTTCAGGTAGCGTCCATGTCATGCTTCGTCTCCCAAGGCCAGGCCGCGGCGGCATCAGGCTAGAATATAGGTCATCAACATATTTAGGTCAATGAACTAAAATGCCAACGTCACCCCGGACTTCCACTGCGGCGCACGCTCACGGCCGGAAGGGTGAAGCGGCACGGGAGCGCATTCTCGACGCGGCCCGCCGCCTGCTGATCCACGAAGGCTACGACGCGCTGATCCTGCGTACGGTGGCTGCCCGGGCGGGAATGAAGCTGGGCAACCTCCAGTACTACTTTCCCACCCGTGAGGCGTTGCTCGAAGCGGTGCTGCGACAGGAGGCCCACAGCGATCTGGCGGCGCTCCAGGAGGCGTCGACGGATGGAGCCGGGCCGCGTGAAGCGCTGGTTCTGGCGGTGAAACTGCTGGCCGGCAAATGGCGTGGCGAAAGCGGCAAGATCCTGGCCCTGCTCGGTTTCCTGGCCCTGCACCAGCCGACCTTCCGGGCGCTGTACCGCGAGGTCTACGAGCAGTTCTACGGCGAGCTCGCGGTGCTGGTGGAGCGCGTGCGGCCGGGGCTGCCCCGGCGGGAGTACCGGCGCCGGGCCCGCATCATCACCGCCCTGCTCGACGGGGCGTCGATGCAGGCGAGTCGAGGCGATTCCGCCGAGCTGCTGCGCGACGTCACGGAGCAGGCCGTGATGATCGCGGAACGGTAGCGCCGACTCAGGACGTCTGCAGGTTCGCCATCAGGAACGCCCAGCGGTCCGCGTACTCCTCGATGACCTTCTCCGTGGGCGTGCCGGCGCCGTGGCCGGCGCGGGTCTCGATGCGGATCAGCACCGGGTTGTCGCAACCCTGGGCCGCCTGCAGGCGGGCCACGTACTTGAAGCTGTGCCCCGGAATCACCCGGTCGTCGGTGTCGGCGGTGGTGGCCATGACGGGGGGATAGCAGACGCCGTCGCGGATGTTGTGATACGGCGAGTACGCGTAGAGCGCCCGGAACTCCTCCGGGTCGTCCGCGGATCCGTAGTCGTCGGTCCAGAAGCGTCCCGCGGTGAAGCGGTGAAAGCGCAGCATGTCCATCACTCCCACGGCGGGCACGGCCGCCCCGAACAGGTCGGGACGCTGGTTGGTCACCGCGCCGATGAGCAGGCCGCCATTGGATCCGCCGAAGATTCCCAGGGTCTCGGGCTTCGCGTAGCCCTCGGCGATGAGGTACTCCCCTGCGGCGATGAAGTCGTCGAAGACGTTCTGCTTGTCGAGCTTCGTCCCCGCCGCGTGCCAGGCCTCGCCGTACTCGCCGCCGCCGCGCAGGTTCGCCACCGCGTACACGCCACCCATCTCCATCCAGGCCAGCCGGCTCGGCGAGAAGGCCGGCGTGAGGGAGATGTTGAAGCCGCCGTAGCCGTACAGCAGCGTGGGGCGGGCGCCGTCCGGCTGCACGTCCTTGCGATGGGTGATGAACATGGGCACCCGGGTGCCGTCCTCGGAGCGGTAGAACACCTGCTTCACCACGTAGTCGGACGGCTCGAAGGCGACCCGTGCCTGACGGAACACTCGCCGCTCGCCGCTGGCCACGTCGTACCGCCAGATCGCGCCGGGATCGTTGAAGCTCTCGAAGGCGAAGAAGGTCTCCGGGTCGTCCGGCTCACCGGTGAAGCCGCTGGCGGTGCCGATGCCGGGCAGCGACACCTCACGCACGCGAGCTCCGCCGAGGTCGTGCACCCAGACGGCGGAACGGGCGTCCTCGAGGTATCGGGCCACGAAGTGGCCGCCGATCAGGCTCACGCTCTCCAGCACCCGCGGCCCCTCGGCGATCACCTCCCGCGGCGCTGGGATGCTGCCGCCGGGGGACGCCAGGGAGGCCACATCCATGGCGACGAGCCGGCCGTTGGCGGCGTCGGCGTTGGTGCGGAAGAAGAGCTCCGAGCCCTGGCTGCCGACGAAGCTGTACCCGGCTTCGAAACCTTCCACCAGCATCACCGGCTCGGTCTTCGTGGTCAGATTCTGATACACCACCTGGTTGCGGTCGTCGGTGCCCTTCCACACGCCGATGACCAGGTGCCGGCCGTCGTGGGATACCTCGGCATCGAACCCCCACTCCGGGAAATCCGGCCGGGCATACACCTCCACGTCCTCGCTCTGGGGGGTGCCGATGCGGTGGAACCACACCGCCTGATGAGTGTTCAGGCCGGTGAACTTCGTCTCGGCGTCGGGAGCCGGGTAGCGGCTGTAGTAGAAGCCGCTGCCGTCGGGCAGCCAGGAGAGCTCCGTGAACTTCAGCCATTCCAGGGTGTCGGGCAAAAGCTGCCGCGTGGTCAGGTCCAGCACCCGCGCCGTGCGCCAGTCGGAGCCGCCGTCCTGCACCAGGTAGGCCAGGAACCGGCCATCGGGACTCGGCTCCACGTCCGCCAGAGCCACCGTGCCGTCCTCGGCCCAGGTGTTGGGGTCGATGAGCACCTCGGGCTCCGCCTCCAGGTCGGCCTGCACGTAGAGCACGGCCTGGTTCTGCAGCCCGTCGTTGCGCCGGTAGAAATACCGGCCACCGCGCCGCGCCGGCACGCTGTAGCGCTCGTAGTTCCACAGCTCCGTGAGCCGGGCTTCGATGGCCTCCCGCTGGGGAAGCTTCGCCAGATAGTCGAAGGTGAGGGCGTTCTGCCGCTCCACCCAGTCCGCCACCTCCGGCGCTTCGCGCACGTCCTGCTCGAGCCAGCGATAGGGATCGGCGACCCGGGTGCCGTGGTAGTCGTCCACCTGGTCGACGGTCCTCGTCTGCGGATACTGCATGGAGGTCCCCAGTTGCTGACACGCCACCGCCGCAGCGGTGGCGAAGGCCAGCAGAATGATGATTCGCAATGGTTTCATGGCGCGGATGATGGCGGTTCGACCCGCCGGGGGCAACGAGGGTGTGCGGTCCGCTATATTGAACGGGGCCGCCCGCCGGGGCGACGAGACCCTGCACGTGATGCAGACGGTGCTGCGCGGCGAGCGCATCGCCTTCCGCGCCGGCGACGGCCGCCATGGCTACGCCTTCAGCGGCCACGTGGCGGGTGACACCATGAGCGGCGCGGTGCAGATCCACGGCGTGGAGGGGACCCGGCTCACGACCTGGCAGGCGACGCGCCGGTGACGCCGCCGTCCGCATCGGGTTCGACCACCCGCCGGCGCTCCTCCAGCAGCCGCTCCAGCTCCGCCCGGAGGATGGCTTCCCGCAGCTCCGCCTGGCGGCGCTCGTTGCGCAGGGAGCGGAGCAGCGATGCCGCCATGAAAACCATGAGGACGATGAACGGAAACGCCGCGAGTATCGACAGCGTGCGCAGGGCATCCAGCCCCCCCGACAGCAGCAGTACGCCAGCCACCAGCACCGGCACGGTGCCCCAGGTAACGCGGATCCAGCGCTGCGGCGAGAGCGCGCCGCCGCTGGTGAACATGCCCAGCACGAAGGTGGCCGAGTTGGCGGACGTGATGACGAACAGCACCACCAGGACGACCATGAGCACGCCGAGCACGCCGGCGCCGGGAAGTTGCTCCAGGGTGACGAACAGGGCGGAACTGATCTCTGCGGACACGGCCTCGCTGATGCCGGCCTGCTCGAACAGCTCGAAGTACAGCGCCGAGCCGCCGAAGGTGGCGAACCACAGCACCGAGAGCACCACGGGCACGCCGATCACCCCCAGCACGAACTCGCGTACTGTGCGACCCCGCGAGATGCGGGCGATGAACGTACCGACGAAGGGGGCCCAGGAGATCCCCCAGGCCCAGTAGAAGATGGTCCAGCGTTCCACCCAGTCCTCGCCGGTGTAGGGCGTCATCACCAGGCTCATGCCGATGACGTTGCCGAAGTACTGGCCGATGGCGTTGGTCATGGCGGCGGTGATGAAATCCGTGGGGCCGGCGAAGAAGACGAAGACCAACAGCCCCCCGGCCAGCCACATGTTAGCGTCGCTCACCCGCCGCACGCCCTTCTCCAGCGGCGTGAGCGCCGTGAGCAGGAACACCACCGCCACGCCGCCGAGCAGAGCGAGCTGGGTGTCGACGGCGAACGCCACGTCCGCCACCGCGGCGAGGCCGCTGTTGATCTGGATGATGCCGAGCCCCAGGGTGGTGGCCACCCCGAATACCGTGGAAACCACCGCCAGCACGTTGATGCCGTGGCCGGCAACGGCGTCGACCCGGTTGCCCAGGACGGCGCGGAAGGTCTCGCTGATGAGCCCGGCCCGGCGCTGCCGGAAGCTGACGTAGGCGATGGCGAGCCCCACCACCGCGAAGTTCGCCCATTGGTGGAAGCCCCAGTGAAACAGGGAGTAGCGCATGGCCAGCTCCGCCGCCTGGGCCGAGCGCGGCGGCGCCAGCCCCAGTGGCGGTTCCACATAGTGCACCACGGGCTCCGCCACGCCCCAGAATACCAACCCCACCCCCATCCCTGCGGAGAAGATCATCCCCAGCCAGGTGGGATAACTGAACTCGGGTGCCTCGCCGTCGGCGCCCAGGCGGATGTGGCCGTAGCTGCTGACCGCGACGCCGATGCAGAACACCAGAAAACCGGTGGTGGCGAACAGGTAGAACCAGCCGAAATGCTCCTGGGTGAAATCCAGCGCCCGGCCGGCGCCCGCCGCCAGGGCCTCCGGCGAACGGACCCCGACCGCCACGAAGGCAGCGAGCAGCGCCAGGGAGACGAAGAACACCCAACCGGGTCCTGGGCGAGGAGCGGACATGAGCCCATCGTACAGATGGCTCAGTGGAGCCGCACCACCACCGCCTCATGGCTGCGCAGGCTGAGGCGCGCAGCCACGGCCTCCGCGCGGTCGAGGAACGACGACACCAGAACCCGACCCGGCCGTGGCAGATCCAGCCGGCGGGTGCGCGCGGAGAAGTTCAGCGCCACCAGCACCACCTCGCCCTCGGCCTCGCGCAGGTAGGCGAAGCAACTCCGGGGCGAATCGTTCACGGGACGGTAGCTGCCGCCGCGGAGCGCCGGTGACGACCGGCGCGTCGCCAGCAGCCGCCGGTAGAGGTTCAGCATGGACACCGGTTCCTCCAGCTCGCGTGCCACGTTCACCCGGTCGTGCTCCCGGTGCAGGGGCAACCACAGCGCCTCCGGCAGCGCGGCGGAGAAGCCGGCACTGGCGCTGCCGTCCCAGGGCATGGGAGTGCGGCAGCCGTCGCGGCCGAGCTCCGGCAGACTGCGCATGCCCCAGGGATCCTGGCGCCGCTGCGGTGGCACGTCGGTTTCCGCCATCCCCAGCTCCTCACCATAATACAAGGTGGGGGTGCCGCGCAGGGTCAGCAGCAGCACCGCAGCCACCCGGGCCTCCGCCGGGCCCACCCGGGAGACGAAGCGCTTCTCGTCGTGGTTGTTCAGCACGTAGTTGGGCCAGGCGCCCTCCGGCAGCGCCGCCTCCAGGCCGTCCACCGAGGCCCGCACCGCATCCGCGTCCCAGGGCGTGTTCAGCAGGGCGAAGTTCTGCGGCATGTGCAGCTCGTCCTGCTGCTCTCCGTAGTAGCGCACCCACTTCTGCCAGTCGTAGATGTGCATCTCCCCCACCGACACCCGCGGCGGCCGGTAACCGTCGAGGAGCCGGCGTATGCGCCGGTAGACGTGGTGAACGTCCGGGTGGTTCTTGTCGTACAGATGGAGCTGGGTGTCGTAGTCGCCGAGCGGCTTGTGATACCCGCCGGGGGAGGTGTTGGGAGGATTGTCGCGCAGCTCCGGGTCTTTGAGGATGGCGTGGGCCACGTCGATGCGGAATCCGTCCACGCCCCGGTCGAGCCAGAATCGCAGCACGTCGAGCATGGCCGCCTCCACCGCCGGGTTGCGCCAGTTGAGGTCCGGTTGCTCCTTCAGGTACGAGTGCAGGTAGTACTGCCCCGTCGCCTGGTCCCACTCCCAGGCGCTGCCGCCGAACACGCTGAGCCAGTTGTTCGGCGGCGAGCCGTCGGGCTTGGGGTCGC
Source organism: Pseudomonadales bacterium (assembly GCA_041686955.1). Taxonomy (GTDB): domain Bacteria; phylum Pseudomonadota; class Gammaproteobacteria; order Pseudomonadales; family Azotimanducaceae; genus UBA7803. Next base: position 21,834 of record JAWLCV010000047.1, read on the forward strand.
GCCACACGTACCAGTCGCGCCGGGGGTCGTCGCGAGAGGATCGCGCGGCGCGAAACCACGGGTGCTGATCGGAGGTGTGGTTGGGCACGAAATCCACAAGCACCTCGAGCCCGCGCTGGTGGGCCGCGGCCAGCAGGGCATCGAAGTCCGCGAGGGTGCCGAATCGCGGGTCCACGTCGCAGTGATCGGCGACGTCGTAGCCGAAGTCGGCCTGGGGCGACGGGTAGAACGGCGACAGCCACACGGCGTCGACCCCGAGCACGTCGCTCAGGTAATCCAGCTTCTCCGTGATCCCCGGCAGATCGCCGATCCCGTCACCGTTGGTGTCGCGAAACGAGCGCGGATAGATCTGATAGATCACCCCGGTCTGCCACCAGTGAAGCGATGCCACCCGTTAGCCTTCCAGGGCCCGCTGCATATCCTGATAACGCGACTGCAGCACCTCCCAGTCCTCGGGGGCGAACTTGCCCTCGCATTCCGCCAGCACCATGCGCGCATGGGTTTCCACGGCGGCCTTGCGGTCAGCGAAGCTGGTGCAGGCCGCGACGTTGCCGAGCCCCTCCATCAGGCGGATCGCCACCGCGGGAAGACCCGTCGAGAGTTGACGGATCTGATTGAACGCCGCGTCGAGAACGCCGCGAAACTGGATGGGATCGAGCTGAACCCGGGGGGTGCCCTCGGCGTCGACGCGCACCGGGCGCCGCATGGGCCGCTCCGCCACGTGGCACAGGGCGCCCGTCAGGCGGTCGATACAGGTGACGGCGGTGAACGGATCATTGATGCCGGGCGAGAGCGCCCGCACCGCCACTTCCACGATCTGATGCACGCCGTACTCCGGATCCTGCTCGGCCGTGCGCTGCCCGCCGATGATGAAGCACCGCCGGATCCGCTCAGCCGTCTCTTCGTTCACCTCCCGCCGCGCCTCCACCGCCACCAGCCGCGCCCCCTCGATGAGAAAATGCCCGGGGCGCCGGAGCACCTCGAGCCTCAGGTCCTCCTCCGCCGAGAGATCGATCAGACTTCGCTGGTCGATGGCCTGAAGATAGCCGCTGCGTGGGGCGCCCACCACGGCGGACTCTTCGAAGCCTTCGAGCTCGCAGGGGGTCTCCGGCTGCTCGGACTCGTCGGGAAACACTCGATCCAGGGCGCTGGTCAGTTCCCTGGCCACGTCGTTCACCACGTAGTCGGCCTGCATGGAGGAAGCGATGTGGTGGATGAAGTAGATCAGCGCCGCCATACTGGCGCTCGCCAGCAGCACCGCGAGAGACGTGGAGAGCGCCAGATCCCCGGGCGCCTCGGCAGAGCTGCTGCCGAGCGCCAGCAGGCAGAACAGGAAGGTGCCGATGAAGGCGCCCAGCACCACCTGATTGCCCCGGTCGCGCATGAAGTTGACCAGCAGGTGCGGGCCGAGCTGGGACGAGGCCAGAGACAGCGCCACCATGGTGACGGAGAACGCTACGCCCGCCACCGTCATCATCGACCCGGCGACGGTGGAGAGCAGGGTCCTGGCGCTCTCCGGATCGCCCGCGTAGAGCAAGGCGTGACTCGCGCCGGAACGGCGAATGAGGTCGTCACCCATGGCCGAGAGCAGTGCCAGCGCCACCGCCACCAGGCTCATCAGCACCGGCATGAACCACAGGCTGCTGCTGATCCGCCCCCAGTAGTAAGCGAGCCAGGTCTTCATGAGGCGCTCGACATGTCGGACCCGGCGCTCGGCTGCAGGAAAGGTGCCAGTCTGCCCGCGCCGGAACCGCGGACACTACCGAGGAATGGTTATACAGGTCCGGGACAATTGGGTAATCTGGCCTTCTCGACAGAGAGCGCCACCCATGAGCACCCCGACGCGACATCCCGCGCCGGCTTCGACAGGTATCTCGGGCCTGGACGCCATCCTGGCCGGAGGCTTTCCCCGCAACCGCACGTACCTGGTTCTCGGATCGCCCGGGGCCGGCAAGACCACCCTCGCGCTGCAGTTCCTGCTCGAGGGCCAGCGGGTGGGGGAGCCGGGCTTGTACGTTTCGCTGGCGGAGACCCGGGACGAGGTGCTGCAGGTCGCCGCCGCGCACGGCTGGTCCCTGGCCGGCATCGAGATCGTCGGTCTGGAGTCGGTGGCTGATCTGATCTCCGCCCGGGCCCAGACCACGGTGTTCCACCCCTCCGAGGTGGAGCTCGGCGCCGTCACGGATCTCATCCGCGACACCGCGCGCCGCATCCGCCCAGCGCGCGTGGTGTTCGACTCCCTTTCCGACCTGCGATTGCTGGCGGAATCGCCGCTGCGCCACCGGCACCAGTTGCTGGAGCTGAAGACGCTGTTCAGCGACCTGGGGAGCACGGTGCTGCTGGTGGACGTGGGGGCCGCCGGCAATCAGGTGGACGAGCCCCATGTGGCCACCCTGGTGCACGGGGTGCTCGAGCTGGTGCACGAAACCCCCGAGTACGGAATGACCCGCCGCAAGCTCCAGGCCCGCAAGCTGCGCGGCGTGGCGGTGCGCGAGGGCTATCACGACTTCGCCATCGAAACGGGTGGGCTGCGTGTGTTTCCACGCATCCCCCCTGTGCGCCGCCGGCCCGAGGACTTCGAGGTCGAGCCCGTCCCCACGGGGAACGCCGAGCTCGACACCCTGCTCGGCGGCGGCATCGACCGGGGCACCACCACCCTCGTCATGGGTCCCGCCGGCAGTGGTAAATCCACCCTGGCGCTCCTGCTCGCCACCCGGATGGCAGCCCAGGGTGCGGGGGTGATGCTGTTCACCTTCGACGAGTCCCTGGGGATCGTCCTGAGACGCGCCGAGGCGCTCGGGTTGGACCTGGCGCGTCACATCGGCGACGGCCGTGTCGATGCCCAGCAGGTGGACCCCGCAGCCGTCTCCCCCGGAGAATTCGCCGACCGCATCCGTCGCGGCGTGGAGCGGGGGGCCCGGCTGGTGGTGATCGACAGTCTGAACGGCTACGCTGCCGCCATGCCGGGGGAACGTTTCCTGCTCACCCAGCTCCACGCGCTCACCAGCTACCTGAACGACCAGGGAGTGGCCACGGTGCTGATCATGGCCATGCGCGGCATGTTCAACGACGCCAACTCACCGATGGAGCTTTCCTATCTGGCCGACACCGTGCTGTCGCTGCGGTTCTTCGAGGCCCGGGGCGACGTGCGCCGGGCGCTCGCCGTGGTGAAGAAGCGCACCGGCCGCCACGAGACCACCATCCGGGAGGTCCGCTTCGTCAGCGGCGAGGGCCTCGAGCTCGGCCCGCCGCTCACCGAGTTCTCCGGCGTGCTGAGCGGCACGCCGCTGTATCTCGGCGATGCGCCCGGGACGGAGCACTGAGATGCCCTTCTCCGGCCGGGAGCTCCGCACCCTCGTCGTCGCGCCGGTGGGCCGGGACGCGGAAGCCATGGCCGATGCCCTGCAGCAGCACGGCGTGAACGCCATGGTCTGCGCGAGCCTTTCCGCGGCCGCGTTCGAGATTCGGCAGGATGCCGGCGCGCTGCTCGTCACCGAGGAGGGGCTCTCCACGCCGACGGCGGCCGACCTCATCGCAGCGCTCGACGAGCAGCCCTCCTGGTCCGCACTGCCCATCGTCGTGCTCACCGCCGGGAGCACCGAGCACCGCTCCACCCTGCTGCACCGACTCGGCCTCGCGGTGGGGGCGGTGACCCTGCTCGAGCGCCCTGTGCATCAGGCCCATCTTCTGAGCGCAGTGAAGACGGCGCTCGCCGCGCGGCGGCGGCAGTACGAGGTGCGGGACCTGCTGGAGGATCGCGCGCGCCGCGAGCGCCTGCTGGCGGAGCAGGCGGACAAGCTGCGCCGCAGCGAAGCCCGCTTCCGCGAAATGGCCGACGCGGCCCCGGCCATGCTCTGGGTCACCGACGCGGAGCACCGCTGCCGATTTCTCAGTCGGGTCTGGTACGAGCAAACCGGCGCCGAGGCGCGCGACGGGCAGGACCCGGACTGGCTGGAGCCCCTGCACCCCGAGGACGCCGCGGCTACGCGGCAGGCTTTCCTCGCGGCCACCCGCTCGCTGGAGGCGTTCCAGCTCGATTACCGGCTGCGTACGACCGGCGGCGACTACCGCTGGGTCACCCACACCGCGCGGCCGCGTTACGATCCGTCCGGACGCTTCGCCGGCTACCTCGGTTCCATCACCGACGTCCACGCCCTGCGCCTGGCGGAGCAGGAGCAGGAGCGGACCCGCGTGCTGCTGGATGCGGTGCTGGAGTCCCTGCCGGTGGGCGTGGTGATCGCCGACGGCAACGGTCGCCTGGTGCGCTGGAACAGGACGTATCAGAAACTGTGGGGCCTCGCCCCCGACGACCGGCCCTCGGACACCGACGGCATCGGCGGCTACCGGCGCTGGCGGGGCTGGCATTCGGACACCGGCAAACCCGTGGAGCCCGAGGAGTGGACGCTGGCCCGGGCCGTGCTCACCCGCGCGCCCGTTCCCGGCACGCTGCTGGAGATCGAGCGCTTCGACGGCGGCGGCCGTCGCTTCCTCATCAACGGCGCCGCTCCGGTGTTCGACCAGCAGGGCCGGCTCATCGCGGCGGTGGGCGCCCAGACCGATGTCACCCGGGGCGTGCAGATGGAGCGGGCGCTGCGGGAGAGCGAGGAGAAGTTCCGCACCCTGGCCGACAACATCGCCCAGCTCGCCTGGATGGCCGACGCCGACGGCCGGATGATCTGGCACAACCGGCGCGCCGTCGAGTACCTCGGCCGCACCCTCGACGAAATCCGCGACGCAGGCTGGGAAGTCATTCATCACCCGGACCATGTGGAACGGGTGATGAGCCGGCTCCGGCACTGCTACGAGACCGGCGAGCCCTGGGAAGACACCTTCCCCCTGCGCGGCCACGATGGCAGCTACCGCTGGTTCCTCTCACGGGCGGTGCCCCTGCGGGACGCCGAAGGACGGGTGACCTGCTGGTTCGGCACCAACACCGACGTCACGGAGCAGCGCGAGGCCCAGGAGGCGCTGCGCGAAGCGGATCGCCGCAAGGACGAATTCATCGCCACCCTGGCCCACGAGCTGCGCAATCCACTGGCGCCCATTCGCACCGCGGTGGAGCTGCTCGGGTTCGCAGGCTCCGAGCAGGGCCCGGACCCGGAGACCCTGGCCGCCTGCCGGGACGTCATCGATCGCCAGGTGCGCGATCTCACCCGGCTGGTGGACGATCTGCTCGAAGTTTCCCGTATCACCCGCGGCAAGTTCGAGCTGCGCCGCGAGCCGGTGCGCCTGGCGGCCGTGGTGGAGCACGCCCTCGAGGCGGCCCGGCCGCTCATCGACGCATGCCGCCACGCGCTGGAGGTGGGTTTGCCGGAGGAGGAGGTATGGCTGATGGCCGACGCCACCCGGCTGGCTCAGGTCCTGGTCAACCTGCTGAACAACGCGGCCCGCTATACGCCGGCCGGCGGCCGCATCGCGGTGGAGGCGGTGGTGGAGGAACGGGAGGTGCGGGTGTCCGTCAGCGACACGGGCATCGGCATTCCGCCGGAGCATCTGTCCGGCATCTTCGAGATGTTCTCCCAGGTGACCCCGGCAGTGAGCCGCAGCGGCGGCGGTCTCGGCATCGGCCTGGCCCTGGCCCGCGGCCTGGTGGAGCTGCACGGCGGCGTCATCACCGCCAGCAGTGACGGTGAAGGGCGCGGCAGCCGGTTCACCGTTCGCCTGCCCCGGGCCGAGCGCCCCCGGGCGGCGCCTCATCCGCCCCGGCCGAGCCATAGCCGGATGCAGGCCCGGCGCATCCTGGTGGTGGACGACAACCACGACACGGCCGACGGGCTGGCTCGGATTCTCCGGCTCATGGGGCACGAGGTGCAGGTGGCCTACGACGGGCCGGAGGCTCTGGCGATGGTGGAGCGCGATGCCCCGGACGTGGTGCTGCTCGACATCGGCCTACCCACCATGAGCGGCTACGAGGTCGCCCGGCGTATCCGCGGCCGGCCGGGGGGCCGTGACTTGTGTCTGGTCGCCCAGACGGGCTGGGGGCAGCCCCAGGACAAGAAGCGCAGCGCCGAAGCCGGATTCGACCACCACCTGGTGAAGCCGGTGGATTCCGCGGTGCTCTCCAAGCTGCTTTCGGGCCTGGCCGATGGCCACCACCCGGACGCCGTCGCCCGATGACGCCGCGGCGTCAGGATGCGCCGAGGTCGCGACCGTACAGGCGCCGCACCGTGTCCACCGTATCGGCTTCCTCGGGGCGCTTGTCCTCCCGGTAGCGCCGTACCCGCGCGAAGCGCAGCGCCATGCCCGCCGGGTACTGGGGGCTGGTCTGGATCTCGTTCACCGCGATCTCCACCACCAGCTCCGGGCGCACGTGCACCACGTGCCCCTCCTGACCCAGCGCCAGCGCCAGCAGCCGGCGGGTCTGCCAGGCAAGCATGGCGTCGCTGAGCCCTTTGAACGTCTTGCCGAGCATCACGTAGCCGCCGTGCTCGGGATCCCGGGCGCCGAGATGGAGGTTGCTGAGCCATCCCTGCCGGCGGCCGCTGCCCCACTCCGCCGCCAGCACCACCAGATCCAGGGTGTGGGCCTGCTTCACCTTCAACCAGCCGGCGCCACGGCTGCCGGCGGCGTAGGGGCTGGTGAGGGATTTGGCCATGACCCCTTCGTGGCCGTCGGCGAAGGCCTGCTCGAGGAAGGCCGTTGCGTCGGCGGGATCCGCAGTCACCCGGCGGGGCACCAGGAGCTCTGGCCCAACCACCCGGGCCAGGCGGTCGAAGCGCTCGGCCCCGGGCCGGTCGATGAGGTCCTCGCCGTCGTGGTGAAGGCAGTCGAACAGGAACACGTTCACGGGGAGGGCGGCGCGGGCGGCGCTCACCTCGCTCTTGCGGCCGAAACGCCGCATGGTCACCTGAAACGGGTGCGGCCGGCCCCGGGCGTCCAATGCGATGACCTCGCCATCGAGGATGAGCGCGTCGGCGCCGCAGGCCGCCACCGCCTCAGCCACCTCCGGCAGGCTGTCGGTGACGTCGTTCTGCCGGCGGGAGAAGACGCGAACTACGTCGCCACGCTTGTGAACCTGCACCCGGGCGCCATCCAGCTTGTACTCCAGCGCGGCCTCCCCCAGGGACTCCAGAGCCTCGTCCATGTCCCGCGCCGCCTGGGCGAGCATGGGCTGCACGGGATGGAGCGGCCGCAGCGTGAACCGGGCCAGGCCGGCACGGCCCTCGGCCAGCACCACCTCGGCCACCGCCGCCGGCTCTCCCGCCAGCATGACGGCGCGGCGTACCTCACTGGCCGGCAGCTCCGCCGCTTCGGCAATGGCCTCGACGAGCAAGCCTTCCAGCGCTCCCTGGCGCAGCTCGCCGTGGATCAGCCGCGCCAGGAAGTCCCGCTCCGCGGCGCTGGCTCGCGCGAACAGCGCAGCCAGGCCTTCGCCCCGGGCCTGCTGCGATCCCCGGCCGCCGAGGGCCGCGAGCCCGCTGAACGCCGCGTCCACGTCGCGCAGGGTCAACGGTTCGCCGGCGGCGCCCGCCGCCTCCCTGGCAGCCGCCGCCGCGGCCGCTTGCCGGACCAGACGGGGTCCGAGGCCGATGCGGCCCTGAGGCAGCCGGCCGGCGAGGTAGCTCACGGCCAGAGCCGCATCCGCAGGCCCCGCCCCCCGCAGGCACTCGGCCAGCCGGTGCCGTTTGGCCGTGCGGCTCGAGGTCTCCCTCACCTGACGCGAGACCTCCACCAGCCGGGCCAGCTCCATCAACGCCGCTCCCGCAGCCGATGCCCGCTGCCGTTGCGCATTGCCCGGGAGCTCCGGGGGCCGGTAGAGTAACGGGCGTGAGCATCGAGGTGGAGCAGACCGGCAGCGCAGACCCTCTGGAGTTCCTGGTGGTGGTCCGCGAAGGGAACGGCGAGACCCGTCACCGGGTGACCATGGCGCGGGGCGTATGCGAGCAGCTCGGCCAGGGCCGGTACCCGCCGGCGGTTTTTATCGAGGCGGCGTTCCGCTTTCTGCTGGACCGAGAGCCGAAGGAATCCATTCTCGGCCGCTTCGACGTCACCGTGATCTCCCGCTACTTCCCCGAGTTCGAAACCGCGCTGCCCGGCTACCTGGATCAGTTGTCGTCCACGTAGACCTCGTCCTCCTCGATCATGCCCCGGGTTTCCGACGGCTCGGCCACCAGGGCGCGCTGCAGCCGCGTGTGCAGGGCGAAGCGGCAGGCGCCGACGTCGCCGCGTTCCAGCACCAGGGGCTCGCCGACCCGGACGCGAAACGCACCCACCGCGCCGGTCAGCTCGCCGGCACCGACACGCGCGAGCTCGTCGCCCTGCACCTCGCCTTTGCGAAAGCGTTGGAACAGATCCGCGTCTCGAAACACCAGGAGCTGACGGCTGCCTTCCGCCACGCAATCGGAACCGGTCACCCGCATGAACCAGCTTTCACCGGTGCGGTCCTCCGCCATGCCCGTGCCCGCATCCACGTCCGCGGACAAGGCGTCGCCCGAGAACACCGCCCAGCCTTCCACCCCCTCGAGGGACATCTCGTTCTCGAGGGTGTTCAGGGTCTGCTCCACCATGGTGGCGACCTCGGTTCGCGACTCCAGCACGTTGGCCGACGCGGTGTCGGCGCGGTCGCGCTCGGTACCGGCATCGCAGGCCGCCGCCAGCGCCAGCAGGGCCGCGGTGCCCACCGCCAGCGGCGGGAGCCGATGCCTCGTCCTCGCCATGTCTTTGCTCCGCCTGGCTGCGTATCGCCGGGAGGGGCAAAGGGCGTGCCAAGTCAGACGGACGGGGCGTCCGAGCCGTCGGGGATCCACGCCCCGTGGAAGCCGTAGGGCACCCGCCCCGGCAGCATCACCCGCGCCAGCGGAGGGCGCGCCAGGTCCCGGGCGTCGAGTATCACGAGCTCGCTGCGATCCCGGCCCTGGTCGAAGACGTAGCAGAGCAGGTAGCCGTCGTCCTCGGCCGCGGCACCGTCCCGGGGCACGAAGTACGGCTCCCCCGCGTGGCGGCCGGCGCCGAGCTCGTGACAGTCGCACTGCCCGGTGTCGAGGTCGTGCTTGTAGATGCGCGGGAAGCCGTCCTGCTCCACCGCCACCGCATAACCGTAACGGTAGGGCTTGCCGTTCAAGGCCGGATGACACCGCGGGAATTCCTGACCCCGGGCATCGATGCGCTCCTCGCTCACGCGCCCGGTGGCGGGATCGATGGTCCAGCGGTCGAGGGTGGCGAAGCTGTCGCCGAACGGTCCCTGGACGTCCCGTTCGAACATGCGCTCGTAGCGGCACAGGTCGAGCACCACCTTGCCCTGCTCGTCCTCGTAAGCATTCATGGGATGGAACACGAAGCAGGGATCCACCTCGCACCAGATCACGTCCGCGGCAGCACCGTCCCGAGGCAGCAGCCCCACCCGGGGCGGGTGGTCCGGGTTCCAGGCGAACGGGAAGCGCATGCCGCGCGCGATCAGCTCGAAGCTCACGGTCACCGGTAGGTCGTAGATCACCACGTAGTGCGCGGTTATGCTGGTGTCGTGGATCATCGTCATGGCGGGCAGCGGCACATCCACGGTGCGGCGCACCCGGCCGTCGCGCGCCACCTGCAGGTACTGCACGTGGTCGGCGAAGTCGGGCCACTTGTAGGCGATGGCGTGGAGGTCGCCGGTGTCCGGGTCGATCTTCGGGTGCGCGGTGAAGGCGCCCTGGGTCAGGGTGCCGAAGAAATCGTTCACCCCCACCGTGTCCAGCTCGTAGGACAGCTCCACCGGCGGCGCACCCGCCTCCACCAGCGCCCAGGTCCGTCCGGCGTGACCGATGACGTGGGTGTTGTTGGCACTCGCCAGCCGACGTCCCGCCAGCTCTTCGCCGAGCGCTTCGACGATGGCGGGGCTACGCACCCAGCGGTTGCGGTACCAGGAGGCGGCGCCTTCCTGCAGGCGCACGCCGTGCACCATGCCGTCGCCGAGAAACCAATGGTGGGTGTCGCGGTCGATCTCGAACAGGGGATTGGGGCCGTTGCGCAGATAGCGGCCGGTGAGCTCCCTCGGAATCTCGCCGAGGACCTCCAGATCGGTCGCGGTCACCTCCCGCACCACCGGCGCGAAGTTGCCGGAGACGTATCGATCTGCCACGAGCGTTCTCCCTGATGACTCCGCGCCTATCCTGTGCCGCCAGGTTTACGGCGTCAACATGCGGAAGCTCATTGCACCGCCCGGGACTCCGCCGGGAGACTGGCGTACCCCTGCCACGGGAGCGCGCCATGCACTGGTACGCCGGGACGAGCGGATTCAGCTACAAGGAGTGGAAGGGCGTCTTCTATCCGGAAACGCTCCCCAATCACGACATGCTCGGCTACTACGCGGAGCGCCTGCCGGCGGTGGAGATCAACAACACCTTCTACCGCATGCCCCATCCCACTGTGCTGTCGCGTTGGGCGGCGGCGGTGCCGGAGGAGTTCCGGTTCGTCATCAAGGCGCCCCGACGCATCACCCACCACCAGCGGCTGCAGGGAACCGAGGAGCCGGTGACCCATCTGGCACATAACCTGGAGGCCCTGGGCGACAAGCTGGGCGCAGTGCTGTTCCAGCTTCCACCAGACCTGACCCGCGATTGCGAGCGGCTCGAGCACTTCCTCGACAGCCTGTCCCAGAGCCTCCCGGCCGTGTTCGAGTTCCGGCACCCGTCCTGGAACGACCGACGGGTGCTGGACCTGCTCCGCAACGCCGGTGCCGCCCGCTGCATCTCCGAGGCGGAGGCCCGCAACGCCGGCGCCGACCTGACCACCGCCCGCTGGCTCTATCTGCGCCTGCGCAAGACCGGCTACGACGACGGCGAGCTCATGAGCTGGGCGCAGTGCGGCCGCTCATCCGGCGTACCCATGGGTTACGCCTTCTTCAAGCACGAGGACGCAGGCGCCGGACCGGCCCTGGCCGCGCGGTTCCTGCGACTCGCCGACCTGCCGGAACGCCGGCCGCCCCGGGCCGTGGGCCACCGGCACCGCCGCGGCGAGGCGGGGACGCGCTAGGTCGCAGTGTACGCGGCCCGGCCCGCCCTCACACCGGGGCGCGGCGGGGCAACCGCGGCTGCTTCGGCCCGGGCAGGTGGTCGCGGAGATCCGCCAGCAGATCGGCTTTCAACGGCTGCCGTACCGGATCGCTCCACAGATTCACCAGGGCGCCGGGATCAGCGTTCAGGTCGTAGAGCTCGCCTTCCGAGCCGTCGTAGAGCGTGCCAGC
>JAWLCV010000048.1:0-7248 GCA_041686955.1 Pseudomonadales bacterium
TGGGATGAGGTTTCGCTATCCGCTGTCAGCTGTCCGCTGTCCGCAGGAGGCACACGGCCGACGCTGGCGGAGACCCTCTAGCGGAAAGCGGATAGCGGATAGCGGAGAGCGGATAGCGACCCCATGCGTCCCGACCTAGGCTTCGAAAATTCCTGGTACTACGCCACCGCCAAGGGGCTCACGGATCACCCGCCGCTCGGCGAGGGGGTCGACGCGGACGTCTGTGTGGTGGGCGGCGGCTACACGGGGTTGTCGGCAGCGCTGGAGCTGGCGGAGCGGGGTTACTCGGTGGTGCTGCTCGAAGCCCACCGGATCGGCGCCGGGGCCAGCGGGCGCAACGGCGGCGTGCTGGGCATGGGCCAGCGCAAGGAGCAGGACGAGCTGGAGCGCTGGCTCGGTCCGGACACCGCCCGGGCCCTCTGGCAGGTGGCCCTCGAAGCCAACGCCCTGGTGCGCGAACGCATTCGCCGTTTCGACATCGACTGCGAGCTCGAGGACGGGGTGCTTCACGCCGCGCACCGCCGCCGTTACGTCGACGCCTACTGGAAGTACGTGGACCTGCTGGCGGAACGCTACGACTACCAGCGCTGCCGCAAGGTGGACGCGGCCGAAGTGGCGGGGATGCTGGGCATGGACACCTACCACGGCGGCTACGTGGACGAAGGGGCGGGTCACCTGCATCCCTTGAACCTGGCTCTGGGCCTGGCCCGGGCTTGCAGCGGCCTGGGCGTGCGAATCTTCGAACGCTCGCGAGTGCTCGATCACCGGCAGCACGGCTCGCCCACGGCACCCGACGGGGTCACCGTACGCACGGCCGAGGGCGAGGTGCGGGCGTCGTACCTTGTGCTGGCGTGCAACGGTTATCTGGGGCGGCTGGCGGGGGCCATCGAGGCCTACCAGATGCCCATCAACAACTTCATCCTGGCCACGGAGCCGCTGGGCGAGGCCCGGGCCCGGCGGCTGAACCGTGACGACGTGGCGGTGGTGGACTCCCGCTTCGTGGTCAACTACTTCCGCATGTCCCGGGACCACCGGCTCATCTTCGGCGGTGGCGAGAATTACAGCCCGCGATTTCCCAAGGACCTGAAGGCGTTCGTCCGCCGCTTCATGCTCGAGGTGTACCCGGAGCTCGCCGACGTCGCCATCGATTACGCCTGGGGAGGCACCCTGGCCATCACCCTGAAGCGGATGCCGCACTTCGGCCGTTCCGGACACGTGTTCTGGGCTCAGGGCTACTCCGGACACGGTGTGGCCATGGCCAACATGGGTGGCAAGCTGATTGCCGAGGCGCTGGCGGGCAGCGCCGAGCGCTTCGACCTGTTCGCGCGGCTGCCCCACGTGCGCTTTCCCGGGGGACGTTACCTGCGCTGGCCGGCCCTGGTGGCCGGCATGTTGTATTACGCCATGCTCGACCGGTTGTGAATCTGAGGAGGGGAATCGTGGAAGCGCGACACGGGGGCCGGCGCCTGTGGGCGGGGTTGATCCTGGGTCTGGCGGCGGGCTGCGCCGACGACGGGGCGGGCACGGCGGTGGCGGCCGATGCGTCACGCCAGGCCGCTGACCTGATCCTGACCAACGCCGAGGTGTACACCCTGGATCCTGCCCGGCCCTGGGCGGAGGCCGTGGCCATCGCCGACGGGCGCATCCTGGCGGTGGGAAGCGCCGCCGATATCGCTGCCGCGTATCGCGGCGAGACGCTGGACCTCGAGGGGCAGATGCTGCTGCCGGCGTTTCACGATGCCCACAGCCACCCCATCGCCGGCGGCATCCAGACCCTGCAGTGCGATCTGATGGGGCTGGCGACGGTGGAGGAGATCCTCGCCCGGGTGGAAGCGTGCGACGCCGAGATGCCGGACACCGACAGTCCGGACGACGACTGGCTGCTCGGCGGCGGCTGGAACCTGAGCCTGTTCGAGGACGCCAATCCGCACCGGAATCTGCTGGACGGGGTGGTGGGAGACCGGCCCGTCTATCTGGAAGGGGAAGACGGCCACAGCGGCTGGGTGAGCTCGGCGGCGCTTAAGCGCGCCGGCATCAGCGCCGACACCCCCGACCCGCCGCTGGGGGTCATCGAGCGCAATGCCGCCGGCGAGCCCACCGGCACCCTGCGGGAGACGGCCCAGGAGCTGGTGCGCGCGGTGCTGCCGGAGATCACCGATGCGCAGCGTGAAGCGGGCGCGCTGGCGGCGCTGGAGCTCGCCAATTCCCTGGGCATCACTTCCATGGTCGCAGCGTCGGTGGGGGAGGAGGAGCTCGCCACCTGGCGTCGCCTGGAACGGGACGGCCGGCTCACGGCCCGCGTCGTCGCCAGTATCCGCCTTGCCGGCGGCGGCTCGGCCGCCGAGGACCCGGCCCTGCTGGCGCCGGAATCCCGGGGCAGCGGTCGGCTGGTGCGGGCGGACGCCGCCAAGATCTTCCTCGACGGCGTGCTGGAAGGCGAGACCGCGGCGCTGCTGGAGCCCTACCTGGATCCCCAGGGCAAGGGTGCGGGCCGCACCGGGATGCTCAACGTACCCTTCGAGGCTCTTCGCGCCATGGTCACGGACTTGGACGCCCGCGGCATCCAGGTGCACATGCACGCCATCGGCGACCGGGCGGTCCGGGCGGGGCTGGATGCGGTGGCCGCGGCCCGGGAGGCCAACGGGCCGACGGACAACCGCCATCACATCTGTCACCTTCAGCTCGTGCACCCGGAGGACTATCCGCGGTTCGGCGCCCTCGGGGTGCTGGCCAACTTCCAGGCCCTTTGGGCGTATCCGGACGCGTACATCACCGACGTCAACCTCCCCGCGGTGGGTCCGGCGCGGGTCCAGCGCATGTACCCCATCGCCTCCATCGTCGCCGCCGGCGGCACCGTCGTGGGCGGCAGTGACTGGTCGGTGTCTTCCATGAACCCGCTGGACGCCATCGAGGTGGCGGTCACACGGCGGGACCCGGAAGGCGTGGTGGCGGGCGTGCAGAACCGCGACGAAGCGGTGCCGCTGGAAACCATGCTGGCGGCCTACACCCGCAACGCGGCCTACCTCATGCACCAGGAGCAGGACACCGGCACGGTGGAGGCGGGCAAGCAGGCAGACCTGGTGGTGCTGGAGCGCAACCTCTTCGAGATTCCCCCGGAACGCATCAACGAGACCCGGGTGGCGCGCACCTTCCTGGCCGGGCGGCAGGTGTATTCCCGGTAGCGCGACGGCCGACAATGAATCGCCGCCGGATCGGCGCTATGGTTGGGCCATGAAAGCGCGCGATGCCTCGGTGGCGGACGGGACGCGGGAGCCGGCAGCCAGATCTCCGGCTCCGCTGGCGCCCTCCGTTTCGACAGCGGAGCTCACGGCTCGCCTCGAGGCTCGTCTCGGACGGGTGCACGCACGGCAGCGGCTGGGAATCGAGTCCGATCAGACGGCGCACGTGTTCCGCCGCGGCCGCAGCCTGTTTCACCCGGAGAACTGGTACTCCTTCGCCGCCTTCATCCGTGCCAGCATGCGCCTGGTGGGGGTCTATCAGCGGGCGCGCCGCAACGCGCGGGCCATCACGGTGGTGCATCACGCGGCAGCCCTCGACGGGTTGCCCGAGGCGTTCCGGGGCTTTCGCATCCTGCAGCTGTCGGATCTGCACATCGACGTGAGCGAGGAGACCGCCCACGCCATCATGGCCGCGGTCCGCGAGGTGGAGTACGACCTCTGCGTGCTCACCGGCGACTATCGCTTCCTCACCACGGGCCGTCTGGATACCACCCTGCACAACATGGCGCGGCTGCGCAGTCACATCGCCACGGACGTCTATGCGGTGCTCGGCAATCACGACAGCGTGCTCATGCTGCCGGAGCTCGAGGACATGGGTATTCGGGTGCTGATGAACGAGCACGTGGTGATCGAACGGGCGGGGGAGCGTCTGTATCTGGCCGGCATCGACGACGCCCATTTCTTCGGCGTGGAGAACTTCGAGAAGGCGCTGGAGGACGTGCCGCCGGACGCCACCACGGTGCTGCTCTCCCATACCCCGGAGGTCTACCGGCAGGCGGCCCACAGTGACGTGGACCTCATGCTGTGCGGCCACACCCACGGCGGCCAGATCTGTCTGCCCGGCGGGGTGCCTGTGATGCTCGATGCCCGGATCCCGCGGTCCCTGGGCCGCGGCTCGTGGCGCTACGGCACCCTGCTCGGCTACACGTCGGCCGGGGCGGGCACCTCCATCGCCGAGGTCCGGCTCAACTGCCCCGCCGAGATCACCGTGCACACCCTGCTCGCCGGCCACTGACGGCGCCACGCCGGGCGCGCGCGACCCTCCGCGCCACTTCCTCTACAATCGCCCCCTCGCGCCGATGGAGCCGCCCGGAGGGAAAACGTGACTGCACCGCTTGCCGACATCACCGTGATCGAGGTGGACAACTACATGGCGGCGCCGAGCGCGGGCGCGATCCTCGCGGACATGGGGGCCCGGGTGATCAAGGTGGAGCCCCTCACCGGTGATCCCATGCGCGGCATCGGCCGACCTGCGAAGATCGAGGGCGAGCTGAAAGGCTACGATTTCGGCTTCGACGTGGACAACCGCGGCAAGCTGTCGGTGGCGGTGGCCCTGGACACTCCGGACGGCGCCGAAGTGGTGCGGCGACTGGTGGAGGGAGCCCAGGTGTTTCTCTGCAACCTCCTGCCCCATCGCCAGCAGCGCTTCGGGCTGGACCCCGAGTCCCTGAAGGCGCGCAACCCGAGGCTGGTGCACGCCACCCTGACCGGCTACGGCACCAACGGGCCCGACGCGCTGCGGCCCGGCTACGACGTCACCGCCTTCTTCGGCCGTTCCGGACTCTACGACGCCATGCGGGAGGGGGACGACGGCGAAGTGCCCATGGCTCGACCCGCCCAGGGCGACCACACCACGGGCCTGGCCATGCTGGCAGCCATCCTCGGTGCGCTGCGGCTGATGGAGCGCACCGGTGAGTTCCAGGTGGTGGAGACCTCGTTGTACGAGACCGCCATCTGGACCCAGGCCAGCGATTTCGGGGTGACCGCGGTGGACCGGGCCCCGGTGCGGCGCCGCGCCCGACACAACCAGCTCACCCCCGCCGCGAACCGCTACCCTTGCGGCGACGGCAAGTGGGTGGTGCTGAACACCCTGGGGCCCGGCGCCTGGGAGAAACTCTGCCGTGCGCTCGGGCAGCAGGCCTGGCTCGAGGATCCCCGCTACGCCGACGCCAGCAGCCGCTATCAGCACATGCCCGAGCTGGTGGACGCCATCGATGCCGTGCTCGCCGCCAGGGGCCGCGACGAGTGGGGCGAGATCTTCGATCGCGAGGGCGTGGTGTGGGGCCCGGTGCTGACCCTGGATGAAGTGGTGCAGGACGGCCAGGCCGAAGCCATCGAGATGTTTCCCGTCATGCGCCACGAACGTCTGGGCAGCTATCGCAGCGTGCGCGCGCCCATGCGTTTCCACAGCGCACAGGTGGAGCCGCGGGGGCCGGCGCCGGAGATAGGCCAGCACACCCGGGAAGTATTGGGGGCGGCGGGATTCGCCGCCGAGGAAGTCGAGCGCCTGTTCGAGCGCGGCGTGCTGAGAGGTAGTTGATGCCGTCGAAAGTAGTACACACCCAGCTCCGCGGTTATGCGGTGATGCGCGACCCGCTGCTGAACAAGGGCAGCGCCTTCACGCCGGAGGAACGCACGCTTTTGAACCTGCACGGGTTGCTGCCGCCCGCCTGCAAGACCCAGGATCAGCAGGCGGCCCGGATCTACGACCAGCTGTCCGCCATCGGCGATCCGCTGAACCGCTACCGCGAGCTCGCCGCCCTGCAGGACCGCAACGAGCATCTGTACTACCGGCTGCTGATGGATCACCTCGCGGAGTTCATGCCGGTGGTGTACACCCCCACGGTGGGGCTGGCCACCCAGAAGTTCAGCGAGGTGTTCCAGCGCGGCCGCGGGGTGTGGATCACCCCCGCCGACCGGGGCCGCATTGGCGAGGTTCTGGAAAACGCGGCTGCCGGGCGCAACATCCGGCTGGCGGTGGTCACGGACAACGAGTCCATTCTGGGGATCGGCGACCAGGGCGCCGGCGGCATGGCCATCTCCGTGGGCAAGCTGTCGCTCTACACCGCCGGGGCGGGCATCGATCCGGCCACCACCCTGCCGGTGAGCCTGGACGTGGGCACCGACAACAAGGCGCTGCTGCAGAACGACCAATACCTCGGCTGGTGCAGCGAACGCATGCGCGGCGAGCCTTATCAGTCGCTGCTCGACGAGTTCGTCGAGGCGTTCGCCGAGCTGTTCCCCGGCGCCCTCATCCAGTGGGAGGACCTGCGCAAGGACAACGCCCTGCGGGTTCTAGAGCGCTACCGCCATCGGGTGCTCAGCTTCAACGACGACATTCAGGGTACCGGCGCGGTGGCCCTGGCGGGGATTCTGTCGGCGTTGCGGATCAAGGGCGAGAGGCTGTCGGCCCAGCGCATCGTCATCCACGGCGCGGGCGCGGCCGGGCTCGGTATCGCCCGGCAGATCAAAGCGGCGCTGCGGCTCGAAGGTGTGGCGGAAGACGATCTGCACGGGTGTCTGGCGGTGCTCGACAGCCGGGGACTCCTGGCCCAGGACACGCCGCCCGCCGACGACTACAAGGCCGAGCTGGCATGGCCCGTGGCAGCCCTTGCCCGGTTGGGCATCGACGACGACCGTTCGCTCGAGGCGGTGGTGCGCCGCTTCGAGCCCACCGTCCTCATCGGCACCTCCGGTCAGGCGGGCGCGTTCCACGAGTCTCTGGTGCGCTCCATGGCAGAAGCCGTGGCGCGGCCGGTGATCATGCCCATGTCCAATCCCACCGCCAACAGCGAAGCGGTGCCGGCGGATCTGGTGGCCTGGACCGGCGGGCGGGCGCTCATCGCCACCGGCAGTCCGTTCGCTCCGGTGGAGCATGACGGACGCACCATCCACATCGGTCAGGGAAACAACGTGTTCATATTCCCCGCACTGGGCCTCGGCAGCCTGATGGCCGCCGCAACCGCAGTGACGGACCAGATGATCACCCGGGCGGCCGATTCCCTGGCCGCCCAGACCACCGATGCGGAGCTGGAGCGCGGCCAGCTCTATCCGGACGTGAGCCGGCTGCGGGAGATCAGCGCCGCCGGCGCGGCGGCGGTGTGCGCCGAGGCATTCGAGGCGGGCCTGGCCGGCGCCGAGCGCCCAGACGATTGCCTGGCGGCCGCCCGGGACGCCATGTGGAGCCCCGACTACCCCGCGTTCGTCTGACGGCGGATGCCGCCGGGTA
>JAWLCV010000048.1:7348-23218 GCA_041686955.1 Pseudomonadales bacterium
CCGCCGGGTACCCGCCCCGGCGGCCGCCCACACCGGCGTTGTCGGATTCGGCGCGATCGCGCATGATGTGTCGCCGTCGCAGTCCCGCCGGAACGTCATGAAGAAGATCATTCTCGGAATCGTCGTCGCCCTGGTGCTGCACGCCTGCGCCACCTCGCCGCTGGGACGCAGCCAGCTCATCCTGTTTCCGGAAGCGGAAATGGCCCAGATGGGAGCGGCGGCATTCCAGGACATCCAGAGCAAAACGCCGGTGTCGCAGAACGCCACCACCAACAGCTACGTGCGCTGTGTGGCGGACCACATTCTCCGCGCCGTGCCGGGCACGAATCCGGCGGACTGGGAGGTGAAGGTCTTCGACGAGCCGTCAGCCAATGCGTTCGCGCTGCCGGGCCGCAAGATCGGCGTCTACAGCGGCCTTTTGGAGGTGGCCGAGGACCAGGATCAGCTCGCCACCGTCATCGGACACGAGGTGGCCCACGTCATGGCCCGGCATTCCAACGAGCGGGTGTCCACCAATTTCGTCACCCAGTCCGGCCTGCAGCTTGCGCAGATCGCCGCCGGCGTGGACACGCCGGCCAAGCAGCAGCTCTTCGGGCTGCTCGGTCTCGGCGCTCAGGTGGGCGTGCTGCTGCCGTTCAGCCGGGCCCAGGAAGCCGAGGCCGATCTCGTGGGCCTCGAGCTCATGGCCGAGGCCGGCTTCGACCCCCGCGCCAGCGTCCGGCTGTGGCAGAACATGGAGGCCCAGGGCGGCCAGAAACCGCCGGAGTTCCTCTCCACTCACCCGTCCGGCCAGCGGCGCATCACCGAGCTCAACGCCCGCATGAGCGAGTACATGCAGATCTCGATGCGCGCGCGCGCAGCGGGACGGATGCCGGATTGCAAATGAGTGGTCGCTATCCGCTATCCGCTATCCGCTATTCGCAGGAAGCGGATAGCCAGCTTCTGGCGAGATGGCATTGGCGCCCGTATCACCCACGGACGCACACGCTCGCGAGGCGCCTCTTGCGGATAGCGGAAAGCGGAGAGCGGACAGCGTCCTCACTCATTGCCTTCTATGCCCGGCAATGAACGCCGCCGGCACCAGCGACAACACGAACACCACCCCGATCAGCAGGAAGCTGTCCCGATAGGCGAGCATGGTGCTCTGACTGCCGACGATGGCGGTGACGTAGCCGAAGGAGGCTTCGAAGGCGCGGTAGCCCGTCAGGCCCATGTGCTCGAGCTGCAGGATCACCACGCGCATGAGCTCCCGGGTGGCAGCGTTGTCCCAGTTCTGGGTGGCGTTCAGGGACTGGTAGTGGAATGTCATCTGGTCCCGCATGGACAGTGAGATCAGATTGATTCCGAAGGCGCCGCCGAGCTGCCGCAGGAAGTTGATGGCGCCCGAGCCCTGGGGGATCAGCGCCAGGGGCAGGGGGTTGATGGCGGCGGCGTTGATGCTGGGAAAGATCATGGCCAGGCCCACCCGCCCCACCACGTACCAGAGCAGCATGTGCACGGCCGGCGTGAAGGCGTCGGCGTGAATCATCGGGTAGTTGCTCAAGGCGAACAGGGCGAGGCCGATGAGCACCATCGCCCGGTGGGACGTGACGTCGGCCAGGCGGCCGGCCAGCGGGAACAGGATCGCCATGACCAGGCCCGCCGGAGCCATCAGCAGCCCGGCGTCGGTGGCGATGAGCTGGGACACGGTCTGCAGAAACAGCGGGAACACGTAGGTTGAGCCGTACAGCCCGAGGCCGATGGTGAAGGTCACCACCGCTGCGGCGACGAAGCGGCCGTTCCGGAACAGCCGCAACTCCAGCATGGGGTCCGGCGTGAAGAGCTCCCAGCCCACCCAGGCGACGAAGGCGACTGTGCCGATGGCGAGGCTGATCAGCGCGGGATCGTGATACCAGCCGTATCGCTGGCCTTCGGTGAGCCCCACCAGCAGCCCGAGGATGAACACCGAGCACAAGAGCGCGCCCATCCAGTCGAACGACGGCCGCGCGCCGCTACCTTCCCGGGTCGGGAAGAACGTCTTGGCCATGGGCAGGGTCACGGCGACGAACGGCACCGGCGCCAGCAGCACCCAGCGCCAGGAGAGGTGATCCACCAGATAACCGCCGATGGTTGGCCCCAGGGCGGGGGCGAGCATGGTACCCACGCCCATGAGTCCCATGGCCATGCCCCGCCGGTGTATGGGAAACACCTGGGCGGTGACTACCATGCTCAAGGGTGTCACCGCTCCCGCGGCGGCGCCCTGGACGGCCCGGGCGATGAGCAGCACCTCGCTGCTGTTGGCGGCGGCTCCCATCAGGGATCCAGCGATGAACACCGACATGGCGGTGACGTAGGTGGCGGCGATGCCGAAGGCGCGGATGCACCACGCGGTGATGAGCATGGTCACGGTTCCGGAGGCGAGAAACGCCGTGGCCAGCCACTGCGCCTCCTCGAGGGTCATCCCGAGCGCGCCCATGATGTCGGGAATGGCGACGTTGACGTTGGTGGAGGAGAGCAGGGTGGCGAAGGAACCGATCATGCCGACGCTGGCGGCCCACCAGCGGTAGCTCGGAC
Organism: Pseudomonadales bacterium; assembly: GCA_041686955.1. Classification (GTDB taxonomy): domain Bacteria; phylum Pseudomonadota; class Gammaproteobacteria; order Pseudomonadales; family Azotimanducaceae; genus UBA7803. The sequence goes on from JAWLCV010000048.1 coordinate 9,902, forward strand.
CGATCTGCCGGAACTTTTCGATGAAGCCGGGCGAGGCCTCGATGCCCTCGGGGACGGGATGCTCGCTCATGTGCGGGGGATCTTCACCTCCACCATCATGCCGGGTTTGAGGCGCGGATCGTGCTCCTCGAAGTCGATGGTGACCTCGACGCGTTGGGTGATCTTGGTGAAGTTGCCGCTGGGGTTCGGGTTGGGAAGCAGCGCGAACTGGCTGGTGGCGGCATCGCCGATGCGGCGGATCAGGCCGCGGCGCGACTGGTCGGGGTAGGCGTCCACGGTGATGGTCACCGGATCACCGGCCTCCAGGTAACGCAGGTCGGTCTCCTTGACGTTGGCGTTCACCCACACCCGCTCGGGATCGTGCATAACCAGCACCCGCTGGCTGGCGGAAACGTGCTCACCGGCGTCCACGAAGAGCTCGTCGACCACGCCGCCCACCGGGGCGGTGACGGTGTGGTAGTCCAGCTCGGTTCTGGCCTGCTCGATCTGGGCGGCGGCCTGAACCCGCCGTTCCTGCAGCGCCCGCAGCTCCGCGCGCAGCACCGCCACCTCGGCCCGGTCGGCCTCCGCCTCCGCCATGTCCGCGCGGGCCGACGCCACCTCGGCCTCCCGCCGCCGGGTGGCCTGCACCGCGTTGCGGTAGACGTTGCGTATCTCCTCGAACTCCTGCTGGGAAAGCAGGTTGCGCTCCCTCAAGGGGCCGGCCCGCTCCCAGTCGGCGGTGGCCACCTCCAGATCGCCCTGGGCTGCCGCCAGCGCCGATTCTGCGGCACGCAACAGCGAGCGCGCGGCATCCAGGTGGCTGCGGGTGCGCTGCTCCATCAGATCGATGCGGGCGGTGAGGGCGTCCACGCCGGCGTCGAGAGCGGCCACCGCCGCCTGCAGCTCCGCCAGACGCGCCCGGGCGCGCCGGTCGTCCACGCGAACCAGCACGTCCCCGTGCGCGACGTGCTGGGACTCCTCCACCGGGACGTCCACGATCCAGCCCGACACCTGGCTCGACAGCAGCAGCATGTCCGCGGACACCCGGGCGTCCAGCACGTAGACGTGAGTGAGCCGGTCGTACAGCCACCACAGGCCCCAAAGCGCCGCCGCTGCCGTCACGCCCGCCACCAGGACGTTGCTGGCGCTCAGCAGACGCCGCTTGCGGATGCTCGTGCCCGTGATGACGTCGCCGTTACCGCGTGGATCAGCCAAGGTACTTCCCCCCTCCTGCGCCGAACATGATAGCGGTTTTGAGCTTCCGGCCTGCAATCGCCCGGATGGAAGCCATCCGGGGGCCGGATGGACGCCCAACGCCCTATACTGTGCTCCTCCGGGGGAGAGAGTGTCATGCCTACGTCCATAGCCACGGCGGCGCGGTGGCCGCGCCGCTACACGGTGGTGCTGCTGTCCTTCCTGGCGGTGTTCGTCTGCTACATCGACCGGGTCAACATCTCGGTGGCCATCATTCCCATGGCCGCCGACCTGGGGTGGAGCCGGCAGACCCAGGGCTCGGTGCTGTCGTCGTTCTTCCTGGGGTACCTGCTGCTGCAGGTGGCCGGGGGCCGGCTGGCCGACCGGTTCGGCGGCAAGGCGGTGCTGGGGGCCGGGGTGCTGCTGTGGTCCCTGTTCACCATGCTCACCCCGCCGGCGGCGCAGTTGGGGCTGACGGTGCTGCTGATCACCCGGGTGCTCATGGGCATGGGCGAGGCGGTGACGTTTCCCTCCATCTATACCCTGTACAGCCGCTGGGTGCCGCTGACGGAGCGGTCGCGCGCGGTGGGGCTCGCCAACAGCGGCATTCCTCTCGGCACCGTGTTCGCGCTGCTGGCGACGCCGATGATCGTGCAGAGCCTGGGCTGGCCGTGGGCGTTCTACCTCTTCGGCGCCGTGGGGGTTCTGTGGTTTCTGGTCTGGCACGTGAAGGTGACCGCGCACCCCGCCGACCATCCGCGGATGACGGCACAGGAGCTGGCGAGCATCGAGGACGGCACCACGCCGCGCAGCGATGCCGACCGGGTGCCCTGGAAGGCGCTGCTCTCCTCCAGCGCGGTGTGGGCCATCATCGTCGCGCACTTCTGCAACAACTGGTCTCTGTACGTGCTGCTGTCGTGGTTGCCCACGTTCGTCAACCAGGGCCTGGGAGTGGACTACGCCGCCGTGGGCTGGGTCACCATGATTCCGCACGTGGCGTCGTTTCTCTTTCTCAACGTGGCGGGCTCCGTGGCCGACCGGCTGATCGCCCGGGGCATGGACGTGGGCCGGGTGCGCAAGCTCATGCAGAGCGTCGGCTTCGGCGGCATAGCCTCCGCGCTGCTGGTGGTGGGCCAGGTGGAAACCGCCTGGATGGCGATCGCGGTGATGACCGTGGGCAGCGCCCTGGGGGCGTTCGTCACCGGGGGCTTCGCCGTCAACCACATGGACATCGCCCCGCGACACGCCGGCACGCTCATGGGCATCACCAACACCGCAGGAACCATCCCCGGCGTCATCGGCGTGTACGTGAGTGGTCTGATCCTCGATCTCACGGGATCCTGGGCCCTGGTGTTTCAGGTGGCGGCCGGCGTCACGCTGGTGGGGTTGGTGGTTTTTCTGTTGTTTGCGAGTGGGAGGCGGCTGTTTGATTGAAAGAGTCGCTTTCCGCTTTCCGCTTTCCGCTATCCGCAGGAAGCGGTAAGCCGGAATCTGGCGATGTCGCTCTTGCCGACAGCCGATAGCCGACAGCCGAACGCTGCCAGCGGACAGCGATATTCACTTTTGCTCTCGCGATCCCCGCGGGCATACTTCCCGCCATGGCAAACTCAGCGCAAACCCCCGTCATGGACCCTCTGCGCGCCCTCGAGCGGCTGAGGGAGGGCAACCGCCGCTTCGTGTCCGGGGAGCTGAGCAGCGAGGCGTTGGTGAGCCCCGCGCGGCGCAGCCAGCTCGTGGCCGACCAGCGTCCCTTCGCCATCGTGCTGGGGTGCTCCGATTCGCGGGTGCCGGCGGAGATCGTGTTCGACCAGGGGCTGGGGGACCTGTTCGTCATCCGGGTTGCCGGCAACGTGGTGGCGCCGTCGCAGATCGGCAGCGTGGAGTTCGCCGCGGAGTGGTTCGGTACCCGGCTGGTGGTGGTGCTCGGCCACTCCCGCTGCGGCGCCGTGGTGGCTACCCTGGAGGAGCTGCGCAACCAGTCACGGCATCCCTCCCGCAACCTCCGCTCCATCGTCGACAGGGTCCGCCCCGCCGTGGAGCCGCTGGTGGAAGCCTCCGCCGGCGAGGCCACGGAGGCCCTGGTGCAGCGGGCGGTGCGCGCCAACGTACGGGCCGCCGCCAATCAGCTCCGTCACGGCTCCCAGGTTCTCGAGCAGCTCGTGCAGAACGACGGCCTGCTCATCGTCGGCGCGGACTACTCGCTGGATACCGGCGTGGTGGACTTCTTCGACGGCGTGCCGGCGGAGGCGCGGTAGCCGTGCGCCGGGTCCGAACCGGCTCCGGCTCCGGGTGACCGCGGGCCGCGACGGATCGCCGTTCGACGTCGTGGTCGCCGGGGCCGGCGTGGTGGGCATGGCGTGTGCCCGCGCCCTGCAGCGGGCCGGGCTTCGGGTCTGCGTGGTGGATCCGCGCCCGCCCGGCACCCTCTGCTCCTACGGCAACGCCGGCGTCATCGCCACCGACCACGTGCTGCCGCTCGCGAGTCTCGAGACCTTGCGCCGGCTGCCCGCCATGCTGCGCGATCCGGACGGTCCGCTGGCGCTGCCGCCGTCCCGGCTGCCGGCTCTGGTGCCCTGGTTCCTGCGCTTCGCGGGGGCCTGTTTGCCGGCCCGGGTGGAGGCCGGGGTCCGGGCCACGGCGGCCCTCACCGGCCGCGCCCTGGGCGCCTGGCAGCAGGAGCTCGCCGCCAGCGGCGGCTCGGGGCTGCTGGTCCGCCACGGCATGTATGCGGTGTATTCCAGTGACGCCGGCTTCGCCCGGGATGCGGGCGAGCGGGCGCGGGCACGCAGTCTGGGAGTGGCGTGGGAGCCCTTGACCGGCGACGAGCTGCGCCACCGCGAGCCCGCCCTGAGCGCCGCCCTCCGTCACGCCGCGTACTTTCCGGACGTGGCCCACGTCTCGAGCCCGAGCCGGGTGGTGGATTGCCTGCGGGACGCCTTCGTCGCTGCGGGCGGAACCCTGCTGCAGGAACGGGTGACCCGCATCGAATCCGGGCCCGACGGCGTCGCGGCGGCGCTGGACACGGGCCGCCTGCGCGGCCGCCATGCCGTCATCGCCGCCGGTCTCGAATCCCGCGAGCTCTGCAGAACGCTCGGATGGGACCCACCCCTGGTGGCGGAGATGGGCTATCACGTCACCTTCCCCGCCGCCGCCGGCCTTCTGGGCGCGCCGGTGGCCGCAGCGGAGCACGGCTTCATCGCCACCCCCATGGACGGCCACCTGCGGGTTGCGGGCACCGTGGAGTTCGCGCGGCGCGAAGCGCCACCGAGCTGGCGCCGCGCCGAGGTGCTGACGGTTCGGGCGCGGACCCTGTTTCGCGAGCCGCTGCCGCCGGCCGCCGAGCGCTGGCGCGGCTCGCGGCCCACGCTGCCGGACTACCTGCCGGCCATCGGCCCCGTGCCGGGCCACCCGCGGGTGCTGGCGGCGTTCGGCCACCAGCACATCGGACTCACCACCGCCGCGGTGACCGGGGAGTTGATCCGCGACCGGCTGACGGGGCGGCCGCCGGTGGTGGACCCGGCCCCGTATCGCTGCGAACGCTTCGGTCTTCGGCGCGAGCCCTTCCGGTTCCGCCCGGGCCCTCGCAATGGCGCGCCGGGTTGAGGCAAGATGCCCGATTTCCTGGGATGCGGACGTACCGATGAAAGACGACACCCTGGCGATTCATGCGGGCTACCAGACCGACCCGACCACCCGGGCCGTGGCGGCGCCCATCTATCAGACCGTCGCCTACGAGTTCGAGAGCGCCCAGCACGGAGCCGACCTGTTCGATCTGGCGGTGCCGGGCAACATCTACACCCGCATCATGAATCCCACCTGCGACGTGCTCGAGCAGCGGGTCGCCGCCCTGGAGCGGGGCATCGGCGCGCTGGCGGTTTCCGCCGGCAGCGCCGCCATCAACTACGCCATCCTCAATCTGGCGGAGGCCGGGGACAACATCGTTACCGTGCCGCAGCTCTACGGCGGCACCTACACCCTGTTCGCCCACATGCTGCCGAAGCAGGGCATCGAGGTGCGCTTCGCCGAGAACGACTCGCCGGAGGCGCTGGAGAAGCTCATCGACGGGCGCACCAAGGCGGTGTTCTTCGAGACCATCGGTAATCCGGCGGGGAACGTGGTGGACGTGGCGGCGGTGGCGGCCATGGCCCGCAGCCACGGCGTCGTCAGCATCGCCGACAACACCGTCGCCACGCCGGCGCTGCTGAAACCGGTGGAGCACGGCGTGGACGTGGTGGTGCATTCCCTGACCAAGTACATGGGCGGGCACGGCACCAGCCTCGGCGGCATCATCGTCGACTCGGGGCGCTTTCCCTGGACGGAGCACGCCGAGCGCTATCGCGCCCTCAACGAGCCGGAACCGTCCTACCACGGTGTCGTCTACACCGAGGCCATGGGGCCGGCGGCCTACATCGCCCGGGCCCGCACGGTCCCCCTGCGCAACACCGGCTCCGCCCTGTCGCCGTTCAACGCCTTCCTGCTGCTGCAGGGCATCGAGACCCTGGCGCTGCGCATGGAACGCCATTGCCAGAATGCCCTGGCGGTGGCCCGCCACCTCCAGGACCACCCGGGGGTCGAGTGGGTGAGCTTCGCCGGTCTGGAGGGCGATCCCCACCACGAGCTGGCGCGGAAGTACATGAACGGCCGCGCAGCCAGCATCATGACCTTCGGGGTCAAGGGCGGCTTCGAGGCCGGGGTGAAGTTCTACGACGCGCTGAAGCTGTTCAAGCGGCTGGTGAACATCGGCGACGCCAAATCGCTGGCGTGCCATCCCGCTTCCACCACCCACCGCCAGCTTTCTGCGGAAGAGCAGCGCAAGGTGGGGGTGGCACCTGAAGCCATTCGCCTCTCCGTGGGCATCGAGGCCATCGAGGACATCATGGAGGATCTCGATCAGGCGCTGGCTGCCGCCGGCTGAAGCGAGGCCGTGGAGCTGGAATTCGAGCCCCACCCCCTGCTGCGCTCGCCGCACCTGCAGACGGTGCTGTCGAGCCGGCTGGCGCGCCTGCGGGACGGCGTCGGAGCGGCCCTGGCCGCCGGCGCGCAGCAAGTCCGTATTCCCTGTCGTGACGGCGTGGTGCTGCAGGCGCTGGTGAACCGTCCGGCCGGGGCACCGGCCACCGAAGCGCTGCCGCGGACCCCTCTGGTGGTGGTGATCCACGGCTGGCTCGGCTGCGCCGATTCGCCCTACGTGCGCCGGGCCTCCGCAGCCCTGAACCGGGCCGGCTTCACGGTGGCCAGGCTCATGCTCCGCGACCACGGCGGCACCGCACACCTCAACGAGGAGCTGTTCAACGCGGCGCGGATCGACGAGGTGGCGGACGCGGTGAACTGGCTGGCAGAGCACTACGGCGGCGGCGCCTGCGGCCTGCTCGGCTATTCCCTCGGCGGCAACTTCGTCCTTCGGCTGGCGGGACACCACCACACCAGCCCGCGCTTCCTCACCGCCCTGGCGGTGTGTCCGGTGCTCGACCCCAAGGCAGCGGTCGCGGCATTGGACCGGGGCTGGGTGGGCTATCAGCGTTACTTCCTCGGCAAGTGGCGGCGCGCGTTCGCCGAGAAACAGGCCGCGTTCCCGGAGCGCTACGACTTCGCCGAGGCGCGCAGGCTGTCACTGGTTTCGACGCTGACGGATTACTTCGTCTCCCGCCACACGCCCTATCGCGACGCCGACGACTACTACGCCCGTTACACGCTGGACCGGGATTTCCTCGCCACCCTGAAGATGCCGGTGCGCGTCCTCGCCACGGAGGACGACCCGGTGCTGCCCGTGGAGCATGCGCGGGCGCTGCTGGGCGCCTCGGGCGATGCGGAGGTGGTGACCTTGGTGCCTCACGGCGGCCATTGCGGATTCATCGAGGACCTGCGGCTGCGGACGGCGCTGGACGCCTGGCTTTCCCGGTTCTTCGCCGAGCGGCTCGCGGCCGGCTGAACCCCCGCGCCGGGTAGGCGATGGCCGGGGGACGTTTGCCCACTTTGCACTCCGTGGCCTGCATGTGGGCATCCGCCCGATGCGCCGACTCGCGGCCGCCCCCATAGTCGCACCATCCGATTCCAAAGAGGTGCGTCATGAGTTCGGTCATCGAATCCCCCGTCCCGCCGCTAACCCTGCGGCTTCTGCACATGGGCCTGGCAGCCTTCGGGGTGGCAGCGTATCTGACGGCGGAGCTCGCCGAGGAGGGCGCGGCCGGCTATCTGCTCCACGCCTACCTGGGCCTTTCCACCCTGGGCGTGCTGGTCGCCCGGCTGGTGGCCGGCTCGTTCGGGCGTGCCCCCGTCGGGTTCGCGGATTGGGGCCCCTGGCGGCGGGCGCAGTGGACGATGGCCGCGGCGGACCTGGCCGGGCTGCTGCGGCTTCGGTTGCCCCGGCGCCCCCTGCACCAGGGCCTGGCCGGGCTGGTCCAGACCTTCGGCTTGTGCCTATTTGCCTGGATGGCCTTCACCGGCACCATTCTGTTCGTGCTGCAGGGCCAAGGGGGCTCTCTGCTGTTCGAGGTGGTCGAGGAATCACACGAGGTGGGTGAAGGTCTGATACCGGTCTTCCTCGCCCTTCACGTGGGCGCCGTGCTGATTCACACGCTCCTCGGCGAGCGCCTGCTGAAGCGCATGTTCCGCTTGAGGAGCGAGGATTGAGTCGACGGGAGACCCCATGACCGTACGTTCCTTCGCCACCACGGGGGTGCTCGTGGTGGCGTCGGCCTTCTTCGCATACGACATCGTCGCCGACGTGGCCAGGGGCGACGACGGCCTTGTGCATCTCACCGTCGAGGGCCTGGTGTTCCTCGCGACCTCCACGGTCATGCTGCTGGAGCTGCTGCGCGTGCTGCGCATGCGCCGCCAGCTCCGCGCGTTGCAGGATCGCCTGTCACGGGTGGCGCAGGACGTTCACGAGCGGCTGGAGGAGCAGTTTCGCTCCTGGGGCCTGTCGGCGAGTCAGCGGGAAGTCGCCCTGCTGCTGATCAAGGGGCTCTCCATGGCGGAGATCGCCCGGGCGCGAGGGGTCAAGGAGAAGACGGTCCGTCAGCAGGCCGCGGAAGTCTACGCGCGCTCCGGCTGCGCCGGACGTCACGAGCTTGCCGCCTACTTCATGGACGAGCTGCTGACCGCTCCGGGGGCCGCGGACGGCACAGCCGACGGCAGCTCCCGGGGTGCCGTATAATTCCGCTTCACTTCATCAAGCGGTTCTGGTGAACGAGCTCGAGGTCATTCATCCCGGGAAGGCCGGCGACGGCGCTTCGCGGGCCCAGGCGTTTCTGGATTTCCGCTTCGTGGCAGCGGAGCCCGAGTCCGACCTGCTCTCCGAAGTGGCGGTGGCGGTACCGCTCCGGGCGCTCCACGGCACCGCCGAACGCTGGCAGAGCGCAGCACCCGTGACCACCGGGCAGCTCGGCCCGTTCGCGGCCGCGAGCACCGATGAGCTGCTGGCGCTCAGCGGCGCCCGGGCCGTGGCCCCGGGGCGGCTGGCGGAGGCGACCCGACGCTGGTACGTCGAGGCGATGCGCCTGCTGAGGCGCGAGGGATACCCGCACCTCGTGCGCGTCTGGAACTTCGTGCCCGACATCAACGGGGGCTGCGGCGAGGCCGAAGCGTACAAACGGTTCTGCGCCGGGCGTGCCGCCGCGCTCCGGCAGCTCGAGGTGGACCCGGCCAGTCTGCCGGCGGCATCTGCCCTGGGCGGACCCGCCGGGGCGCCGCTGCAGATCACCTTCCTGGGCAGCCGCACGCCCGGCTTGAACCTGGAGAATCCGCGCCAGCAGAGCGCCTGCCGGTACCCGCCGAGGTACGGCCGCGAGCCCCCCGCGTTCGCCCGGGCCACGGTGCACGGCCGTCGCCTGCTGATATCCGGAACCGCTGCCATCGTCGGTCACGAGAGCCAGCACCCGGGAAACGTGCACGGCCAGCTCCGCTGTGCCCTGGACAATCTGCTGCTGCTCCTGGACCACGCCTGCGCCGAGGCCAACGCCCGCTGGGTCGACGATCTGCGGGCGCGCGTGTACCTGCGGCATGCCGAAGATCTGGATGCAGTGCGGGGGGCGCTGGCGACGGACCTGCCCAACCTGAGCAGCGCGGTGTTTCTTCAGGCGGACGTGTGCCGGCGCGAGCTGCTGGTGGAGGTGGAGGCTACCGGCGTGCTGCGCGGCCGGGTTTGAGCGGTGCGGGACGGCCGCGGTAGGATGAGCGGGAAACCGACGAGGGGCAAACGACGATGCGAAGACTGACACTCGCTGCGGCCGCCGTGCTGGTCGCCGGAGCGGCGCAAGCCGCGGAGCTCGAGATCTCCCACTGCGAGTTTCCAGAGGCTCCGGAGGTGCCCGACGGCGCCCGCGCCAGCCAGAGCGAGATGGGCGAGGCGGGTACCGCGGTGCGGGCGTACGTAGCCGAGGTTCAGAGCGCCCTGGAGTGTCTCGCCGAGGCGGAGAGTGCCATGGGCGACGAGATCACCGAGGAGCAGCAGGCGGAGCTGGTGGAAACCTACAACAGCGGCGTCGATTCGATGAACGCTGTGGCCCAGCGCTACAACGAGCAGGTGAAGGCCTTCAAGGAGCGGTAGCCGCTTCGGCCCGGCGCGGCGCGTCGGCTGGGTCGGCCTCAGTCTCGGCCTCCGCCGCATCGCCGCTATGCTGATCCGTCGGCGCTTCGCTGCCGTCCTCCCGCGCCGGTCCGGTGTCGGCGGGCTCGTCCGCAGCCGCGCCGGCCATCCGGTCCCGGTTCCCGCGTTCCCGGTCATCGGCGCCGAGCAGCACCTGCGGCTCCGCCGGTCCCGGCAGCAGCGGGCCCGCCGCGTCGCCGCACAAGAGGCTCGAGCTGCGGGCGAGCTGCTGGTGCAGATCGCTGTACGATTCGTTCAGGGTGCGGAACTTGCGCGCGGTCTCGCTGAATTGGGCCGCCACTTCCCGCCGATAGTCCGCGAGCTCCTGACGCGCCTGGGCCAGTTCCCTCTCGAGCGCCTGCACGCGCCGGCTGCCCGTGCCGCTACCGCGCCGGCCGAGCAGATAACCGCCTGCCGCCGCCAGGCTCCCGAGGATCCCCAGGCCGATGAGCCATTCCACGCCGTACACCCGACACCGTCTCCTGTGCTGAAATCGTCCGCAGTGTAACGCGGACGTCTGAGGAATGCCGTTCACCCGTGGCCGCCGAGCTCACCGCGGCCTGCGCCCTTTGGCCTGGACTGTGGCGGTTCTGGTGGCCGTACCGGCGCTGGTGTATCTGCTGTGGCCGTGGCTGGTGGGCCGGCTCGGCCACGTCCTGGCCGCGCCTCTGGGCCTCGACGCCCTGGAACTGCAGGTCGGCCGGCCCGGGTGGGCCGGCATCTCCGTACCCCACGTGCGGCTGCAGCGGGGCGGGGTAACGCTCCGGGCAAGCGACGGCCAGGTCGGCTACCGGCTGGGCGGGCTGCTGGCCGGCGAAGTGGACAGCATCCGGCTCCGGCAGGCGACGGTGCGCCTGACCGCCGAACCGGGAGCGGGCGGGGCTCGAGGGCCGGACCCGGCAGGCTGGCCGGACCCGGCGCTGCTGGCGGCGCTGCCTGCGGACCGGCTCAGGGTGGACGAGCTCGTGGTGGAAGTGCCGGAGCTGTCGTTCACGGCCCGGGGCGGGCTGGAGCTCGCCGCGGGGGTGCTCGAGGCGCGCCTCGCGGGGGTTGCGCCCGAAGCCGCCTCGCCGTTCGAGCTCCACGCCCGGCTGACCGCGGACGGTGGGCTCAGCCTGCGGGTGGCGAGCGCCGACGACACCGAGGCTCCCGTGCTGGTGGTGGAGGCGAAGCCGGCGGGCGACGCGCTGATGGTGGCCGGCGCCATGAACCTGCCTGCTCACGTCCTGGCGCTGGTAGGCCGGCTCGCCGATCTTCCGGCGGGGGAGGGGCAGGTCGCGGGACCCTTCAGCGCGGTGCTGCCGTGGCCCTTCTCCGCAAACCGCGACTGGCCGGAGGTCTCGGCCCGGGGCGGACTGCGGATGGATTGGCGGGCCGAGGCGGTGCCGCTGGCCGCGCAGGAGGTCCAGGTGACCTGGCAGCTCTCGGGCGGAGCCGTCGCCGCCGACGTCTCCGGCAGGCTGGCCCACGGCGACGATGTGCTGGCGCTGCGCGGCCGGGTGGATGAGCTGTTCCTGCAGCCGTTGCGCGGCCGCGGCGCGCTGGCGCTCGGTCCGCCGGACGAGTCGGCCGGGCGCCCTCAGGCCCGACTGGAGTGGACGCTGCAGCCAGCGGGTGTGGAGCTCGACGGCGGGTTCGATCTGCGCGGCGGGCTCATGGAACGGTTGGCGGCCGAGGCGGGAATGCCGCCCGGCCGGGCGGAGTTGACCGGAGAGGTGCAGGCGCAGCTACCCTGGCCCGTGCCCTCGGATTTCGACCCGTGGATGGTACCGGCGCGCGGATCCCTGTCCGGACGTTGGCGACCCGAGGCGGGAGACGTGGCCGTGGAGCTGCGGCGCGGCCGCTGGGCCCTGGAGGCGGGCGAGCTCGCCGGCCGCGTCGAGGCCGCGCTGCGGCGGGGCGATGGGGCGCTGACGGCGGTGGTGGCCGTGGACTCCCTCGTGCTGACGGAAGATCCGCTGCGGGTGAACGGCACCCTGGAGCTTCAGGGCGGGCACCGGCTTCCGTTCGCCGGCCGTTACCAGCGCGCCAGCGGTGCTGCGGCACTGCGGGCGGAGGGCCGCATCGAAGTCGAGGACCCGCTGCTGGCGGAGCTGGTCGCGGACTGGCAGGCGCCCGTGGACGTGACCGCGGGGGTGCTGGAGCTTCAGGCAGCGCTGGAGTGGCCCCCATCGGAAGGCATGAGCGGCAGTGTGCAGGTGGGGCTCGAGGACCTGGAGGCCCATTGGCGCGACTACGTGGTGGCCGGGCTGTCGAGCCGGCTGCGGCTCGCCGTCCGCGCCGGCGTCTGGTCGTTGCCACCCGCGCCGCTCGTGGCGGCGCGGGTGGACGCGGGGGTGGTGATCCACGACGTGGAGAGCACCGTCGGCTGGACCGGCGATGTGGTGTCGGTGCAGGAGACTCGCGCCCGGCTGCTCGGCGGCCGGGTCCGCGCCGCGCCCTTCGCGTACCGGGTACCGGCCGGCGAGGCGCGATTCGTGCTCGAGCTCGAGGACCTGGAGCTCGGGCGGGTTCTGGCCCTGGAGGGGGAGCACGTCTCCGGCACGGGGACCCTGGATGGCACCCTGCCCGTCCACCTGGTGGGCAACGTGCCGCGAATCGAGGGCGGGAGGCTGCGCGCGGACGATCCGGGCGGGGTCATTCGCGTGTCGTCGGCGCTGGCCGGAGGTACCGGCCAGCCCGGCCTCGACTTCGCCCTGCGCGCGCTGCAGAACTTCCACTACAGCGCCCTGGAAGCCGGGGTGGACTACGGCGAAGACGGCGAGCTCGCGCTGGCCGTTCGCCTGGAGGGCCGTAATCCGACGGTGGAGAGCGGCCGTCCCATCCACTACAACCTGAACGTCACCGAGAACGTGCCCGCGCTCTTGGAGTCGTTGCGTCTGCAGCAGGACATCACCCGCGGCATCGAGAGTCGGGTGACGAACTGATTGCCGGTGGCGGGTCTGACCGTTACGCTTTGCGGCGTCTTCATCCGAGGGGCCGGCATGACCGGAAAAAGCGGCGTCATCCTGTGCTGCGCGGCGTGGCTCGCCGGCTGCACCCCTACGGTGCGGGTGGCTACGGAAGACCCCATCACCATCAACCTGAACGTCAACATCCAGCACGAGATTCGCGTCAAGGTGGATCGGGAGCTCGATGATCTGTTCACCGAGGACAGCGAGCTGTTCTAGCGGCAGGGAGACATGCACCATGCACCAACGGTCCCGGATCGTCACCAAATCACTGATCTGCGCGCTGCTTCTCGGCTTCGTTAGCGCGGCCTACGCAATCAGCATCGACGAGGCCAAGCAGGCCGGGTTGGTGGGGGAGACCATGGAAGGGTACATCGCCGCGGTGGAGGACTCGCCGTCCGTCGAGGTGGCGGCCCTGGTGGAGGAGGTGAACGCCCGCCGCAGGGAAGAGTACCGGCGGATCGCGGAGCAGAACGGCATCACCGTCGAGCAGGTGGAAGCGCTGGCGGCGAAGAAGGCCATCGAGAAGACCCGGCCGGGGGGCTGGGTCCGGGTGAACGGTACCTGGCGGCAAAAATGAGCTAGCCAACGGCTCGCCAACGG
>JAWLCV010000048.1:23318-31927 GCA_041686955.1 Pseudomonadales bacterium
GGCGGCGAAGAAGGCCATCGAGAAGACCCGGCCGGGGGGCTGGGTCCGGGTGAACGGTACCTGGCGGCAAAAATGAGCTAGCCAACGGCTCGCCAACGGTTAGCCGACGGCTAGCCGAAGGCCTGCCGAAGCACAGCCGAAACCGCCCAGTCAGCACGGGAGCATTCGTTTGGGCATCGATGCGTGGATCACCATGGCCGTGGTCGCGGGAACCGTCGGCATGCTGGTCGGAACCCGGCTGGCCCCCGACCTCATCCTGGTGGCCGCGCTGACGGTGCTCATGCTCTCGGGGGTGCTGACCCCGGGGGAGGCCCTCCTGGGGCTGGCGAATCCGGGGCTGGCCACCGTGGGTGTGCTCTACGTGGTGGCGGCCGGGCTGGTGGATACCGGCGGCATTCACCTGTTGGGATCGCGGCTGCTCGGCCATCCGAAATCCCTGGTGTCGGCGCAGCTTCGGCTCATGCTGCCCGCCACCGGGCTCTCGGCGTTCCTCAACAACACGCCGGTGGTGGCGATGCTGGTGCCTTTCGTCGAGGAGTGGGCCCGGCGCTGCCGGCTGCCGGTGTCCCGGCTGATGATTCCCCTGAGCTATGCCGCCATCTTCGGCGGCCTGACCACCATCATCGGTACCAGCACCAACCTCATCGTCAACGGCATGTTCGTCGACGTCTCGGCGGACGGCGGGTTCGGGTTCTTCGAGATCGGCCTCCTCGGTCTGCCCCTGGCGGTTGCCGGGACACTCTTCGTCGTGGTCACGGCGCGCTGGCTGCTGCCGGACCGCTCGTCTCCGCTGCGTCAACCCGAGCAGGTGCGGGAGTACACCCTGGAAATGCTGGTGGAGGAGGGCAGTCCCCTCATCGGCAGGAACCTGGAGGAGGCGGGTCTCAGGAACCTGCCCGGCGCGTTCCTGGCGGAGATCGAGCGCGGTGGCACCATCATGCCGGCGGTATCGCCCCGGGTGCGGCTGCAGGCCAACGACAGGCTGCTGTTCGTGGGGGTGGTGGATTCCGTCGTGGACCTGGTTCGGGTCAGGGGTCTGGTGCCGGCGCCGGACCAGCTCTTCAAGCTGGACGCGCCCCGCGCCGAGCGGCGCTTCTTCGAGGTCGTGGTCTCCCGCTCCAGCCCCATGGTGGGCCTCACCATCCGGGAGGGCCAGTTCCGCACCCGCTACGACGCGGTGGTCATCGCCGTGGCCCGCAACGGCATGCGGGTGCGGGGCAAGGTCGGCGACATCGAGGTGCTGGCGGGGGACACGCTGCTGCTGGAGTCGCGCCCCTCGTTCCTGACCCGTCAGCGCAACTCCCGGGACTTCCTGCTGGTCAGCGAGGTGCGCGGCGCGTCGTTGCCGCGTTACGAGCGCGCCTGGATTGCCATCGCCATTCTCGCCGTCATGGTCTCCACCGCCGCCTCCGGCATGCTCTCCATGCTCGAGGCGGCGTTGCTGGCGGCCGGACTCATGATCGCCAGCCGCTGCACCAGCGCCGGAGGCGCGCGCAGCCGGGTGGACTGGTCCGTGCTCACGGTGATCGGCGCGTCCCTCGGGCTGGGGGAGGCCATGGCCCGCAGCGGCGCTGCGGAGAGCATCGCCTCCTGGTGGCTCGCCATGGCCGGGGACAATCCCTGGATCGCGCTGGCGGCCGTGTACCTGATTACCAGCTTCTTCACCGAGCTCATCACCAACAACGCGGCCGCGGTGCTCGTCTTCCCCATCGCCGAGGCCACGGCCGCCGGCCTGGGGGTGAGCCTGTGGCCGTTCGTCGCGGTGGTGATGATGGCAGCCTCGGCCAGCTTCGCCACGCCCATCGGATATCAGACCAACTTGATGGTGTATGGCCCGGGGGGCTACCGGTTCACCGACTACCTGCGCATCGGCACGCCGCTGAACCTGCTGATCGGGGTGCTGGCGGTGCTGCTGGCCCCCATGATCTGGCCGTTCACGCCGTGAACCTCCCGCATGGCCCTGCTATCCTCCGCCTTTCTCTGAACAAGGAGCCCAGCATGATCTTCCGACTCCAACGGTCCGTCCTGAAGCTTTTCGCGGTCTGCCTCGTGGTCACCGCGCCGCTGGCGCCGGCTCGAGCCGCCATCGTCGGCACCGATGCCGCCATAGCCATGAGTCAGCGGGCGGATGCGGTGGCCCGGGTGAGCTCCGTGCTGATGCGCGACGACGTGCAGCATCGGCTGGAGAGCCTGGGGGTGGATCCGCAGCAGGCCCTGGAGCGGGTGAGCGCCCTCACCGATGCGGAGCTGGCCACTCTGGAGGCCCGGCTCGATGAGCTGCCCGCCGGCGGCTCGCTGCTCGGCGTGATCGGCGCCGTGCTGGTGGTGCTGATCATTCTCGAGATCCTCGGAGTCACCAACGTCTTCACCGGCATCTGAGCGGGCCGGGCGGCGCGCCCGGCGCCTGCGGCGGCTGGGCCGACTGCGGCCGCTGGCGCGGCCGGGACCGGCCGTCCTCCTGGCTCTCGTGCTCGCGGGGTGCACGGCCTTCGCGCCGCCCCCGCCCCTCGGCTCCCGGCCCGTGGAGCTGGAGGCGACCCCGTTCTTTCCCCAGGAGGACTTCATGTGCGGGCCCGCGGCGCTCGCCACCGCCCTCGGGGCGAGCGGCGTGGCGGTGCATCCCGACGACCTCGCTCCCGCCGTTTACCTGCCCGAGCGGCGCGGCACCCTGCAGGTGGAGCTGCTGGCGGCGGCGCGCCGGCACGGACGTCTGGCGGTGCGGCTGCCCGAGACCCTGCACGCGGTGGTGACGCAGCTCGAGGCGGGCCGGCCGGTGCTGGTGCTGCAGAACCTCGCGTCCCGGCTGGTGCCGGTCTGGCACTACGCGGTAGTGGTGGGCTATCTCCCCGACGACGACCGCTTCGTGCTGCGCTCCGGGCGCGACCGCCGCCGCCTGGCCGGCCGCGGCCGGTTTCAGGCGACCTGGGACCGGGCCGGCGACTGGGCCGTGGTGCTGATGGATCCCGCCGCCAGCCCGCGTGGGCTGCCCCCCGAGAACTATCTCCAGGCAGCCGCCGACCTGGAGAGCACCGGCGCCCATGCGCTGGCGCTGGAGGCGTTTCAGAGCGCGGTGCGGAGCTGGCCCGAGCAGCCCACCGCGCAGCTCGGCGAGGCCAACAACCTCTACTTTCTGGGCCGACTGGACGAGGCGGCGGCCGCGTATCGGCGCCTCCTCGGCCGTCACCCGGACCACGAGGTGGCCATTCACAACCTGGCGACCCTGCTCCTGGAGCAGGGCAGAACCTGCGACGCGGCGGCGGTGGTCGCGGCCGCCCAGGGGTTGGAAGGACCGCTGCTGGATGCGGCACGGCAACGGGTGGCGGCCGCGCGCTGCGCCGATCCGGCTGGATCGTGAGCAGGCCCGCCGCTACGAGGTGACGGCGCCGTCCGCGCGCTCCCCGCCGGGCTGAGGGCCGGACGGGTTGGCGTAGCGGTCGTTCAGCGCCTGGACGAAACGGTCCGCGTCGGCGAGCACGGCATCGAGATGGCGTCGGGTGCGGCGGGTCCAGCCTCGCGGCTGGGACGATGCCAGGGAGCGCCACCACGCCTTGCGGTTGTCGCCGAAGGCGCTCAGCAGGAAACCGCGGTCCGTCTCGTCGAGCGAGGCGTCGCGCCGCAGGCTCCGGGTGACGGAGCGTCCGGCCAGGCGCTTGATCAGCACGTAGACGTAGACGAGGAGGACCACCACCACGGCGGCGACGACGAGCTGCGTGGTGCCCTCCAGCTCCGCCAAGGGGGTGAAGCGCAGCCCGTCCCAGTAGCCGCCGGAGATGCTCCAGATCAGAAACAGCGCCGCCAGCAGGCCGAACACGCCGAGGCTCGCCCACAGGGTGCGGCGGCGCCAACTCCTCCGCGCGGCGGCGATCCGTGGAACGATCCCGTCCCGGAGATGCCGCGCCGTCTTCTCCAGCACGCCGATCACGCGGTAGGCCCGTTCCACCTCCACCTGGGCGATGCGCGTCTCGATGTCCGCCAGGTCCTCGTCGCGTTTGCGCTGCAGGCGCTCGCGCACGGCCTCGTTCTCCATGGGCAGCGCCGCGTCCCGGGCATAGATCCGGTAGAAGCGTCCGGCGGTGAGGCCGTTCTGGGCCAGCGCCCGCTGCCACGCGGCCACCACTTCTTCGGGGTTGTCTTCCCGCGCGGTGTTGTCGATCTGGTTGAGGATGTAGAGGAACTTGTTCGCGTCGGGCCGCGTCACCGTCTCTGCCACCAGGTGCTTCAGGGTGTCGCCCATGGCCCCCGGCTCCGGGTGGCGCGCGTCGAAGAACACCAGCACCAGATCGGAGAGATCGATGATGTGGTCGATGATCAGCAAGGTGGACGTGCGCTGGGCGTCTGCATCGAAGCCGGGGGAGTCGATGAAGATCTTGCCGCGCAGGGGCTCCGCCGAGCAGGTCTTGAGCTGCAGATAGGAATCGACCCCCCGTCCTTCGCCATGGGCGACCCGCTCGATGTCGCGGCTGATCTGATAGAAGGGAAACCGCGGGTCGCTGTCGAGTGCCGAGCCCGGAAGCACCGCCGGCTGCTCGTCGCCGCCGTAACAGACCACCGTGAACTTGTCGTCCACCGCCTGATTGCCGGTGCGCTGCAGGTGCCTCCCTGCGTACTGGTTGAGAAACGTGGATTTGCCGGCGGAGAACGTGCCCAGCACCGAGATCACCGGCCACCAGGAGACGCGGGTGGCGAAGGAATCGTCCTCCGCCATGAGCCCCAGCCGGCGCGCCACCCGGTCGAGCTCCTGAAAGCTCTTCACCGCCCCGGCGAGCACCGGATTCTCCTGCTCGAGGTGCTCCTGGAGACGCCGGATCCGCTCCTGCGTGTTGGTTCTTGTCATCGGTGCGTCGTTCCGTGATGCGAGGACGCGCTTCCCCCGTCGATGGTCGTTGGCTGCAAATTCCGTTCCGCTACGGTTGACGAATGGCCAGGGTGGCCATGGACGTGGGCATGTAGCGGTCGAGGGGCGTCGCCCGCTCGTCCCAGCGGTCCTCGTAGAACCCGGCGATGACGAAACCGGCGGCGATCTGGCCGCCGATCTGGCTGTCCAGGCTGTGGCTGAACTCCAGCGCTTCACCGTTGGCCATGCGCCGCTCCAGGCGCTCTGCGGGCAGCCCGGACAGGTCGTCGTACGGCAGCGCGAACACCACCTCCAGGGGAGCGCCCTGCTCGATGGCTTCGTGGTCGAACAGGAAGAAATCCGGGTTCATGAACCCCGCCAGCAGCCGCCCACCGGGACGAAGCACCCGGTGGCATTCCTGCCAGACCGGCCGGGGATCGGGAGCGAACACGTTGGACACGGGGTGGAAGATCAGATCGAAGGAGCCCTCGGCGAAGGAGCCGAGGTCGGCCATGTCCCCCCGCACCGTGCGCAGCTCGAGTTCCTCCCGCGCCGCCACGTCGGCGTCCAGAGCGAGCTGCTCGTCCGAGGCGTCGAAGCTCACCACCTGGGCACCGGCGGCGGCCAGGACCGGCGCCTGCTGGCCGCCGCCGGAGGCGAGGCAGAGCACCCGGGCACCGGCGAGCTGACCGAACCACGACTGCGGTACCTGCCGGTTGGGGGTGAGAATGACCGACCAGTCACCGGCCCGGGCGGCGGCGATCACCGCCGCGGAGACCTGCTCGCACCAGCGGCTGGTGCCCGAGGTCGCCTGCCGGTTCCACGACCGGCGGTTGTACTCGAAAACATCGGTCATGAGCGGTCCTGCCGTCTGCGCTTCGAGGCACTGTAGCGGAAAGCGCCGCCCAGGTGGCGTCGTCATCACCGGCCTGCGTCTTCGCGCATCCATCGTGGCGCGGTTTTTGCTCCTGACGGTGTGCTGCCGCAACGTCAGGGAGATGTGGAACATGAGCGTCGCCAAGACCATCGAACTCTCCGCCGACTCCGGGTCCAGCTTCGAAGATGCCATCCAGCAGGGCATCAAGAAGGCCGGCGAGTCTCTGGAGCACATCCAGCGGGCCTGGGTGAAAGACCAGATCGTCATCCTGAACGAAGGTCGCATCGAAGCGTACCGGGTTCACATGACCGTCACCTTCAAGGTCAACGATTGATTCCCGCGCGCCCGCGGCCCTCGCCAGGGACCGCGGGCCGCCACCGCGTCCCTGTTCCCCGGCCGAGCCTTTCCCCCCGGAAGCCGGCCGGGGTTTTTTCGCCCCGGTGTACAATTCGCCCGTCGCCGAACGAAGCCTGAGGAATCCGCCGTGAGCACCTCCCAAGCCCTCGAGCACCTGCGCCTGTTGGAGCAGACCGTGCAGGTGGGGCCCATCTCCCACCTGCCCGTGTGGCAGAACGTCACGCCGGAGCGGGTGGAGCAGGGGCTCGGGGCCCTCATCGAGGAAACGGAGGCCGCCTTCGCCGAGCTCGAGGCGCGCCACACGCCTACCTGGGAGGGGCTCATGCTGCCGCTCGAGGCGTTGCAGGACCGCCTCGGACGGCTGTTCGGCGCCGTGGTCCACCTCACCAGCGTCAAGTACAGCGACGCGCTGCAGGCAGCGTACGACGCGGTACGGCCGCGCTACGTGGCGCTCGCCAACCGCATGGGCCAGAGCGTGCCGGTCTTTCAAGGAATGGTGGTGCTGCGCGACGGAGCCGCGTGGAGCGGATTGGAGCAGGCGCAGCGGCGTATCGTCGACGAGTCCATCCGCGCCATGGAACGATCGGGGGTACATCTCGAAGGCGAGCCGCGACGCCGTTTCCAGGAGATCAACGAGCGTCTCTCCGAGCTCGCCAACCGCTTCCAGACCAACCTGGTGAAAGCGGAGAAGGCCTCCCGCATCCGGGTGAGCGAGGCACAGCGGGTGAAGGGGGTGCCGGAGGCGGTGCTCGCCCTCGCCGCCCGCACCGCCCGCGAGGACGGGGTGGCCGAGGCCGCGGAGGCGTCGGGCCCCTGGCACTTCGTGGTGAACGCGGTGAACTACATGGCGGTCATCGAGCACGCCGAGGACCGCCGGCTTCGGGAGGAGTTCTACCGGGCGTATCGTGCCCGCGGCACCAGCCCCGAGTTCGACAACCGGCCGGTGCTGGAGGAGATGCTGCGGCTGCGTCAGGAGCAATCCCGGCTGGTGGGCTTCGACTGCTACGCGGAGCGGAGCATCGACGCCAAGATGGCGCCCTCGGTGGAGGCCGTGTGGTCGCTGCTCGGCGAGCTGGAAGCGGCGGCGCGGCCGGCGGCGGAGCGGGAGTACCGGGCACTGGTGGAATTCATGGAGCGGACCGGTGCCGAGGAGGCGGCGGATCCCCGGCCCTGGGACGTGCCCTACTGGACCGAGAAGCTGCGCAAGGCCAGCTACGACTACGACAGCGAGCGGCTGCGGGAGTACTTCCAGATGCCCCGGGTCATGGAGGGGCTGTTCTCGCTGATCGAGAAGCTCTACGGCATGGAGATCCGCCGGGCCGAGGCCGGGGCGGCGCCGGTGTGGGACCCGAGCGTGGAGTTCTACCACGTGGTTCACCAGGGCGAGGTCATCGCCGGCTTCTACATGGACCCGTACGCGCGGCCGGGGGAAAAGCGCGACGGCGCCTGGATGAACACCGTGGTGGACCGCAGCCGGGTGCTGGCGGCCGAAGGCCGCTCTTCGTCGCTGCCCGTGGCCCTGTTCGTCATGAATGCGCGGCCCCCGGCCGAGGGACGTCCGGCGCTCATGTCCCTCGACGAGGTCCGTACCCTGTTCCACGAGTTCGGACATGCCATGCAGCACATGTTCACCCGGGTGGAGGAGGGCGGAGCCTCGGGCATGAACCTGGTGGAGTGGGACGCCGTGGAACTCGCCAGTCAGTTCAACGAGTACTGGATGGAGCACAAGCCGTTCCTGCGCGCGCTCACCGCTCATGTGGACACGGGCGAGCCCCTGGACGACGCGACCCTGGAGCGGATTCTCGCCAGCCGCAACTTCATGGTGGGCAATTCCACCCTGCGCCAGCTTCACTTCGCCAAGACCGACCTCACCCTGCACGAGCGTTACGGCCTGCCCGATGGCGAGGAAACCCGGAGCCCGTTCGACATCGAGGGTGAGATCGCCGCCGCAACCCTGGTGCTGCCGCGCTTGCCGGACGAGACCCTGCTGCCCGCCTTCGGCCATCTCTTCGCCGGCGGCTATGCCGCCGGTTACTACTCCTACAAATGGGCCGAGGTGCTGGCGGCGGACGCGTTCGCGGCGTTCAAGGAGGTGGGCCTGGACGACGATGAGGCGGTGCGGGAGGTGGCCGAGCGGTTCCGCGAAACCGTGCTGGCTCTCGGCGGCAGCCTGCCGGCCGCCGAGGTCTACCAACGCTTCCGTGGCCGAAATGCGACACCCGACGCCCTGCTCGCCGATCAGGGGCTGAAGCCGGCGTGACCAGGCGGGGGCCGCCGGCCCCCGCCACCCGCCCCGTTCCCGCAATCTTTGCCGGCGGCCGGCACATATTGCCCTCGTGACCTCTGCGCCCGACGCCGATCCGCCGGATTGTTCGACCTTTCCCGGCCACCGCCGCGGTTCAGGCACGGGCATTGCAACCTGCGTGGGCCCGCGCCGGCAGCCCGGCGTTGGAAGAACAAGTCTTTTCATGGAGCTCACGAGGTAAGAGAGATGATCGAGAAACGACGATGGCTAACGGCGCTCGCCGCCGCCGGCGCGCT
>JAWLCV010000049.1:0-6186 GCA_041686955.1 Pseudomonadales bacterium
CTTCTTCCTGCGCCGGGTGGACGAGCTCATGGTGATCATGGAGCAGGAGGGGGTGAAGCTCGTCGAGATCATGCAGGGCGGGCCCGAGGAAGAGCCCCGTCTATGAACTTCCGACGCCGGCGGCGCGAAGAGGCGGGGGTGGATCTGACGCCCCTCATCGACGTGGTGTTTCTGCTGCTGATCTTCTTCATGGTCTCCACCACCTTCATTCGCGAGACCCAGCTAAAGATCGATCTGCCGGAGGCCAGCGGTGAGCTGCAGGAGGTCGAGAACGACGTCATCGAGATCACCATCGACCATCGCGGCGACTACGCGGTGAACGGCCAGCTCCTGGTGAACAGCGAGATGGACACCCTGCTGCGGAGCCTGCGGGAAGTGCTGGCGGAGCGTGAACCCTCGGTGCGGGTGATCATCACCGCCGACGCCAACGCGGCGCATCAGCACGTGGTGCGCGCCATGGACGCCGCAGGGCGGGTAGGTCTGTCGCGGGTGAGCATCACGACCCGGCAGCCGGAAGCCGAAGAGTAACGGTCATGGATGCCAGGGAAGGCAAGCCCGCGGCGGTCGCCACGCCGGCCGGCGGACATGCGGGTGCCGCGGGCGACTGGGAGACCTACAAGCGTCTGCTTCGCTACGTCCGCCCGTACTGGCTTCTGTTCCTGCTGTCGGTGACCGGATTCCTCGTCGGCAGCGGCGCCGAGGCGTTCTTCGTCAAGCTGTTCGGCGACCTGATCGACGGTTGGGACCAGGTCGCAGTGGAGCCGGTGTACACGATCCCGCTGCTCATGCTGGTGACGGTGGTGGTGCGCGCGCTGGGGGAGATCTCCGGCGAGCTGCTGCTCAGCCAGATCTCGTTCAGCGTGGTGCACAACGTGCGCACCCAGCTCTTCGATCAGCTGCTCAAGATGCCCAGTGCCTACTTCGACGCCAGCTCCCAGGGGCATCTGGTTTCCCGCATCACCTACAACGTGGCCCAGCTCCGCGACACCGGCACGGACGCCCTGAAGTCGCTCATTCAGGACGGGGCGAAGGTGCTGGTCTACGTGGGATACATGCTGTTCCTGAGCTGGAAGCTCACCGCGATCTTCGTCGCCACGGCACCGCTGGTGGCCCTGGTGGTGATCTACGCCAGCCGCCGTTTCCGCCGCATCAGCCGGCGCATTCAGAGCTCCATGGGCGACGTCACCCATGTCACCTCGGAGGCGGTGACGGGCTATCGCGTGGTTCGCATATTCGGCGGCGAGCGCTACGAGCGCGACCGCTTCCACCGTTCCAGCCGTTACAACCGCCGGCAGAACCTGCGGATGGTGGCCACCAAGGTCACCAGCACCCAGCTCGTCCAGATCTTCGTGGTGGCGGCGCTGGCGCTGCTCATCGCGCTGTTGTTCCGTCCGGAGATCGGCGGGGATCTCAGCACCGGGCAGGTGGTGACCTTCCTCGGCCTGGCGGGGATGCTGGCCAACCCCATCCGCAAGCTCTCCGAGGTCAATGCCCGCCTTCAGCGCGGGCTCGCGGCCGCCGAGGACATCTTCGGGCAGATGGATCAGGCGCCGGAATCCGACCAGGGCACGGTGGACGTGGATCGGGTCCAGGGGCACCTGGAGATCCGCCATCTGGATTTCGCCTACGAGGGGGCGGCCACCCCGGTGCTCAAGGACATCAACCTCACCATAGAGCCGGGACGGACGGTGGCCCTGGTCGGGCGCTCCGGCAGCGGCAAATCCACCCTCGCCAGCCTCATTCCCCGCTTCTACGAGCCGACGGCGGGCGAGATCCTGCTCGATGGCCGGCCGCTGGCGGATTACACCCTGGGCTCGCTGCGCCGGCAGATCGCCCTGGTGACCCAGCAGGTGACCCTCTTCAACGACACCCTGGAACGCAACATCGCCTACGGGGCCCTGGCGGACGCGGATCCCGCCGCGGTGCGCGACGCGGTGGTGCGGGCCCACGCGGACGTGTTCATCGACGGCCTGCCGGAGGGGCTGAACACGGTGGTGGGGGACGACGGGGTGCTGCTTTCGGGCGGCCAGCGGCAGCGCGTGGCCATCGCCCGGGCCCTGCTGAAGGATGCGCCGCTGCTCATCCTGGACGAAGCCACCTCCGCGCTCGACGCGGAATCCGAGCGCCACATCCAGGCGGCCCTGGAGGAGGTGATGCGCGGCCGCACCACAATCGTAATCGCCCACCGCCTCTCCACCATCGAGAACGCCGACCTGATTCTGGTGATGGAAGACGGGCGCATCGTCGAGTCCGGGACCCACGCCACCCTGCTGGAGCAGGGCGGCGCCTACGCCACCCTGTACGCCGCCCAGTTCGAGGAGCCGGCGACCCGAGCCGAGAAGACCAGCGCCCGCCGGCGGCCGCCGTTGCCCCGGCCCGCGCGGCCGCCGTCGCCGGTGACCCGTGCCTGGTATTCCGACCGTCGCTGGATCCGCATGCTGAAGCCCGCCTCGTGGCTGTTCCAGCGGGTGGCGGCAAGGCGCCGGCTGGCCCACCTCACCGGCAGCCGCACGCCCTGGCGCGCACCGGTGCCCGTGGTGGTGGTGGGCAACATCGCCGTGGGCGGCACCGGCAAGACTCCGCTGGTGATCTGGCTGGCCGGCTGGCTGCGCGAGCGCGGCTTCTCGCCGGGGATCGTCTCCCGCGGCTACGGGGGGCGGCGCCAGGCCGAGCCGCTTCGGGTGCGCCCGGACACCGACCCGGAGCTGGCCGGGGACGAGGCGCCCATCATCGCCGCCCGCACGGGGTGTCCGGTGGTGGTCTGTGCCGACCGGGTGCGCGCCGTGGAGCACCTGCTCGGCGCCACCGGCTGTGATCTGGTGATCGCCGACGACGGCCTGCAGCACTACGCGCTGGCCCGCACCGTGGAGATCGCCGTGGTGGACGGCAGCCGGGGTCTCGGCAACCGCCTGTGTCTCCCCGCAGGCCCGCTGCGCGAGCCGCCGGAGCGGCTGGAGGAGGTGGATCTGGTGGTGGTGAACGGTGCATCCCTCGGGCTGCGCGAGGACGAATGCGTGATGACCGTGGTGCCGCGCTCTTTCGTGCGCCTGGCCACCGGCGAACGGGTGGATGCGCACGTGTTCGCCGCCCGTCACAGCCAGGTTCACGCCGTGGCCGGGGTGGGCAATCCCGCCCGCTTCGCCCAGACCCTGGAGGACCTGGGCCTGAGCCCCCTGCTGCACCCGTATGCGGATCATCACCGCTATCAGGGCGGCGAGCTCGTCTTCGACGACGCCTGGCCGGTGGTCTGCACCGAGAAGGATGCGGTGAAGCTGCGGTTGCTGGATGATCTGCCCCACGACTGCTGGTATCTGGAGATCGACGTGGCATTCGACGGGCCGGCCGAGGCCCGGGTGAGTGAGGTGATGAGCAAACACGGAATCCTGCGCTCGTGAGCGACGCGTTCAAGGTAGTGGTACCCGCCCGCTACGCCTCCACCCGGTTGCCGGGGAAGCCGCTCGCGGACGTGGGCGGCATGCCCATGGTGGTGCGGGTGGCGGCCCGTGCAGCGGAGTCCGGATGCGGCGATGTGGTGGTGGCCACGGACGACGAGCGGGTGCGGCAGGCGGTGGAGGACGCCGGCTTCCGGGCCCGCATGACCCGGACCGACCACCGTTCGGGCTCCGACCGGGTCATGGAGGTGGCCGAGGCGCTGGGGTGGCCGGACGACGCGGTGGTGGTGAACGTGCAGGGGGACGAGCCGCTTATCCCGCCCGAGGTGATCCGCCAGGTGGCGGAGCTGTTGCTGTACGATCCGGACGCCCGGGTGGCCACCCTGAGCTGCCCCATCCACGACCTGGCCGAGGTGTTCGATCCCAACGTGGTCAAGGTGGTAAGCGGCGCCGACGGTTTCGCCTTGTACTTTTCCCGCGCCCCCATTCCCTACGCCCGGGACGCCTTCGCCGCGCTCCCGGCGGGGGAGCGGCAGGCGGGACCCGTGCCTCAGCACGGACCCGTGCCTCAGCACGGACCCGTGCCCGGGCTCGGGCCGTGGCAGCGGCACGTGGGCATCTACGCCTATCGGCTCGCGGCGCTGCGCGAATTCGTGGCGGCGCCCCCGGGACGGCTGGAGGTGCTCGAGTCGCTCGAGCAGCTTCGGCTGCTCGAGGCGGGGGTGCGGATCCGCGTCGCGGCGGCCGCGGCGGACGTGCCGGCCGGTGTGGATACCCCGGCCGACCTCGACCGGGTGAGGCAGCGGCTTGAACGTGCCTGAGCCGGTGGCGGGGCTCGTCAGCTACCGCCCGGAGTTTCTCGACCGAACGGCGGCGTCGGCATTGCAGACCCGGCTGACGGCCGCGGCGCCGTGGCAGCAGGAGTCGCTGAAGCTTTACGGGCGCGAGGTGACCGTTCCCCGGCTGGTAGCCTGGTTCGGAGATTCAGGCGTCAACTACCGGTACTCCGGCGCCGACCACCGCTGTGACGGTTGGCTCCCCGAACTCGAGCCCGTGGTTCTCAGGCTGGCGGCGGAGCACGGCCTGGTGAGCAACCTGGTGCTGGTCAACCGCTACCGCAGCGGTGTCGATCACATGGGATGGCACACCGATGCGGAGCGGGGCCTGGGCCGGCGCATCGCCTCCCTGTCACTCGGCGCCACCCGGCGCTTCCTGGTGCGGCCGCCCGGCGGTGCCAGGTCGTGCTCCCTGGATCTCGAGCACGGCTCGCTGCTTCTCATGGACGGCCGCCTGCGGCACGCGTTGCCGAAGACCCGGCGCGCCGTGGCGGAACGTCTCAATCTCACCTTCCGCTGGGTGGAGCCGGGCGCATGACCGGGAACAGCCTCAGTGCCGTCAACACCCTCGGCGTGCCCTCCCGGGCGGATCACGTGGTGGTGGCCCGTAGCGCCAATGAGCTGGCGGAGCTGGCCGCCGAGGCGCAGCGCCGCCGCCTGCCCTGGACGGTTCTCGGTGGCGGCAGCAACGTGGTGCTGGGTGCCCGGGTGCCGGGTGTGGTGTGCCTGGTGCGCCTCCGCGGGCGGAAGGTGGAGCCGGTGCGGGGCGGCGCGCGGATAACCGCGGCGGCGGGCGAGGGTTGGCACGACCTGGTGCGATTCTCCCTGGGCCAGGGGTTCTCCGGGCTGGAAAATCTCGCGCTGATTCCCGGCTCGGTGGGCGCCGCACCGGTGCAGAACGTGGGCGCGTACGGGGTGGAGCTGGCGGACCGGCTCGTCTGCCTGCGGGCTCTGGACCCGCGGACGGGGAAGATTCTGCAGCTCGACCGCGACGATTGTGGATTCGGCTACCGGGAGAGCCGTTTCAAGACCGCGGAAGCCGCTCACCTGGTGATCGTCGACGTGACCCTGGAGTTGCGGCGCGGCGGCTCGCCGGTGGTGGAGTATCCGGATCTGGCGCTGGAGCTGGAACGCCTCGGCCGGGCACGGCCGTCACCGGCCCAGGTGGCCGAGGCGGTAATTCGGGTCCGCCGGCGCAAACTTCCCGACCCGCGCCGCGTGGGCAACGCGGGCAGCTTCTTCAAGAACCCGGAGCTCGAGCCGGCGGCGGCGCAGGCGCTGTGCCGCCGATATCCTGAGCTCGTGCACCGGGAGGGAACCGGGGGACGGATCAAGGTCTCCGCCGCCCAGCTCATCGATCTCTGCGGCTGGAAGGGCCGCCAGGTGGGCCCGGTGGCGGTCTGGCACCGGCAGCCGCTGGTGCTTGTGAACCGGGGAGGGGCCACCGGGCGGGACGTCCTCGCGGTGAGCGAGGACATCCGTCGGGACGTGGAGAGCCGCTTCGGCGTGCGCCTGGAGCTCGAGCCCCGGGTGCTCGGTCAGGACTGATCCCCCGTCCTGGGCAGCACGCCCTGGGCCTTCAGCTCCGCCTCACGCTGGCGTCGTCGAACCTCCCTGGGATCGTTGTAGGCCCGCTGCGGCCGGCGTGGCTGCTCGGGGGCCGGGGCGGGACGCTCGGCCTCTGCGGCTTCGGTCGCCGTGTCGGTTCCGGCTTCGGCCTGCTCCCGTTCCGGCTCGGGCTGGGTGCTGGATGCCGCCTTTTCGGGTACCTCCTCGGCTGCCTCGGCGAGGGCCTCGCCTCGAACCGGAGGAGTCTCGGGCTGCGGTGACGCTTCCGCGGGCTCTGCAGGCGCTTGCACGCGATCCTGCGCTGAAGGTTCCGCCACGGCTGCCGGCGCAAGGGCCTGGTCAGCGGTGCTTTCGACAGCCGCTGCGGGCTCGCCGGAGGGCTCGCCGGA
>JAWLCV010000049.1:6286-31733 GCA_041686955.1 Pseudomonadales bacterium
GCCGGAGGGCTCGCCGGACGGCTCGCCGGCAGGTTCGCTGGCTGCCGCTGCGGCGGCCCCCGGCGCCGGCTGTTGGGGGCGGGGCGGCTTCGGCGGGCCATCCTCCAGCTTGGAGCGGTCCCGTTTGGGCATGCGCTTGCTGGCGGCCAGGGCCTCCGGCGAAGGCCGGCGCTCCTCGAGGGGAATGATCTCCGCCTGCACTGCCGGCATCTCGGTGGCCGGAATCTCCTTGTCCGCAGAAGTGCGGCCGTCCGCAGACCTACGGCCGTCCGCAGACCTGCGGCCGCCCGCGGACTCGCGGGCGTCCCCGGACTCGCGGCCGCCGGCTTCCCCGGAACGGCCGCGTCCGCCGCGGCGGCGCCGCGAACGGCCCTCACCGCTGCGGGCCTGCTCCTGGTCACGTTCCTCACCCGCCGATGGCGCCCGCTGCGCTTCGTCCTCGCGGCGGCCGTTGCTGTGGCGGCGGGACGTGCGGGCGCCTTCCTCCTCCCGGACCGTATCCGCGGACTTCTGCTCCTCCGTGGCCTCGCCCCGGCTGCGCGGAGGACGGCGCCGGGAGCGCCGGCCGCCTTCCCGGGCGCTGCCGTCCGCCGCTTGTTCCCGCCGAGGACCGCCGTTGCGGCTGGTATCGGATTCTGTCGCCGGCCGGGCCGGAGCCGACGCGGCGGGCTTCGGAGGCGGCACTTCGGCGGCCTCGAGGCCGGTTCCGAACAAGGTGGCGGTGAGGCGTTTCAGTAGACCCGCCCGAGGCGCCGTGAGGGCCGCCGGCGTGGGTTCCTTGGCCGGCGCAACGGCGGCTTCGGGCTCTGCTTTCGGCCGTGGGGCCGGCTTGCTGGGAGCGATGGCCTGCACCGCGGCCTGGCGGGTCACCGGCGCCGGTTCCCGCGGCATGTCCACCTCGACCTGCTGCGCGCCCACGTCGGTGAGGGCGTAGCTCGGTACCTCCATCTCCTCGGCCACCTGGTCGTCGCGAATGCGCTGCACCTCGTATTGAGGCGTTTCCAGGTTCACGTTGGGGATGATGACGATGTGCGCGCCGGTGCGCTGCTCGATCTGATACACGTCGCTGCGCTTCTCGTTCAAGAGGTAAGCGGCGATGTTGAGCGGTACCAGGGCGCGAATCACCGAACTGCGCTCTTTCAGCGCTTCTTCCTCCATGACCCGGAGGATGGCCAGCGCCAGGGAACGGGTGTCGCGGACGCGTCCCTGGCCGCTGCAGCGCGGGCACACCTCGGTGGTGAGCTCCTCGAGCGACGGGCGCAGGCGCTGGCGGGACATCTCCAGCAGCCCGAACCGGGAAATGCGGCCCACCTGGACCCGGGCCCGGTCGGCATCCAGGGCTTCCCGCATCTTGGTCTCCACGGCGCGCTGGTTCTTGGCGCTGGCCATGTCGATGAAGTCGATGACGATGAGCCCACCCACGTCCCGCAGCCGGAGCTGGCGGGCAATCTCCTCGGCCGCTTCCAGGTTGGTGTTGAGCGCCGTTTCCTCGATGTCCGCGCCCTTGGTCGCGCGGGCCGAGTTGATGTCGATGGAGACCAGGGCCTCGGTGGGATCGATGACCAGGCTGCCGCCGGACGGCAGCCGCACCGTGTGGCGGAAGGCGGTCTCGATCTGGCTCTCGATCTGGTAGCGGCTGAACAGCGGAATGGGATCGGCGTAGAACTTCACCTTGTCGGCGTAGTGGGGCATCACCTGCTCGATGAAGGTCTTGGCCTCCTCGTACGCCTCCTTGCCGTCGATGAGCACCTCGCCGATGTCGCGGCGCAGGTTGTCGCGAATGGCGCGGACGATGACGTTGTTTTCCTGATAGATGAGGGCCGGCGCCTTTTCCTCGGCCTCGGCCTTCTTGATGGCTTCCCAGAGCTGCAGCAGGTAGTCCAGATCCCACTGCATTTCCTCGGCGCTGCGGCCGACGCCGGCGGTGCGGACGATCACTCCCATGCCCTGGGGGATCTCCAGCTGGCTCAGGGCCTCCCGCAGCTCCTCGCGGTCGTCGCCCTCGATGCGCCGGGAAATGCCGCCGGCGCGCGGATTGTTGGGCATGAGCACCAGATAGCGGCCGGCCAGGCTGATGAACGTGGTGAGCGCCGCACCCTTGGTGCCGCGTTCGTCCTTGTCCACCTGCACCAGCACCTGCTGGCCTTCGGAGATCACGTCCTGGATCATGGTGCGGCCGCCGCCGTTCTCCGATTTGTCCTTGCCGGAGAAATACTGGCGGGCGATTTCCTTCAGCGGCAGAAAGCCGTGGCGCTCCGAGCCGAAGTCGACGAAGGCCGCTTCCAGGCTCGGTTCCACCCGGGTGATCCGGGCCTTGTAGATGCTCGCCTTCTTCTGCTCGCGCTCCCGGTTCTCGATGTCCAGGTCGTAGAGCTTCTGCCCGTCTACCAGGGCGACACGCACCTCTTCGGATTGCGTGGCGTTGATCAGCATTCGTTTCATACGTCGAATCCCTCTGTGAGAGCGCCCGTGGCGCTCGATGCTACGGAGGGCGAAACGAGGCGAGGCCGGAACTCGTTCAGGACGGCGGGCTGTGGAGAACCAATCGTCGGCTGGCGGGGGCACGGACACCGCGAGGTATGGGCCCGTACGCCGGTGGGCGCGGGGTCTGGTCGAGGCTCATGTCAGGGTTCGTCGCGGCGGACTGGGCCGCCGCGGAAAATTCTGTCGTCCTCGCGTCGAATTCTCGCGATCTGTTACCGGCTCGCGCGCCACGACACCATCGGGCCGCGGATCTTGCTCTCCGCAGCGGGTGGTGCCGCTTCGCTCGACCTGTTCTACCTGTATGGTCTGTCGTCCAATCCAGGTTCTTCTGCGCCCGCCCTGGCCCCTGGCGGCAATTCGGTGGTTGCCGCCGCCATGCAGCCGGCGCAGACTGCGTCGTTTCTGCCTCACGAGATGGTGCCGTTGACAATGCGCCCTTCTGGGCCTGCCGCTCCGCAACCGGCGGAGCACGGCACGTCTCTGTTGCGTTTCGCCTTACCGTTGGCTTAACTGAAACACTCTTGATGGTCGTTCAAGCAGTTCTTGGTTACGCTTCTCCGGTCGCGGCTTCTCTTTCCGTCCGAGCCCCGTCCACGCGTGCGCTTAAAGTCGGGTGTCGCAGTAGCTACCCTTCGCACCTTCGTCTACCGAGCCCCTTGGGGGGAAGCGCCGCCACCGGCAACGGGCCTTCCCGGTGGTGAATGACACCGAGAGGCGGATCGATAGTAGCAGTCCTTGGTAAGTGCTTCAAACCTCTAAAAAAATTTCTTTGAGTGATGGACGGTCCCGACACACAGGCAAATCGCCCGGCAGCACGCCGGCTCATCGTGCGCCAGGACGCGGGTCAGCGCGTCGACAACTTCCTGATGCGCGAGCTGAAAGGCCTGCCGAGGAGCCGGATATACCGCATGCTGCGCACGGGCGAGGTGCGGGTGAACGGCGGCCGGGTGAAACCCACCCACCGCCTGGCGCCCGGCGACGAGGTGCGTATCCCGCCGTTGTTCGGCCTGGATGGCGGGGGCCGCGAAAGCGCGTTCATCGGCAGCGGCCTGCTCGAGTCCCTGGAGCGCGCGGTGGTGTTCGAGGACGAGGATCTGCTGGTGCTGAACAAACCCGCCGGGATGCCGGTGCACGGCGGCAGCGGGTTGTCGTTCGGGGTCATCGAGGCGTTGCGCCGCCTCTACCCGGACGCGGATCTGGGGCTCGCCCATCGCCTGGACCGTGACACGTCCGGCTGCCTGCTGGTGGCGAAGTCACGGCGGGTGCTGCTGGAGCTGCACCGGGCCCTGCGCGAGCGTGAGGTCAAGAAACATTACGTCGCCGCGGTCCATGGCGTCTGGCCGCGACGGCTCACCACGGTGCGGCTGCCGCTGGAGCGATACCTGACCTCGTCCCAGGAGCGGCGGGTTCGGGTGGCGGCGGAAGGCAAGCCCAGCCGCACCGACTTCGCCATCCTCGAGCAGGCAGGGCAGGGAACCTTGCTGGAGGCCCGCCTGCACACGGGGCGCACCCATCAAATCCGCGTGCACGCCCAGGCCAGCGGCCACCCGGTGGTGGGCGACGAGAAGTACGCGGGGCGCGACCAGCTCGCTCTCGCCCACGCCCTCGGCATACGCAGGCTGTGTCTGCATGCAAGCGAGCTCGTGCTGTTGCGCGAGGGCCGGCGGGTGCGCTTCGAGGCGCCGCTGCCCGAGGATTTCATCGCCGCCTGGGCCGCCTTAGCCGGGGCGCAGCCGACGCCGTGAGTCATCCCAGCAGGCGCACCCCGGCGCGGCCCAGCATTCGGCACAGCTCGATCAGCGGCAGCCCGATCAGGGCCGTTGGATCGTCGCTCTCGATGGCTTCGAACAGGGCGATGCCCAACCCCTCGGATTTGAACGCCCCCGCGCAATCCAGCGGCCGCTCGCGGGCGACGTAGTCCTCGATCTCGCTCGGCCGCAGATCCCGGAAGCGGACACGGGTGACCACTTCCGCGCATTGGGCCTCGCCGCTCAGGGCGTCCAGCAGGCACAAGCCCGTGCGAAAGTCGACGGCGCGGCCGGAAAGGGCTTCGAGTTGACGGCAGGCCCGCTCGGGGGTGCCCGGCTTGCCGAGGATCTCGCCGTCCAGCACCGCCACCTGATCCGAGCCGATCACCAGCAGACCGGCTTCGTTTCCGCCGGTGCCGCCGAGCTCCGCGGCGACCGCCGCTGCCTTGCTGCGCGCCAGCCGTGTCACCAGGGCCCCGGGGGCCTCTCCGGGACGCGGTGACTCGTCCACGTTCGGGGCGCGTGTCTCGAACCCGAGCTCGAGCCGTGCCAGCAGCTCCGCCCGGTAGCGGGAGCTCGACGCCAGGACCAACCTGCTCACGAAATAGCGCCTCCGCCGCGTGAAAGGAAGAAAAACATTCGAAATTCTAGGCGCTTACGTCGTCCATCAAACAGCATTCGGCGCTTTACAGGCGGGGTTCGCATACCTATGATTGCGCCCGCTATGAATACCCGCCCCGATGAGCGTCTGCCTTACCTGGATCTGGCCAGGCAGGGTGCCCGGGTCGTGCGCTCGGTGCAAGCGGATGACCTTGAGCGGCTCGCCGCGGTGGCACCGGGCCAGGGCACGTTGCACGTCGAAATGACGTTCTCCCTCGATCAGCACGGCCGTCCGTGGGTGAAAGGTTGGGCACAGACGCGGGTGGACGCCACCTGTCAGGGCTGTCTGGAGCACTTCGAGCGCGCCATTCGCGCGGAATTCGAGCTGTGCATCGTCAGGAACGCCGTCCTCGCCAGCGAGCTGGCGAACGAAGCGGACGTGCTGGTGGCGGACACCGACGCGGTGACCATCGCGGACGTGGTGGAAGACGAGCTCATCCTCGGCGTGCCCGAGCGCCTTTGCAGCGAGCTGCCGTGCCCGCACGCGCCGGCTCTCAGCTACCCCGCGCCGGATGCGCCTGAGCCGGAAGCGGAAGAGAACCCGTTCCACGTGCTGTCGGTGCTGAAGCGGTAGATCAGGCAGAATTTTTTCATTTGGAGGCCCCATGGCAGTTCAGCAGAACAAGAAGTCCCGATCGCGCCGCGACATGCGCCGCTCCCACGACGCCCTGTCGAAGCCGGCTCTTTCCATCGAGCCCACCACCGGGCAGACCCACCGGCGCCACCACGTGAGCGCCGACGGCTACTACCGCGGCCACAAGGTCATCGAAGGCAACGACTGACCTCGAGCCCGCTCGAGGGATCGAACCGCCCCGGTGACGACTCGTCCCCGCATCGCCGTGGACGTCATGGGCGGGGACGGGGGGCCCGAGGTCACCGTTCCTGCCGCGGCGGCGCTCGCCGACCGCGCGGAGCTGATCCTGGTCGGGGACGAGCCGCGGATTCGCGCGGTGCTGGCCGGTGCCGGCGAGGGCATTGCCATCCATCCCGCCGCGGAGCAGGTGACCGCCGACGACAGCCTCGCCGACGTGCTGCGCCGAAAGCCGGATTCCTCCATGCGCCAGGCGCTGCTGCTGCACGCGTCCGGGCAGGCAGACGCGGTGGTTTCCGGCGGCGACACCGCCGCACTCATGGCCCTTTCCCGCGCTCTGCTCGACATGGTTCCGGGCATCGACCGGCCCGCCATCTGCAAGGATCTTCAGGGGATGGAAGGGCCGTTCTGGATGCTCGACCTGGGCGCGAACGTAGAGTGCAGCGCCCGGCATCTGCAGCAGTTCGCCCATATGGGAACCCTGGCGGCCCGCTACGTGGGCGGAGTGGCGGCGCCCCGGGTGGCCCTGCTGAACATCGGCACGGAGTCCCGCAAGGGGCCCGCGCGGCTGCAGGAGGCGGCCGAGGTGCTGCAGGACGATCCGCTCATCGACTACGTGGGATTCGTGGAGGGTAACACCTTGT
Source organism: Pseudomonadales bacterium (assembly GCA_041686955.1). Taxonomy (GTDB): domain Bacteria; phylum Pseudomonadota; class Gammaproteobacteria; order Pseudomonadales; family Azotimanducaceae; genus UBA7803. The sequence continues at coordinate 12,634 of JAWLCV010000049.1, forward strand.
TCTCCGGGCGCGCCGACGTGGTGGTGACGGACGGATTCACGGGCAACGTGGCGCTGAAGTCCATCGAGGGTGCGGCGCGGATGGCGGGCCACCTGGTGCGGAGCTGGCTGGACGGCCTCGGTCCGCTGGAACAGGCGGCCATGGCCCTGGCACGGAGCAAGCTGCAGGCGCTGCGACACGAGCTCAATCCGCAACGCTATAATGGCGCGAGCTTCGTCGGGCTGTGCGGTGTGGTGGTGAAGAGTCACGGCTCTGCGGATTCGGAAGGATTCCAGAGCGCCATCCGCGAGGCCCTGCTCGAGGTGGAAGCCCGCATTCCCGCCCGGCTGGCGGCGGAGTGCCAGGCCCCCGGCTGACGGGGTGACAAGAAGATGAACGCGCCCTGGCGAACGGGGCTGGAGATACGTCGAGAAGGAGGTGGCGATGTCGCTCGGCTTCGTTTTTCCCGGACAGGGCTCGCAATCGGTAGGGATGCTGGCGGACATCGCCGCCGAGTACCCCCAGATCCAGGAGCATTTCGAACAGGCCGGCGAGGCCATCTCCCGGCCGCTGTGGCGCATCGTCGCCGAGGGGCCGGACACGGACCTGGTCCGCACCGAGATCACGCAACCGGCTCTGCTCACGGCCAGCGTCGCGCTCTGGTCGATCTGGTGCGCCGAAGGCGGCGAACGCCCGGCCTGTGTCGCCGGGCACAGCCTGGGCGAGTATTCGGCGCTGGTGTGCGCCGGCGCGCTGGACTTCGCCGACGCGGTGCGGCTGGTGCATCGTCGTGGGCAACTCATGCAGGAGGCGGTGCCCCAGGGGGAAGGAGCCATGGCGGCCATTCTCGGGCTCGACGACGCCGAGGTCGAGGAAGCCTGCCGTCAGGTGCAGGGCGTGGTATCCGCGGCCAACTACAACGCGCCGGGGCAGGTGGTCATCGCCGGCTCGGCCGCGGCGGTGGAGGCTGCCGCCGAGCGTTGCAAGGAACTGGGCGCGCGACGCGCGCAACTCCTCCAGGTGAGCGGACCGTTCCATTGCGAGCTGATGCGGCCGGCGCAGGAGGCGTTCGCCGACGACCTCGCCGCGGTGGAGCTACGGATGCCGGAGATCCCGGTGGTTCAGAACGTGGATGCGGCGATAGCCGCCGACGTGGATTCATTGCGCCGGAACCTGCTCCTGCAGATCTCGAGCCCGGTGTTGTGGAGCGCCTGCGTGCGAACCATGGCGGAGCGGGGCGTGGACCGGCTCGTGGAATGCGGGCCCGGACGGGTGCTCTGCGGGCTGATCAAGCGAATCGACAAGTCCCTGAACGCGGCCGACACGAACAGTCTGGACGCCCTTCGGCAGGCACTGGGACGGGAGTGAGCTCATGAGCGACGACAAGAATACCAACGCACGCGTGGCTCTGGTGACCGGTGCCTCCCGCGGGATCGGCCGCGGCATCGCCGAGCGGCTGGCCGCCGACGGCTACTATGTAGCCGGCACGGCCACCACCGAGAGCGGTGCCGAATCGATCACCGAGGCTCTCGGCGGCCGCGGGCGCGGTCTGGTGATGCGCGTGGAGGACCCGGCGTCCGTCGACGCGGCCTTCGGGCTGCTGGAGGAGGATTGCGGCTCGCCGCTGGTGGTGGTCAACAACGCCGGCATCACCCGGGACAACCTGCTGCTGCGCATGAAGCCGGAGGAGTGGGATGCCGTGGTGCAGACCAACCTCGGCGCGCTGTTCCGGGTCATCAAGCCGGCGCTGCGCGGCATGATGAAGGCCCGCTGGGGACGCATCGTCAACCTGAGCTCCGTGGTGGGCCGCATGGGGAACGCGGGTCAGAGCAACTACGCGGCCAGCAAGGCCGGCGTGGAAGGGTTCACCCGCTCGTTGGCCCACGAGGTGGCGAGCCGGGGCATCACGGTGAACGCGGTGGCTCCGGGTTTCATCGAGACCGACATGACCGGCGAGCTGACAGAGGACCAGGTGGCCGCCATGCGGGAGCGCATACCGCTCGGGCGCATGGGCTCGGTGAGCGACGTCGCCCACGCCGTCTCGTTCCTCGCCAGCGACGCTGCGGGCTACGTCACCGGAGAGACGCTGCACGTGAACGGGGGGCTCTACATGGCGTGAGAAGGCTACCGCGCAGGCGGTAGAAAGCACCCTCCGATGGCGAGAATCGCTACAAAAAACAGCGAGTTAGTCAAGCCGAACGGCGGGTGGGCTTTGCTTGAATTGGGTATGCGCCCTCTATAGAATGCGCGTCGCCCTGCACCCCAGGAACCTGATTGGGAGATAACCGCCGCATGAGCAGCGTAGAAGAACGTGTTAAGAAACTCATTTGTGAGCAACTCGGGGTCAAAGAAGACGAAGTGAAAGACGATGCTTCGTTCGTCGAAGACCTCGGCGCTGACTCGCTGGACACCGTCGAGCTGGTGATGGCCCTCGAAGAGGAATTCGAGACCGAGATTCCCGATGAAGAAGCGGAGAAGATCACCACCGTCAAAGAAGCCATCGACTACATTCTGGCCCACCAGTAGAGGAACACTTCCCGCTGCCTCCGCCGGAAGCCGCACTCTCGAGGCAGTGCGGCTTCTTGCTTTTGAGCCGACGTACATGGAACCGACGACATGAGCAAGCGACGCGTAGTGGTGACGGGGATGGGCATGTTGTCGCCCATCGGCAACGACGTGGCGACGAGCTGGCAGAATGCCCTGGCCGGCAAGAGCGGCGCGGCCCCCATCGAAGCATTCGACGCCAGCGAGTACGCCGTGCGTTTCTCGGCGTCGGTGAAGGGTTTCGATCCGTCGGGTTATCTCGACCGCAAGGAAGTGCGGCGCATCGATCCGTTCATCCAGTACGGCATGGTGGCGGCCATTCAGGCGATCCAGGACGCGGGCCTGCCGGATCATCCCGACGACGCGCACCGTTACGGCCTCGCCATCGGCTCGGGCATCGGCGGCATCAACACCATCGAAGAGACCCACAGCACCCTGCTGGAAAAGGGTCCGAGCCGGGTCTCGCCGTTCTTCGTGCCGGCGAGCGTGATCAACATGATCTCGGGCAACCTGTCCATCCGTTATGGCTACAAGGGCCCGAACATCGCCGTGGTGACCGCGTGCACCACGGGGACCCACAATATCGGGCTGGGCGCCCGGATGATTCAGAACGGTGATGCCGACGTCATGGTCGTGGGTGGCGCCGAGCAGGCTACGTCGCCCATTACCGTGGCGGCATTCGCCTCCATGAAGGCTCTGTCGACCCGCAACGATGCGCCGGAGCAGGCCAGCCGTCCCTGGGACAAGGACCGCGACGGTTTCGTGCTGGGCGACGGTGCCGGAGTGCTCGTGCTGGAAGAGTACGAGCGCGCCAAGGCCCGGGGTGCCAGGATCTACTGCGAGCTGGCCGGATTCGGCATGAGCGGCGATGCCTACCACATCACCGGTCCCACCGAGGACGGGGAGGGTTCGGCGTCGTCCATGCAGAACGCCCTGAACGACGCCGGCATGAACCCGGACGAAATCGACTACATCAACGCTCACGGCACTTCCACGCCCCAGGGCGACGTCTCCGAGACCCGCGGCATCAAGCGGGTGTTCGGCAACGACACCAAGGTGGCCGTGAGCTCCACCAAATCCATGATCGGGCACCTGCTCGGCGCGGCTGGATCCGTGGAGGCCATCTTCACGATCCTGGCCATCCGCGACCAGGTGCTGCCGCCCACCATCAACCTGGACGAGCCAGGTGAGGGCTGCGATCTGGACTACGTGCCGCACACGGCACGCGATGCCCGGGTGCGGGCGGCGCTGTCCAACTCCTTCGGGTTCGGCGGAACCAACGGGACGATCCTGTTCCGGCAGGTCTGAGCCGTTCCCTCGTGTAGAATCGCGCCATGGCGTGCGGATTCCCTCGAGCGTGAAGCGCTGGCGCAAAACCCTGCTGTTGAGCCTGACCTTGGCCGGCGGTGCCATGGGCGCCGCCGCGTGGTTCGCGCTGCATTGGAACGAGGCCCCGCTGGGCGGCGCCGAGGAGACCGTGGTGACGCTGCAGCGGGGGGAGGCGTTCAGCCGTTTCGCTCAGCGTCTTCACGGGCTCGGCATCATCGAGCACCCTCGACTCTGGAGCGCCATGGCGCGGCTGTCCGGGCAGGCCACCCGCGTGCAGGCCGGCGAGTACCGGATCACCGCGGAGGACAGCCCCGCCAGCGTGCTCGAGCGCCTGGTCGCGGGGCAGGTGGTGAGCTACGACGTCAAGATCCTGGAAGGCTGGACCGTCATGCAGGCGCTGGCCATGCTGTGGAGCCATCCGCAGCTCGAGCGCGAGCTGCACGGCGTCACCGTGCACACCCTGCTCGGGCAGCTCGGCCTGCCGGAGGGGCACGCCGAAGGCCTTTTCTTCCCGGACACGTACCACTTCGTGCGAGGCGACAGCGACGCCGACGTGCTGCGCCGGGCCTACGGCCGCATGTCGGAGGTGCTGAAGAGCGCCTGGGAGGAGCGGGATGCCGGCCTGCCGTACGACTCGCCTTACGAGACGCTCATCGCCGCGTCGCTGATCGAAAAGGAGACCGGGCGCGACGAGGACCGGCCCTTGATCAGCCAGGTGTTCGCGCTGCGGCTGCAGCAGGGCATGCGGCTGCAGACGGATCCCAGCGTGATCTACGGCATCGGCCAGGCCTTCGACGGCAATCTGCGGCGCCGCGACTTGCGGGGCGACACGCCCTACAACACCTACCTGCACCGCGGCTTGCCGCCCACGCCCATCGCCCTGCCGGGCGCCGGTTCCATCCACGCCGCCCTGCATCCCGCGGAAGGCGACTACCTGTACTTCGTCAGCCGCGGTGACGGCAGCAGCCAGTTCTCGGTGAGCCTGGACGAGCACGAGCAGGCCGTGCGCCGGTACCAGCTGCAATGAGCGTGTCGAGCAGCGGGGGGGCAGCATCATGAGCGACCGGGGCCGGTTCATCACCCTGGAAGGGGGCGAGGGCGTGGGCAAGTCCACCAACCTCGCCTTCGTGGCGGAGCGTCTCGAGGCGGCCGGAGTGCGGGTCGTCACCACCCGGGAGCCGGGGGGGACTCCGCTGGCGGAAGCCATCCGTACGCTGCTGCTCGAGGTATCCGAGGAGCCCATGGCGGAGCTCACCGAGCTGCTGCTGGTGTTCGCGGCCCGGGCCCAGCACCTGGCCCGGGTCATCGAGCCGGCCCTGGCGCAGGGCACCTGGGTGGTCTGCGACCGCTTCACCGACGCCACGTATGCGTACCAGGGCGGCGGCCGGGGCCTCGATCCCGCGGTGATCGCCGAGCTAGAGGCCCTGGTGCAGCGGGGCCTGGAACCGGATCTGACGCTCTATCTCGATCTGCCGCTGGAGGCGGCGGAACGGCGTCTCGGGGACCGGGAGCGGGATCGCTTCGAGCGCGAGCAGCGGGCCTTCTTCCAGCGCGTTCGGGAGGCCTACCTGGCCCGGGCTTCCGCTTGCTCGCGGTTCCGGGTCATCGACGCCGACGCCTCCATCCCCGAGGTGCAGCGCCGGCTCGCCCGGGTGCTCGACGCCTTCGTGGCGGAATCGAAACCGTGAGCCCGCTGCCCTGGCAGACCTCCCTGGCGGAGCAGGTGCGTCAGCGCCTGGCGGGTGGGGGGATGCCCCACGCCGTCCTGGTGTCGGGGCCTCCGGGCTGGGGCGACGAAGCCTTCGCCAACTGGCTCGCGCTCCTTCTGCTGGGCGAAGACCGGGACCTGGACGCGTCGACCATTGCCCACCCGGATCTACGCTGGATCCGCCCCGACGGCGCGGTGATCAAGGTGGACGCGGTGCGCGAGCTCGCCGAGTTCGCCCACGGCACCCCACAGGCGGGTCCGCGTAAGGTGGCGGTGCTGGCCGAGGCCCATTGCCTGAACAGGAACGCCGCCAACGCCCTGCTCAAGACCCTGGAAGAACCGCCCCCGGGTACCCACCTGGTGCTGGCGAGCTGCCATCCGGGCCGGTTGCTGCCGACGGTGCGGAGTCGTTGTCAGTCGCTGGTGATCCGTCCGGATCCGGCCTCGGCCCGTGCCTGGCTCGAGGCGCGGCTGGCGGCGCGCGGCGGCGCCGACGACCTGGAGCGCCGGCTATTCGAGCACGGCGGCGCCCCGGTGGCGGTGATGGACGCGGTGGAAGCGGGGGAGCGGCCCCTGGAAGATCTGCTGCGCCGGGCCCTGGAGGACCCGGGCGCCACCGGAGTGGCGAAGGCGCTGCTGGAAGGCGACCTGACGGACGCCCTGGCCCGCTGGTACCGTTACCTGCTGGCGCTGGCGGCCGGCACGTGGAGCCTCGAGCGGCTGGGGCCCGTGCCGCCCAGGGCCGTGATGGCCTTCGCCGACGAGCTGGTATGGGTGCGCCGCCAGCTCGTGTCCTCGAACAGCGCCAACGCGCGGCTGCTGGCGGAGCGCCTGGTGGATCGCTGGCGCCGCCTGGCCGGGCGCCACGGAGTGAACTCCGTCACCGCCCGGCGCAAGGCTCTGTGACCCTCGTCTCAGGGGGCGCGTTGACAGCCCCGGGGCACCTGCGCAAGATGGCGGCTCGGAACAGGGACTCGACGCCATGAACGGCAAACGCGGTGCCCGCAACGGCATCCTCTCGCTGGCCATCAAGGACAAGGCCGTGCTGTACGCGGCCTACATGCCGTTCGTTCGAAACGGCGGCCTGTTCATCCCCACCAAGAAGGAATACGAGCTCGGCGACGAGGTGTTCATGCTCCTGAACCTCATGGACGAGGCGGAGAAGATTCCGGTGGCCGGCAAGGTGGTCTGGGTCACGCCGAAGGGCGCCCAGAGCGCCCGCGCCGCGGGCATCGGCGTCCAGTTCAACGACCAGGACGACGTGGCCCGAAGCAAGATCGAGACCTACCTGGCGGGCGCGCTGCAGTCGGACCGCCACACCCATACCATGTGAGCCGGCGATTCCCCCGACGTTGTTGGTCGATTCCCACTGTCATCTGAACTATCTGGAGGCCCCGGAGGCGCGCCTGCAGACGGCCCGCGAGCGGGGCGTGCAGGGATTCCTCTGCATCGGCGTCGACCGCGCGGGCATCGACGAGGTGATCGCACTGGCCGAGGCGCACCCGGACGTCTGGGCGTCGGTGGGTCAGCACCCGGACGCAGCCGCCCAGGACCCGGGATGGATCGAGCAACGCCTGGTCCATCCCAGGGTGGTCGCCGTGGGAGAGACCGGCCTCGATTACTTCCATGAGGCGGAGCCGGGCGCCCGGCGCCTGCAGCAGGAGAGCTTCGACTACCAGCTCGCGCTGGCGGGCCGCCACGACCTGCCCGTGGTGATTCATACCCGCGCGGCGGAAGCGGACACGCTGGCCCGGCTGCGTGCCCATCCGGGGGTCACCGGAGTGTTGCACTGCTTCACCGAATCCTGGGAGCTCGCGGCCGCCGCCCTGGATCTCGGCTACTACGTCTCCATTTCCGGCATCGTCACGTTCAGGAACGGCGAGAACGTTCGCGCGGTGGCCCGGCAGGTGCCCGCCGATCGTCTGCTGGTGGAAACCGACAGCCCGTGGCTCGCCCCCGTTCCCCATCGCGGCGGGCCCAACGAGCCGGCCTACGTGACGGATACGGCGAGCTTTCTCGCACAGCTGCGCGGCGAGAGCCCGGAAGATCTGGCGCGGACCACCAGCGCCAACTTCTTCAGGCTGTTCCGGCGCGCAGTGCCTCAGAACTCCTCTTCGTAGAGGCGGTAGTGGGTCTCGGTCATGCCCATGGCCCGGTAGGTGGCCATGGCACCCGTGTTCTCCCGTTCCACGTACAGCCGTAGCCCGCAGGCTTGTTCGTCCTGGCGTGCCCGCGCGCGCACGTCTTCGTGCAGCGCCCGATAGACACCGCGGCGCCGCTGTGCCGGGACCACGTACACGCTCTGAATCCACCAGAAGCGGCCGTTGCGCCAGTCGCTCCACTCGAAGGTGACCATGAGGCTGCCGGCCACCTCGCCATCGCGCTCGGCCACCAGATAGAAACCCTCCTCCGGGTGGGCCAGCAGGTACGCCACGCCGTCGCGCAGGGTAGGCACGTCCAGGCCCTTGTCTTCGCTCTCCTGGGCCATGGCGCGGTTGAACTCCACCAGCAGCTCCAGGTCTTCTGGGGTGGCGAGCCTGACGGCGAGGCCCGTTGAGGTGTCCGTGGCATTGCTCATAGATGTCGTCCGAAGAAGTCCAGCAGCAGATTGAATCGGTGAATGGAGACGTCACGCTCCTGCAGCGCGTGCTTGGCGCCCGGGTAGGTCATCATCTCGAACGGCAGCATTCGTGACTGCAGGGCGCGAAACAGCCGGGTGCTGTGGGTGAACAGCACGTTGTCGTCCGCCATGCCGTGGACGATCAGCAGCCGGCCGGCCAGCCCGTCGAGGTGCGAGAGCACCGAGCTCGCGCGGTAACCCTCCGGGTTCTCCTGGGGCATGCCCAGGTAACGTTCCGTATAGTGGGTGTCGTACAGCTCCCACTCGCTGACCGGCGCCACCGCCACCCCGGCCTTGAACACCTCGGGCGCCTGCATCAGGCACATGAGGGTCATGTACCCGCCGTAGCTGTGGCCGAACACGCCGATGCGCCGGGGATTCACCCAGGAAAGACCGGCGAGTAAACGCGTCCCCGCCACCTGATCGCGCACCTCGGCGTGACCGAGGCACCCGTGCATGGGAGCCTCGAAGCGGCGCTCCCGGTTGCCGGAGCCGCGGTTGTCCAGCTCGAGAACGCCGTAGCCGTGCTGGCAGAAGAGCTGCAGCAGGAGCGGCGCCCACTCGTTGCGGACCCGTTGCACCCCGGGCCCCCCGTAGACGTGGACGATCACCGGAAAGCCGCCTTCGGGCACGGTGCCGGCCGGACGGGTGAGGCGATAGTGCAGTTGCTGGCCGTCCTCGGCGGCCAGGGTGCCGAGCTCCGGGGTGACGTGGGCTTTGACGAACGGGGAATACGGATGCGCCGGCTCGAGACGTTCCTCCCACAGGACGTGCGGCTCGGCCGTATGCGTGGCCCCCGGCGTCAGCGTCAGCAGGTCCAGCCGTGCCGGCACGGTCAGGCTCCCGAAGCGGTCCAGCACCCGCAGGCCGTCCCGGTCCACCACCGGCTCGTGCCAGCCCGGATCCCGGGTGAGCCGCCGCGGCGCGGCGCTGCCGTCGAGCAGCACCTCGTACAGGTGCTGCTCCGTCGGTGTCTCGAACCAGCCGGTCACCAGGGCGCGTTGCCCGTCGGCCCAGAGCACGCCGTTCACCCGGCCTTCGCCGGCGGTCAGGGCACGTGCTTCGCCCTCCTCGTAGAGGTACAGGTGACTGCAGCCGGTGCGCTCCGATGTCCACAGAAACTGCGGCGGTCCGTCGCCGGCGCTGGCGTCCAGCGGGCGCAGGTTGTCGTGCAGGTTGATCCAGGTGGGCGAGGTCTCGGTGAGTAGCCGCTCGCCGTCGCCGGTCTCGGGATCGAAGGCGAAGAGATCCAGAACCTGCTGGTTCCGGCTCTGGCGCTGGACCGCCAGACGGCCGCCGAGCCAGCCCACCCGGGCCAGGTAGTCGTCCTGCTCGACGCGATACGGAATCTCCCGGACTTCCCGGCTCGCCACCCGCATCACGAGGAGGCGCACGTCGGCGTTGACCGCCCCCGCGTAGGGGTAACGCTGGGGCACCACGGTGATGGCGTCGGCCTGGATCTCGTAGCGCAGCGACTCCGCCACCGGGCTTTCGTCCACCCGGGTGTAGGCGAGCCACTGGCCGTCCGGCGACCACCAGTACCCCTCGAACCGGTGCATTTCTTCCTGGGCGATGAAGTCCGCGCTGCCGTTGCTCACCGGCCCGCCGCCGTCGCTGGTGAGCGGCAGCTCCTCGTCGCGGGTCAGGTCGTAGCGGTAGAGATTGCCGCCGCGGACGTAGGTCACGCTCGCGCCGTCCGGCGAGAAGCGCATGTCCGTCTGCCGGGTTCCCGGCGGCGTGATGCGGCGCAGCTCACCCGTCTCCAGCGTCAGCAGCACCGCCGCGCCCTCTACGGGAAGCAGGAGGCGGCTGCCGTCGGGGCTGAACAGGTAGCGGGTGATGCCGCCGGCGAACTGGCGCCGCCGCTCCCGCTCCGCTTTCTCCTCCGCCGTGGCCTCGGCGACTTCCCCCAGGGCCGCCAGCACCGCATCGCCGGTGATCCACGGCTCGTGCCGGGCGGTCTCGAGGTTCAGGCGCCAGAGATCCAGCCGTTCCCGGTCGTCCGGGGCTTGGCGCAGGTAGGCGACGTGGTTCCCGTCGGGCGCGAGCTGCGGGCTCTGGGGCAGGGCCCCGAACAGCGGCGGATCGCTGAACAGGCGTTCGACGGAGAGCTCAGCCATGCCGGGCGAACGCTTCCCGGGTGAGGTTGCGGGTACCGGACTCCGTCACCACCACGTTGTCCTCGATCCGGATGCCGCCGAAGGGCTTGAGCGCCGCCACGGCCTCCCACGCCACCAGCTTGGCTGCCTCTTGCGCGGCCAGCTCGTCCTGCAGCATGGGAATGAAGTACAGCCCGGGCTCGATGGTGAACACCTGGTCCGGCTCCACCCGGCGGGTCAGCCGCAGCGCGGGGTAGCGCTCCGGCGGCGGCCGCAGGCCGCCTTCGGGATTGGCCTGGTGGCCCCCGACGTCGTGGGTCTGCAGGCCGATGAGGTGGCCGACCCCGTGCGGCAGGAACGCCCGGGTGATCCCGGTTTCCACTGCCGTCTCGGCGCTGGCCCGAACCAGCCCGTGCTCCGCGAGCAGCCGCCCCACCGCCAGGTGGGCCGCCTCGTGGATCTCCAGATAGTCCATGCCCGGGCGGATGGCGTCGATCAGAGCGAGCTGGGCCGCGTCCATGGCCGCGACCAACTCGGCGAAGGCCCGGGCGTCCGGGGTGTCGGCCGCGTAGGTGCGGGTGACGTCCGCCGCGTAACCCCGGGCGCTGGCGCCGGCGTCGATGAGAAAGCTCAGGGCCGGCTGGGCCGGCTCGCGGTCGTAGTGCTGGTAGTGAAGCACGCCGGCGTGCTGGTTCAGCGCCACGATGCTGGAGTAGGGCAGATCCGCCGCGGTCTGCCGCGATGCCGCCAGGTAGCGCATGTGGATGTCGAATTCGCTCGCGCCTTCGTGGAACGCGTCTCTGGCCGCGGCGTGTCCCGCCGCAGCGCGGTCGCTTGCTTCCACCATGCAGTTCACTTCGAAGGGGGTCTTGTAGGCCCGGTGATAGTGCAGGTGGTTGAGCAAGAGCGGCGGGTTGTGGTGGGCATCCCCCAGATTCCCCGGCTCCCGTTCACCGATGAACGCCAGCCGGTTGAACCGACCCATGGCCTCGCCGGCGGCGCTCTCCATCGCCTCGAGCTCGTGGTGCACCGTCACCTGGAAGTGGGCGTGCGCCCAGTCGGGAAGCTCGGGGGGCTGGTGCCAGTAGTCGCGCGGCTGGTGAAAGAACAGGCGCGGACGTTCGCCGGGCCGGATCAGCAGCATGGCGTGGGCGCAGTCGCCGTAGGGCAGCCATTGGGCGAAGTGGGGGTTGGGCCGGAAGGGCACCATGAGGTCGTCGAGAAAGTAGGCCATGGGCTCGCCGGCAGCCACCACGGCGGCGTCGAAGCCCGCGAACGACAAAGCCTCGGCCCAGCGTTCGCCTAAGGTCTCGAGGTGCTGACGGTAGAGCTCGGTGTTCATGGCGCAAGTGTACATGGGGGCGAAACTTCGTGTTAGATTGCTTCGCTCATTCACTATCCGGGAGGGTTCATGGGAGCGTTTGCGTATGTTGCGCCCACCAGCGTGGACGAGGTGCTCACCGTGCTGTCCGAGCACGCGAATCTGGGCAAGCGCGCCCAGGTGCTCGCGGGCGGCACCGATCTGCTGGTGCAGATGCGCAGCATCGACCGCGAGGCCAGAACCATCATCGACATCAAGAAGCTGGCGGAGACCAACCGCCTGACCATCTCCGATGAGGCGGTGTTCATCGGTGCGGCCATCCCCAGCGCGGAACTCAACGAGAACGAAGCGCTGGTGAACCTTCTGCCCGGCTTGCTGGAGGCCGCGGACCTCATCGGCTCCACCCAGATCCAGGGCCGCGCCACCCTGGGCGGCAACCTGTGCAACGCCTCGCCCGCCGGCGACACCATCCCGGCCATGATCGCCGTGGGCGCGGTCTGCCGGATCGCCGGCAGCGGCGGGATCCGGGAGCTGCCCGTGGAAGAGTTCTGCACCGGCGTGGGCACCAACACGCTCGCGCCCGACGAGTTCCTGCTCGGGCTCGAGATCAAGCGGCCGCCGCCGGGCAGCGGCAGCGCATACCTGCGCTTCACGCCCCGTACCGAAATGGACATCGCCGTGGCCGGCTGTGGCGTGGCCGTGACCCTGGACGCCGGCGGCACCTGCACCGCCGCCCGGGTGGGTATCGGCGCCGTGGCGCCGCGTCCGTTGCTGGTGCCGGCAGCGGCGGAAGCGCTGATTGGAACGAAGCTGGACGATGCCGCCCTGGCTGCCGCCGGGGAGGCGTGCTCCGCCGCCGCATCGCCCATCACGGACAAGCGCGGCACCGACGTTTATCGACGCAAGGTCGTGGGAGTGCTGTGCCGGCGGGCCGGCGCCATCGCGCGAGACCGGGCTCAGGCCCAGGCAATGAAGGATTAGGAGAGCGGCAGCATGAGTAAGGTTCACGTCACCACGTCCATCAACGGCGAGCAGGTGGAGTTTCTCTGCGCACCGGAGCAGAGCCTGCTGGAGGTGCTGCGCGAGGGGCTCGGCAAGACCGGCACCAAGGAAGGCTGCGCCACCGGCGACTGCGGCGCCTGCAGCGTGCTGCTGGACGGGCGCCTGGTCTGCTCCTGCCTGGTGCTGGCCGTGGAAACCCAGGATCACGAGGTGACCACCATCGAGGGCATCGCCACCGAGGAGGGGCTGCACCCCATCCAGCGCAAGTTTCTGGAGCACGCGGCGCTGCAGTGCGGCATCTGCACGCCGGGCCTGATCGTGGCCACCAAGTCGCTCCTGGAGAAGCATCCGGATCCGGACGAGACCACCATTCGCTACTGGCTCGCGGGGAACCTGTGCCGCTGCACCGGTTACGACAAGATCATTCGCGCCGTGCAGGACGTGGCCAAGGAGCTGGCCTACCCCGCCTGACCGGCGGGAAGTATGCCAGCGGCCCCAGAAACATACAGGAGGCTCGAGGAAAGTGGCTGAAGCTGTTGAATTCAAACAAATTGGAACTTCCCCCGTTCGGCCTGACGGGGTGGACAAGGTTACCGGTCGGGCGCAGTACGGGGCGGATCTGAACCTGCCCAACATGATCTACGGCAAGGTGCTGCGCAGCCCTCACGCCCACGCCCGCATCCTCGGCATCGACACGAGCCGTGCCGAAGCCATGCCCGGCGTGCTCGCGGTGGTGTCGGGCAAGGACTTCCCAGACGCGGAGCACGGCGAGATCGGCGGCGAGGGCGGCGGCGACGTGGCCGATCTGGCGAAGAACATCATGGCCCGGAACAAGGTGCTCTATCACGGCCACGCCGTGGCCGCGGTGGCGGCCACCTCCCAGCGGCTGGCGGAAGAAGCGCTGGCGGCGATCCACGTCGAGTACGAGGTGCTGCCGCCGGTGCTGACGCTGGAAGACGCCATGAAGGCGGACGCACCCCTGCTCGACGAGAACTGCTACACCAAGAACCTGCCCGAGAAGCCGGAAAAGCCCAGCAACGTCGCCGCGGTCATGCAGCTCGGCCGGGGTGACGTGGAGAAGGGGTTCGCCCAGGCCGACGTGATCGTGGAGGGCGAGTACCGGATCCCCATGGCCCACCAGGGCTACATCGAGCCCCACGCGTGCATCGCCAACACCAACGAGGGCGGCCAGGCCACCGTGTGGTGCTGCACCCAGGGCCACTTCGAGTTCCGCGCCATGACGGCCAAGGTGCTCAAGATGAACGTGGCCGACCTGAAGTTCATCGCCTCGGAGATCGGCGGCGGCTTCGGCGGTAAGACCGTGATCTATCTGGAGCCGGTGGCGGTGCTGCTTTCGCGCAAGGCCCGCCGGCCGGTGAAGATGACCATGTCCCGGGAAGAGGTGTTCCGTGCCACCGGACCCAGCTCCGGCACCCTGATGAGGATGAAGGTGGGGGCCCGGAAAGACGGCACCATCACCGCCGCCAAGGCCTGGATGGCCTACGAGGCGGGCGCCTTCGCCGGCGCGCCCATGGGTCCGGGCGCCATGTCCATCTTCGCACCGTACAACCTCGAGAACTTCCACGTGGAAGCCTGCGACGTGCTGGTGAACAAGCCCAAGGTGGCCGCCTACCGGGCCCCGGGCGCGCCCCAGTCCATGCACGCCATGGAGTGCGCGGTGGACGAACTGGCCCGCGAGCTCGGCATGGATCCCATCGACCTGCGGCTGAAGAACGCTGCGGACGAGGGCACCCAGGCGCCCTACGGGCCCAAGTTTCCGCCCATCGGCCTGAAAGCGTGCCTGCAGGCGGCCAAGGCCCATCCCAGCTACACCCGCCCGCTGCCGGATGGCGCAGGCCGGGGGGTCGCCGCGGGCTTCTGGTTCAACGTGGGCATGCAGTCCAGTGCCGAAGTTCACATCAACGAGAACGGCACGGTCACCGTGGTCGAAGGCAATCCGGACATCGGCGGCTCCCGAGCCAGCATGTGCCTGATGGCGGCCGAGACCCTCGGGGTGCCCTACGAGAACGTGCGGGCGCTGATCGGCGATACCGAGAGCACCGGCTTCTCCAACGTCACCGGCGGCAGCCGCACCACCTTCGCCACCGGCATGGCCGTGGTGCGGGCGTGCGAGGACATCATCGCTCAGTGCAAGGCGCGGGCGGCTGCCACCTGGGGCGTGGACGAGGATCAGGTGCTGTGGGAGGACGGCCAGGCCGTGCCGGCGCCGGGGGTCAACGCCGACGTGAAGCCGCTGTCGCTGGCGGATATCGCCGCCAATGCGGCCAAGACCGGAGGTCCGCTGCTCGGCCGTGCCTCGCTGAACGCTCAGGGGGCGGGCGCGTCGTTCTCGGTGAACATCGCCGATCTTCAGGTGGATCGGGAGACGGGCAAGGTGGACGTGCTCGCCTTCACCGCGATCCAGGACGCCGGCCGCGCCATCCACAAGGCTTACGTGGAAGGGCAGATGCAGGGCGGCGCCGCCCAGGGTCTCGGCTGGGCGCTGAACGAGGAGTACATCTACAACGCCAACGGGGTCATGGAGAACGCGGGCTTCCTGGACTACCGGATCCCGGTGGCCTCGGACCTGCCCATGATCGACACCCAGATCATCGAGGTGCCGAATCCGAGCCATCCCTACGGCGTGCGCGGCGTGGGCGAGACGCCCATCGTGGCGCCCCTGGCAGCGGCGGCGAACGCCGTGCGGGATGCCATCGGCATCCGCATCAACGATCTGCCGCTGTCGCCGCCGCGGATTCTGGCTGCCCTGGAGAATGCGGAGGGCTGAGCCGGCCATGGTGCGGGTGGTGTTCCCCAATCACCTGCTCGGCCATACCGGCGGCGAGCGCGAGGTGGAGGTGGAGGCGGAAAACTTCCGGGAGCTGCTCGAAGCGCTGGAAGCCCGCTTTCCCGGCTCGCGCGAGGCGCTCGGCAAGAGCGCGGCCGCCATCGACGGGCAGATCTGTCAGGACGCGTTTCTCGAGCCCCTGGGGCCGGGCAGCGAGGTGTTCTTCATGCAGCGCATCGAAGGCGGCTGAGCGGACCGGCCGGCGTGGTTCCGCGTCAGGCAGCGAGAGCCCTTCTCCCGTTCGTGCTGGTCTGCGCCGTCGGCTGTGGGGGCTCCCTGCGAGACGAAGAACCGGCGGAGCCCTATCGGGCCACGGCGCTGCAGCGTAGTCCCGAGGCGCTGAGCTTTCTCGTGGTGGGGGACTGGGGCTGGCGCGGCCGCTACTACCAGGACGAAGTGGCCGGACAGATGGGGGTGGTGGCGGACGAGCTCGACGTGGCGTTCGTGGTGACCACCGGCGACAACTTCTATCCCTCCGGAGTGAGCGGCGTCGATGATCCCCATTGGCGCAGTTCCTTCGAAGACGTCTACGCCCATCCGTCGCTTCAGGTGCCGTGGTTTCCCACCCTCGGCAACCACGACTGGCGCGGCGACGTGGCGGCGCAGGTCGACTACACCGCGCGCAGCGAGCGCTGGCGCATGCCGGCGCGTTACTACACCCGGAGTCTTCCGCTCGGCGGGAACGCGGAGCTGCGGCTCGTGTTCCTCGACACCACGCCCCTGCGCGAACTGTCGCCGGATCCGGATCCGGATCCGGACCCGGACCCGGACCCGGACCCGGACCCTTCGGCCGACGCCGAGCCGTGGGCTGCGAGCGAGCAGCTACGCTGGGCCGACCGCGTGCTGCGCGAGTCCTCCGCGACCTGGACCATCGTCGTCGGACACCATCCCATCCACTCCGGCGGCGGCAGGCACGGCTCGTCGGCCGAGCTGGCCCGCCTGCTGGAACCGCTGCTGGAGAAGCACGGGGTGGATGCCTATCTGGCCGGCCACGATCACCATCTCGAGCACCTGAAGGACGAGTCGGTGCACCACTTCGTCTCCGGCGGTGGTTCCCGGGTGCGTGGCTTCCGCGACACGCCGCTCACGATCTTCGGAGCCAGCCGTCCCGGGTTTCTGGCGGTATCGGTGACGCCGCGCGAGCTGCTGGTTCAGCTCGTGGATCACCGGGGCCGGGTGCTGCACAGCGTCAGTCTGGAGTCCCGGCCCGTGCTGGAACCCCTCAGGGCAGCTCGAGTCCGGTGAGTCGCCGCAGCTCGTCGATGGCCTGATCCTCGTCCAGGACCTTGATGGTCTGCATGCCCATGGCCCGGGCCGGCTTCAGGTTGATGCCCAGGTCGTCCAGGAACACGGTGCGCTCGGGAGAAACCTCCAGCCGCCGGCAGGCGATCTCGTAGATGCGCGGGTCCGGCTTGCGCACACCCTCCACGCTCGATTCCACCACCAGGTCGAACAGTGCCATCACCTCGGCCACCGTGAGCGCCCGCTCGCTGCTGGTGGCCATGCCGGGCCCCTGGCCGCCTTTGACGTTGTTGGTGATGCAGCCCACGCGGAAGCGGGCCTTGCAGCGCCGCAGCACCTCGACCATACGCGGGCGGACGTCTCCCGAGAGGAGATCGATTACCTCCCGGCCGGGAATGCGGTGCCCGGCGGCGGCGGATTCCTCGGCGAACAGACGGTCGAACTCGTCCAGGGTGACCCGGCTCGACTCGAACTGGGCCCAGGCGTTGCTCTCCGGGTTGGTGGCGTTCACGGTGCGGATGAAGTCCCTGGGAATGCCGCGCTGGGCCTCGTAGCGGTTGAACGCCTCGAACGGGCTGGTGGTCAGCACACCACCGAAATCCCACAACACTGCTTCGATCATGGTCGACTCTCGAATCTAGAACGTGAAGTAACCGCCGTCGATGAGGAACGTGTCGGCGGTGTGGTAGGCACTGGCGTCGCTCATCACGTAGACGGCGATGCCGGCGAAATCCTCCGGGCGGCCCCAGCGGCGTGCCGGAATCCTTTTCATGACGTTGTCGAAGAACCTGGGGTTGGCGAAGGTGTTGGCCGTCATGGCGGTCTCTATCCAGCCGGGCAGGATCGTGTGCGCGGTGACCCCGTAGCGGGCGTATTCCATCGCCAGCGCCTTGATCATGGAGATGAGGCCCCCTTTGGTGGCCGCGTAGTGTTCGCCCCGCGGCTGGCCCGACAGCGCAGCGAGGCTGGCGGTGCCGATCAGCCGGCCGCCGGGATCGCCGCCTTCCGCGCGCTCGCGCATGTGCCGTGCCGCGTGCTTGAAGGTGTAGAACACGCCGTCCAGATTCACCGACAGCACCTGCCGCCACTCCTCGTCGGTCATGTCGTCGAAGCGCGTGCCCCGACCGCCGATGCCGGCATTGGCGAAGCAGCCGTCGACGCGGCCGTGCAGCGCGAGCGTTTCGGCGAAGCAACGCGCCACGTCGTCTTCGTCGGCGACGTTGCAGCGCTGGGCGCTGACCCGGGTGCCGTAGCTCTCGAGCCGCTCCAGGGCCTCCGCATTCTTCTCGGCATTCGTCCCCCAGATACTCACCTCGGCGCCCGCCTGGGCGAGACCCTCCGCCATTCCGAGGCCGATGCCGCCGTTGCCGCCGGTGATGACGGCCACCTTGCCGCGCAGATCGAAGGGTGCGGATGCCATGGGCTCCTCGTTCACTTCCAAAGCGGGGCAGTGTACCGGAACGCTGCCGTCCGTGGTGCCACGGCGCGCCCGTTCTGCTAGCGTTTCAGGCTTTCAACAGCAGGAGGGGCGCGATGGATCTGGAAGGTGGAGTCGCCATCGTCACGGGGTCGTCGTCCGGCGTCGGCGCGGCCACCGCGCGGCAGCTCGCGGAGAAAGGCTGCAACGTGGTCATCAACTACGCGCACAACGCGGAGGGCGCAGAGGAAACCCGGAAGGCCTGCGAAGCCTTCGGAGTGGAAACCGCGGTGGTGCGGGCAGACGTCGCAGACGATGCCGACTGCCGCCGTCTGGCGGCGGCGGCGGAGGACCAGTGGGGGCGCATCGACGCGCTGGTCAACAACGCGGGAACCACCAAGTTCTGCGATCACGCGGACCTGGAGGGGCTCTCGGCCGAGGACTTCCAACGCATCTACGGGGTGAACACCATCGGTGCGTATCAGATGGTGCGGGCGGTAGCGCCGGCCATGCGCCGCGGTGGCCGTGGCAGCATCGTCAACGTCGCCTCCATCGCCGGAGTCATGGGGGTGGGCAGCTCCATCGCCTACGCCGCCTCCAAGGGCGCCATGATCACCCTCGGGCTCTCCCTGGCGCGGGTGCTGGGTCCCGAGATCCGGCTCAACACCGTCTGCCCCGGCTTCATCCAGGGCGACTGGCTGGAGCAGGGCATGGGTCCGGAGACCTACGCGCGTACCAAGGCCTATCTGGAGCAGAACACGCCGCTCAGGACCACCGCCACTCCCGACACGGTAGCGGAGGTCATCGTCTATCTGCTCAGCGGCGCGGAGCTGGTCACGGGAGAGACGGTGCTGCTGGACGGTGGGCATCATCTGATCCAGATGCCCTTTGCTCGGCGCTGACGGTCGCGGGACCATCGTGCTGTCGAAGTAGCCCGCCATCGGGCGCGGGAGCGAGTTTGCGCGGCTTCGCGCAACCCCCTCCGGGGGTG
>JAWLCV010000050.1:0-29701 GCA_041686955.1 Pseudomonadales bacterium
CTCCCGCAGCCGCGAGGAGCGTGACCGGCTGAAGAATGCCTCCCGAGGCAGTTCCGACAGGCGGTAGCGTGTACGCCATTGCCCCCGCAGCAGCCACTTACTACTCGGGTCGCTGGCGGGTTGAAACGTCGACTGGACGAGAACCCGGTCGGGTCCCTTCGTGTGCGGCGGCGAGCAATGCCACGTGCAGGTGTGGCAAAGGGCGATGTCGCCCGGCTCGAGATCCGGGCAAACGAGCGGCCAATCGGGACTCAGAATGTCGACATTGGCTTCTCCTGCATCGCCCAGGTACCCGAAGTGATGCGTTCCGGGGTAGAACGAGATACCGCCGTTTTCGAAGTTGGACGGGCTCAGGGGAAGAAAGACGGTCGTCTTCTCCGGCCATCCGTAGTCGTAGCCGAAGTCGCTGTGAACGAACACCGGGTTCCGGCTGTCCGCGGCCTTGATGACGAATCGCTGCATGAACAGAGCGAGATCGGGGTAGAGCACCTCCATGACGTCCAACAACTCCGGACAGCGATGGATCTCCGCCAGGTCTCGGGGCGCAGGCTCGTGAACGTGAACCGGATTGAAGGGATCGATCGTCCTGTTCCGGCACAAGGTATCCCGAAAGAACCGGGCCCAGGATTCCTGCCACTGAATGATGCGCTCCGCGGGGATCACCCGCCGCACGACGAAGAAGCCCGTCTCCCGGTACACCGCCGGGTCGAAGGCGGCGGCATCCGCACGCGCGATCAGCTCGCGCTCGGGACCGATCTCGAGTCGTCGCATGTGCGGTGCGCTCCTGTTTCCGATGAATGATACTGGTGCCAGGGGACCCACCCCCGCTCGGTGTAGAAGCCCCATTCACGCAGACGGGGCCCCGTAAGGAAGAGCGTCCAGCAAGGACCTCGCGGTACTTCGTGAATCCGGTGAGCCGACTCCGGTCGTCGCAGCGTCAGACGCTGCACCCGGTGCAGCGTTCCGCAGGGTCGTGCCTCCACGTAGCATCCTCTGAGGGTGAGGCTCAGGCTCCACCAGGGGTGATCGTGGAGGTGGATGCCGGAATCCGGCCCATCGAAACGATGCAGGTACAGATTGATCCACCGGTTGCGAGGCACCAGGTGCCAGCGCGCCATGTAGCCGGACCCAATCACTCTGTCCGGCCGTCGGGACAGGCGGAATCGCGACATGTGGCTGAACAACTTCACGAATGGCCTCTGTGCGGCAGAATCAACGGACGATCCCTCGCGTGTCGATGACGATCTTCTCTTTGAGCGATGCAGCGGTGATCCGTCTGAAAGGGCGGTGATCGACGAGAATGAGCACGATGTCGCTCCGGGCGATCACCTCCTCCAGAGGGCGCAGGGGCAAGGTTGGATGCGATCTGAGATTCGGCTCGCATACGAGAATGTCCCCGAGCCGGTCCTCACCGATCTGTCTGACGATGTCCACTGCCGGCGATTCCCGCAGGTCGTCTACGTCCGCCTTGAAGGAAAGCCCGAGGCAGCCGATGACCGCGTGTTTGAACTTTGCGGCGCATTGCCGAACCCGGTCGATCACCCAGGCGGGTTTGGCGTCGTTGACCTCACGTGCCGTTCGGATGAGCCTGGCGAGCTCGGGCTGCCGATGAATGATGAACCACGGGTCCACGGCGATGCAGTGACCTCCGACACCGGGACCGGGATTGAGTATGTTGACCCGTGGGTGCTTGTTGGCGAGCTCGATGACCTCCCACGTGTTCACCTCGTCCTTCTCGCAGATCATGGAGATCTCGTTGGCGAAGGCGATGTTGACGTCGCGATAGGAGTTCTCCGCGAGTTTGACCAGTTCTGCGGTTCGTGCCGTGGTTCCTAGGACCTTGCCACTGACGAACTTTTCATAAAAGGCCGCCGCCGCCGCCGTGGATTCGTCGTTTATCCCCCCGACGATTCTGTCGTTCTCGATTAGCTCGACGAGAATTTGCCCCGGAAGCACGCGCTCCGGACAGTGCGCGACGAAGATGGAGTCCGGGTCGTGCCCACCTTCACGCAGCCCCTTGGCTACGATGTCCTCGGTGGTGCCTACGGGGCTGGTGGATTCCAGAATGACGAGATTCCCCGGCCGCACGTACGGCACGATTTCCTGCACGGCGGACTCGATGTAGCTGAGGTCCGGCGCCTTTCCGCGCAGGGGTGTCGGCACGGCGATGATGAACACGTCGGCCTCGGCCGGAACCGTGTTCACCACCAGATTCCCGGAGTTCACCGCCGACTTCACCAGAACGTCCAGGTCGGGTTCGACGAGGTGAATGCCGCCTCCGTTGATCGTCCTCACCACGTTCTCCGAAACGTCGACACCGGTGACGGAGAATCCTTTGGTGGCCAGCAGAGAGGCCGTGGGCAGGCCGATGTACCCCAGCCCAACTACGCAGACGCTTCCGAGTTCGGGTTTCATGATTCTGCAAACTCCTTGAGACGCGTGAGTATTCGTCCCGTCGCCTGGCCGTCGCCATAGGGATTGATCGCGTGGGCCATGTGCTCGTACAACGTGCCATCGCTCAGGATCGCATCGACATTCTCGCTGATGGCCTGTACTGAGGTGCCCACCAGCTTCACGGTGCCCGCCTCGACGGCTTCCGGTCTCTCCGTAACCTCACGCATGACCAGCACGGGTTTGCCGAGGGAAGGCGCTTCCTCCTGGATCCCCCCCGAATCGGTCAGCACCAGGTCTGCCTGAGACATGAGCCAGATGAACGGCAGGTAGTCCTGCGGCGGCGTCAGGACGACGTTCGGCAGACCCGACAGGACACGTTTCACCGGCTCCTGAACGTTCGGATTCAGGTGCACGGGGTAGACGAGCAGCCAGTCGGGGTGGCGACGAGCCAGATCGGCGATTGCGGTGCAGAGGTCCTCGAAGCCCTGGCCGAAGTTCTCGCGGCGGTGACCCGTGATGAGGATTCGCCGGGTTGCGGCATGCATCTTCCGGGTCAGCGTCTCACCAAAATGCTCGCTCCAGTGTGTGGGGTCGATCGCTTCCAGCTTGTCCTTGGCCAGGAACAATGCATCGATAACGGTGTTCCCCGTTACCAGCACCCGCGACTCCGGGACGTTCTCGTCCAGCAGGCTTCGGCGCGCCCGCTCGGTGGGTGCGAAGTGAAGCTCGGCGAGCCGGCCCACCAGGGCCCGGTTGGCTTCTTCCGGGTAGGGGGCCCGTAAGTTACCGGTTCGCAGCCCAGCCTCGACGTGGGCGACCGGTATGCCCTGGTAGAAGGCCGCCAAGCTTGCCGCGAAGCACGTGGTGGTGTCGCCGTGCACCAGAACGATGTCCGGGCGTGCCTCCGTGAGCACCCGGCGCATGCCGAGTAGCGCGCCACAGGTGATATCGTACAGATCCTGGTTGCTCCTCATGAGATCGAGGTCGTGGTCCGGTTCGAGGGCGAACAGCCGCAGGACCTGATCGAGCATCTCGCGGTGTTGCGCAGTCACGCAGATGCGACTGTCGAAGCAGGTATCCGCCGCCAGCGCGAGGGCGACGGGTGCCATCTTGATGGCTTCCGGTCGAGTTCCCAGCACGATTAGAGTCCTGGTCGCCACGGCGTGCCTTCCTGTTGCTGCCTTTAGTCGTTGACGGCTAGGTCGATGTCGACTCCAGTGGATGCCATGAGAATCCTTCGGGCGTGTTCCGCATCCTGGGGCTGCTCGGAGAAGCGTCGAATGCCGCCGATGCGCTTTTCTTTCACCGTTTCGAGTGCGGTCGCGAAGTCGACCATTCGTGTGTCTTCCGCGTAGGCGAGCACCATCGCGTGGTCGCAGAGTGTGTTGATGAGTCGAGGTACGCCACCGCTGAAGTAGTAGATGACCCCCACGGCCTGCGTCGTGAACAGATCCTGATTGCGTGCACCCGCGAGCCGCAGCCGGTTGCGGATGTACTCGGTGGTCTCACTCAGGTTGAGTGACTGCAGGTGGTACTCGGCCGTAACCCGCTGCGCGATCTGGGTCATCGACTGGTCCGAGAGCTGCGCGAAGAGCTGCGGTTGGCCGACCATGACGATTTGAAGCAGTTGATCCTTGTCGGCGTTGATATTGGTGAGCATGCGCAGTTCCTCGAGATTGGTCTGATCCATGTTCTGAGCTTCATCGATGATCAGCACGACTCGCCGGCCCTCGGAGTACTCCCCGATCAGGTAGTCCTGGAGGCGGCGGAAGATCTGGATGTTGCTGATGTCGTTCTGGTCGACATGCAGATCCAAGGCGATGGCGACCCACTGCAGGAGTGCACCGAGCGACTGGTGCACATTGCTGATCAGGCCCACCGTGACTTCGTCGTACGGTATCCGGCGCAGCAGATGCCGAATGAGGGTGGTCTTGCCGGCGCCGACCTCGCCGGTGATCACCGTGATGCCCGATTGCTCGAACACGCCGTATTCCAGCATGGCGAGCGCGGCCCTGTGCTTGCTCGAGAAGTAGAGAAAGTCCGGGTCCGGGGTGATAGTGAACGGCTTCTCGTTGAGTTGGAAGTGCTTCAGATACATCCCGACGCTCAGCGTGCCTTATTGAGAATCGTTCCGATGAGGTTGGCGTGCTGCATCATCTGCTGCGAGCGCTCCACCTCCTCGGGCGTGTTTACGCCCTCCTCGATCACCAGCAGCGTCGCATCGACATAAGGCGTGAACAGCAACGCATCGTCGTTGCGCAGCAGGGGAGGTAAATCGAAGACGATCAGCCTGGAGCCGTAGCGGGTGGTCACCTCACGCAGCAGGGTCCGCATTCCGGGGGAGGAGAGCACTTCGGACGAGTTCCGCGTCAGGGGCTGCGCTGGCAGTATCACCAGGCGTGGCATGCCCGGGTTGAACAGCGTCTCTTCCATCGATGCCCGGCGCTCCACCACGTCCACGAGACCGCAGCGGATGTCGACGCCCAAGGTGGTGTGAACACTGGGGGCTCTCAGATCGAGATCCGCCAGCATGACGGTGTGGTTGACCTCGTGTGACAAGCTGATGGCGAGGTTGACGGCCGTCAGCGTCTTGCCGGCGTTCTCCAAAGGGCTCGTGATCGCGAGCGTCGTCCAACCGCTCCGATCCAGGGTCTGCAGAACCCTGGTGCGTAAATGCCGGTAGGCTTCCACTCGGTGGTCGTCCTGCAGGCCGGCCACCACCCGGTTCTTTTCGAGCACGTCCGGATCGAGGTGAACGACGCGAGTCGTCTTGTACTCGATCTTTTCCGGTGGCAGCGGCTGGCTCCGTCGTCGAGGCTCGGGGGAGTAGACGCTGGTTGGCCGGGGCGCAGCCACGTTCCGGGTCTGGTCGTAGCGCGGCAGCTTTCCGACCAGACCCTCACGCTCGAGGCGCGCCCGAGCAATGGCTTCCTGCAGCCGTTCCATACTGCGTCTCCTAGAGGCCCAACCGATTCATCAGCATGAACCAAGCCACCTCCAGCGGTTGGACGAAGAAGTTGAAGAAGAGGATTGCGACTGGCACAGCAGCGGCGGCGCCGTACCACATCCATCGGTGCAGCATCTTGCGCTTCGCGACGTCGTCGCTGTTGTCGATGTAGGTCACCACCGCGAACGGGGGCGACCCGGTCACACGGGTCAGCTCGCGGCGCCCGTAGATGGCACTGTCGCTGGTCTCCTTCAGAATCACCATGCCGATGCCCGCACCGATGGCGAGCACCAGCGCCGCGAGGGTGAGCACCGGACGATTCGGGCTCGACGGCATCAACGGTAGGCTCGGCGGCTCGAGCAGGGTAAAGCGCTCACCCTTCCGCTCCTGCTCCAGGCTTTCGGCCAATGCGGCCTCCCGCTGTTTGGCCCGGATCTCCTCGTATTTGGCCTGGGTGGTCTCGTAGCCGCGGCGGAGTGCCTGGTAGTCCCGCTCGACGGCGGGTGCCTGAGAAAGACGACGTTCCAGCTCGTCGATCCGGACCCGCACCTTCTCGCGCTTGTCGAGAAGAGCGCTCTCTTCCACCGCGATGGACTGGAACTGCGATTTCAGCAGGATGTAGGCCGGATTGTCCGGTGGGGCGTCGATGGATGGTCCGGTGGCGGCGCCGCCGCTGCCGGAGAGGGTGCCATCGAGCGTCTCGATCTCGCGTTCGAGTCGCTTGATGTCCGGGTGATCGGCGCTGTAGACGCCGGACTTGTGCCGGTGCTCGCGCTCAAGCATCTTCAGCCGAGTACGGTCGTCGAGCATCGGCTCACCATCGGCGGAGACCAAAGTGATCGATGGATCGGTCTGAGCGAGCTCAGCGGAAAGCTCGAGCTTGCGCTTTGCGAGCTCCTTCAGGCGCACGTCGATGTCGCTGAGCTCGCTGGTAGCCCTGTCGAGGCTGCTCAGATTGAACTGCTGCAGCTCAGGGAGGGCTCCTTCATTCGCGCGTTTGAACTCCGCGAGTTCCGCCTCGAAGGTCGACAGCTCGGTCGCGAGGCTCCGCGCCTCGGCCGCCAGAAAGGCCTCGGTGTTGGCCGCGCGCTCGGTACGGTTACGCAGGTTCTCGTCGAGAAACAGGGTGACCAGCTCGTTGGTGACCTTCTGAGCGGTTGATGGACTGCCGTGATCGAAGGCCAGGGTGAAGGCGATGGTCGCCTGCTGCGCGCGGCCGCTGCGGGGATCTATGACATCGGCGCTCACGAGCTCCAGGTGCATGGAATTACGGAAGGCCTGAGCGATCTGAGTGGCTGGGGGGCGAGTGGGGTGGTCTTCGTCCGTATAGAGTCCGTACTTGTCGGCTATGCGGCCGATGCTCTCCGCCGTCAGCACCCGTTGGCTGATCACCTGGATCTGCTGCGCGGCGAAGCTCGAGATAGTGGACGTGACGAATTCCCGGGGAACCTCCTGCTCCTCGATCAGAATCGTGGCCTGGGAGGTGTAGGTGGGGGGCAGCGAGAAGATCGCGGCGAGGCCGATCACCGCGACCACCATGGACGGTATGATCAGGTGAGCTTTCCGACGCTTGACGATGGCCAGGTAATCGTGGGGCGTCCGGTGCTCCTCGTCGAAGTCGAGCGTCGCTTGATTCATTCAATGTTCCTCACGGC
This sequence comes from Pseudomonadales bacterium, assembly GCA_041686955.1. Classification (GTDB taxonomy): domain Bacteria; phylum Pseudomonadota; class Gammaproteobacteria; order Pseudomonadales; family Azotimanducaceae; genus UBA7803. Next base: position 6,997 of record JAWLCV010000050.1, read on the forward strand.
AGCGCGCATGTCAGATGGTGTCCAGTTGCGCCCGGGCCTCTTCCAGCCCATGGAACCGCTGTCGTGAGCCCACGGCTGCCAGAAGCTCGGGCCGTGCCTGTTCGGGTTGCCCATTGAGCACGTAGGCCATCCCCAGGTGATAGCGCATCTCCACGTCGTCACCTCCTTTTCTGAGGGCGGCCTTGATGTAGCGGATAGCCTGTGCGCCGTCGCCCAGCCGGTAGTAGATCCAGCCGATCGTGTCCAGCAGCTCGGGTCGGTTGGTGCTCCCGTACGGACGCATCAGCGACATGGCCTTGTGCAGGTTCTCGTCGGTGGGCAGATGATCGGCGTAGAGCATGGCCAGGTTGTTCCTGGCAACGACGACGTCTCTGTAGGTCAGAGCGGTCTCGTAGAGCGCGATGGCTTCGCGGTGGTTGCCCTGGACCTCCTGAATCTGGGCCGCCCGCACGAGCAGGCCGGGGTCCTCCGGGTGGGTTTTCAGGCCGTCCAGATAGGCCGCGTAGGCGCCGGATACGTTCCCCTGCTGATAACGCAGGTCGCCGAGGAGCAGATAACCGCTCGAGACTTGTGGAGACCGCTCCACCGCACGCTGGTACTGGGAGGACGCCAGATCCAGATCGCCGTCCTGCGCGTGCAGGTCCCCGAGCAGGAGAGTCGCTTGGCCCTGCTCCGGGTGACGCTCTGCGTGGCTCCCGAGGAACGCGATGGCCTTGCCGCGCTGATCCATCGCTACGTACACCTCTACCAGCGCCCTCAGAGCCTCGGCAAGTCCCGGCTCCAGGGCCACCGCCTTCTCCAGCATCTCCGCCGCAGCAGGGTAGTTCCGCTGCTTCTGGTAGACGCGGCCGAGCAGGTACGTGCCCAGGAGCCGGGTCTGCTCCTGGCGGGCGAGATGGTCTGCCTGGCCGATGGCCTCCTCGAGGTCGCCCCGTTCGGCGTAGGCCGCCACAAGCAGGCGGGAGGCTTGCGTATTCTCGGGATTCACCCGGAGCGCCCACGCCGCCATTTCTACGGCCATGTCCAGATCACCGTGACCGAGCGCGGCCTCGGTGAGAGCAATCAGCGCAGTCTCGTTGTCGGGCTCGATGGCCAGAGCCTGGCGATAGTTGTCGAGGGCGAGATCGATTGATCCGTCGCGCTCATGAGCCCGGGCGAGCAGCAGCAGGGCGGCCACCGACTCGGGCTCGTTGCGCAACACTGACCGTGCTTGGGCAATCGCCGTCTCGGGGTCATCCGACTCCAGGGCGAGTTCGGCGCGCGTCAGCAGTGCCTGGGGATTCTCCGGTTCCAGGCCGAGAATCTGCCCCAGCAGCTCTTCGGCCTGGTCTCTGTTGCCTGAAGACAGCTCGAGCCGGACCAGCTCGTTTCGGGCCTGCTGTGCGCTGTCCGAGGTCGGATCGTCGGCCACGAGTTGGCGGTAGGTGGCCCGCGCCTGGTCTCGCCTTCGCTGGGCTACCTGGACTTCGGCCAGGGCGAGCCTCAGCTCCGTCTGATCGGGGTCACGCTCGATGAACGATAACAGCGTCGCTTCGGCGACGCGCGGGTTGCGGTGGTTGACCAGATACTGGGCCAGCCACAGCTTGAGCTCCACATCGTGTGGCCGTGCATTGACGATTTGGCGAATGACCTGCTCGGCCTCGTGGCCGCGCCCGTTGGCTTCGAGCAACGTCACGTAGCGAAAGTAATAGTAGAGGTTCTCGGGGTACGCCGATATCAGGTTCCGGTAGATGCGGGCGGCTGTACCCACGTCGCCGGTCGCTTCGTGCACAGATATTTCCAGCAACTTGAGGGCGGCGCTCTCCGTTTGCTGCTGGATACCCTGGCGGATGATCGACAGCGCGAGTTGCGGGTCTCGGGTCTTGTACACCTGAGTCAGTACTGCCACGGCGCTGACGTTGCCGGGCTGATGTCTCAGGGCGGTCTCAGCGGATGCGGTGGCTTTCTCGGCGTCGCCGCGTTTGAAGTAGGCGGCCGCCCTCAAGGCGTGCGCCTCGGCATGGGCGGGGTCCTGTGCGAGCACGGCGTCGGCTTGCTCGATGGCCTCCTCGAACGCGTGGTTCGCAATCAGGTGAGAGCCCAGCTTGATCCGCGCACGCATGTGGGACGGGTCCAGCTCGGTGGCCAGCCGGAGATGCGCCAGCATCTCCCGCCAGTTCTGCTCGCGCTCGAGCAGCAACGCGTAAAGGTAGCGCGCCTCGGCGTGATCACCGTCGATCTGCAGCGCGTTTCGGACGTCCACCCGCGCCTTGTCGTATCGTCCGGCCGCGTAATGATCGTAGGCTCTGGAGAGGTATTCCTTCTGGCGTTCCACGCTGCCCGTGCAGCCGGCGAACGATGTAACCAAGGCGAGGGTGAGCAGCCATATGCCAGGGTTTCGTCTCATCATGTCGAGAGTCCTTGTTCTTCGATGTCACGGTGGTCGGTCACGACGTTCCGATCACCGCCAGGCTTCCGAGTCCGGCAACGTTCGCGAAGGTTCTCGTCTTGCGGCCTTTCGTCGCGATGTACTCGCACACGTAGAGGAGCACTACGAGTCTCAACACGGCTCTGGCTACGCCGCCGCCGTCCAGCGATTCCAAGGGGATGAACGGAGCCAACGCGACGATCAGCAGCACCAGGTAGTCTTGATTGTCGAGATGGAAAAGGCTTCTGCGCGTCATCCGAATGGCGAGTAGCAGCGCGGCGGCCAGCACCAGGAGGTAGGCATCCATGGCCCAGCCGAAGACCTTCCCGTTTTCCGGGTCGCTCGATCCGATGTAGACCGCAAAGGCGCTGGCGGTGAACGTAATGAGACGGGCGACGAGTTTCGGCTGGCTATCGAGATAGATCCAAACCGTCGCGAGCAGCATGATGCTGACCAGGGCCATGTGGGCCACTTGGCGGTGAGGCGCGCCCAGATACGTGGTGCTGGCGAGGAGCCACACGCTCATTCCGGCCGACAGGATCCGGGCGCTGTTCGCCTGGTACCAGGAAAGCCGTCGTAGCCAGACGTTGCGGCGCTCCACGACCGCCTCGTTCGGCCCGTGGGGACGAATTCGCCAACGTGCGGCTCTCGCTCCGAAGACGGCGCCGATGACGGTCGCGCAGTAGGCGACGTAGACGCCAAGTACCAGCACATCGGACTCGTAGCGCAAGAAGTACGCCAGGCTGACGATAACCGCCTGCAGCCCATAGAGGATCGCCACGACCTCATAGTGCTTGAATCCCAGGTCGAGCAGCTGATGGTGCAGATGATTCCTGTCTGCCTGGAACAGGGGGCGCCTGGTGGCGAGACGCACCCCCATCACGGCAACGGTGTCTAGGATGGGCAGGCCGAATATGAGCACCGGTACCACGGGACTCAGAGGCAGCGACTCCTGCTGCATGATGAGCAATGCCAGTGCTGCTGCGGTGAAGCCGAGAAACTGGCTGCCCGTATCGCCCATGAATACGCTGGCCGGGTGCGTGTTGAAGCGAAGGAATCCCATCAGCCCACCGGCGACCGTCAAGGCCAGCACCAGCAGACCGGTCTCGGCCGTCTGGGCAGCGAACAATGCGAGCAGGCAGAGGCTGAGCAGCGAGTTGCCCGCGGCGAGGCCGTCGAGCCCGTCGGAGAGGTTCACACCGTTTGTGACGCCGACGATGAAGGCGAAGCTGAAACCCAGGCAAACCCATTCGGGGGCGGAATCCAGCGCGAAGAACGGTGCCTGAGGAGCATACCCGTACGCCCAGAGGAACACGCTGGCCGCCATCACCTGGCCCACCAGCTTGGTGTAGTGAGGAAGATCCCTCAGATCGTCGAGGAGGCCGAAAACGATTACGATGGCGACACTGGCTGCCAATGGAACGTAGTAGGCGTCCGGCGGCATCCAGACCACGGCCGCGATGACCGCACCCAGGACGATCGCGATTCCGCCACTGCGGGGGATGCTGCTGGTGTGGATCTTGCGCTGGATGCCGGCGACGTCCATCAGCCCCAGCTCCGGTGCATATCGCCGGCAGACCGGTAACAGCACCGTCGTGACGAACAAGGCCAGGGCAAAGCTGAGGGTCACGGCCATGCGCAGGTGGTCCTGTTCAGCCACAGGTAGAAGGTGGGCGCGCGATACGGCGGGTCGCGCGGACGGGGCCGCCGACACCCGGCCGGCAGCTTTCGCTAGGCCGGCCGCGGGATCAGGCGCAGCGCCCGCCTACGACGCTCACGACGTGGCGGCGTACTGCCTGCGCTGACGGCCGACCAGGACCAGGCCCAGTAATGCCGAGATGAACAGCCAAGCCGCTGCGGGAAGCGGGACCGCAGTGGGGGCACCCGGAGCGACGTCGAGCCCGCGCCCAACGTTTTCCAGCCCGGGTGGACTGACGTTCGCCACGAGGCTCGCTGGAATGATGTTGCCGCTGGGATTTGCCTGAATCTGTCGACTGAACCCTGGCCCGCTGATGACGAGGCCGCCCAGGTGACTGGCCGCGACCTTGAACAGTTGCGTAGAATTCGCCTTCGAGGAGGTCTTCGCGGAGCCGATACTTCGGCCCCAGTCTCCTGCTGCGGCCTTGTTCGTATGAACGGAGCTGTCGACCAGACTGGCGGTGTCCAGATTCTGGGAAGTGCCGTTGGATTTGCTGATCGTCAGCGTCGTTGCGTCTGCTCCCGTCGCGGCCAGCGTCCCCGCGAAAAGGATCGGGAGGCCAAAATGCAGGAACCTGAAAGAAACCAATCGAGCGATCATTTTTCCCACTCCCATACTACGGGTAAGACGCTTTTCGACTTGGTCTGTCTTTAATCCCTTGTGCCTGCGTGATCTTCCGTCCCTCGAGTACCCGGACGAGGCTAGCTACGCCACCAGCCATAGGCAAGTGCTGCGGCCGCGAAGTTTGCGCTGCGTGTGTTAATGCGGGGTAATGTGCGTGTACCTGCGCCGGTTAATTGATGCTCTTCATCAGTTCGTTCGAGTAGGCACTTTCGTTGCCGCTCGCGTCGACGGCCGTCATGGCGAAGTAGTAACTCCCGGACGACAGGATCAACGATTGCCTGGTGCTGCTCGACAAGGTGACCTCCAGCACATCCGTATACGCGCCGCTCATGGACCCGTAGTAGATCCGATAGCCCGCCAGGTCGGTGAGCGGGGTGCCGTCCACGTTATGTGTGGGCGCCAGCCACGCCAGGGTGACGGTCTCGTTGATGGCTACCGATACCATCGCCACGGCGCTACCGCCGGCACCGCTGCAGCTCAGGCTGTAGGTTGTGCTCTGGCTGATCGGCCCGACGCTCTCGGTCCCGTTTAGCGACTTGTCGCCGGTCCATCCGCCGCTGGCGCTGCAAATGTCCGCATCCGTCGAGGTCCAGCTGAGTTCGGCTGTGTCGCCGCTGGCTACGACGGGCTCGCTGGCGCTCAGCGTCAGGGTCGGAGCGGGCGCCGGCTCGGGTGCGGGGTCCGGTGCGGGCGCTGGCTCCGTCACGTCGCCGGCATCCACCGACACCTCGACAGTGGCCGTCGCCGAAGCACCGCCGTCCTTGCATTCGAGCGTGTATGTAGCCGGGCCTTCGAGCGGCGGCGTCTGGTAGATGCCTTCCGTAGCGAACTTGCCGCTCCATGCCCCGGAGGCGAAGCAATGTCGAGCGTTCGCGCTGGCCCAGCTCAGCAGCACGCTCTCCCCGGGCTGAACCACCGATCGATCGGCGGAGAGAGCCACGTAGGGGGGCGCCGAGGGTTCGCTTCCCCCACCCTTGCCGTTGGTGGGCTTGGCGTTTCCAGTGGGGGTGCAAAGGATGGTGATGACGGCGAGTGGGATGAGGACGACGGCGTTCGACAGACGGCGTTTCTGCATGATTTCTCCCTTCGGCGCACGGGCCGGAACGGCTTGGGAGATTTCAGGATCTGTGATTTGCAGAGAGCTTTCTGTCGAGGGAGTCTCGATTTGCTCATGCGAATCGATTGATCAGGATTCCAGCAGGTTCGCGCCCCCTTCCGGCAATCGGGCTGTGCGCGCCTGCTTGCCGATGTCATCGACCTCGCTGGTTAGGTGGCCTTCTGCGGAATGGGCAGCAGACTCCGCGTCGGCGGGTGCGGGCCGGGGTGGCGTTCTCGTCGGTGGCGGCGTCTGAACCATCTGCACCGGTACGCCCTTGGGAAACACCACCTCCCGAGCCTCGTCCGGCATGGAGATGCCCGCCTCTTCGAACGCGCGTTTCACCAGCCGGATGACCGAGGAGCGAACCTTCAGCCCGCTGTGACTGGATCCGTTGACCCAGAAATAGACCCGCAGGTTCACCGTCGAGGGACCCAGGGTCTCGGCGAGGACCATGGGTTCCGGATCGTCGATCACCGTCTGGTGATCGCGCAGCACCGCCATTGCGATAGTCTGGGCCTCGGCGATGGCGTCCTCGTAGCCGATGCCCACGGTGAAGTCGAAGCGAACGTACGGGTTCGCGGTGAAATTGGTGATGGTCTGCTTGTAGATCGTGGCGTTGGGAATCTGCACGTGGTTGCCATCCAGGGTCATCAGCAGGGTCGCCCGGGTGTTCACCCGTTGCACGAACCCCGTGTGCCCGGCCACCTCGATGAGATCCCCGGTGGCGAAAGGCCGCTGCATGCTGATGAGCAGGCTGGCGAGGAAGTTCTCGGCGATGTCGCGGAAGGCGAAGCCGATCACCAGACCCGCGAGTCCGGTGCCGCCGAGCACCGACAGCGCGAGCCCGGTGAGACCCGAGATGCTCAGCACCAGATAGAGACCGAGAAGAAACACGGGCAGGGCGGCGGCCCGGGATACGACGTCCGCCAGCAGCCGGCTGCTGATACGGCGGCGCAGGACGCGCGATGCGCCGCGAACCGACCAGCGGGCGGCGAGCCAGGTGGCCGCCAGCATGAGGACTCCCACGAGCAGCAGAGGAAGCCCGCGAATCATGCCGCCGGCAATGCCGCGCAGCCTGGTCCAGGTGGGAGACAGGTCCCACAGCGGGCGTTCCACCACATGGATGCGATTCACCACGGCCAGCACGTCCTGGGTGTTTCGCGCCAGCCGGCCGGCCCATTCCTTGTGCTGCTCGTCGCGGGTTCGGCCACCCAGGAAGACGATTCCTTCCTCCACGCGTACCCGGGGCTCCTCGAACCAGTCACTGGCGCGAAGAATCCGGGTGAGCCGGTCGGCGATTTCCCGGTCGCTGGCCACGGGCGCCACGGCCACGCTCTGGCGCACCTCCAGATCCTGATCCCCCGGCGGCGCCTCCGGCGCCGCGTTGCCCGCCAGGCCCGTTGCCGGCAGACACAGCGGCAGGGCCGTGAGCAGAAGCCATCGCCAAAGCCGGGCGCGGGTCATGGAGAGCCCTCCTGTAGTGGGGCCAGCCGGGTCGTGGCGGTCGCCACGACTATATTTCACCCGCTTCTCCCCGGCCAAGGCACCCGGCGCGTTGGCTCCCCATTGACTACCGGGCCGGCTTCCTCTAAAAGAATCCGGCATGCCGGTTTGTTGTTGACGGCGCGGTTTCGGGGCGAGAGAGAGGGATGGCGGTGCCATCCGGGGAGAGCTCAAATGCGACGACCGAACGATGCCGGCGCGGCGTGCGTGCTGTACCTGGGTGCTGCCGTCCTGGCCACCACCAGCCTGACTCCAGCGCTCGCGCAGGAGCGTGATCGCTCCGGGGTCATCGAGGAAATCATCGTCACTTCGCAGCGGCGCGCTGAAGCCATTCAGGACGTGCCCGTCTCGGTGACGGCGTTCAACCAGGAGGACATCGAGCGCGTCTCGCCGCGTACCCTGCGCGACCTGGATGCCATGGCGCCGAACGTGCGCATCGGCATGGTGACCGCGGCGCCGGGGCAGGGTGCCATCTTCATCCGCGGCCTGGGCTACGCCGACGCCGAGAACAATCAGCCGCCGGCGGTGGGCATCATCATCGATGGAATCTACCAGGGCACCAATACCGGTCAGCTCATCGACACGTTCGACATCGAGCAGATCGAGATCAACCGCGGCCCGCAGGGCGTGCTCTACGGCAAGAACACCACAGGCGGCACCATCGTCGTCAAGCGGGCGCAGCCCAGGTTCAACGAGTTCGGCCTGGACGCAGCCGTCCAGCTTGGAACGGAGGACGAGCGGATCGCCAAGCTGAAGGTGAACGTGCCCCTGGTGGACGACGTGCTGGCCATGAAGCTCGGCGGCATTCACAAGGAGCGGGACGGCTTCTACGACAACATCACCCGCGGTGGCGATGCCGGCGCGGACGAGTACGACGCCGTGACCTTCGCCCTGAAGTATGAGCCCAACGACCGCTTCGATGCGCTTTTCACCTATGACTGGATCGATCAGGGCGGGGATCTCCCGCCCCAGGACCCCCGCTGGAACGGCGACGATCCTTTCGTGAACGAGGCCGACCTGGACGAGCTCCAGAAGCTCGATGTCGACATGTACGGGCTCACCCTGAATGTTCGGCTCGGCTCGGCGAACCTCGAAAGCATCACGGGCTACATCGACTCCACGGACGTCTCGGGCCAGGACTTCGACGGTTCCACCCTGAACAGCCTGGCCACGCCCATTGCCCAGCTCCATACCTTGCGCGACCGCGATTACGAGCAGTTCTCCCAGGAGCTGAAGCTCGCCGGTGACTTCAACGAGCGCTGGTCGTACATGGTGGGTGCGTTCTACTGGGACGCCGAGTTCGGCTTTCAGCAGGGCACCAACCAGGTGATCGCCATTCCCTCCCTGGCGTTGGGGCTGCCCGCAGGCACGCCGTGCGCGGTGGTGGCTCCGTTCCTGCCGTTTCCGCTGCTGTCGAGCCCACTGGAGCCGAGTCTCTGCCAGCTCCCGCCGGCGTTCACCATCCAGCTCACGGAGGAGAAGGTCGAGTCGGTGGCGGTTTTCGGATCCGTGGACTGGCACGTCACGGACTCGCTCTCGTTGAGCGCCGGTTTGCGCTGGCTCGACGAGGAGAAGGACTTCGAGACCGCCTTCTATCAGGGCGTGCCGCCCACGGAAGGGCCCACCAATGCATTCGGGGTGTCGATCCTGCAGCCCACGGAACTGACGGGACCGGCCATCGTCGGGCCGGTGGCGACGAAGGACAGCTGGGACGACACCTTGCTGAGGTTCGCCGCCAACTGGAACGTCACGGAGAACAACCTCCTCTACTTCACCTACGCCGAGGGCTTCAAGTCCGGGGGCATTCACAACCGGGGCGTGGATCCCGAGTTTCTCGCGTACGAACCGGAATCGGTGGAAAGCTACGAGATCGGCAGCAAGAACACGCTGCTTGACGGGCGGTTGCTGCTCAACGTCTCGGCCTTCTACACGGAGGTGCAGGACGCTCAGGCGGCGACGGTGATCACGCTGCCGAACAACCAGCCTCCGGGTACCAACACCATCGTCAACAACCTGCCGAAGCGGGAGATCCTCGGGCTCGAGGTCGAGACCCAGGCGAACCTGACGGAGAATTTCTCGCTGCGTCTGGCCGCCGGCTACCTGGACGCCGAGACGAAGAGCTACAGCATCAGCTCGCGGCGCACCGGCTTCAACCCGGACGGCACCGCCTGTAACCCCTTCACCAACCCGGCGCTGTTCCCCAGCGCGCCGGCGACTCAGCCGAACAGTTGTCCGGACATCGACTTCGATGCCGTGGACGTGGGGTTCGTGCCGGACTGGAACTATTCCCTCACTGCCGCCTACGACCGCATGTTTCGCGGAGGCGAGTTCCACGGGTCCATCACCTACCGGGCGCAGGACGACTTCATCATCGCGGGATCTCCGCCCAACGACTTCATCGTCGAGGACAGCTACGGCCTGCTCGATGCCCGGGTGAGTTACCAGTGGAATCTCGCCAACGACGACTATCTGCGGGTTTCGGTCTACGGCAAGAACCTCACCGACGAGGAGTACAAGGAGCAGATCCTCCTGCTCGGCGTGGACGGCGGCTTCCAGGGCTGGGGCCCGCCTCGCCAGGTGGCGCTGGAGGTGGTCTACTCCCGCTGACGCAAAAGCCGCACGAGCAGCAGCCCGAAGGCCAGCATCCCAAGGGTGCCGGCCTCCGGCACGTTGCGGCCGGGTCCGAACACGTCGAACCTCACGGCCGCGCCGTAATCGGTCCAGACGCCGTCTCCGTTGGGGTCTTGGCCGGGCGAGTCGAAGTGGGCCGCCAGCACCGAGATCTCAACCGAGGAAATGACATCGATGTCCAGCGACAAGGGCGCAGGCACGCTGAACGTGGCCCAGTCGTTCCCGGCGGAGTCCGAGAAGATGAGCATGGATTCCAGGGACCCGGGGCCCGGATTGCCGCCCGTCGCCAGGCCCCGGAGCAGGTCGTCCCAGCCGTCGTCAGCGGCGTCGAGCACGTCTCCGTCTCCGGCGAGGACGAGGGGCCCCGTGGCGATGAACGCCTCGGAGAATCCCGGGCCCGCCGGGTCGGCCGCGGCGAAGCCGGCGCGCAGCGAGGTGATGACGGCGCTTTGGCCGCTCAGCAACTCGTCCTGGCAGGCCCCGCTGCCGGCAGCGCCGCAGGAGTCCACGGTCCAGGACGCTATGAGTCCGGCGCTGGCCAACGGGCTCGTCAGCAGGGCGATTGACAGAACGATCGAGCGGGGGAACGATACGGCACGGCCGCGCCTGTTTGTCGAATTCATTTGGGCGCTCCTGATTCGCTGCGAGCACGCGTCGCGCCGCGCTCTCGAATCCAGTATGGGCGCCGGCGGCCGAAACACATTGAAAGACGTCATCCGCCCGCAGAGGAGACCGCGCCCATGCAAAGACTTCGACTGGCAGCCTGCCTCGCGCTGGCGCTCGCTGCGGCCGCCGCGCCCGCCGAGCCGCTTCGGCTGTCGGGCCACCGGATCTTCGTGCCGGTGGTCGTCAACGGTGTCGCCACCGAGGCGCTGCTGGATTCGGGTGCGGAGATGACCCTGGTAGACGCGGCGTTCGCCCACCGGGTGGGGCTGAACCCGGAAGGCTCCGAGATGGCCAAGGGGACGGGGGGCGAGCAGCCCGTACGTTTCGCCCACGGAGTGAACCTGGAGAGCGTGGGGACGCGCCTCGAGGATCGCTCGGTGGCGGTGATGGACCTTTCCGACATCGCCCGTCGCCTGGTGGGCGAGCCCCTGACGGTGGTGCTGGGCCGGGAGCTATTCGACTCGGGCAGGTTCCTGCTGGATCTGCATTCCGGTGAGATCACCGCCGTGGACGCGGCCTCCGAGCCATCAGGGGTCCGCCTGCCTCTGCGCGATCACGCCGGCATCAAGCAGATGCCGGTACGGATCGAGGCGGTGGAGGTGCATGCGGACTTCGATCTCGGCAACGGCAGCGAGCTGCTCATCGGCCGTGACTTCGCCACTGCGCAGGGGCTCCTCGCACCCGATCGTCTCGTCGGCTCGAAGTCCGGCGGCGGTGTGGGCGGCGCGGTGAATCAGGATCTGGTGCGTATTCAGTCGCTCTCCGTGGCCGGGGTGGAGTTCGCCGACGTCACGGCTGCCGTGGACGCCACGGGGCACGCGGCGGACGCCAACGTCGGGGTCCCGCTGCTGCGCAACTTCGTGATCACCGTCGACTTCCCCGGCAACGCGCTCTGGCTCGCTCCCGCGGAGGCGCCACGCCTCCCGGGGGAGGCACCCTGATCGGCGCGCCGACGCAGGGTCAGAACAGGAGCGCCGTCATCCGCCGCCGGTAGTCGCGCACCAGGGCTTCGTCGTCCACCACATTGAAGGCGTCCACCAGGGCTTGGCGGGGCAGTCCGTCCTGGTAGTTGCGGTTGCGCGCGAGCAGGTCCAGCAAGTGCAGGAGACCCTGTTCCGCCTCCCCGGCCATCACCAGGACCACGCCGAGCTGGTGCCGGGCCGCGGCGTCGTCCGGGTCGGCGGCAACGGCACGCTCCAGCTCTTCCCGGGGCGGCGCCTCTTCGAGCACGCGGGCGAAGCGGATCCGCGCCCAGGCTCGGGTCGCCCGCCGGTCCGCGCCCAGGTTGGCGGGCAGGGCTTCGATGAGGCTGGCCGCCTCCTCGTGCTCGCCCACGTCGAGCAATGCCAGCGCCAGCTCCAGTCGGCGCTCCGGCTGATCCGGCTCCGCGGCGACCGCGGCACGCAGGCGTTCCACCTCGGCGGCGGGATCCGCCGAGGTCGGTGCCGGAGCGGCCTCGCCGCTCACCGGCTCGACGCCGTGCTCGGAGAGGAAACGGCGCACTTCGGATTCCGGCAGGGCGCCGGGGAAACCGCCGACGATGCGCCCCTCCTTCACCAGCATCACGGTGGGAACCGAGCGGATCTGGAAATGCTGGGCCAGGGCCTGCTCGCGGTCCACGTCCACCTTGGCGAGGACCACGGCCCCGCCGTAGGCGTCCACGAGCTTCTCGAGGATGGGGCCGAGGGCCTTGCAGGGTGCGCACCAGGTGGCCCAGAAATCCACCAGAACGGCGGTCTCCCGGGACTTTTCCAGCACGTCCCGCTCGAAGGTTGCGGCACTGACGTCGAAAACCCGCGGGGCCGAAGCTTGATCGGATGAGATGTTCATGACGTCGAGTATTTGGGCGCCCTTGGCGCGTTTCAAGGGTGACTTCAGTGGGGCCGGCGCAACAGGTCCACTCGATTGGGGATCTGGAACACATAGCCTTCGGGCCCGCGAAAGCCCTCGAACCTCGCCTTCACCCGGGCGAGCAGCTCCGGTGACAGGTCGTGCTCGGTGTGGGTGGCGCCGAGGACCCCGCGCTCGAACTGGGCGAACGAGTCGAGCCGGATGACGTTCTTGAAGAAGCGCTCCTCCACCAGCTCGAGCACGCCCTCCGTCACGGCCCGCCGAATGGCTTCGAAGGCTTCCCGGCGCACCACGGACTCGTCGTGAAACAGCCGCAGCACCTCGTTGAAGTCGCCGGCGAACACCGGCTCGGAGAGGTACGCCAGGCCTCCGGGCTTCAGCACCCGGCGAATCTCCCGGAGCGCCCGGTCCATCAGCGGCACCGGCACGTGGTGCAGCGACTTGAACATCACCACCGCGTCGAAGCTCGCGTCCGGCTCGTCGATGGCCTCGGCACCGTAGGCTCTGAACGTGACGGCCGGCAGATCGGCGATGCGGAGATTCTTCCCGTGCTGAATCTCGTCCACCTCGGCGGCCACCACCGCGGTCGCGCCGCCGCGCTCCACCATCTGTCGGGTCTTCTCGGCGGCGCCGCAACCGAGCTCGAGCACGCGGGCGCCGCGCAGCGGCACCAGCTCCGAAAGCACGTCGAGCTCGTCCTGAATCGGTTGGGGATCGGGGCCCTGGAGCCGCATGGCGCTGATGTTCACGGCATCTCCGGATGAGTGGGACAGGTCATTGTAGCCACCGCCACTTTACGTTCGTCAATGTGCTGGCGGATGTGTCCGAGCAAAATGGCCGAGAACCCGCAGCCGAGGCCGATCATGAGCACGCACTCCGTCATCGCTTCGCGTCGCAGATTCCTCAAGCTCGCCGGCGGCACGGTGGCGCTCATTCCCCTGGTGAACCTGCACGGCTGCGCGGACGAAGGGGCCGAGCAGGGCACCGCGGATTCGGCGCCCACCCAGGCGCAGCCGGAGCCGCCGCCGCAGCCCGCTACGGCGAGCCCACCCCCCACGGCGCAGCAGACCGAGCCCGCCCCCGATGCCGCGCAGCCCGGCGCTGCCGGCGGGTCGAACGGCGCGGAAACCCCGGGGCAGCTGGCGAAGCTCGAGGAATCCGATCCCCAGGCCCAGGCGCTGGGCTACAAGCATTCCGCGGAAGAAGTGGATCAGACCGCCTTCCCCAGCTATCAGGCGGGGCAGCTCTGCTCGAACTGCACCCTGTTCCAGCCGGAACTGGGCGAGGACCCCTGGCATGGTTGTCAGATCTTTCCCGGTAAGCTGGTCAACGCCAACGGCTGGTGCAGCGCCTACGTGCCGGCCGGCTGAGCGACGCCCCCGGCTGCCTCGCGTTCTGGGCCGCGCGCTCCTGTTCACGGCGCTGCAGGCGGCGGTACCGATGCCTTGCGCGCAGGCCCAGGAGCTCGGCGGACTGCGATTCCAAGCCGCCCTCAGCGGCGCCCAGGTGGTCCCGGCGGTGGATGCCCAGAGCCAAGCCGTCGTCCGGGTGAGCTTCGATACCGCGTTCAGCGAGGCGCGCATCGCGTTCGACGTCGCGGGCGAGCCGCAGATCACCCGTGCACGCATTCACTGCGGCCTGCCCGGGGAGGACGGCCCGGTGGTGCTCGGGCTGCTCGATCCGGGGCCGTTGCTGGAGATCGTGGACGAAACGGAGATCACGGTGGACAACGAGGACATGACGCCCACCGACTGCGTGCCCGGGATCGGCCGCCCGATACGCAACCTGGCGGCCCTGGCTTTCGCCATGCGCGAGGGCCTGGTGTACGTGCAGCTCGACACCCTGCGGTTCTCGAGCGGCGAGCTCCGGGGCCAGTTCCTGGAGGTTGGGGAGCTAGGTGAGCTCGAGTTGCCGGCCAACCGGCGGGGTTTTCTCCTCTCGCCTTGAATCTTCGACCCGTCGCCGTGGCCACAGCCCCTGGGCTGCGTTGTGGACGCCCGGATAAACCGCTAGCCTCTCGTCCATCACGTTGGTTGCATTGTGGGGAGGAGGCATGGGGGCCGTCAGGGGAATCAGCCTTGCGCTGATCATCGCCGTTCTCTGGACGGCGGGGGTAACCGCAGGGATGGCCCGGGAGCTGCCCCGGGCGGCGCCGGAGCGGGCAGGCATGTCCTCCGAGCGCCTGGACCGGCTCACCGACTACATGAACCGGGCGGTGGACGACGGCGTCATGGTGGGAGGGCTCGGCATGGTCGCCCGTCACGGCAGGGTGGTGTACGAGCAGACCTACGGCATGGCGGACCGGGAAGCCGGCCGGCCCATGGCCATGGACACGATCTTCCGCATCTACTCCATGTCCAAACCCATCACCAGCGTGGCGCTGATGATGCTCTACGAGGAGGGCCGGTTCTTTCTCGACGATCCTGTGGCCCGGTACATCCCCGAGCTCGCGAACCTGGCGGTGGCGGCTTCCACGGCCGACGGAGGCGAGACCGTGGCCGTCTCCGACGGCACCATCAGCCGGACCGTGGGGGAGGGCGATGCCGCCCGGGTCGGGCTGACCCGCCCCGCGGCCCGCCAGCCCACCATCCGCGACCTGTTGACCCACACCGCGGGCTTCACCTACGGCTTCTTCGGCCAGACGGAAGTCGACAGGCTGTATCGGGAGGCGCAGTTGCTCACCAGCGACAGCTCCCTGGCGGAGTTCGTGAACCGGCTCGGACGCATTCCGCTGCAGTACGACCCCGGCACCCGCTGGCACTACAGCGTGGCCGTGGACGTGCAGGGGCGGCTGGTGGAGGTGCTGTCCGGCATGCGCTTCGGCGATTTTCTGCGCGAACGCATCTTCCGGCCTCTCGGCATGAAGGACACTGGCTTCGTGGTTCCCGATGAGGAATGGCCACGGGTGGCGCAGCTCTACAGCCCGCAGGGCACGCCCGGGGGCGAGGACCTGTTCGCGGCGGGGGAGACCGGTGGCACGCTGACGGTGGCGGATGTCGCGCTCTCGGAGGGTTATCGTCCGGGCGCGCGCTTCGAGAGTGGCGGCGGCGGTCTGGTCTCGACGGCGGAGGACTACCTGCGCTTCGCGCAGATGCTGCTGAACGGCGGTGAGCTGGACGGGGTGCGGCTGCTTTCGCCGAAGACGGTGGCGCTGATGACCGCCAACCACCTGGGGGACATCGCCATGGGGCCGGGCCGACGCGGCGTCGGCTTCGGGCTCGGCTTCGCCGTGGTACTGGACCCGGGCGAGCTGGGCTCCGCCGGCGAGTTCAACTGGGGCGGCGCGGCGGGCACCCGCTTCTGGGTCGATCCGCTGGAGGAGCTGGTGGGAGTCTTCATGGTGCAGAGCATCCCGCACCGGACCCGGCTCGGCGACGTGTTCAAGCAGCTCACCTACCAGGCCGTGGTGGAATCCCGCGCCGAAGCCGCCGGCACCTGAGGTTCGGCGGCCGGGGCCGCGTCAGCGCCCGCTACGGCTGGTCCCCAGAAGGATCCGCTCCGGCCCCAGGTTACCGGCCAGCTCGTGAAGCTTCTCGTGCACGGATTCGTTGTTGAACTCCTGGATGTCCGACAGCGCGAAGCAGAACTCGGTGAGGCCCTCGAGCCATTCCCGCTGGCTTTCCGGGCCGAAGGGCTGTTCCCGGGCCTGATCGATGCGATACATGGCGGCGTCGAGCTTCTTCGCCGCTTCCTCGAGATGCTTGGGTACCGCCATGACTTTGCTCCTCGCGGTGGGGTCGGTTGGTGCTGTCCCTCGCAAGAATCGAGCCGCCAACCAAGGGCACCGGCTCGTCCTAGGCACCCACCAGGAACAGGCCCACCGTGCTGCCCCAGCCGATGAGCCAGGCCAGGGAGCGGAAGGTGGCGAGATCGGCGATGTAGCACAAACCGTGAGCGATGCGCGCGCCCACGAACACCATGGCCAGCAGATTCACCGTGGCCTGCGGAGCGCCCGCCAGGTGAGCGACGATCACGCCGGCGGCGAAGAAGGGGAAGGCTTCATAGCCGTTCTGCTCTGCCCAGTGCGCGCGTTGCGCGGCACCGCTGACGCCGGCCAGGTATTGCCGCGGCGCCCGGTTGTCGTAGCCACCGCCGCCGGTGGTCTTGGCGTAGCCCACCCAGGCCAGCGGCAACAGGCCGGCGATCAATACGCACCAGAATGCGATGGTCACGATTCCCCCTCCTTGCATGAACGGCGTCACAGCCAGCTTACCACTCTACACAACTAGGCTGACGGAAACCGCGAGAATGGCCGCCCATGACAGGGACGCGGCCAGGCAGTGTGGACCCCGTTCGGTGCTACCTCGGTAAACAGATTCCACTCCGAAACCGTCTGTTCATAATCGAGCGCCACGAGATCCACGGCCGCGACCTGTTCTTTTCTCATTCCACGTCCGCCATCCGGCGCACCTCGGCCAGCCGGCGCGGATCCGCAAGCACCGACCGCAACCCCAGCTCCACCGTGACCTGGGTCAGCCGGCGCACCTGGCGGCGGCGCGCGCTCTGGGCCCGCAGCAGCACCGACTCCACCAGGGCGAACAGCAGATCGGCGACCATCGCAGCATCCTGAACCACGAGCAGCCCCTCGTCCGCCCCTTGGCGCAGCAGCTCGCGGTAGCGGGAGAGGATGCGGTCGCGCATCTCCCAGAATTCGGGCAGCCGATCCCGGGATATCTCCGGGAACATGAGCGGCGGACCGAGCGCGTTTTCGTTGGTGCACAGGTGATGGGTATCGAAGCGGATCAGCCGGTACAGGGCCACGTCGGCCGGCAACGCGCGGCGGCGCTCGGCCTCGATGAAGGCGAGGACCGGGGTGACCGTGTCGAGTGCCAGCTCCCGAAGAATCGCCTCCTTGGTGGGGAAGTAGTGAAACAGCGACGGTTGGCGCAGTCCCACCCGGGCCGCGATCTGGCGGGTGGAGGTGGCGGCGAACCCCTGCTCACGGAACAGCGTGCGAGCCGCGGAGAGGATGGCTTCCCGCACCGGGCCTTCCGGCGCGGCGCTGGCCGCGCGGGGGCGACCCACTCGAGGGGACGTTGGTTTTCGGGACAAGGCGAACTCCCCTGGTTGCCCGCGGCGCCGCGGGCTTGACAAGATCGTGGCGGCTGCAGAATATCTATCGCATGATAGAAAATATTGAAGAGCGAGCCAAGACGGTGCTCGACCCGGAAGCCCTGGACCGCGCGGTGGCGCCGCTCCCCCAGGCCTGGACGCTGCCGCCCGCCGCCTACACGTCGCCGGACGTGTTCGCGCTGGAAGTGGAGCGCGTGTTCAGCGGGGGATGGATCTGCGTCGCGCGGGTGGATCAACTCGCTCGTCCCGGCGACTACCGCTGCGTGGAGCTGGTGGATCGGCCCATCGTCGTCACCCGGGACCGGGACGGCGAGCTGCACGCCTTCTCCCGGGTCTGCCTGCACCGGGCCATGCCGGTGGCGGAGGGCGCCGGCAACGCCACCCGCTTCGTCTGTCCCTATCACCACTGGACCTACGAGCTCGACGGCAGGCTGCGCAGCGCGCCCATGATGGAAGGTGCCGAAGGCTTCGAGCCGGCGCGTTGCCGGCTTCCCGCGCTGCGCACCGAGGTGTGGCAGGGCTTCGTGTTCGTGAACACGGATCCCGACGCGGCGCCCCTGGCGCCACGCCTGGCGAGACTCACGAGCGAGCTGGGCAATCACCGGCTCGACGATCTGGTGGTGGCCGGCACCCTGGAGTTCGACAGCCCCTGGAACTGGAAGATTCTGGTGGAGAACTTCATGGAGGCCTACCACCACATCGGCACCCATCGGGAGACGTTCGAGCCGGTGTATCCGGCCCGGGAGTCCTCGGTGCCGGACAACGGCGACCAGCCCTGGGCCCTGTTGCGCATGCCGGGGGTCGATCACCCGGAGAATCCGGAGCTGCCGACGTTTCCCGGCCTCGCCGGCGCCGAGCGGCGGACCATGCTGGCGGCCTGCGTCTATCCGACCCTGTTGTTCGCGGTGACCCCGAACAGCGGAGCCTGGTACGAGCTGGCCCCCGCGGCCCACGACCGCATGACGCTGCGCATCCACGTGCTGCTGCGTCCGGAGACCCTGGAAAGTCTGTCCGCTGCGGCGCGCGACGCCCTGGTGGAGACGGTGGGCTACATCCATCGGGAGGACATAGCCGCCAACGAGGGGCCCTGGCGCGGGCTGCGATCGCCCATGACGGAACAGGGGCGCCTCTGCCCGTACGAGAAGGCGATCTGGCAGCTCAATCGTCTCTGGACGGCGCGCATGGGACTCGTCCGAGCCTGACCCACGACGCTCGAGAGGCTCGCCAGAGGCTCACCAGGGGCTCGCCCGCGGCGCTATTCCCGCACGGGACGTTTCGCCAGCTTGCGCTGCAGGGTTCGGCGGTGCATGTTCAGCGCCCGGGCGGTGGCGGAAACGTTGCCGTCGTGCTCGGCGAGCACCTTCTGAATGTGCTCCCACTCCAGCCGGGCGACGCTGGGGGGCCGCGCAGGCACGGACACCTCGGCGTTGCCGTCGCTCTGCTCGAGGGCCCGGAGGATCTCCTCCGGCGTTGCCGGCTTCGGCAGGTAATGGGTTGCGCCGAGCTTCACGGCTTCCACGGCGGTGGCGATGCTGGCGTAACCCGTGAGCACCACGATGCGGGTGGCCGGGGCGCAGGCGTGCAACTGCTCCACCACCACCAGTCCGGACCGATCCGGCAGCTTCAGATCCACCACGGCGAAATCGAAGCGGCGCTGGGTACCGATGGCGAGCGCTGCTTCCGCGTCTGCCGCCTGGGTGACCGCGAAGCCGCGCCGCGCGAACGCGCGGGAGAGGACGTCGCGAAACACGTCGTCGTCGTCCACCAGCAGCAGGGTCGGAGCGCTCACCGTTTCCCCCGGTCGCCGTCCACCACCGGCAGCCGCACCCGCACCCGGCTGCCGGTGAGGTCCCCCTCGCGGCTGCTGGCGTACACCGTGCCGCCGAGCCGCTCGATGGTGGCGTTGGCGAGCACCAGACCGACGCCGAGCCCGCGGCTCGGCGGGGCGGCGCCGTCGGGAAAGCCGGGCCCGCGATCGAGCACGTCGATCTCCACGCCGCCATCGTTCCAGCGGCACGTCAGCGTCACCGACTCCGGTGATGCGTTGGCCGCGTTGTCCAGCAGGTTCAGCAGGGCCTGCTTCAGGGTCTCGTCCACCTCGAGCCGTGGCGTCGGCTCGTCGGGAATGGCGCAGGCCAGCGGCACGGCCGGGCGCAGCAGCGAGAACCGCTGACACACCTGGCGCAACAGCTCGGCGGTGGTGACGATCTCGTGACTCGGCTCCGCGGCGCTGCGTAGCCGTTCCAGGGCGTCCCTGCAGACGTTCACCTGCTGAAGCAGCCGCTGCAGATCCTGGCGGGTTTCGCCCTCGCTTGCCGCCTCCAGCTCGCTCGCGATGACGGCGATGCTCGCCAGCGGCGTGGAGAGCTCGTGAGCGGTGCCCGCGGCCAACGTCGCCACCCCCATGATCTGCTCGTTGCGCAGGTTGCCTTCCCGGGCCTTGGCCAGCGCCCGCTCGCGGTTGCGAAGCGCGGCGGCCATGGTGGTGCCGAAATAGGCCACCAGGCCCGCGGAGACCACGAAGGTGAGCCACATGCCGGCTACGTGAACGGCGAAGCCGGAATCGTCGCCGTGCAGGGGCATCACCGGCTGATAGACCAGGGCCATGGCGGAGTAGGCCAGGGTCGCTGCCGCCGCCAGGAGCCAGGTCAGGCGGGCGGAAACGGTGGCCGCCGCCACGGCGATGGGCACCAGGTACAGCGACACCAGCGGGTTCGTCCAGCCGCCGCTGAGGTACAGCACCGCCGTCAGCCCCGCCAGATCCACGGCGAGCTGAGCCGCGATGGCCTCCTCGCCGGTACGGCCGCCCTGGCCCTTGAAGCGCAGCCAGCTCGCCAGGGTGATGGCTGCCCACGTGCCCAGCACCACCGCCACGGGAACCACAGGCAAGGGCAGGTCCAGAGTCGCCCGGGCGAACAGCAGCAGCAGGGTCAGCACCGCCAGCAGCACCAGGCGCACTCCCAGCAGGCGACCGAGGTTGACGCTGGCGGTGGAGGGAACGTAGGCGGGCACGACGGGCTCTGTAAGGATTCGGCGGAGCGACGAGTATAACCCGCGCGACGCCATGCGACCTGCCGGACCCACGACGGGAGCCTGCGACAATTTGTCACTTCCGCAGCGGGCCGCGGAACCTAGACTGACACGGGTTCCTCATCTGCAGCGGAGGTTTGCCCATGGATCGGTTCGGCCCCTGGCGCCTGATCGGCATGTTCGGTGCTGCCTGGGCCGCGGCCCTGCCAGCGGCGGTCTGGGCGGCGACGGCCGCCGGCATCGAGGCGGAGATCGTGGTCACCGCTCCGCGTACCGAGGAGCCGCTGCAGGTGGTCACCGACCCCGGTCTCGCGCGCCAGCCGGCCCCCGCCAACGACGGCGCCGAGTACCTGAAGTCCATCCCCGGTTTCTCCGTCACGCGCAAGGGCGGCATCGACGCCGATCCGCTGTTTCGGGGGATGGCCGGCTCCCGCATCAACATCCTGAGCAGCGAGGGGATGCTGCTCGGTGGTTGCGGCGCGCGCATGGATCCGCCGACCGCTTACGTGTTTCCCCAGAACTACGACCGTCTGAAGGTGCTCAAGGGCCCGCAGTCGGTGCTGTGGGGCGCGGGCGGCTCCGCGGCGACGGTGGTCTTCGAGCGCGACCCCTACGATCCGGAGACCGACGAGGCCGGAATCGACGCCAGCGTGCTGGCCGGTGCGTGGGACCGCCGCGACCTGGCCCTGGACGCCGTGGCGGGCAGCGAGCTCGGCTACCTGCGCCTGCAAGGCAGCGACGCCCGCGCCGACGACTACCGTGACGGCGGCGGCGACCGGGTGCACAGCGAGTATCATCGCTGGAACACCCACGCCGCCATCGGCTGGACCCCGACCCGCAACACCCTGGTGGAGCTGTCCGGCGCGCGGAGTGACGGCGAGGCCAGCTACGCCGACCGGGCGATGGATGGCGTGGTCTTCGATCGCCGCTCGCTCACCCTGCGTGTTCAGCAGAAGGACATTTCCCCCCGGATCCGGGAGCTCGACGCGCAGGTGGCCTACGGCTACGTCGACCACGTGATGGACAACTACTCCCTGCGTACCTTCGTCCCCTCCATGATGATGCCCAACCCGGCGGCGTCCAACCCGGACCGGCGTACCCGCGCGGGCCGGCTGGCGGTCACCCTGGAGATTCTTCCGTCCCTGGGGGCGGTGGTGGGCTTCGACGCCCACGACGACGAGCACCGGGTCCGCAGCACCATGAACGCGGCGATGATGCCGGTCGAGGCGCTGGCACGTGACCGCGATGCCCGTTACGCGCAGCGGGGCCTGTTCACCGAGCTCGACTACGAAGCCGCCCCCAACCGGACTTGGAAGGGCGGCCTGCGCCTGGATCACTGGCGGGTGGAGGACGAGCGCGAGGGCATTCGACAGGGCATGATGACGATCCCGAATCCCACCGCCGGCGAGGTGGACGAGAAGTGGCTCGCGAGCGGTTTCCTGCGCTACGAGCACGGGCTCGACACGGCAGCGGGGCGTCCGGTGGTGTTGTTCGCCGGGCTGGGTTACGCCGAGCGCACCGCGGACTACTGGGAGCGGTTCGGCAACGGCAACCAGAGCAGCACCGGAGCCAGCGCTTTCTTCACCGACCCGGAGCGCACCACTCAGCTCGATCTGGGGCTGCTTCGCCGCGGCGCGAGGAGCGAATTCTCGGCCTCGCTGTTCGCGAGCCGCATCGACGACTACATCCTCATCGACACCACCGTGCCGGGCAGACCCATGGGCACGGTGGTGACCCGCAACGTGGACGCCCGCACCTACGGCGGCGAGCTCGAGCACACCCGCCGCTTCGCCGAGCGCTGGACGCTGCAGTCGTCCCTTGCCTACACCCGGGGCCGCAACCGGAGCGACGACCGGCCGCTGGCCCAGCTCCCGCCCCTGGAAGGGCGGCTTTCCCTCACCTACGCGAGTCCGCGCTACAGCCTCGGCGCCTTGCTGCGCCTGGTGGCGGATCAGGACCGGGTCGATCCCGGCCGCGGCAACATCGTCGGTCAGGACCTGGCGGAGACGGATGGCTTCACCGTGCTCTCGGTGAACGGCAGCTATCGCCTGTCGCGGACGCTCAACCTTTCCGGCGGGCTCGACAACCTGCTCGACGAGCGCTACGTGGAGCATCTCAGCCG
>JAWLCV010000051.1:0-6046 GCA_041686955.1 Pseudomonadales bacterium
AGGCACGGCGACGGCTCACCTGCCGCGAGCCGCACGACCTGCGCTTGACATGGCCGAACACCTCTGTTCTCATCAATCGCCGGGGAGGAAAGGGAGCCGCAATCACCGCGCCCCCTTTTCGAGGGGCGGCCGAGCGTACGCTCGGCCGACTTCTTTATGGCTCGCCGCTTTTCGCCCCATCCTTCGACCCTGCCGCCCTACTCCCGCTCCCGGAACAATCGGCCCAGACGCTTGCCGGTTGCGATGAGCGTGCGCTGGATGAAGTCGTCCAGGCTCTCCTCCCGCGTGAACCCCGCCAGTTGCCCTTCCAGCAGGAGCTGGGTGTAGCCGTGGACGTGACTCCAGCCGATGATAAGGTCCTCAACCAGATTCTCGTCCTGAATCCGGTCCAGCAGCTCGTCCGGCTCGACGTCCGGCTCGCCCCGCTGGACGGTGACGCTGCCCATCATCTCCGCGAAGGTGCGCCGCGACGCCGACCGCAACGTCGGATTGCGGCGATTCAGCAGATCCCAGCGAAACATGAGACGAAAGTGCGCCGGATTGCTGCGTGCGAATTCCACGTAGGTGCGGGTCATGGCGATGAAGCGCGCGTCGGGATCGTCGCCCGCCTCGGCATGGGCGGACACCAGAGCATCCGTGAGGCGGTCGAAGCCCCGGGCCGCCACCTCGGACAGCAGCTCGGAGAGGTCCGCGAAGTGGTGCTTGGGCGCCGCATGGGAGACCCCTGCCCGTCTCGCGCAGGCACGCAGGGTGAGCCCCTGCAGGCCCGCTTCGTGCAGCAGCTGCTCCGCCGCCGCGAGCAGCGCCTCTCGCAGATCCCCATGATGGTATCCGGCTCGGGGACGCGGCTCCGGCACCATGCTGGTCACGCGCCCTCCCGCGGCGTCACGGTGAAGCGGAACGGCCGCTCGTCGATGACCACCTCGACGCCGTCGGCGAGCTGCGCATCGGGCTCGAAGGTCACGGCGAGGGTCTCGCCGCTGATGTAGTCCGCGTGTTCCCGGGCCGCGCGCAGGAGCTCGTCGTCCCCCCAGTACCGGACGTCGATGCGATCCGCCACGTTCAGGGCCATGTCCTTGCGCCGGCGCTGAACGCGATTGACCATCTCCCGGGCGTAGCCGCCGCGCACCAGCTCGTCGTCGAGACCGGTGTCCAGGTCGACGGCGATGTGCCCGTTCGATACCGTGTTGGTGCCGGAGCGCGGCTGCTGCAGCACCTGAATCTCGTCGCTGTCGAAGCGCTCGCCGTTCAGGGTCACCGAGCCCTCACGCTGCAGCTCGTCGATCTGCGCCGGCGTCAGCCCCTGAATCGCCTTCTGGAACTCCTTCATGCGCTTGCCCAGCCGCTTGCCGAGCACGGGGAAATTCGGCTTCGCCACCACCTCGATGTGGGCGGCCTCGTCGGTGTCGTAGCGCACCTCCAGCACGTTCAGCTCCGACTCGACGTAGCCTTCGAGCTGCTCGAGCTCGGCGAGCACCTCGCGGTCACGATGCACGACGGTGAGCGACCGCAGGGGTGTGCGCAGGCCGATCTTCACCTCCTCGCGCTTCTGTCGGCCCAGCAGCACCACCTGCTGCATCCGCTCCACGGCGCGTTCCAGCTCGGGACGCATCCACGGCGCTTCCGCCACGGGATAGTCGCACAGGTGCACCGAAGCGGGGCTCGCCGTTCCACCGCCCAGCGCACCCAGCTCGCGATACACGTGCTCCGCCAGAAACGGCGCGAAGGGAGCCATCACCTGACAGAGCTCGTACAGGGTCGTGTACAGGGTGCTGTACGCCGCGATCTTGTCCGCGGTGATTTCCTCGCCCCAGTAGCGGGACCGGTTGAGGCGAATGTACCAGTTGGTGAGATCCTCGATGAAGTCGAAGAGCTGGGGCACCACGTTGTACAGCCGATAGGCCTCCATCTCCTCGGAGACCCGAGCCTTCAACGTCTGCAGCCGCGACAGGATCCAGTGGTCGAGCACGTTGTCTCCCACGTGCTGCCCCTTGTCGGGCGACCACTGATCGATTTCCGCGTAGGTCTTCAGGAACGAAAAGGCGTTGTACCAGGGCAGGAGCGCCCGCCGCGTCATGTCGCGGACGCCGGAATCGGCGAAGCGCTGCTCCTCGCCGCGCACCAGGCCGGAGTTGATCAGGTACAGGCGCAGCGCGTCGGCGCCGTAGCGCTCCATCAGCTCGTCGGGCGGCGTGTAGTTGCGCAGCCGCTTGGACATCTTCTTGCCGTCTTCGGCCATCACCATGCCGTTGACGATGACGTTGCGGAATGCCGGCTTCTCGAACAGGGCGGCCGCCAGCACGGTGAGCGTGTAGAACCAGCCTCGCGTCTGATCCAGCCCTTCGGCGATGAACTCGGCAGGGAACCCGGCCTTGAACATCTCCTGGTTCTCGAACGGGTAGTGGAGCTGGGCATAGGGCATGGACCCGGACTCGAACCAGCAGTCCAGGACTTCCTCCACCCGACGGTAGGTCCCCTCCTCGCCCGGCAGCTCGAAGGTGAGCGGGTCGACGAACTCCCGGTGCAGGTCGTCCACCCGAACCCCGGTGTAGCGCTCCAGTTCCTCCACCGAGCCGATGCAGATCTCCCGGCCGGTCACGTCGTTGACCCAGATGGGGATGGGGGTGCCCCATACCCGGTTTCTCGATATGGACCAGTCGATGGCGCCGGCCAGCCAGTTGCCGAAACGGCCGTGCTTGATGTGCTCGGGTACCCAGCGAATCTGCTCGTTGGCAGCGAGCAACCTGTCCTGGATCTTGGTCACGGCCACGTACCAGGACGGGATGGCCCGGTAGATCAGCGGTGTGTCCGAGCGGTAGCAGAACGGGTAGCTGTGCTGGATCACGTCCTGACGATAGAGCAGGCCCCGCTCCTTCAGGTTGCGGACGATGTCCTTGTCCGCGTCCTTCACGTACTGGCCGGCGAAGTCGGGCACCTCGTCGGTGAAGCGGCCGTGCAGGGTCACCGGGCAGGCGAACGCTTCGATTCCGGCACTCTTGAGCACCCGATAGTCGTCCTCGCCGAACGCCGGCGCCTGGTGCACCAGGCCAGTCCCGCTGTCGGTGGTGACGTAGTCGTCCATCACCACCTGGAATGCACCGAGCTCCGCCTGATCCTGGAAGTACGGAAACAGCGGACGGTAGCGTCGCCCCACCAGATCCCGGCCCTTCTTGCGCTCCTTGATCTCGAAACGGTCACCGTAGGCTTCGAGACGTGCCTCGGCCAGGTAGATGTCCTTGCCCGACTCCGGATCGTGAACCTTGACGTAATCGATGTCGGGACCCACGCAGATGCCCAGGTTGGACGGCAGGGTCCAGGGCGTGGTGGTCCAGGCGGCCAGGTAGGCGCCCTCGTCCTCGAGCTCGAAGAGCACCGTCACGGACGGATCCTGCACGTCCATGTAATTCATGTTGGCTTCGAAGTTCGACAGCGGCGTGCCGAGAGCCGTGGACAAAGGCATGATCCGCACGCCCCGGTACACCAGCCCCCGGTCCCAGAGCTGCTTCACGACCCACCACACCGACTCCATGTACCACGGGTCCATGGTCTTGTAGTCGTGGTCGAAGTCCACCCAACGGCCGAGCCGGGTGATGGTGCGGCGCCACTCCGACACGTAACGCTGAACGATGGACCGGCACTGCTGGTTGTAGCCGGCGACCCCGAACTCCTCCACCGCCTGCTGGGCCGACATGTTGAGCTGCTTATCGATCTCGTGCTCGATGGGCAGCCCGTGGCAGTCCCAGCCGAAGCGCCGCATCACGTAGCGGCCCTTCATGGTCCAGTATCGGGGAACGATGTCCTTGATGGTGCTCGCGACGATGTGGCCGTGGTGAGGCAGCCCGGTGGCGAACGGCGGCCCATCGTAGAAGATGTAAGGCTTCTTGTCCTGAGTCTTGGCAAGGGTCTTCTGGAATACGTCTCCCGCCTCCCAGAAGCGCAGGACCTCGTGCTCCATGTCCACGAATGAGAAGGACGAGCCAGTTTGCGCTGGTTCAGCCATGATTATGCAGGTTCTTCGAAAAGCGGCGCATTGTACCCCGAATCAGCGGGCGGTACGGACCGTCGGCACCTGCTATCGTTGCCGCCATCCAATGATTCATCGGCAAGCGAGGCATCCATGCAATTCGGCGCAGTCTTTCCACACAACGAGATCGGCACGGACCCGGGAGCCATCCGGGCATTCGCTCAGGGGGTGGAGGCCCTCGGCGCCACCCATCTGTTGATCTACGATCACGTGCTCGGCGCCGATCCGAACCGCCCGGGCGGCTGGAGGGGTCCGTACGACAAGGACGTGGCGTTCCACGAGCCCCTGACCACCTTCGCGTATCTCGCCGCGGTGACGGAGAAGCTGGAGCTGGTGACCACGGTGCTGATCCTGCCCCAGCGGCAGACGGCGCTGGTGGCCAAGCAGGCCGCGGAGGTGGCCATACTGTCCGGCGACCGCTTGCGTCTGGGCGTCGGCACCGGCTGGAATCAGGTGGAGTACGAGGCCCTGAACGAGGACTTCTCCACCCGGGGCCGCCGGCAGGCCGAGCAGGTGGAGCTGCTGCGGCGGCTGTGGAGCGAAGATACCTTCACCTTCCGCGGCGAGTTCCACAGCGTATCCGCGGCGGGGATCAAACCGCGCCCCCGCCGCCCCATCCCCATCTGGTTCGGCGGCTCGGCGCCTGCGCTGCTCGAGCGCTGTGCGCGCCTGGGCGACGGCTGGATTCCCCTGATGGGAGCCAACGACGCCGCGCGGGCGTGCATCGACACCATCCGCCGGCACCGCGAGGCCCTGGGGCTCTCCATGGACGGCTTCGGCATCCAGGCCCAGGCGCAGTATCGGGGCGGCACCGCCGAGCGCTGGCTGAATCACGCCCGCCAGTGGCAGGCGCTCGGCGCCAGCCACCTGGCCATCGCCACCCACAACGCCGGGACCACCGATGTGGACGGCCACCTCGCGCGGGTGGCGGAGTACCTGAACGCCGTCGCGGAAATGGCCTCTGCGGCTTTCAGTCCGCCTCGTCCACGGCGCCCATGAAGTCGCCGTGGTTGGCGGGCGCGGGCACCTCGAACACCCGCTCGGCCTCGTCGTCGTACTCCAGCTTGAGCGCGCGGCACATGGTGGCGTGCATCTCGTACATGCACACGACGTACGTCAGCTCGAGGATCTCCGGGTCCGACAGGTGCTGCTTGAGGGCGTCGAACAGGCCGTCCGGCGTCCGCCCGCCGTCCAGCACCAGACAATCCGTGTAGCCCAGCACCAGGCGCTCGAGCTCGTCGAAGCAGCCGGCCGCAGGCCAGTGCGGCACCGCCTGGATCTGCTCCTCCGTGAAGCCGAGCGAACGCATCGCCTTGCAGTGCTGGGAGAACACGAACTTGCTTCCGCGGGCGAAGCCGGCCCGGGCCTGCCCGAGCTCGCGCAGCTTGGGGTCCAGATCGCGCTTGGGGCTGCGGTAGAGGCGGAAGCCTGCAACCGCGTGATCGAAGCAGTCGGGCACCAGGGCGAACACCGTCCACCAGTTGCCCGGCGTTCCCGTGTCGGTACCCGGCTCTGCCACCGGATCGCGGTCGCCGAACAGAAACTCGTACATCCGCTGGATGTGCTCCGGCGCGTCGTCCCGGCTGACCTGTCGCAATCTGGGCATGTGGCTGTCTCTTCAGAAAATGGAAGAGACATTATGACTCGCCCGGGCCGGGCGACAACCGGACGGGCGAGTCGGGCGGTTCAGCTCGCTTCGCTGAAGCCCGGGGCCAGCGGGCGCCCCATGACATAGGAATCCAGCACGAACTCCCGGATGACTGCCAACGCCTGCTCGCCATCGGCATGGCCGCGGAGCAACTCCCTGAGCATGCCGGCCTCGATCTCGGCTTCGAACTGGGAGTCGTACGGGCCCACTTCCACGCCCTCGCGGGTGTGGAAGAACCACTGCCCGTTGCTCAGGAACACCCGCTCGGAGCGGAACCAGGTCCGCGGGGTCTCGTTGGCTCGTGACGCCTTCATGGTCGTTTTCCGCAGGGTCGTGGATTCGAGTCTGGCCAGGCGGCGCGGGGGTGTCTGTAT
>JAWLCV010000051.1:6146-29527 GCA_041686955.1 Pseudomonadales bacterium
CCAGGTCCGCGGGGTCTCGTTGGCTCGTGACGCCTTCATGGTCGTTTTCCGCAGGGTCGTGGATTCGAGTCTGGCCAGGCGGCGCGGGGGTGTCTGTATGGTAGATGTTAACAAGTTATCAAAAGGGATGCTTGGCGCTATCCGCTGTCCGCTCTCCGCTTTCCGCTGGAAGCGTCGAGACTGCGATCAGCGATCAGCGATCAGCAAGAAGCGCTACGCCAGAAGCTGGCGGAGACCCTCTTGCCGAAAGCCGACTGCCGACAGCCGACCGCCCTCCAGCGGATAGCGGAAAGCGGATAGCGGACAGCGCGTTTCTCCGGCAGAATCCGCCGATTTTGAGCGCCCACCGGTCATGCGGCTGATCAGTTTCGATCCGTTCCGGACCCTGCGTCTGCCCGGGGTGAGCTACGTGAAGCCCGAGCGTTACCTCGAGCACGTGGACGCGCTGTGCGCGGCGGACTGGGTGCTGTTTCCCGAATACTGGCAGGTGAACGCCCTGGTCTACGCGCTGAAGGTGCGGATCTTTCCGAGTATCGCCAGCTATCACATCGGCCACGACAAGATCGAGATCACCCGGGCCCTGGAGACCCGATGGCCCGAGCACCTGCCGAAGACCCTGATCCTTCCCAGCGTCCCGGAGCAGCGCGAGCGGGTGCTGGAGGAGCTCGGCCTGCCGCTGGTGGCCAAGGACGTGCGCAGCAGCGAGGGCCGGGGCGTGTGGCTCATCCGAAGCGAGCAGGAGTGGTACAGCTACTGTGTCGCCCGCGACGTCCTCTACGCTCAGGAGTATCTGCCCATCGATCGTGACCTGCGCATCGTGGTCATCGGCCGCGGAGCGGTGGCCAGCTACTGGCGGCTGCAGCCCCCTGGCGGCTTCCTCAACAACGTGGCCGCCGGCGCCGAGCTCGCCTTCGACCCGGCGCCTGCAGCTGCCGTCGAGCTGGTCACCCGGATCGCCCGAAAGCTCGGCGTCGACCACGCCGGCTTCGACGTGGCCATGGTGGGGAATCACCCCTACGTGCTGGAGTTCAACCGGCTGTTCGGAAACCAGGGCCTGATCGAGCAGGGTGTGCGCCCGGAGGCGCTCATCCACCGTTACCTGGCGTCCCGCTCGGGCGGCGGGCGGCCCCGCGGCGGCACCGGCCCCCGCAAGCGCCAGCGAACCGCCGCCTGAGCGGGCCGCCGGCGCTTCGGCCTGCACGGCATCCCCGGTATCATCGCCGGCTCCTCCGCCACGAAATCCGCCCATGCCAGCCGCTATCAGCTCCGGCGCAGCCGAGCCTCCGCCGAGATCCGCGTATCCATGGTTTCTGACCAGCTCGAGCCTGTGGATGGCGGGAATGAGTCTGCAGGGGTTTCTCTTCACCTGGCTTCTGGTGGGCATCCTCGAGCACCCGGCGGACGAGGCGGGCTTCGCCCGCGCGCTGGCGGAGTTCCCGCCGCTGGCGGTGCTGTTCCTCGGCGGCCTCGTCGGCGACCGATTCAACGGCCGCTCGTTCCTGGCCGTCATGCACGTGCTGATGGCGCTCCCCCCTCTGCTCATCGCCGCCGTGTACGGCCTGGATCTGCTCGCCTACTGGTGGGTGGTCCTGTTCGGCGTGCTGATGGCGAGCATGCAGGCCCTGGCCGATCCGGCCCGGCAGTCGCTCATCAATCGGCTGACCCGGATGGACATCCAACGCGCGGTGACCATCATGATCGTCACATCCTCGCTGGTGGGCATCTCGGGCTTCTATCTGGGCGGGCGCCTGGACGTGCTCGGGCTCGGCCCCGTCCTCGTGCTCCAGGCGTGCGTGTTCTTCGCCGGGATGTTCGCGGTGCTGCGCCTGCCGTCACTGCCGCGGCTGCCCCAAGGCATGCACCGGCCCCGGCTCGGCGGCGGGTTCGTTGCGGTGTGGCGTGCGCCATTGGTGCGCAACGTCATCGGCCTCAACTTCCTGTCGAGTCTGTTCAACGCCGGGGCCTACGTGGTGGCGATTCCCTACATCGTCAAGGAAGTCTACCTGGGCGACGCCGCCTTCTACGCCACGGTGATGATGGTCTTCACCGCCGGCAGCGTGGGCTCGAACCTGCTGCTGCTGGCCTTCATGCCGCTCGCGCGCCCCGGCCGGCTGTTTCTGCTCATGCAGCTCACCCGGGTGGCGATCCTGCTGTTGCTGTTGGCCGCTCCCAGCCTGTGGCTGTTCTACGTCACCATGTTCGCCTGGGGTCTGAACATGGGCGTCACCACGACCCTGGTGCGCACCACGGTGCAGGAGCTCGCCGACGGGCCGCAGCGGGCGCAGATCCTTTCCGTGCTGCTGCTCAGCTTCATGGTAACGGCACCCATCAGCTCACTGCTGCTGGGAATACTCATCGAGCACACGACGCCGCTGACCGCCCTGCTCCCGGGCATCGTCGTTTCCCTGGTGATCTTCACCATCGGCATGCTCGGCAGCGGGCTCTGGGAGTTCCGCTCGGCGGCTCCCCACCGGGCCGAACCGACCCTCCCGGGCCGGGGCGCACCCCCCATGGAGCCCTCCGAGGCGTCTCAGTAACGTTCGCCTGCCGCGTTCGGCAGCTCCGAGGCCTCGTCCGCCTCGCTCGCGCCCGCGCGGCGCCCGGTCCGCTGGGGCGGCCGGTACCGGCGCTCCTTGGCGGGTGCCTTCTCCGCACCCCCGAGCTGCGTCACCCGCGGCGTGAAGACGTAGCCGTCGTTGTGGATCGTCCGGATGATCTGGGCGTCCGAGGCGCGCTCGCCGAACTTTCTGCGCAGGCTGGCCACCAGCACGTCGATGTAACGATCGGACGGTACCCAGTCGCGGTTGCACACTTTTCGCATCAGGGCCGTGCGACTCATCACCTGGCCCGGCTGGGCGGCGAACACGGTGAGAAGGCGGCGTTCCGCCTGCGACAGATGGGTTCGCTCCCCCGTCGGCGAGATCAGCTCCCGCTGCTTGAGCAGCAGGGTCCAGCCCCCGGGCAGCCGCTCCAGCTCCGCACCGCCGGACTCCCCGTCGGTGCGGGGCACGATGTTCAGGGTGTCGCGGCTGGTGGAGGACGTGCAGTCCAGGAGCTTGGCGTAGCTCACCACGCCCACCAGCCGATCATCCGCGTCGACCACTGGCAGATGCCACAGATGAGATCGGCACATGCGATCCATGGCCTTGGCCACCGGCTCGTCCAGGCGGCAGGCGAGCTTCTCGTGGGAGGTGACGTCGCGCACCCGCAGCTCTTCCAGCCGCTTCCCGGTGATGTGCGCCCGCAGACAGATGGTGCGCATGCTCACCAGGCCGACGAGCCGTCCGTCCGCCTCGCACACCGGGAGGGACTCGCAGCCCCACAGCCACATGTTTTCGATGGCGTCCTGCAGGGGCTGGTCCGGCTTGCTCACCGGCACGTCCGTGTCGACGCCCGTCTCCATCAGGTCCGAAATCTTCATGCTCGTCAACGTCCCACCGGCCACGGTTGCGACAATTTGTTTCAACGGCGGCGACCCCGCATTGACGAACGGCAAATGTGTAAGCGAAAAGTAGCGACTTCCTGCTGCCCTCCCTGGGCCGCCGCCTGCTCAGGGCACCCGGAATGGCATGAGGTTTGCCTATCAACCTGCGGAAGCGCAACCGGACTCCCGCCGCCGTCGCGCACTGCGCCCGACGGATGCAACAGGTCCGAAACGCGCTGCTCGGAGAAGACGGCCTAGCTGCGGGCACGGGCCGCGAGAGATCAGCCAGTGATGAGGAAGCCGCCGACGGCGAAAGACATGACGATCGCTTAACCAGGTGCGCCGCCGCGCGCCCGTCTCCCTTCTTGTTCGCGCCTCGGTGCCGGCCACCGAGGCGCCGCTGGCCCATTGACGAATGTCGATGTGGCCCGGCGATTGCGCTGTGTAGCATTCCCCACCATTACGAGTCGTTGCACTGCCGGTGCGGAAGGCCGCGGCCTTTCGACGGCACCCTCTTGGCGCAAAGGAGTACGCTGGCTTGGCCGAATCGATCGACGACAACGTCAGGGTTCTAGTTGTTGACGGCAACGCCAAGTCGACGTGGTGCGCAGCACAACTCATCGAAACCTACGGGAGAGCCGTGGACGTAGCCAGGGACGATGCGGAAGCACGTCGGCGGCTCGACACCGGCCGGTACGACCTGGTGTTCGTGGACATGGCGCTTCCCGGCGGCAAGGGCCTCGACCTGGTGAAAGAGTACGAAGGGCGCCGGGGCACCCGTTTCGTGTTCATGACGTCGCGGCCCCCGCTTCGCGCCGACCGGCACGAGGCCGCCAACGGCACTGCCAACGGTACGTCGGAGAACGGTACCGCCAACGGCCACGCGAACGGCACCCGGGGCGATGCCAACGGGGCTCAAGACAAGGAACCAAACGGACATCCCAACGGCGCGATTTCCCAACTGATCGAGCACGCGCTCCCCGTTGCGGACGCGTCCGGGGACGGCACCGACGATGCGTTCGCCGAGTGGATCGGCGCCTCCCCGGCGCTGACCCGGTCAAAGAAACAGATCGCCATGGTGGCGCCGCTCAACACCACCGTGTTCCTGCTCGGCGAGAGCGGCACGGGCAAGGAGCTGGCCGCGGAAGCCATTCACCGGCTGAGCGGCCGCCAGGGTCAGTTCCTGACCATCAACTGCGGCGCGATTCCGGAGTCGCTCATCGCCAACGAGCTGTTCGGTCACGAGAAGGGAAGCTACACCGGCGCCAGCCGGTCCCAGCCGGGCCTGTTCGAGCGCGCCAATGGCGGCACGGTGTTCCTCGACGAGGTCACGGAGCTGCCCCTCGAGCACCAGCCGACGCTCCTGCGGGTTCTCGAGACGAGATCCGTCACCCGCATCGGCGGCGGGAAGAGCATCCCGCTGGACGTCCGCGTCATCGCGGCCACGAACCGGGTGGACGAGCAGCTGGTGGAGGACAAGGTCTTGAGGGAAGACCTGTTCTATCGCCTCATGGCGTTTCCCATCGTGCTGCCTCCGCTGCGCGAGCGCGTCGGCGACATTCCCAAGTTCGTACAGGCCATGCTCGATGCCTGGAACCGGGAGAACGGCACCAACGTCACGTGCTCACCACAGGTGCTGGCTTACCTGGAGAAGCACCGGTGGCCCGGCAACGTCCGCGAGCTCAAGCACACCCTGCAGCGCCTGGCGATTCTCAGCGACGGCGAGATCGTCGATCCGCCGGACTTCTTCAACGACTTCGCCGCCAGCGGCCCTGAGCCCGGGGTGCCGGTGGGCACCACCATCAAGGAACTCGAGAGACGTCTGATATTGGCGACACTCGATCACTTCCACGGCGACCGGGCACGCACGGCCGCCACCCTGGGCATCAGCCAGAAGACCCTGTACAACCGGCTGAAGGCCTACGAACGGGCGGGATCCTACGTCGAGCCCCAGAAGAAGGCCTCCTGAGCACGGCCTTTCCCCCGTGTCGCGCCAGCTTTTGCGGGCACTCCGGTAATTCCTTCCTTCGATCCCCGTGGACGGCTCCGCGCGGCGGAGGCCGACCCGCAGCCGGGGCTTCCCCCGTGGCATGGCGCTTGCAATCCCGCGGGCACGACCGCCGGGCACTTCCGGTTCGCCGCGGCGGACGAAACGCAGTCAAAGACGAGGAGAACGAGATGATGAAACGTACCCTGCTCAGCAGCGCTATCGCCATCGCCGGCAGCCTGGGCATGTCTGCCGCGCTCGCCCAGACCACGGAGGAGGATGCCTGGTCCGAGCAGAGCACCCAGCAGGACCAGTGGTCGGAGCAGTCGCAGCAGCAATCCGCGCTGCCGAGCTTCAGCGAGCTGGACACCGACGGTGACGGCTTCCTCAGCGAGGAAGAGCTGCAAGCGAACATGGAGCTCTCGGAAGTGCACTCCCAGCTCGACGAGAATGCGGACGGGCTGGTGGACGAAACCGAGTTCGCCGCCCTGGAGGAAGCTCACATGAGCCCTGGCGGCGAGATGGACAAGAAGCACGAGGGTACCGATACCTACGAGGAGTCGGCTACCGACTACTGAGTAGTCCGCGCCCCGTGCGGGACCATAAGTCGGGCAACCACGGCAGTGTTTGCTGCCGTGGCTGCCTCACGTCATTCGGCGCCCACCTCGGCACTCACCTCGGCGAAAGTCACGCCGCAGTTGCTCAAGCGCAAGCTCGGCGGATCCACGCTGAACTCGAACGGTGAGGTCCGGCGCAATGCGCTCAGGCCGAAAAGGCCGCGGGAGGCACCCGGCAACACCGCAACCTCCACGTCCTGAAGGCGGCAGGCGTCACCGATGGTGATCTCACTGATCCGGTAGACCGGCACTCTGAGCACGCTGCCATCGGCCATACGGCCCTCGAGCTGACGGACGTACGTGGCGGTACCCGCTTCCTGTGAACGCTCCAGCGTGGCGTTGGTGATGGTCATGTACCCCGCGCCGGTATCCACGAGGTATTCCTCGGGATGGGAGCCGGCGACGCCGATGCTCACGTAGAACGTGTCGAGCTGGTCGTGAGCCTTGAGCGGAATCACTGCGTCCGCCACGGCGTCCGGCGCTCCGAAGAGGGCCAGGGTCGCTGCGAGCGCAGAGCTGCTGAGAACGGCACGGAGCCGAGCACTTACATACCGCAAAGTGGGTACCTCCAGATCCGTTTTACAAATGTTATCAGAAGCCACCGGCGGCGGAACCACGGCAAACCGCCTTATTCCGCCGGACCGGTTGAGAAATTTTCACCCTCCGGCCGTGAACCGGCCGGGGAACGTCAAGGAACTAGAGGAGATTCGACATGAACAGCAGGAAACTAGCCAAACTCCTGAAAACGCTGGCCGCTACCGGGATTCTGGTATTGGCCGCGCCGGTGGCGCTGGCGGGGCCCGAGGCAGGCGACAGAGCTTTGTCGCTCACCGGCAGCGGCACCAGTGACGACTCCTTCGACACCAACACCTACAGTGTGTCCGGCCAGCTCGGCTGGTGGACCAGCGACAACCTGGAGCTGGGTATTCGGCAGAGCCTGGCAGGAGCCGTCCGCGACGACGCCGACGACAGCTGGGCCGGTGCGACCCGAGGTTTCGTCGACATGCACTTCGGCAACCTCGGCGCCGGCGGCACCGGTGCGCTGCCGTTCATCGGCGCGAGCGTCGGCGGCATCTACGGCGAAGGCGTGAACGACACCGGCACGGCGGGACTCGAGCTGGGAGCGAAATTCTACGTGAAGGACAAGACCTTCATACTCGCCATGGCGGAGTATCAGTTCCTCTGGGAAGACGCCGACGACATCGACGACCAGTTCGACGACGGCGCGTTCTTCTACACCCTGGGTATCGGTTACAACTTCTGACGGCTCTGCCGTGACGGCCCGCGGGGGCGCTACGGCGCCCCTGCCGGCACGGACGCGTCCGGGTCCGGGCCCGGGCCCGGGTCCACGATCAACCCGGCCACCAGCTCGGGCTCCTGCATGGGGATGAAGTGGGTCAACGCCGGCAGGTAGACGTCGCGGCCGTTGGGAAACTCGTCGGCGAGCCCAGGCCAGGTGGGCGACTTGGAGAAGTCCATGCCGTCGCTGGGCCCCGGGTCCCGCATCAGTGCCCGCACCACCACCACCGGCAACGTCAGGGACGGAATGACGGCGTGGATGTCGGACTGGCTGTTGCCCAGATAGATCGACGCCTCCACCAGCGGCGGGCACGCCAGCTCGCAGCCGGCGCCGTCCGGGCTCGGCAGCAAACCATAGCGGCAATAGTCCTCCAGCACCTCGCGGCGCCAGAGCGAGAACGGATGGCGGTGCTCGAAGTGCGCGAACATCTCCTGCCAGGAGCTCCACCGGTTGCGCCGGCGCGCCACCGGATGGTCCTCGGCTACCTGGAAACCGGGAAAGCGATCGGACGCGTACACCTCGGGATCGAGGATCACCGGATCCAGCAGCAGCAGCCGGGAGAATGCGTCCGGGTCGGCCGCCGCAGCCTGGGTGACGCTGTGCCCGCCCATTGAGTGCCCCACACCGACGACGCCGCTCAAGCCCAGCCCTGAGATCAGCGCCACCAGGTCCCGGCCGAAGGTCTCCCAGACGTACGGCCCCTTCCTTTCGCTGCGGCCGTGTCCGCGCATGTCCACGGCGATCACCCGATAACCCGCCGGCAGGGCGGCGACCGTCCGATCCCAGCAGCGCGCATGAAAACCGGTAGCGTGCACCAGCAGCACCGTCGGGGCACCGCCGGCGCCCCACTCGAAATAGGTCAGCCGGACCTCTCCGGTGTCGAACTCGTACTGGGTCGGTTGCTCGTTCATGCCCTCGCCGGACCTCGGTCAAAGCGGATCATCTTAGGACGACCCGCCAACCGGGTCCACGGCTGACGGGCCGGCTCCGCCGCCCTCGCCCGGCCGCGCCGACGATACCGATTCCTGTACACGCAATTACCGGATTCGGGGCATGGCATCGTCCGGGTCCGTAATGGACCCTGTGCTCTGTCTTACAACGAATCCAACCAGACAGCGAGGACACATGGACCAGCATTCTTCTGCCTTTGCCTCCACCCCCACCGTCAGCCGCAGGCCTTATCGCACGCCGGTGCGGCAACCGCGCAAGCTGGCGTGGACACCGGTCACGTTTTCCGCGGGGCAGGTCCTGTATCGGGAGGGGGAGATCGCCGACCGCCTGTTCGTAACCCGGTCCGGCATCGTCAAGCTCATCGCTCACCTGCCCAACGGGCGGGCGCGTATCCTCGGTCTCCACGGTCCCGGCGCCGTCCTCGGACTGATCACGCCGGCGTCCGATGAGCCCTCTTACGGGCACTCCGCCATCGCCATGGAGGACGTCAGCGCTTACTGGATCTCCGCCGCCCAGCTCCGCCGCCTCAGAAATCAGGGCTCCCAGGAGTACATGGAGCTGGTGGAGCGCCATTGCGAGGAGCTGCGCCATGCGGAGCGCTGGATCGCCGAGTTCTCGGCCGACACCACGCCGTGCCGCATCGCCCGGCTCATCAAGTATCTGGCCGAGCTGCAGCACCTTCCCGAGGAAGACGAGGTGGAGCTGTTGACCTGCCAGGAGATGGGCGAGGTGATCGGCGTCTCCACGGAAAGCGCGAGCCGCGTGCTGGCGGAGTTCAAGCGCAGCGGCGTGCTGGAGCCCTGCAAGGACCGTCACGGCAAGCGCCTGTACCGTTTCCACCCGGAGACCATTGACGACATAGCGTTTGCGTGATCTCGCCGCAGGACGTAACCTTTGACGAGTCAAGCGAAAAGGCGCGTCGATGACGTCCACGCGCGTAAGCATCTACATCGCCGACGATCACGGCCTCGTGCGGGAAGGACTGAGCTCGGTCCTCGCCCGCGAGGCCGACCTCGAGGTGGTGGGCCAGGGTAGCACCGGGCGGGAAGCCATCGCCGCCGTTCGCGAGCTGCGGCCCGACGTCGTCATCATGGACGTGGCCATGGGCGACATGAACGGCATGGAAGCCACCCGGCAGATCCTCAAGGAAGCCCCCGAGACCCGGGTCATCGCCGTCTCCAGCTACGGCGGACGGCGCCACGTCATGGGCATGCTCAAAGCCGGCGCGCTCGGCTACGTGGTGAAATCCGAGGTGTTCGACCGCCTCAGGATGGCGATCCGGGAAGTGCTGCGGGGCAACGTCTACCTCTCCCCCTCCATCGGCGCCACCGTGGTGGGGCTGCTGCGCGACAACGACACCTCCGGGGTCGCCGTCGAAGTTCTGAGCGATCGCGAGCGCCAGATCGTACAACTGGTGGCCGAGGGCTTCTCGTCCTCGGCAATCGGCTCCAAGCTCAACATCTCCCCGAGCACCGTGGAAACCCACCGCCGCAACATCATGCGCAAGCTCAATCTGCACAACGTGGCCGAGCTCACCCGCTTCGCCATCCGCGAGGGCATGACCTCGGTAGACGGCTGAAGCTGCCGCATCCGCCACGGCCGGTCCCTTCCGGCCCGATAACGTCAGATCCGTGATCAGCGGTAACCTACCGCCCGCGGCGGCCGCCGCGACGAGGACATGGGCTCCACGCCGGTGATCACCATGGGCATGCCGCCGAAGGCGGCCTTCGACCAGGCGCGCGCCATCTCGGGCCCATCCGCCTCGGTGGTCAGGGTGAACTCGATGTTCTTGCAGACGACGCCGGTCTGGATCTCGACGGCACCGCGGACGCGATACTTCTGCATGGACCGGTAATCCCTCGAGTGAGTTGGAGCGTGAAGTATTCGTGGAGCCCCGCCGGGGTGCCTTGAAGATACGCAACCGGCGCCGGGCACGTCAGCGCGGGGAGCTGGCGGCGCCGCCCCGCTGCTCGCCCTGGCCCCGCACCAGCAGGTCGTAGGCCCGGACACTCGCGGGCAGGTGCACCGGATGAATGTTCCGGGCAGCGGCCGCATGCGCCTGTTCCAGGGCACGTTTGAGCTCCGCGGTGTTACCGGGCCACGGGTAACGGCGGAGCATCTGCGTCGCCTGCCATGACAGCGTCTTGTCCACACCGGCGGTGGCGTTCAGCCGGTGGACGAACAGGCGGCTGAGACCGATGACGTCGTCGCCCCGCTCACGGAGCACCGGCAGGCGCACCACGAACTGGCCGATCATGCGGTAGAGTTCCGGACACAGGCGCCGCTCTCGAAGCGCGGCCACCGGGTCGCGGGCGGACGCGGCGATCACCCGCACCGACACCTCGTCGGCCAGGGCCCGCTCCAGCCTCTGCAACAGCCGATACTGGTCGTGGAGCGGCATGCCGCACAACTCGTTGAGAAACAGCGTGCCCCCGTGGGCCCGCTCCAGGCGCTCCCGCCAGTCGTCACCCTCGGCGCGCGCGGCTTCGGCACGGGAGGGCCGCTCGGCGAGCTTCCACGCGTGTCCCGCGCACTCCACCTGCACGAAGGGGCCCGCGACCCGGCCGCTCAGATCGTGCAGGGTGCGGGCGGCCATGGACTTGCCGGTACCCCGCTCGCCGTAAATGAACACGGTGGCGTCCCCGGGCGCGATGGCCGCGAGGCGCCGGTGAAGCTGCTGCATCACGGGCGCGCTGCCGTGCAGGCGGCCCAGCCGGTCCAGCGGCAGGGCGCCCCCCTCGGGCAGCGCCCGGTAGCGCAGCCTGTGGCGGAACTCGGCGTCCACATCGTCGAGCACCCGGGCGAGAAACCGCGGCTCCAGGGGCCGGGTCAAGGCGTGGCAGGGCAGGCTGTGCCAGATCTCGAGCACCTGCGGCATGTGCTCGGGATCCACCACGAGGACGGTCTCCCGAGGCCACCGCTGCAGCCGATCGGGTTGCGCCAGAGCTTCGCAGTTCAACAGAAAGGCCACGTCCGGCTGCTGGCCCACGGCGGACAGCTCACGCAGCCCGGGCACCCGGTGCCAGCGGAATCCCCGGCCCCGGGCCGCCGCCTCGAGCTGGGCCACGGTGGGTGGATCCTCCCCCACGGCGACCGCCAGCGGCGGCAGGACAGCCGGCGCTCCGGGCCGGTGCACGGCGCGACGCGGCGGCGCCGCGGCACGAGAGTCGATCTTCCAGTCCAACGCCCTGCGTCCCCCAGGTGCGGTGGGGGCAATCTAGGGCCGGCGACCACCGGTCGCTTTGAACTTGCGCAATGGCGGGGACGGCGAAGCTGGGACTGGACTCGCAGTTTTCGGTACACTTCCGCGACCCAACCCCGTCCCGATCGCTCACGGAGAACCAGGTGGCTCAGCCCCTCACCAAATCCGAGGTCGTTTCCTCCGAGCAGGAGCCGCTGATTCTCGTGAACAGCGACGACGAGGAAGTGGGCCATCTGGGCAAGTCGGCGTGCCACGACGGCGACGGCGTCCTGCACCGCGCCTTTTCCCTGTTCATCTTCAATCCGGCCGGCGAGCTGCTGATCCAGCGGCGGGCGCCGGGCAAGCGCCTGTGGCCCGCGTTCTGGTCCAACAGCTGCTGCTCGCACCCTCGCGCCGGTGAGGACATGGACGAAGCGGTGGGGCGCCGGCTGCAGCAGGAACTGTCCCTGCAGGCCAGGCTGCACTTCGTCTACAAGTTCGAGTACGTGGCCCGCTTCGAGGACCTGGGCACCGAGCACGAACTCTGCTGGGTGTACGTCGGCACCACCCGCGACGAGCCGGTCATCAACACGACGGAGATCAGCGCGTGGCGTTGGATCTCGCCGGTCGAGCTCAGCCGCGAGCTGGCCGAACAGGGTGAGCGCTTCACCCCCTGGCTGAAGCTGGAGTGGCAGCGGCTGCGCCAGCGCTTCGGCGACGATCTCGGCGGCATCGCGCATCTCGAGAAGACACCGGAGTAGAGAATCCATGGCCCAGGCCCACATCGGCATCAGCGGATTTGCCAGCTACCTGCCCCGCTATCGGGTGCGGCTGGCGGACTGGTGCCGCTGGACCGGCGATAGCTGGGACAAGGTGCGCACCGTGGTGGGCAGCGGATTCCGCATGCGCGGGCCCGACGAGAACGCCTACACCATGGCGGCAACCGCCGTTCTGCGCCTGATTCGCCAGTACGACCTGGACCCTTCCCGGATCGGTTTCCTCGGCCTGGGGACGGAATCGAGCACGGACAACTCCGCCGGCGCCGTCATCGTCAAGGGCATGGTGAACCGCGCCCTGACCCAGCTCGGCCTGCCGCGGCTTTCCCGCGCGTGCGAGGTTCCCGAATTCAAGCACGCGTGCCTCGGCGGCGTGTACGCCCTCAAGGCTGCCGCCCGGTACCTGGCGCTGGACGGCCGCGGCCGCCACGCCATCGTCGTCTGCTCCGACGTGGCGGAATACGAGCGCGCCACCTCCGGGGAACCCACCCAGGGCGCGGGCGCGGTGGCCATGCTGGTGGAAGAGGCGCCGCGGCTGCTGGCACTGGAGCTGCCCCTCTCGGGCAGCTCCTCGGATTATCGCGGACCGGATTTCCGCAAACCGTTCCTGCGCTTCATGAATCAGGCTCCGTCGGAATACGCCCAGCCCCGGGACTTCCCGGTTTTCAACGGCAAGTACTCCACCACGTGCTACATCGACGAGGCCCTGGCGGCCATGCGCGACATGTTCGCGCGGATCGCCGCACCGGACGCCGCCCGCGCCGCGGTGCGGCCGTTGGCCTCGCGGCCGAGTCAGTTCATGCGGGAGCTCTCGGCCACGTTCCTGCACCGCCCGTATCAGCGCATGGCGGAAACCGGCCTGATCATGAGCTACCTGCTGGCGCTGGCCGTGGGCGACGGCGAGGACCTGGCGGAGCTCGAGCGTCATGCCGTGGCTGCGGAAGTGGACCCGGCGGCGCTGGTGACGGAGCTGACCGCGGAGCCGGAGGTGTACGCGCTGGTCGAGCAACAACGGGTCAGCGACGAGATCTACCCGCTGGCCGTTCAGACGGCGCGGGAGTTCCGCCGCGACCCGGGCTTCGAGGCCCTCATGACCCGGCTCGGCACCGCCTGCATGCAGGAGGTGGGCAACCTCTACACGGCATCCCTGCCCGCATGGATGGCCGCCGGGCTCGAGGAGGCCGCCACCAGCGGCCTGGATCTCGCCGGCACGCGAATCCTCACGCTGGGTTACGGCAGCGGTGATGCCGCCGAGGCCATCCCCATGGTGGTGATGCCGGAGTGGGCGGACGCAGCCCGGCGCATCGGCTTCGCCGCCACCCTGGAGAATCCGCTGGACCTCGGCGAGACCGCGTACGCGGCGCTGCACGACGGCTCAGCCTTCGAATCGCTGGGTCCTCAACCGGGGGTGTTCTACATCGATCGCATCGGCGACCGCACCGGGCACTTCGACGACTCCGGCATCGAGTACTACGGCTACCACGGCTGAACCGGCAGGCGCCGCCGCAGGCGCGGCCTGGCGTTTCTCAGCGGTGGGCCAGCCGGTGAACGTACGCCTCCTGCCGTGACAGCCAGGCGAACCGGAGCGTGAGCACCAGGGCCGCCACGGTGAGCCCGCAGGCCAATCCCACCCAGAACCCGCGCACTCCCTCGAAACCCGGCAGCACCACCCAGCCGAGGCCGAGCACCGTGCCCACCGGCAGACCCACGGTCCAGTACGCCACCAGCGCGATGATCATCGGCGTGCGGGTGTCCTTGAAGCCGCGCAGCGAGCCGAGCGCGGTGACCTGGGTATCGTCGACGAACTGATACACCGCCACGAAGACCATGAGCTCCATGGCCACCGTGAGCACCACGGGGTCGTTGGTGTAGAGGCCGGCGATGAAGCCGCGGAACACGAACAGCAGCACGGCGGCCGCGGCGGCGAACACGAACGACAGCCCGATGGCCACCCATCCGCTGCGGCGGGCCCCATCCACGTCTCCGGCGCCCACGTTGAAACCCACCCGGATGGCCACCGCCATGCCCAGCGCCATGGGAACCATGAACGTGAGGCCCCCCACGTTCGCCGCGATCTGATGGGCCGCAACCGCATCCACCCCGAGACGGCCCACCAGCAGCGTGACGATGGAGAACATGGAGAACTCGAGAAAGGTGGTCAGGCCGATGGGCAGCCCCAGCCTGATCAGGCGGCCGATCGCCCGCGGATCCGGAGCGGAGAAGCGTGCGAACAACCCCGTCACCTGCATCCGTGAACGCACCATCACCAGAGCCAGCACGACGAACTCCAGCCACATGACCGCCGCGCTGGACCAGCCACAGCCCACCCCGCCCATGGCAGGAATGCCCGCGCCCCCGTAGATGAACAGGTAATTCAGCGGCACCTTGATCACCAGGCCCAGCGCCGCCACCAGCATCGCCGGCAGGGTCCAGGACATGCCCTCGCACAGATAGCGCAACGCCAGGTAGCCGAGCAGTCCCGGTGTGCCCCAGGAAAGCGCCTCGAGGTAACCCACGGCGATGGGCACCGCTTGGGGATCGACGCCGATGAAGTGGTAGA
Source organism: Pseudomonadales bacterium (assembly GCA_041686955.1). GTDB lineage: Bacteria > Pseudomonadota > Gammaproteobacteria > Pseudomonadales > Azotimanducaceae > UBA7803. Next base: position 20,943 of record JAWLCV010000051.1, read on the forward strand.
GGGCTTCGGCGTTGCGGTACGCGGCCACGAGCAGTGCGCCGCCGGCGAGACCGATCCAGGCCGCCTGGCGCACCACCTCTCCCGCCGCGGCCTGACGGCCGCCGCCGTGGAGCTGGGCCACCGACGGCACGATGGCCATGATCACCCCGCCGAGCAGCATGACCGTGGGCCAGAAGAAGTTGCCGCCCAGCGCCACCCCGGCCAGATCCGCCGCCCCGTAGCGGCCAGCCATGATGGTGTCCGCCACGCCCATACCCATCTGCGAAAGCTGGGTGAGCACGATGGGCAGAGCAAGCCGCAGCAGATGCCCAAGCTCCGCGCGAACCACGACGTCCCCGGTGCCGAAAGGAGCGCGGATTGTACACGTCCGGTGAGAACGATTAGCATATACAGATCTTCGATAATCGGACCTGGCCATTGATGCCGCCTATCGTGGCGATAGCATCTTTCGAATGGTCATACGCCACCCAGGCCTTATACTGATCGTTCCATCGCGCCGACGCGTCCCCGCCGACGCAGACGCTTTCCAACTCACGACAACTGTTTGAGGGCATGAAGTCATGGAACTGAAGGACAGCAAGACACTGCAAAACCTGAAGGACGCGTTCGCCGGCGAGTCCCAGGCCAACCGCCGTTACCTGTACTTCGCCGCCAAGGCGGACGTGGAAGGCGAGAACGACGTGGCTGCGGTGTTCCGATCCACCGCCGAAGGCGAGACCGGCCATGCCCACGGTCATCTGGAGTACCTGGAGTCCGTCGGCGACCCGGCTACCGGGCTGCCCATCGGCGACACCCAGAACAACCTGAAGGCCGCCATCGCCGGCGAAACCCACGAGTACACCGACATGTATCCGGGGATGGCGAAGACCGCGCGGGACGAGGGCTTCGACGAGATCGCCGACTGGTTCGAAACCCTGGCGAAAGCCGAGCGTTCTCACGCCAACCGGTTCCAGAAGGCCCTGGATTCCATGGCCTGAGGTCCGGTCGACCAAACGCGTGGCAAGGGGTCCGAATGGACCCCTTTTCATCTGCGATCAGCGGACGGGAACCGATCCATGACGAGAGAAGGTAGCCTGGAGGCGCCGCAGCGAGAGCCCCTCGACTGGCAGAGCGAGACGTTCTACGACCAGGGGGCGTTGTACGCCGAGTTGGAACGCATCTTCGACATCTGTCACGGCTGCCGCCGCTGCGTCAGCCTGTGCGATGCGTTCCCCACCCTGTTCGACCTGGTCGACGAGTCCGAGACGATGGAGGTGGACGGCGTCGCCAAGGATGACTACATGAAGGTGGTCGACCAGTGCTATCTGTGCGACCTGTGCGCGGAGACGAAATGCCCGTATCTGCCGCCCCACCCCTGGAAGGTGGATTTCCCGCACCTGATGCTGCGCGCCAAGGCGTACAAGTTCCGCAACAAGGATACCCGCTGGCGCGACCGGATCATCACCAGTACGGATCCGGTGTTCGATAGCCTCAGCACGCCCGGGATCGCCCAGGCCGCCAACGCCGCCGCCGGCAGCAAGCCGCTGCGCAGGCTGGGCGACAAGCTGTTCGGCCTGCACGCGGACGCACCGCTGCCCCATCTGGAATCGAAGCCCCTCACCCGCCGCCTCGAGCGGGACATCGGCGCAGGCCTCACCGTGACCCCCAGCGATCGCACCACCGGCAAGGTGGCCATGTTCGTCACCTGCTACGGCGACCACAACGAGCCGAAGGTGGTGGAGGATCTCATCGCCGTGCTCAACCACAACGACGTGCCGGTGCGGATCCTCAAGGATGCGCGCTGCTGCGGCATGCCCAAGCTGGAACTCGGGGACCTGAACAAGGTGGCGGCCCTGAAGGACGCCAACCTGCCCATGTTCCTCGAGGCCATCGAGGAGGGCTACGACCTCATGGCGCCCGTGCCGTCCTGCGTGCTCATGTACAAGCAGGAGATTCCCCTGATGTTCCCGGACGACCCGGACGTGGCCCGGGTCAAGGAAGCCTTCTTCGACCCGTTCGAGTACCTGATGCTCCGGCACAAGGCGGGGCTGGTGAAGACCGAGTTCAGCCGTGGTTTAGGCAAGGTGGCCTACCATGTGGCCTGTCACCAGCGGGTACAGAACATCGGCATGAAGACCCGGGAGTTTCTCTCCCTCGTTCCCGGCACGGAGGTGACGGCCATCGAGCGCTGCTCCGGCCACGACGGCACCTACGCGGTCAAGAGCGAAACCTACGAGAAGGCGATGAAGATCGGGCGTCCGGTCTTCCGCCGAGTTCACGAGGCCGAACCGGACACGTTCGGCTCGGATTGCCCCATGGCGGGCCGGATGATTGCACATGGCACGGAGGGATCAGGCGACGGGGAACACCCCATCACCATGGTTCGAAGAGCCTACGGAGTTTAATCATGCAGAAACTGGATCGTTCCAATGTGTGGAGTCTGGAACAGTACGCGGAGCGGCGGGATGCCTTTCGCGCCCAGGTGATCGAGCACAAGAAGCCGCGCCGGGTGGCGCTTTCCCCCAACGCCAACATGTACTTCGAGGATTTCCTCACCATCAAGTATCAGGTGCAGGAGATGTTGCGGGTGGAGAAGATCTTCGAGCCCAAAGAGATCGAGGAGGAAATCGCCGCCTACAACCCCCTCATTCCGGACGGCAGAAACTGGAAGGGCACCTTCATGTTCGAGTACCCGGACGTGGAGCAGCGGCGCAAGGCGCTGGCGCGCATGGCGGGTATCGAGCATCGCATCTGGATCCAGGTGGCGGGCCAGGAGAAGATCTTCGCCATCGCCAACGAGGACCTGGAGCGCTCCACGGAGGAGAAGACCTCGGCGGTGCATTTCCTGCGCTTCGAACTCGACGACGACAGCATCGCTGCGGCCAAGGCCGGCGCGGACATCAAAATGGGCATCGACCACGACGCAATGCGTTGCGACGTGACCTTGTCCGACGAGACCCGCCGGAGCCTGGTACGCGATCTCGACTGAGGGCGGCCGGCGGTTCTCCAGCGCGCACTCTGCAGCACGGTTCGTGCTAGCATGTGGGGCCACTCCTCGCGCAGGAGAGGTCCATGTTGCGAACAGTGTTCGTAGTGGCGACCGCCTGGGCCGCGGCAGCCTGCTCGAGCGCGGCCAACCAGTCGCCAGCGCCCACCCCCGAACCGGTCGCTTCCGCCGTGGCCGATTCGGCCACGCCGAAACGGGAGGTGGTGTGCAGGAAGATCCAGAAAACCGGAACCCGCATGCGCACCCGCCTTTGTCTGTACCCCGAGCAGTGGAATACGTTGAGTGAGAACGCGGAACAGGCCGTGGACGAGATCCAACGGCGGGCCGTGCACAATACGGACATGCCCGGCAAAGGGGGCTGAGGGAGCGGCGACTGGTTCAGCCCGCCTCTCGAGCGGCGGGATGGGCTTCCATGACCCGCGCCATGGTCTCTTCGAGTACCACGGCGAGCTGGCCGAGCAGCTCGCTGCGCGTGGAGCTGCTGCGCCAGCAGAGCCCGATGTCCCGGTGAGGCTGATCGCCCTCGAACGGCAGGTATCGCACCGGACCCGAACGGCTGGTGATGGCCAACTCCGGCATGAGGGTGATCCCCACGTTCGCCGCCACCATCTGGCGCAGCGTTTCGATGCTGGTGGCGCGGAAGTTGGTGTTCTCCACGGCATTGTGGGAGCTGCAGATCTCCAGCGCCTGATCCCTTAGACAGTGCCCGTCCTCGAGCAGCAGCACCTGCTCGTGATCCAGGTCCTCCAGGCGAACGCGCTTCCGGCCCGCCTTGGGATGATGCTTCGAAGCGGCGAAGTAGAAGGGCTCGCTGTAGAGCTTCACCTGCTCCAGATTATCCTCTTCCACGGGCAGCGCCAGAATGGTGGCATCCAGATCGCCTTCCCGCAGCATGCGGGTGATCACCGCGGTCTGGGCCTCGGTGAGCTGGATCCGCAGCTTGGGGAACGCCTTCTTGATGGGCCCCAGGATCTTCGGCAGGAGATAGGGTGCCACCGTGGGGATGATGCCGAGCCGGAACTCGCCGCCGTAGGGGTCCTTGTGCTCCTCGGCGATGTGCACGAGCTGATTTACCTCGCGCAGCACGCGTTGCGCCTGGCCGACGATGCGCTCTCCTACGGGGGTCAACATCACCTGCCGGTTGGTTCGCTCGAGCAGCACCACGCCCAGCTCGTCCTCCAGCTTCTTGATCTGAGTGGACAGCGTCGGCTGACTGACGAAGCAGGCTTCGGCCGCACGGCCGAAGTGCTTGTGCTCGGCCACCGCGACCAGGTAGCGAAGGTCACGCAGGTTCACGGGCGCCAGGGCTCCACCAGTATCTTGGCGTGGCGCTCGGGGTTCTTCAGATCGGCGAACGCCTGAGCGACACCGGCGACTCCGACCCGCCCGGTGATGAGCGGGTCCACGGGGAGGTGACCCTCGGCGATGAGGTGCAGGGTGCGGGCGAACTCGTCGGGCGTGTAGCCGAACACGAACTGCAGGGCCAGTTCCTTGGTGACCCCCAGCAGGGGCCGGAAGTGATCCTGTTCCATGCACACCCCGACCACCACGAACCGGCAGCCGCGCTGGGCGCCGACCATCATCTGATCGATGACCCCGGGCACGCCGACGCACTCGAAGAACACGCCGGGCGGCAGCAGCCGCTCGCCGGTGAGCGGATTCACCTCCGCCCGCTGCCCCTGCGCGCTGGCCCTGGCCGCCTCTTCCCACGACTGGTACGGCGACTGCACGGCGGGATCTATCACCTGGTCCGCGCCCAGCGCCTCCGCCAGCTTGCGCCGCGCCGGCGAGTAGTCCGCGGCCAGCACCGGGCCGACACCCCGGTGCTTCAAGGCCGCAATCACCGCGAGCCCCACAGGTCCGCAGCCGATCACCAGGGGAACGTCGTCGTCACGGAGCCTCGCCATCTCGACCGCGTGCCAACCGACGGCCATGGGCTCCGTCATCGCCGCCCGCTCGGTGGCGAGCCCATTGGGCACGGGCAGCAGCAGGCCCTCGCTCAGCACCATGCGCTCCGCATAACCCCCGGGAACATCATGAGAGAACCCGATCCCCATCAGGGCGCCGTTCCGCAACAGAGTGGGCATGGAACACACCCGGGTACCCGCCGGCAGACTGCGCGCCGTGCCCGGGCCATGGTCGAGAATCTCGGCGCAGAACTCGTGCCCCATCACCAGATCCCGCCCGGGCTCGATGCTCGAGCCGAGGCCGTCCTCCGCGGCGGCGGCGAAAGCACTGGTATGCTCCAGCACGTGCAGGTCGGAGCCACAGATGCCGCAGGCCAGGGTGGCTACCAGCACTTCGCCGTTGCCGGGGACCGGCTCCGGCACATCGCCCTCGACGATGGCACCACCGCGCATTACGGCCGCTCGCATGGCATCTCTCCAGACAGAGTCCGCACTATGGTACTTTGGGCGGGCCGTCCGAAACCACCGCCCCCATGACCCCCAGCTTTCGACCAGCAGGCTTCGCACCCGTGCCTGAGCTCCTGTACCGGGACCAGCGTCTGGCCGTGTTCGACAAGCCGGCCAACGTATCCCTGCTGGCTGACCGCTCCGGAGCGCCGTGCCTGTGGGAGATGCTGCCCGGGCTGCTCGGCACCAAGCCGTACCTGGTCCATCGGCTGGACAAGGGCACCAGCGGCGTGCTGCTGATCGCCCTGGACGCGGACATGCAACGCACCCTGACCCGGGCGTTTCAACGGCGGCAGGTGCGCAAGTACTACCTCGCCTGGGTATCGGGTCGACTGGAAGGCGACGCGAGCCGCGTCATCGATCTGCCGCTACGGAAGGGCCGCAAGAGTCGCTACCGGGTAGCCGGTCCGCGGGAGCACATACGCGCCAGCGATGGGGGCTGGGCACTCGAAGCCGCCGACGGAACGGGATTCGCCAGCGTCACCCGAATACGCTGCCTCGCCACCGGACCCGGCAGGAGCCTGCTGCTGGCCCAGCCGCTGACGGGGCGAACCCACCAGATCCGCGTCCACCTCGCCTGGGTGGGACATCCGATCCTGGGAGACCATCTGTACGGCCGCCCGGACGCGCCGGAGCAGCAGGCTCCCCGGCTGCAGCTTCATTGTCATCGGCTGGTGGTCCCCGGAGTCGGCGCCTTTTCGGTGCGGCCCCGGGAGGATTGGCTGACCGCCGGCGGCGGACCGCGGCTCGCCTAGCGGCTGCGGGATACCATGAACTCGATGGCGGCGGCCAGTTCCCCTTCGCTGCACTGAGCGCACAACCCCCGGGGCGGCATGCCCGGCGGCACTCCCTCCAGGGTGGAGCGCAGCAGGGCCTCCCGGCCCTTGTCGATGCGGGGCGCCCAGTCGTCCGCGCGACCCACCCTGGGGGCCCCCGCGATGCCGGCGGCGTGGCACGAGAAGCAGTAGCGCGTGTACGTCGTCTCGCCGGGATGGGCGGCGGCATCACCGGCTCCGCCGCCGTCGCAACCGGCCATCAGCACACACGCCACCATCAGCATCCACCGCTTCATCGTTCGCTCCTTGGAGATATTCAGGCGAGCTGCGGCCGGACCTTCAGCTCGAAATCGTCCGCGTCCTGCCAGGCCGGGAAACGCGCGCGATAGCTTCGCAGCGCTTCGCCGTCCAGGGTCACGGTGTGCACCCCGGGCGTCGCCGCTGCATCCAGGCAGACGGTGCCTTCCGGATCGTAGACCGCCGTGCCGCCCTGGTAGGCGATGCCGTTGTCGTCCGTGCCCAGTATGTTCACTCCGGCGACGTAGGCCAGGTTCTCGATGGCCCGGGCCCGCAGCAGGGTGCTCCACGCGGTCTGCCGAGCCGCAGGCCAGTTCGCCACCACCAGCATCAGGTCGTAGTCACCACGATTGCGCAGCCAGACCGGGAAACGAAGGTCGTAGCAGACCGCGGGCAGGATCCGCCACTCGCCCAGGGTCGCCGTGCAGCGTGTGTCACCGGCGCCGTAGTGCTCGTGCTCGCCCGCCATCCGAAACCGGTGGCGCTTGTCGTAGCTGGTGAGATCGCCGTCCGGGGGAACCCAGAGGAAGCGATTGTAGGCGCGGCCGTGCTCCGCAATCACCACGCTGCCGCAGACCACGGCGCCGAGCCGCGCGGCGGCTTCGCGCATCCACGCCACCGTAGGGCCCGCCATGGTCTCCGCCATCTCCTCGGACGCCATGGTGAAGCCGGTGGAGAACATCTCCGGCAGCACCACGATGTCCGCGGCGGGGGGCACCTGCGCCAGCCAGCCGTCGAACAGATTTCGATTGCCTGCCGGGTCGTGCCAACGGGTGGCGGTCTGAACGAGGCTCAGGGTCAGAGGCTGCACAGGATCTCCGCTCCTCGGCGCAGGGTATCGTCATCCTTGGCGAAGCAGAAGCGCAGCATCCGGTGCCCGGGGTCGTGCTCGTAGAACACCGAGATCGGTATGGCGGCGATCTTCGCCTCGCGGGTCAGCCGCACGGCGAGGTCGACGTCCCGCTCGTCGGAGACGTCGGAGTAATCCAGCAACTGAAAGTAGGTGCCCGCGCTCGGGATCAAACGAAAACGGGAGCGCTCCAGCAGAGAACAGAACAGATCCCGCTTACGCTGGTAGAACCCGCCGAGCCGCAGGTGGTGCTCCGGGTGGGCGCGGAGGAAATCCGCGAGCCCGAGCTGAACCGGCGTGATGGACGTGAACGTCACGTACTGGTGGATCCGGCGCAGCTCCGCCGACAACGCCGCGGGCGCCACGCAGTAACCGATCTTCCAGCCCGTGGTGTGGTAGGTCTTGCCGAACGACGAGACCACGAAGCTGCGGGCGAACAGGTCCGGGTACCGGGCGAGGCTCTGGTGGATGCGGCCATCGAAGACGATGTGCTCGTAGACCTCGTCCGCCAGCAGATAGATCTCCCGCCCCGCCCGGTCGGCATCGGCGAGGATGGATCGCAGCGCCGCCGTGTCCGCCTCCTCCCAGACCGAACCCGTGGGATTGTGGGGGGTGTTGGTGATGATGAGTCGCGTTCGCGAATTCACCAGCTCCGCCACCCGATTCCAGTCCGGGCGGTAGGCCGGCGGATGCATGGGCACGTGACGGGTGACGCCGCCCTGCAGGCTCACTGCGGGCTCGTAGCTGTCGTAGGCGGGATCGAAGACGATGACCTCGTCCCCCGGGCGCACCACCGCAGCAATGGCACAGAACAGCGCTTCCGTGGCACCGGAGGTCACCGTCACCTCGGTGTCCGGGTTCACCGGGCAACCGTACAGGGCGTTCACCTTATCCGCCACCGCCTCGCGCAGGGCCGGCACCCCCATCATGGGCGCGTACTGATTGCTGCCGTGGGTGAGGTGATGCTGAACCCGCTCCAACAGGTAGCGGGGTCCGTCGAAGTCGGGAAAACCCTGAGAAAGGTTGAGCGCACCCTGTTCTCGAGCCAGCTCGGACATGACGGTGAATATGGTGGTCTGAACCCCGGGCAGCTTGCTCACCGGGGCAGCGGCGCTCTCGTTCATCGGCGCATTCTGACACAGCGGCGGCGGAATCCAATATCAAAAGTTTTTGATATTGAATGCATGCCAGTGCTAGGATCGCGCCGTTACCGCAACCGAGACCCCCGTGGCAGAACCCGCCCGCTCCATCGCCGGCCGAGA
>JAWLCV010000052.1:0-7671 GCA_041686955.1 Pseudomonadales bacterium
GGACGCCGGGCGCGTGACGGCACGGCTCACCGACGCGCGGGGCGCTGCCGTGCCCGTGAAGGAGGGGCGCACCGACGACGGCGGCCGGGTTCTGCTGGCCCGGGTCGAAGGCGGGGAACGCTACCGGCTGCACGTCGCGGAACCGCCGAGATCCATCATGGTGGCCTGGGACAACAGCGGCAGCGTCGGCCCCTACCGGCCGGCCATCTACCGGGCACTGGAGCAGTTCTTCGACGACATACGGCCGGGCATCGAGCAGGTGAATCTGTTGCCCTTCCGGGACCGGGACGTTCGCACCCTGGTCGAGGACTGGACGGACGACCCCCGCGTCCTGCGCCGCGCGCTCAACGACTACGATCGCGCCGACGGCTCCAGCAACGCCGAAGCCAGTCTGCTCGGCGCCCTGCAGGCGCTGGACGAGCAACCGGGCAACCGGGCCGTCGTGCTCATCACCGACGCCGCGTCCAACGGCTTCGACCGCTCCGCCGAGCTGTGGCAGGCGCTGGACCGGCTGCGCCCCGGCATCTTCACATTGGAGCTGCACCTCGCGGATCAGAACGTCGCGCACCATCAGGACCTGATGCAGGACTGGTCCGCCGCGAATCGGGGCCGTTACGCCTGGTTCCGCAGCCAAGCGGACCTGGATCGGGCGTTCGCCCGGGCGGCATGCCTGATGCGGCGCCCGGCGGAGTACACCCTGACCGCGACCCCGCGCTTTGAGACGCCCCCCGAGCCGGGTTCCCTGCTGGTGCAGTGGGAGAAAGGGAAGGCTGCCGCCGGTGCCAGCGTGGAGCTGATCCTCGACGCCTCCGGCTCCATGCGATCGGGCAAGCACCTCATCGACGGGCGCCTCAAGATGGACGTAGCGAAGGACGTGCTGCGCAGCGTCATCACCGATCTGCCGGACGACGTGCGAGTGGGCCTGCGCGCCTACGGTCACCGCATTCGCGAAGGTCAGCCCGGAGACTGCACGGATTCGGAGCTCATGGTGAACGTGGCTCCCCTGGACCGGCCACGGCTGGTGGCGGAGGTGGATGGCCTCCAAGCCCTGGGCACCACCGCCATCGCCTATTCCCTGGAACAGGCCGCCGGCGACTTCGCCGGCATCGACGGCCCCAAGATGATTCTGCTGGTCACGGATGGCGAGGAAGAATGCGCCGGTGACCCCAAGGCCACCGTCCAGCGTCTGCGCGCCGGAGGCCTCGACGTGCAGGTCAACGTCGCCGGCTTCGCGCTGGCGGACGCCGCGGTCAAGGCCGCCATGGAAGCCATGGCGGCGGCCGGCGGGGGGGACTACTTCGATGCTGCCGACAGCCAAAGCCTGGCCAGCGCCATCCGCCGCGCGCTGGCCGTGCCATTCGATCTGCTGGACGGCCAGGGTCAGGTGGTGGCCAGCGGCACCACCGAGGCTGAGCCCGTGTCGGCGCCGCCGGGGAGTTACACCCTCCTGATACACACGGTGGACGGCGACGTGCCGATCCCCGACGTGGAGATCAGATCGGCGACTTCCCGGCGGCTGATTCTGCGTCGTGACGGCGAGCGGATCGACCACGCCTTCCGGTGAAGCGCTGCAGGCGTCGGCCGAGGAAGACCCGGGTGGATCCGAAGAACGGCCCAAGGTCGTCCCGCGCGAACACCGCATAGTCCCGCGGGCCCGTGGCGATGGAGCGCGCCCAGCTCCAGACGCTCATGCCGAGCTCGCGGCGGATGTGCCGCCACGCCGACCAGTCCCGCTCGAAGGCCACCCACTTGATGCCCTCCGGGTACGTGGCGCTCGGCTGATATGGGGCCCCGGTCAGCCGGGCGTAGTTCAGGTAGGCGAAGTCGATGCCGCCGAGTGACGCCATACCGTCCCAGAGCCCGAACCGCGCGTTGATCTCGATGAGCTTATGGGTTCCATCCCGGGGATCGAGCTTGTATTCGATGCCCGCGTGGCCGCGGTAGCCGATCCGTTTCATGAACGTGACGCTGGCCTGAACCAGCTCGGGCTCGACAGCGCTGGTCACGTAGCTGGCGCTGCCGAAATGGATGGGGGTTACGCGCCGCTTCACCCCCACGAACGACGCCAGCGGTTCCGAGTCGGAGCCGAAGTAGCCGATGTAGTAGTGAAGATTCTCGTCAGGGCCCGGAATCAGCTCCTGAACGATCAGTCGGCTATCCAGGGGTGCCAGCCGCTCCACTACCGCGCGAAGCTCCGCAAGGTCGTGCACGGTCACCACTTTTCCGCCGGAGACGGCGCGGGAGACCTCCAGAGTCTGCCAGCTCATGGAGTAGCACGGCTTGATCAGCACAGGAAACGTCAAACGATCCGCCACGGCGTCCACGTCCGCCACCGAGGCCACGGGATGCACCGCGGGCTGCGGCACCCCGCAGTGCCGCGCCAGCTCGGCGACTGCCGATTTGCTGACGACTGCTTCCATCACCTCCGGTTCCGCCATGAGGAAACGGTAACGCCGAGAAAGCTCGGCGCGATGCCGGGACACGAACAGCACGTGCTGGTCGTTCAGCGGCACCAGCACGGGGCGCGAGCCGAGCTCGTCACCCAGCCGGATCAGGTAATCCAGAAACTGCGCGTCACCAGCTTGCGCAGAGGGAACCACGCGAACGTCGATGTAGCGCGAGCGCTGGGCCCAGGCACCCGGCTTCCCCGCCACCCCGACGACGTGCACGCCCCGTCTTCCAAGGCTGCGAGCGACCTTGAGTGCCGGGAGGTTGACATCGAGCAGCACGGCGGGAACGGCACCGACTTCTTGCATCCGAGGCATTCCGAGCAGCGGATCCTCATCATGCCAAGGTCCGCGGCGGCGCGAGTTGACGAAATGCAGCCTAGGCCCGAACCGCAGCCGATCGGATTGCGCCACCGCAGAGTGCGGCCCGCAATTGCGCATGCCGAAGGCTTCCCGGTTGCCGATGATGGCACCGAACACGAAAACGGCCATGAAGCCGGACGCGTGGTAGTTGTCCGCCGCCAGGTAGGCCCCCGCTACGGCCATCAGCGTGACCAGCGGCCCGAATTCCCCGAGAAACGCGTAGCGCTCGTGCGCGAGCAGCCGGCTCGCACCGTACCCCCGGCCAGGAAAACTCCCCCTGGCCGAGCGCCACGGCGAGCACCGTGAAGGTGGCAATGGCACCCGTGGCGTCGTTGAACGCGCTTTCGGACATCACGGCCTGAGCCACCCGCTCGGAGATCGGGATCTGCTTGAAGATGGGCACCAGGGTCGATGGTGATCCAGATCTTCTTCAGCACGCGAAAGCGCAGCGACGCTCCGCCGTCGAACAGCACGTAGCAGGACCCGAAGATCAGGATGCTCTGGTTCAGGCCGCTGGCCGCAGGGATGTCCACGAGCCCGAGCGCCTCGGGTCCGAGGGCGATGCCCACCAGCAGGAACACCACCACGTCGGGAACGTGGATGCGCTTCGCCAGAACGCCGCCCAGCGTGCCGCCGGCCAGAACGATGCCGAAGAAGCTGAGCAGGTCCTTCGCCGCAACCAGCGAGGGAGCATCTTCCACGGCCAGGCGGTCAGCAAGCTCCGTGCCACGGATCGCCGGTCGAGTCGACGAGCATCGATGCCCGGCAGGTTCCGGGGGCGTAGACTCCGGCATCCAACCTGGTCGAGGACATGGCCATGACCATGGCAGCCACTGTGAAACGGTACCTGGACGACCACCACGTCGCCTACGACCTGACCACGCACCCGCGCACCGGCAGCAGTCTGAGAACCGCGGCGGTAGCCAGCATTTCGCCGCACCGTCTGGCCAAAGCCGTGGTGCTGGAGGACGGTGACGAATACCTGATGGCGGTGCTCCCGGCCGACCGACGGGTGCAGCTAGGGGCTCTGCGCACGCAGCTCGGACGCAACGTGGGTCTCGCCACCGAACGCGACGTGGCCGCGCGTTTTCCCGACTGCGAGATTGGGGCCGTCCCGCCGCTGGGACCCGCCTACGGCATGCAGACCATCGTCGACGACGAACTCGACCGGGAGCCGGAAGTTTATCTGGAGGCGGGGGATCACGAAGCGCTGATGCGGCTGTCCCACGACGACTTCCAACGCCTGATGCAGCCGGCGCTGCACGGTCACTTCGGCAAAGCCAACGCGTGACCGGGGCGACGCCGGCCGATCAGTCGACCTTTTCGAACAGCACGGCGTACAGGCGCCCGCGCCAGGGCTCGGGGCCCCGCAGGACCCGGAAGCCGGCGGCGGTGACCTCGTTCACCACGGTCTCGGTGGGCGTGCCGTGTCCGCCGTGGCGCTCTGCGGTCTCCGGCGGGCTGATGCGGTCCATGAAACCACCGGGCTCGAAGTCGATTACCAGCAGGCGTCCGCCCGGCCGCAGGGCCCGCCGGATGTCGGCATTGATGGCATCCGGCTCGGTGAGATGGTGATAGACGTTGCGGCTGTATACCGCATCGCAGCAGGCTGCCGGCAGATTGGTACGCGCCACCGCTCCTTCGATCACCGTCACGTTGTCCTGCCCCGCCCTTGCCACGGCGTCCCGCATCTCTTGCAGCCGGGATCGGGACAGCTCGGTCGCATAGACACGTCCCTCAGCCCCCACGTGCTCGGCCAGGTTCATGGCCAGCGCGCCGTCGCCGGCACCGATGTCCGCCACCACCGAACCGGGGCCCAGCTCCAGCCACGCCACGAGCTGCTCCGCCTCGTCGGCGTCGCTGCCGTGAACCACCGGCAGGTACGGGAGACTGCCCAGCACCATCACGAGGGCCGCAGCCAGCACGAGCGCGCCCACGATGCTCCAGCGCTTCAGTCGCGACATGTATCCCCCTCGGGCCCATGGCCCGGCGACATGTGCCTGCAAGCTTACGACGGGCCACGACATCAGCGAAAGATAAGCGTTTGGTAAGGTACGGCGCAGGACTCCGTAGATCGGTCCTCCTAGCATGCCCTCCGTCGCGGCCATTGCCGCCGCTTTGTCTTGGCATTCGGGAGAAACCCATGAAACGAGTCACCACCACCCTGTTCTGTGCCGGCGCGCTCTGCGGCTGCGCCGCCGTTTCCGAGCAGACGCCGAAGCGTCTGTACATGGACGTGCATCAGCTGGAAGCGGTCACCGCCGCCGACGTCGCTGCCGCCCACGAGAAGGACCTGGCGGTTCAGGAGCGATTCGGGGTGCGCTTCATCAAGTACTGGGTCGACGAGGACAATGCCCGCGTCTATTGCCTGGCAGAGGCGGAGGGGCCGGACGCGGTCAGCGAGGCACATCGTCACGCTCACGGCCTCGTTCCCCAGCGCGTGCACGAGGTGTCCGAAGGTGAGGAAGCCCATGCGCAAGGCGGACGAAAGCTCTTCCTCGACCTGCACCGGGTGGGTCCGGGAAAGGTCACTGCTCGCGACGTGGCGCGTGCCCACGAGCAGGATCTGGAGACCCAGGGAAAGCACGGGGTGAACTTCATCAACTACTGGGTAGACCCGGAGAGCGGCGACATCTTCTGCCTGTCGGAGGCACCCAACGCTCGAGCAGTGCTGGAAACCCACCGGCAGGCCCACGGCCTGGTGAGCGACGAGATCGCAGAAGTCGTTCAAGGGGAATGAGAGCCGCATGGCTGTTCGCGTATGCGGCATCGCACTCTGCATCTGGCTGGCGGTCGCCCCATCGGCAGCCGCCAACCCCCCAGTTCACGGGGAAGCCGACCTCCTGGCGCGTCTGACAGCGGCCGAAGGGGTGGCGCTCGTGCCGCCAGGAGAGACCCGGCATCACGTGATCGTCTTCACGGACCTCGACTGTCCCTACTGCGCGGTGCTGCACAACCGCGTGCCCGACTACCTGCGTCTGGGCGTCCGTATCGTGTACCTCTTCTATCCCCGATCCGGTCCCGGATCTTCGGCCTTCGAGCAGGCTGTGGCCGCCTGGTGTGCCCGGGACCGGAGTGCTGCCCTCGATCGCGCGTTCGCCGGCACGCCGCTGGCGGCATCGGATTGCGAGCACCCGGTGCTGCAGCACTACGAGCTCGCCCGGCGCCTCGGGCTCAAAGGCACGCCCGCCTGGGTCACGGACCATGGAACCGTGATGTACGGCGCGCTCAGCCCGGAGGAACTGATACGGAGGCTCGAGATCTTGCGCGAACGTCGACGCGCGGCGCGCGAAGGCACTTTTTAGCGCGAGCGCGTCGCGCTAAGCTTCGCGCCGGTAACCTGCAAGGAAGTGGACAATGCGACCCGCGACCGCTCTGATCTGGCTCGTTCTGCTGTTGGCCGGTTGCGGCGGCGGGCCCGCGACCATGGACGGAACCGCCGCCCTGCAGCGTGTCGGGCTGGCGGAGACCGACGCCCAGCGCTACGCCGTGGAATCTCTCGCCACGGGTCAGGCCTACGGCCTTCTGGCCGCGGCGGGACGCGCGTTCAAGGCCCTCCCCGACGACGAGCGCAGCGGAGTCATCCACGGCCTGGCCGGCTGGGCCCGCAGCTACGCCGAATCCGGCCTGTTCGCCGACGCCTACGCGGCTCGCCGCGGCTCGAGCATGCCGGCGCCGCCGGAGCACACGGAATCGGTGGACGAAGCCGTGGAGCGATGGAACCGCGAAGGCCTGGAGGAGCTCGAGAGAATGCGACGGTCGGCACTGCCGATGCTCCCCGAAGCGGACCGGGCAGAGATGCTCGAGCGCCTCGAGGCCATGGAAGCGCAGTACAGGAATCCGGAGCTGTTGGCCATCCAGCGCCAGGGCATCGAAATGGAGCGTGCCGAGGAACGGCGATCCTACGAAGCGGCGCTGGCGAGGTGGGCGGCGGAGCTGCCGGAAGACCCCGGGACCCTGATCGCCCAGCGGCTCCACGAGTTCCTGGACACCTGTGCGGACGTGGACTTCGATGCGGAGCTGGTGGAGCGCTACGGGCGGCTACGCTTCGCGAACCCGGACAACGAACGCAGGCCCTGGGCGTGGAAGCTCTGCTTCCGCGCCGGCGCGGCGAGCGTGGAGGCAGCGCGCCGCGTGGCAACGGGCTGGCTCGAAGACCTGGAAGGATGAACCTCGGGTTCTTCGACACCCTGGGCGTGGTCCTCGCCCTGTACACCGCCTACGCTGCCCAGTCCGGGCGCGTGTACACGCGCCACCGCGCCTGGGGGCGGACCGTGCTGCGCAGCGACGAGCCGCGCTACTTCTGGTGCGTCATCGCCATCTACAGCGGCCTGTCAGTCGCGCTGGTGCTGTACTTCTGACTCCGGAGTCAGACCCGAATCCCCGGCGCTTCGTCGAGCATCTCGTAACGGCGGTTGTCCCGGGAGGTGACCAGCACCACCCGAGGCGTCACCGGCTCCGCGCAGAGCTCGAAGCCCATGATGATCACCTCCTCCCCCTCGCCGATGAGATGGGCCGCGGCGCCGTTCACGCAGATGTCGCCGCCACCCCGGGGCCCGGCGATGGTGTAGGTCTCCAGCCGCGCTCCGCTGGTGTTGCTGACCACCAGAACCTTCTCGCCCGGCCACAGGCCTGTGGCATCCAGCAGATCCTGATCGATGGTGATGCTGCCTACGTAGTCCAGGTCCGCCTGAGTGACCGTGGCCTTGTGAATCTTCGAGCGCATGACCCAGCGCATGGGCTACTCCTGCGGGTGCAAACGGAAGCCGCGCATCATAGAGCCCGGGGCACCCCCGGTAAATCGGCGAATCCGGCCAAGCGGCGGGCTCTGGTACCATCCGGCGTGGGCAATGGAGCAACT
>JAWLCV010000052.1:7771-28782 GCA_041686955.1 Pseudomonadales bacterium
GAAGCCGCGCATCATAGAGCCCGGGGCACCCCCGGTAAATCGGCGAATCCGGCCAAGCGGCGGGCTCTGGTACCATCCGGCGTGGGCAATGGAGCAACTGCATGAGCACGACTTCGATGCGAACGAAGGGGGCCGCGGCGGGCATCGTCCTGGCAGTGCTCGCCGCCGGAGCTTTGGCCGCCTTGCTCGTCTACGTCTTCTACTGCCCCTGCGAACGGACCCCGGGAGGCTGGCTGTTGGGCCGAGAGGTTGACGAGCCCGTCACCGACTGGAGCTTCGCCAACGAGGTGCCCCTCTGCCAGATTCAGGTCAGCCGGGGGTTCTGGCCCCACTCGGTGAACCTCAACTGCATGGCGTCCGCCGGCAAGCTGTTTCTGAGCTGCGCTAGCTGCGACGGCAAAGTCTGGTCGTCCGCCGCCCGCGCCGATCCGGAAGCGCGCCTGCGGATCGGTGACCGGGTCTATCCCGTGCGGTTGAGCCGGGTGAGCAACCCCGCCGTGCTCGACGAGGCGTGGCAGGCCCGGGCCACGAAGACCGGCCGAGGCACGGACAGTCCCCGCGAGGACGGCTGGTGGGCGTTTCGGGTGGAATCACGCTGATCGCCGCGTCGGCG
The DNA here is from genome assembly GCA_041686955.1 of Pseudomonadales bacterium. Lineage (GTDB taxonomy): Bacteria > Pseudomonadota > Gammaproteobacteria > Pseudomonadales > Azotimanducaceae > UBA7803. The sequence goes on from JAWLCV010000052.1 coordinate 8,385, forward strand.
CCCGGCCGACGCCAGCGCCTCGGAAGTCGGCGCCGATCCGACACCGGCCACGCCCGAGGCCCGTGAAACCGGCGCCCGCACGCCTTCGACCCCACTGGCATACCCTTTGCTCCCGCCCGCCGGACATTCTTTCAGGCGACAGGTGGACGGACCATGAAAACGCGATGCGCGACACGCAGATCCTGCGCCGCCGGCGCCCGGATCGCCGCCCTGGCGGCGCTGCTGCTGCGGGTGGCCGTCTGCGTCCCGTTCACCGGATTGTCTCCGGCCGTGGCGGACACGGTGGTACCCCTCAACGCACGCAACGGCTTCGCAACGTACTACCTGCCGGTGGACATGGGCCAGGGCATGGTCGAGGACTACCTGGTGGACACCGGCGCGGGATACATGACCATCACGGAACCCACCCTGTCCAGTCTCGAGAACGCCGGCCGAGTGCGCTTCGTCCGGATCATCCAGGGACATCTGGCAGACGGCAGCGTGCTCCGCGTGCCCATCTACGTCATCGACGAAATCGTCATCGGTAGTAGCTGCGTTCTGAAGGACGTGGAGGCCGCGGTGCTCCCCGGCGCCTCGCGTGGGCTGTTCGGGCTGAGCGCCCTGCGCCGCACCTCGCCCTTCGAGTTCTCCATGGATCCGCCCACGCTGCGGCTGAGCAACTGCCAGGCGGCTCCCGTGCTGGCGGCAAGCACGGCAGCCGCCCAGTGACCCGCGCGGGTATGCCCAGCACCGGCGTGGGCCGACGAACCGCGGTTACGCGCGCTCCTCGAGACGATCGCCGGCGCAGAGCACCGCGAGCAGCCCCTTCATCAGCGCCAGGGGCGACGGCGGGCAGCCGCTGATTCTCGCATCCACGGGGATCACGTTCTCCACGCCCCCGCAGCTCGCGTAGGAAACGCCGAACTCCCCCCCGCTGCAGGCACAGGTGCCGGCGGCGAGAACGAGCTTGGGCGCGGGCATGGCGCGCCAGGTGCGGCGCAGCGCGGTTTCCATGTGGCGGGAAACGGGACCGGTGACCAGCAGCGCGTCGGCATGGCGGGGCGACGCCACGAACTGGATTCCGAACCGCGCCACGTCGTGGTACGGATTGTTCAGGGCGTGGATCTCCAGCTCGCACCCGTTGCACGATCCGGCATCCACCTGACGGATGGCCAGGCTGCGGCGGAACCGGCGATCGATTACCCTGCGCAGTTGCGCGCCCACCGCCTCGATGTCGGGATCGTCCAGCGGCGGGGCATCCTCCGTGACGTTGCCGACGATCAGTGCCTGCTTCAGCACCCGGAACATGTTCGCACCTCCTAGAGATCGTGCCCGGAATAGGATCCGTTCACGGATTTGTTGCAGACCGGAAAATCGGGAACGATGTTGCCGTCGATCAGCCGCTCGAGCGCCGGCCAGGTGAACCAGCTCGGGTCGCGGGGAAAGAACCGGGCGATGCGACCGTCCTGGCCCAAGCGCACGTAGCTGACGATCTCGCCCCGCCAGCCCTCGACGATGCCGATCCCTTCCACCCCAGCCTGGGGGGCGGCCGCATCCACGGCAGGCATGGGTGCGGCGCAGGGACCTTCGGGCAACACCGCGAGCAGGGCGTCCATCCACGCCACGCTGATACGCACCTCCCGCACCCGTACGGCCAGGCGGGCGGCGATGTCGCCTTCGTGGAGAACGGGGACCTCGATGGGATGCACATCGTAAGGCGGATACGGAGACGCCCTGCGCACGTCGAAGCTCTGTCCGCTGGCTTTGCCCACGTACCCGGTGCAGCCGAGAGCGCGGGCGTCCTCGGCGCCCAGGCGCCCGGCTCCCTGCAACCGGTCTTCCAGCGAGGGGTAGTCGCCGATGACGGCGAATACCGGCTCCACGGCCTTCAGCAGCTCGGCGTGGTCGGCGCGCAGTGTCTCCACGGCGCTGCCCGTGACGTCTCGCGCCGTACCGCCCGGGACCACCACGTCCATGAGCAGGCGATGTCCGAACAGCTCGCCGCTGCGGCGCTGCCAGCGCTCCCGCAGCCGGGCGCAGTGCACGTGAGCGAAGGTGAACCCCACGTCGTTGCAGATGGCGCCGATGTCACCGAGGTGATTGGCCACCCGCTCCCGCTCCGCCAGAAGGCCCCGCAGATACGCACCCCTTGCTGGCACCGTGCAGCCGGCCGCGCGCTCCATGGCCATGCACGCGGCCCAGGCGTGGGCTACCGTGGAGTCTCCGGAGACCCGGCCGGCCAGCCGTGCCAACGCGGCGGGATCACGCCCCACGGCGAGTTTCTCGGTGCCCTTGTGGGTGTACGCCAGGCGTGCCTCCAGGCTCAGGATCTCCTCCCCCACCGCCTGAAAGCGGAAATGTCCCGGCTCGATGATGCCGGCGTGCACCGGGCCCACGGGGATCTCGTACACGCCGTTGCCCTGGACCCGGCGGAAGGGATAGTCCTTGTCTGCCGGCGCCCGCTTCGGCCCGCGCCCGGCCAGGGGATAGTCTGGGCGCAATGGGAAATCGCCTTCGACCCAGGCCTGATGCCGCGTCCAGCGGCGTTCGTCGGGATGATCGGTCCAGACCACGCCGAGAAGATCCCGCATGTGGCGTTCCAGCCGGTCGGCGCCCGGAAAGCTCGGGGTGTGAGCAGGCAGCGTGGGATCGGAGAGCGGCACCCGGGTCTCCAGCACCACGTATTCGCCGCCCCGTTCGAGACAGGCCTGAACCACCATGTCGTCGCCCCGCGCGTCGCCCCACGCGCCCGCCCAGCGATAACCGGCGCGCGCCGCGATGGCCGCGGCCCGGCCCCAGTCGCCTGCGCTCACCTCGAGCCGCCGGGCGGGGGGCAGCGCCCGGCCGGCCGCCTCGGTCACCTCAACGTGCTCCGCGCGCAACCCCGTCAGAAGATCGCTCACAGCAGGCTTCCTCCGGTAATGAGCGCGGTGGCGCGATCGAGCCAGCGGGCCAGGAAGTCGGGCACGGAGAGCCCGAGCCACAGCACCAGCCCCAAATGCACCATCACGGGGAGCATGTTGGCGGAAACCGGCCGCTGTCCCTGGGGCGCCGCGCCGTAGACCATGGGATGGAGGTGGCGGAACAGTCCGGCGAAGGCCACCGCCAGCCCCACCAGCAGAGCCACGGTGAGCCAGGGCTGCGACTGCATGGTGGCGGTGAGCAACAGGAACTCGCTGGTGAACACCCCGAACGGCGGGAACCCGGCGATGGCGGCCACCGCGATGAGCAGCGACCACCCCACCGCCGGCTGGGTTCGAATCAGACCGCGAATGTGGTCGATGTTCTGGGTGCCGGCGATGTGGGCGGCATGGCCGACGGTGATGAAGATCGCCGACTTGGTGAGCGAGTGGACCAGCATGTGCAGCAGCGCGCCGAAGGTGGCGAGCGGGCCGCCCAGGCCGAAGGCGAAGGTCATCAGCCCCATGTGCTCGATGGAGGAATAGCTGAACATGCGCTTGATGTCGCGCTGGCGGTGCAGGAACAGGCCCGCCACCAGAAACGAAAGCATGCCGAATCCCATCAGCAGGTACCCCGGCATGTGGGGTGTCGCGGTCGACGCCAGGGAGCCGTCCACCAGCATCTTCACCCGAACCACCGCGTACAGGGCGACGTTGAGCAGCAGCCCCGAGAGCACGGCGGACATGGGCGTGGGACCTTCGGAGTGCGCGTCGGGCAGCCACTGATGCAGCGGCACGAGACCCACCTTGGTCCCGTAACCCACCAGCAGGAACACGAAGGCCAGGCTCATCACCGCAGGCTCCAGGCCGTCGGCGTTGCGATACAGCACGCTCCACGTCAAACCGGCTTCAGACTCGCCGAGCACATGCTGGGCGGCGAAGTAGGTCAGCACCGTGCCGAACAGCGCGAGCGCGATGCCCACGCCGCAGAGAATGAAGTACTTCCAGGCGGCCTCCACGGCCTCGGGCGTGCGGTACAGCGACACCAGCAGCACGGTGCTCAGGGTCGCGCCCTCCACCGCCACCCAGAGAATTCCCAGATTGTCCGTTGCCAGCGCGAGCAGCATGGTGAACATGAACACCTGGTACATGGCGTGATAGATGCGCATGCCCCGCTCCCCGGTTCGGCCGGATTCCCGGACGTAGCGCATGTACGGCCGCGAGAAGATGGAGGTGGTCAGCCCCACGAACGCGGTGAGCACGATCAGGTAGACGTTGAACGCGTCCACGCGGAAGCTCGCCCCCGCCACCTCCCCCGCCGCGGCCACGTCCCAGGCAAGCCACGTCGCGGCGCCGAGCGCGATCGCGGAGACCGCCACGTTGAGCCAGCCGGCACGGTCCGGCGAGCGCAATAGGGAGAGCGCCAGGGCGCCAGCCAGCGGCGTGAACACCGCGAGGAGCAGCGCGATCATCGATCCCCCTCCGGCGTCTCCGTCAGGCGGTTCAGCCGGTCGACGTCCAGGGAGTCGATGCTCTCGCGGATCTGCAGGAAGAAGACCCCGAACAGCACCATGGCCACGAGCACATCGAAGGCCACCCCGAGCTCCACCACCAGGGGCATGCCGCCGGTGGCGGAAACCGCAGCCAGGAACAGGCCGTTCTCCATGGCCATGAAGCCGAGCACCTGCAGAACCGCCTGGGGGCGGGAGGCCATCATCAACAGACCGATGAGCACCGCGGCCAGGCTGATGGCCACGATGTTCCGGGTGAACACCAGCTCCTGCTCGACGATGGGAATCACCAGCCAGTAGCTGAAGATCACCAGCGCCACCGCCGCCATGATCACCAGGGCGGGCCGGTGCAGCTCCTCGGCGTGGCGCTCCAGCGCCAGACGCCGAACCAGGCGATGCAGCATCCAGGGAATCAGCATCGCCTTCAGCACCAGGGTGAGCAGCGCGGAGATGTACAGGTGCGGCAGGTTTCCGGCCGTGGCCACCAGCCCGGTCACCGCGGCCACCAGGCCGCCCTGCCAGGCGAAGGCGTGGATCGCCGATACCAGCCGTGCCTGCTCGAGAAGAACGAAGGAGGTGAGCAGCACCAGCGCGGCGAGCACCAGCACCAGCTGCTCCTGGATGGGAAGGTCGACTATGTTCACGAGCCCACTTCCAGAATGACGTGCCCAAGCAGTCCGAGCAGGGCCAGCAGCAGGGCCAGATTCAGGAACGCGGGCACGCGAAACAGGCGCATCTTCGCGAGCACCGTCTCGGCGGTGGCCAGCAGCGCGCCGAGGACCGCGAGCTTCAGCACCACGGCCACGAGCCCCACCGCCAGCGCACCCGGCTCGAGCCCCCTGGCGATCCCCCAGGGAACGAAGACGTTGGCGATGAGCGAGCCGTAGAGCAGAAGCTTGATCTGTGCCGCCCACTCCATCAGCGCCAGGTGCCGGCCCGAGTACTCGAGGATCATGGCCTCGTGGATCATCGTCAGCTCCAGGTGGGTGCTGGGGTTGTCCACCGGAATGCGGCCCGTCTCGGCTATCGCCACCAGCACCAGGGCCCCCAGGGCGAACAGGAACGACGGCCGCAACACCAGGGGGCCCTCCAGGTGGCTGTCGATGACGCTGGCCAGGTTGGTGCTGTGGGCGGTCATGGCCAGGGTGAACACCGCCAGCAGCATGGCCGGCTCCGCCAGCGCGGAGACCAGCATTTCCCGCGATGCGCCCATGCCGCCGAACGCGGTGCCAACGTCCATGCCGGCAAGGGCCAGGAAGAAGCGGGCCAGCGCCAGGAGTCCCACCAGCACGATGATGTCGGCGATCATGGCGGTGGGCAGGTCTACGGTGATCAACGGCACCGTGGCAGCCGCGAGCCAGGTGGCCACGAACACCACGTAGGGCGCGGCGCGGAACAGCGGCGAGGCGGTATGGGCCACCCGCACCTCCTTGCCGAGCAGCTTGTAGAGGTCTCGGTAGGGTTGCAGCACTGGCGCGCCCCGGCGATTCTGCAGGCGCGCTTTCGCCTTGCGGATCCAGCCGGTGAGCCCGGGCGCCAGCGCCGCGAGCAAGAGCGCCTGCCCCAGGGCGAGCAGCCAGGCGGAGGAACTCAGGAGATGATCCACAACAGCACCAGTACGGTTGCAAGCGTCCAGCCGAGATAGCGGCGCAGGTTGCCGGATTGCAGGCGCGCGACCCGGCGGGCCGAGGCCTCGACGACCCGGGCCGCCGGCAGGTACAGCGTCTCCCAGGCCCGATCCTGCACCCGCAGACGGTAGCGCGCCGTGCTCCCGGCTCCGGGCTCTACCCCTTCGTCGATCTGAAAGACCAGGGCGAACACCCGCCGGATGGGCTGGGCGAAGGCCGTGGAGGTGTACTGCATGCGGGGGTCCGGCGGCGCGAAGCCGCAGTCCCAGGGATCGCTGCGGCGCGCCCGGCGCACCGCCTTGCGCCGCCACACGAGCACCGAGAATGCGGCGAGCGCCGCCAGCAGCGCCACCACCAGAGGCGCGCTGTAGCTGGCCGTCTCCGCGGCCACCGGCGTCAGCCAGAGCCAGCCGCGGGCCGTGGCCTGGGGAAGCCCGACCCCGAGCACGTGCTCGGGTACGACACCGAGGAGTGCCACGACCCCGGTGGGCCACACGCCCAGCGCCAGGCACAAAGCCGCGAGCAACCCCTGACCCGCCCGCATGCCGAGGGGCACGGGCCGCGCGCGCCGAACGTGGCGGCTGCGGGCGCGGCCGAGAAAGGCCACCCCGTAGACCTTCACGAAGCACGCTGCCGCCAGCGCGCCCGTGAGCGCCAGCACCGCCGCCGCCACGGGCACCAGGCTGCGCAGAACGCCGCTTTCCAGGTGCCACGCCTGCAGCGCGGACTGGAACGTGAGCCACTCGGACACGAACCCGTTGAACGGCGGCAAGGCGGAGATGGAGATGCATCCGACCAGAAAGAACGTTCCCGTCCACGGCATGCGCCGCAGCAAGCCACCCATCTGCTCGAGATCGTGCTCGTGAGTGCTCTGCAGAACCGCGCCGGCTCCCAGGAACAGGAGTCCCTTGAACAGCGCGTGGTTGATGGCGTGGTAAAGGCCCGCCACCAGCGCCACCGCGCCGAGCACCGGGCTCCCGGACCCCAGGTACAGAAGCGACAGCCCCAGGGCGATGAAGACAATGCCGATGTTCTCCACGGAGGAGTACGCCAACAGGCGTTTGAGGTCGTTCTGCATGAGCGCGTAGAGCACGCCCATCAGCGCCGAGACGCTACCCACCGCCAGCACGGCGACACCCCACTGCCAGTGGAACTGGCCGACGAGATCGAAGACGAAGCGGATGAAGCCGTAGACGGCCACCTTGAGCATCACCCCCGACATCAGCGCCGATATGTGGGATGGCGCCACCGGGTGCGCCTCGGGCAGCCAGGCGTGCACGGGGACCAGGCCGGCCTTCATGCCGAAGCCGAGAAACGCCAGCACGAAGGCGACGCTGGCCCAGCCCCCGGAGAGCTCCGCGGCCCGCATGGCGTCGAAGTCGAAGCCGCCGCCGAAGGACGCGAGCACACCGTAGCCGAGCAGGATCGCCAACCCGCCGATGTGGGCCATCAGCAGATACAGGAACGCCGCTCGGCGGTTGGCGGCGGACTCGTGGTGGAAGGCGACCAGGAAATAGGAACCGAGCGACATCACCTCCCACGCCACCATGAACAGGAAGGCGTCGTCGGCGAGCACCACCAGCAGCATGCCGGTGAGGAACGCCCCGGCGAAACCGCCGAGCGCCGCGAGAGAGTCGCGGCCGTGCTCGAAGCCGCGTACGTAGGCCGGCCCATAGATGCCGACCGCAAGGGTGACGATGCCGATCACCACCAGAAAGAAGCCGGACAGGGCATCCAGCCGTACCTGCCAGGGCAGCCACGGCAGGCCCATGGGCAGCTCCGCCACGATCACCCCGCCCCGGGTCAGAGCCATGAGCCCCGCCGCCGTGGCAGCCAGTCCAGCCAGCCCGAGCAGCGGCATGGCCACCCTGCGAAGCAGGCGCGGCATCCGGGGCGTCGCCAGGGACACCGCCGACGAGGCCAGAGCCAGGGCAACCGCTGCTGCCGCGAGCCGGAGTGCGAGGTCCATGACTAGGACGGCTCCTCCGCGGCCGGCGTCGCCTTGAGCCGCACCCCCCGCCCGCCGGCGGGGCTGACGGTACCCTCGGCAATCAGCTCCACCCCCGCCTTCTCCAACGCCTCGACGATTTTCATCAGGGATTCCACGTTGCCGCGCACCTGGGCACCGGTGCTCGCCTCCATGCGCTGAATCGTGGGCAGCGACAGCCCGGCCAGCTCCGCAAGGCGACGTTGGTCCAACCCCAGCAGGGCACGCGCGGCACGGATTTGTCCGGCTGATATCATGCGCTGTACATCCATTATGATGCTCAGGCGCGCACTATAGGGCTTTAATCTTTAAGTATGCAAGCCTCACATGTCGTTTCTCATATATGAACCATTAACTGCGGTGCCCATTGCGCTCACGTGACCCGTTCTGTGTAATCGGTGGCTCATCCACTCAGGGAAACACCGTGAACTGGGACGCTGTCGGCGCCGTCGCCGAGCTGGTGGGTGCGGTGGGCGTGGTCGCCTCCCTCGCCTACCTGGCCGTGCAGATCCGCCAGAACACGCACCACATCGACTTCAATACCCGAGCCATCCGCGCCACCACGTTTCAGAACTTCTCGAACACCTTCAGCGACTTCGAGGACCTGCTGCTGGAGAACGACCGGCTGGGAACGGTCTGGATCAAGGGCCTCGGCCAGGCGGCCGACCTGGAGGCGGTGGATCGGATCGTCTTCAACAACATCGCCCACAAGTTCTTTCGGATGTACGAGGTGCTGTTTCTGCAGTACGAGGCAGGCCTGGTGGACGCCTCTCTGTTCGAGAACGCCCACCGCTTCCCGGACCAGCTACTGACGCGCCCGGGCCTGCGCGCCTACTGGAGCCACAGCCACCGCAGGTATGCCGACACGTTCGTCGACTTCATCGCACAGCGCCTGAAAGCGCTTCCCACAGCCGGCGCCGCGGGAGACGGGAGCGCGTGAGCGTCGCAGCCCTGGCGCTCCCCCCTCGATTCGCCTGGTCCGTCAGAACCGATAGCCGAGGCTGAATACCGCCGACCGCCCGAGATTGGGACGCGCCAGGAGGCGGCCCGGTAGCTCACTGCAGCCGCTGGTAGACCCACAACCCGCCCCACCCGTCCTGGAGCTGCAGCACGTCCGCCTCCAGCACGATCCGGAATTGCTCCAGGGCGCCGGTGTAGCTGCTCTGGGTGGTCAGCACGCCGGACTCGATGGCGAACATGCCCGCGTCCACGGCCATGCCGAACTGGTTCACCTGGAACTGATTGCCCTGCACGATCAGTATCACCCCATCGTGCCGCTGCCACACGCCGTCCAGCGTCGCCACCGCAGGCGGCGCCGCCTGCGGCTGGCCGAAGGGCGCCGGGGGCTGGGCGCCCGCGGGCGGTCCACCCGGCGCTTGGGCGGCGGAACCGGCCGGCAACGAGACCTTCGCGAAGGCGTAGTTGAGACCGGACACCGTGTTGCGGGTCAGCATGATGGGCCGGCCGTCCTGCATGTACAGCGCCACCAGGTTGACCGAAAACTCGACCCCGAGCGGGTCCTCCGCCAGACCCTCGGTGTCGATCTTGAAGCTGCGCAGGTGGTGAACGAGCCGCTGATCCAGATAGACCAGCTCGCGCGCAGCGAAATCCGGGTTTCGTTGCGGCGCCGTCATGGTGCTGATCATCAGCGCCCGCTTCTCGGGGTGCCTGGCGTACTCGACCAGCACGCCGTTCGGCACGATCTCGCCCCGCTTCGCCAACGCTTCGGCCTCGATCATCTCCCAGGTGCCGAGCAGGTCGTCCAGCTCGAAGTCGCCGCCTTGCCGCATGAACGCCGCGAGCCCGGCGTCCTCGCCCATGCTGTACTCGAAGAATGCGTGGGACGTCTTGCCGCCGATGGCCTCCGCGGTGACGCCGAACACGTAGTTTCCGGGCTGCTGCAAGCCGAGCAGCAATTCGGGACCGTCGCCCCAGGGGAGCCGCTTGCCCGCCGCATAGGATAGCGTGCCGTCCTTTTTCAGGTGCTCGAACAGCAGCGTGATCTCGTGCTGCGGCTCGGGTTCGACCTGCCGGTAGACGATGGAGCCGTCCGGCTGGGGCATTTCCAGCTCCACGGCGACGGGGTACCACCACTGGGGGTGGAAGTAGACGGTGCCGCCGAGGTCTCCGGCCTCCGGATGATGAAAGATGATCGGGACGAGGATGTGCTCGCCGGTCTCGTCGATGGTCGCGTAGTAGGCCTTCTCTCCCGCCGACACCATGTACTGGTAGCCGTCGAGCTGGGTGACCAGCGGGTTGGCACCGTTCGCGAACTGCGGAATCATCAGGTCGATGCGGTCGGCCGCGGTGTCGCGCGCGCGAGCCGACCAGTTGGCATCGACGATGCTTGCACGGCGCGAGACCAGCAGCCCTTCGCCTTTCTCGTCCCACTGCCCTTGCAGGCCCCGCAGCCACAGCAGGTCGCTGCCTTCCACCACGTAACCGACGCCGTGGGTGTTCAGCGGCAGCGCCCGGTCGACGGCTCGGCCGGCCTTCCAGTCGACGAGCTGAAACTCGCCGATCGCCGGCGCCTTGCTCGCTGCCGCCTGAAGCTCGTGCAGGCGGCGGATGAAGTGACGCCAGCGGCTCGCGTTGTTTATGACCAGCTCGTCGTAGCCGCGGTTGAGCACCGCGGCCGTCACCGGCGCGTAGATGGCGAGGCCGTTGCTCAACCGCCGCGACGGGCTGTTCTTGTGGCTGATGAGCAGACGCTGGAGGGCCTTCTCCAGCGCACGCAGCTCGGCACGTGCCGGAAAGCGTCCGGCGTTCAACTCCACACGCCGGAAGGCATCCAGCAGGTCGATGCTGGCCAGGGCCTGGTCGCTCTTCTGCAGCTCGGTGCGCGGCGCATAGCCCTCCGCGAAGAAAATGGACCTGGACACCACCGGCCAGAGCTCGGGCAGCGCCGGCTCGAGCTTCGCGAGCAGGCGGTCGAAACGTTCGCTGAAGGTCGGCAGATGAGCGAGGTCATAGGCCGCCAGCGTGGTGATGGCCTCCTCGCGCTCGCGGTAGTAGGCGTCGAACCGGTCCACGATCTCCGCCGCCAGCGCGGTGGTGGTTGCCCGGGGATTGGCGAACTCCGGCAGCAACCGGTCGTAGGGCCAGCCGTCACCGGGCTCGGTGGCCTGGGAGGCCACCAGCACGTCGGCGAGGCCATGCAGTTCCAGGGCAACCTCGTACTGCGCCATCAGGCACATGTCGAAACCCACCAGATCTAGGGTCTCACGCCCGGTTCGGCCGAGCGCGCCGCGGATGGCCGACGAGAGCTCCGGCATGGTCAGGGCATCGCTGGCAGCCGCGCCGCCCGGGAGGCCGTGATCCACCGCGTGAGCCTGCCAGCCGCCGCCGTGGTTCCACAGCAGGAGCGCGACGCGCTTGGCGGGAAAGCTCGTGATGGTCGTCGCGAGAAAGCTCTCGAGGACGTCGGGGTCGCCCATGTTGACCTCGCCGGGACGGGCAATGACCCGGGAGCGGACGGCGCTCTTGTCCTGGTCCGCGACGATGCGGTACACGCGCGCCTCCTTCCAGTCGCCGTCCGAGTCGTCGTAGCCGTCCGCCCGGTCCACCAGGGCGACCACGTTGACGTCCCCGCGGATGCCGAGCTCCATCTCGTTCAAGTCCACCAGCGCGAATTTCTCGAGGTCGTTGTCACCGTCCAGGTAGACGGCGATGGTCCATTCCGCGGGATCGCCGCGGGATTCGTCGAACCGTTCCAGGCCGGTGGCGGCAGCGAGCGGCGCGGTTGCGAGCCACGCAGCCAGCACGAGGAGCGCAAGAGTCGAGCGGAACATGACGTTTTCCTCCGGATCCATCGGTCCATTCACCTGCAGCGATCGCTCTGGACGCGGTAGGCGCGCTCGCCATCGACGTAGACGGCTTCGCCCTGAACCTGCAAGTCGTGCTGCGAGAGCTCACTGTCGGCGGAGCGCAGGGTGAGCAGGGAGCGGTCGCCCATTACCTCCACGCGCCACTCTCCCAGCGTGACGCCGTCGCCGCCCGCGTATCCGCTGGTTCCCCCACCCGCGTCCGCGGCCACGTCGGAGGAGCTGAGGTAGGCGAAGGATCCGTCGCTGCACAGATGAAGCGTCTCGGACGATGAGCCGCCCACGTAGCTGCCATCGACGCCGCCGCTGTAGTAGGAGCTCCGGCGCTCGAGCTTCATCCCCGCCAGGTACGCCTGCCACTGCTGCGCGGCCCCGCTCGTGCTCGGCGCCGTGAACGCCACGGAGGCCGACGTCTCCGCCGCCAGCGACTCGTAGCGCGCGAGCTCGCTGGCCGGCCCCCCGAAAAACACGATGACCCCGTTGCCCTGCTCGCCCATGCGTCCGATGGCATGTCCGGCGTGGACGCCGTCCGTCAGGGAGATCTCGTAGCCGCGCTCGGTGCGCCGTCCAGGGGAGGACGGGCTCAGCACAACGCCTTCGCCGAGGTCCTGAGGCTGGTTCAGGAACGACTCGATCTCCGCCCAGCTCGTGCGGGCGCGCATGATGACCATGCCGACCCCCGGCCGGGCGTGGGAACCGAGCACGAACGCAGCGGCTCCCCGCGGCAGACCGCCGAGCCACTCCCCGGGGATGGCGAACGACACCCCGTCGGCCGCGGACTCGACCCGGGCCCTGCCGGCGTATTCCCGGCCGGGCTCGAGCTCCGAAGCCTGAAGCGGCAGCGCGAGCATAAGCAGTATGGCGAATGACGTTTTCATCGAAGTGCTCCCACGTTGCGGATCTCCACTCGACGATTCGCCGGCGCTGCGGGGTCCTCCTCGTGCAGGGGAGCCTCCTCGCCGCGGCCCGCCGCCACGAGACGCCGGGGATCCAGAGGCGCGCGGCGCAGCAGGTAATCGCGCACCACCAGGGCGCGCCGCTCGGACAACGCCTGGTTGTGGGCACGGCTGCCCCGGGCGTCGGTGTGGCCGACGATCTCGAAGCGGAAGTTGCGCAGCTCGTCGGCCGCCAGGGCCGCCGCGAGCTCGTCGAGCTGCGCGCGCGCCGACGCCGTCAAGCGACTCGAGCCGAGCTCGAACTGGATGTTGGGGAAGTCCATGGCGGGCGGCGCCGAATCGGAGTGCCCCGCATCTTCCACCACCACCAGACCCTTTCGATCGCCGGGCGGGCCCGCGAGCTGTCTGACGATCGCCTGACGGCTGACCACCGGCTCGCTCGGCGCAGCCCAGGCCGGGCTCGCCAGCACCACGACGAGCGCGGCCGCGAGTGATCCGAAGCCTCGACCCGTGACGCTCATTCGTGACGGAACCAGCGGGTGATGACGAGATCCGCATCGGCGACGGTGGACCGGAACGAGGTCGGACTCACCGGCTGCGCCGGACCGAACTCCGAGGGCACCACCGTGGGAGCGGCCGCCTGCACCTGCACCAGACCCCTCGTGGGCACAATGGCCGGCTCTCGCACGGCACGGAACTCCGCCGGCAGGGCCGGCCGCTGCCCGGCGAGCTGCGCGAGCAGGTCCTCGATGTCCGGCCGCCGCCGGTGCGATGCCACGAAGTAGATCTGCTCCACGCCGCGATGATCGTCCAATCCCCACCAGGTCGTGCCACCGGGGACGAGGTACTGCGCGCCCGGTTGCACGAGCGCGGTCCCTGGGTTGCCGTCGGGGAAGATTCTCGCCACGTATCCGGTCGCATCGATGCCGATGACGTAGACGTAGCAGTCACAGTTGGCGGCGAAGAGGATCTTGATCTTGTCCCCGCGGGCGGGGTTCCCGCGGCCGTCGTACAGCGTCTCGCCGTCCTCCACGGGCCGCAGCCGGACCTGTCCGTCCGCCGTGAGCTGCTGGGCGAGCACGGCGACCTCCAGGGCAATGGCCCCCTCTACTCCCGGCTGGTGAGCCTCGGGTACGCCGGTTTGGTAATCACCTGCCGGGTACCCGGCGTCCTCATAGCCCGGCGCGTGGCCAGAGTCGTAGCCCGCATCGTAGCCGGGGTCGTCACCCGCTTCGGCGTAGGCGCCCTCGGTGTAAGTGCCGTCGGCGTCAACGCCTGCACCGTACGTGTCGTAGGAGGCGGCGCCGTTCACCTGCTGGGTGAACGGCACCCCGGTGGCCGTCTCGGCCATGGCGAAAAACAGGTTCTGCATGGAAGCCGCATACTGGGGCGCGAAGTTCTGCGCGGCGGCGGCCAGCACGTCCTGGCCGAAGCCCGTGAGCGCCGTGCCGAGCGCCGGCGGCAGTGCCTGACACGCGGTCAGGGTCAGGCCCACACCAAACGTCAGCGCCACCAGACACCCATCCCGCCAGCGCGGTCTCCGCCGCTCCTTCGAATCGATCTTCATGAGCGTTCCGCCCCTCAAAGCTGGGTGGGCGCAGGGGGCGGCGGCATGCGGCTCGCCCAGCTTTTGCCGACCACGTGGGCCTGGTAGATGTTGTGCGCGTACAGCGCGCTGTGATGCGAAAGCGGGCTGCCGATTCCCCGGTACTCGGCGCTGTTCAGCGAGATGACCCCGTTCTGAGCGATGTTGCAGGTGCGCCCGATGTGGGTGTACTTGACGTTGTCGTGGGGCTCTCCCGGGCCGTAGTGAGCGAGGGGTACGTACATGGCGTCGTGCGCCAGGGTGTCGCCCGGCAACATGGCGATCAGGTCGTTGAAGTTCACGTAACGATGCGTGTTGAGCGCCACGGTCCCGCCGGCGCTGCGCTTGGAGTGGTACAGACTCTTGAAGATGCCGTTGCCGACCCGCGGCCCCCCGAAGGTGTAGACCCCCTGAGCGCGAAACCGGCGGCTGCTCGGACGATCCGACGCATAGCCCTGGTCGATGGCCGCGAGGGTCGCCAGCCCGGCTCCCAGGCTGTGGCCGGTGATGAAGAGCTTCTTCGACGAGCCGCCATGGGTACGGATCAGGTTGTTCACGTCGTTGCGCACGGTCCAGTACGCGTTGGCGATGCCCGTGTGAACGCCGGGCTCCTTGCGCACCGTCACCGTTTGCCCGAACAGATTCTTGGAGGAGTAGGCCACGGTGCCCCAGGTGGACACCTTCTTCTGCAGCGCGAGGGCGTCCGTGGCGATCCAGTCGGCGAAGCCGTCCATGTGCTCTACGGCGTCGCTGCCGCGAAACGCCAGAACGATCATGTCGGCGTTCGACATTACGGCGTACTGCACGTTGCCCTTGGATACGACGTTCACCTGGCTCATGCCCCAGAGTTTGAATCTGGCCTCGGCGAGGTTGCGGAAGGTGACGAAGTTGTTGCCCGGGTTGGGCTGATAGGCGTGGGGGTACATGTAGTGGGCCACCATCGCCAGCAGATACGAGTTCTCGAGGCTGTGCCCCGCGGCGTTGCGGTTGAAGCTGGCGAACGCGTTGGCGCCGGGCTCGGCCGGGCGGCGGCGGAGATTGGTGAGCGGGACGCCCGGCCGGACGGCCTGGGCGAGGGTTCCCTGCAGGGGCGCCGCGAGCAGAAGCGCCGTGCAGAGGCGGACGAAGTGCCTGCGCGAGTGTGGGGTTCCGTTTTCGTTCATGACTGGCTGTTCTCCGAACGTTGATGTGCTTCGAGGTGCCGGGTCACGCCGCCGGCCGGCTGCCGGGATCGGCGCCGGCCAGGTAACTGCAACCCAGGTCGCTCAGCCGGTTCAGGTACGCGCCGGCTCTGCCCCGCACCCGCGTGCCGACCCGGCCGTCGGCGCAGGCGTCGCCCAGCGGCCCGCTCGCGCCCGGCCGTGGTTCGAACGCCCGCACGGGTCTCGTACTCTTTCCCGCCGTGCGGGTGCGCGCCTGCCAGGGCGCGCAGGTGAGTTCCTGCACGTGGAGCACGTAGCCGTTGTCGCCCTGGGATCCGCTGAAACCCACCACCACCTCGGAGGGCGCGCAGTCGATGGTCTTCAGGACGCCTCCAGCGCCTCCGCGGTAGTCCGTGGTGCGGACCGCGGCCCCCAGCGCGCCGTTCGCCTCCACCGTCCTGCAGCGGGCCGCGATGCCGTTCATCCACCAGCCCTGACGGGCGCGGATGCCTACGAGAACCTCGCGGTCGCCGCAGGACAGATTGAACTCGCTGCCCTGGGCGGCCGCGCCTTCCGGCCAGGCGAAGAGCAGGAACCCCACAGCGGCGGCGAGCCCCGCATTCACCACGCATCTCATGGGCGCAAGGCTGCAGCGCCACGCCCGCGGCGTCCTGAGAAAGTTCTGAGGAACTCCTGAGAAACCCTGCAGCCACCCGGTCTCAGGCTGAAACATTCGCCAAATCAGCAAGTTGGGAAGCAAATGCGACACGAGCACTTGCATCGGTCGGCGGCCCACAGGAAACTCCGGCCATGGGGCTGGGCCAGGAATTCAGGATCGGTGACTGCGTGGTGCGGCCCGAGGACGGGACGGTGTGCAGCCCGTCCGGCACGAGCCGACTCGGCCCGCGGCCCATGGCCGTGCTCGCGACCCTGGCGAGCGAACCCGGCAGGGTGTTCACCCGCGACGAGCTCATGGCCCGGGTCTGGGCAGGTCTCGTCGTCTCCGACGAGACCCTGTCCCGCTGCATCTCCGACCTGCGTCAGGCGCTGGACGACGATTCCCGGGCGCCCCGTTACATCGAGACCCTGCCGCGCCGCGGCTATCGCCTGATCGAGCCCCCGCTACCGGCGGCCGCCGAGCTCGAGCTAGGATCGAGCGACGACCCTCCCCGCGCCGCGCCGGTGGTCGGGGACCTGCAGCCACGGCCGCGGCGGATGCGAGACGCGGGACCATGGCTCGCCCTGGCGCTCGTGCCGCTGCTGGCCCTCGTGACCTGGCTGGCCGTTCCCCGGGACGCCCTCACCCAGGCCCGCACGAAGACTGCGCTGGCGGTCCTGCCGTTCGTCAATCTGAGCGACGAGCCCGAGCTCGAGTACTTCAGCGATGGGCTGGCCGAGGAGCTTCTCCATCGCCTGGCCGGCGTCGATGCGCTGGCCGTGGTGGCGCGCACCTCCTCCTTCGCGTTCAAAGGGACCAACAAGGACGTCCGCGAGATAGGCCGGGCACTCGGAGTCGACTACGTGCTCGAGGGCAGCGTCCGGCGCCACGGCGATCGAATCCGCATCGGCGCACAGCTCGTCGACGTGGTCAGCGGCTACCAGCTCTTCAGCCGGGTCTACGAGCGCCCCTTCTCCGATCTCTTCGCGATCCAGGAGCACGTCGCCCTCGAGGTGGGCGCGGCCCTGGAGCCCCAGCTCGCCGGGCTCGCCGAAGGCTTGCGCGGCGCGCCTCAGGAGACGGTCCCCGAGGCGCTCGAGGCCTACCTGCTCGGCAAGCATCTGCAGCGCCGGCACTCGGCCGCCGACCTGGAACGATCCGTTCAGGAGTTCCGCCGGGCCATCGAGCTGGACCCCGCCTACGCGCGGGCCTACGCAGGCCTGGCCGAAACCCTGGCGCTTCGGAGTCAGTACGCCGAGCGGCCGATTGTCGAGGTCCGGGACGAGATCGACGCGCTCGTCGAGCAGGCGCTGGCCCTGGCCCCCCAGTCCGGCGGGGCCTGGCATGCCCGCGGCCTGCTCGCCTTCTACGAGAACCGGCTGGAGGACGCCCTGGAGGCCTTCGAAACCGCGCACCGCCTCGACCCGAACGCGGTTGGCTCCATCGGCATGCAGGCCTGGACCCTGCGGGCGCTCGGCCGCAATCGGGAGGCGCTGACCCACACGGCCCTGGCCCTTCGCAAGGATCCCATCAACGTCCACACGATCAACGTCCACGCCACCCTCCTCGCTCAGCTCGGCGACCTGGAGTCGGCGGAACCATTGCTGCGGAGATCGCTGGAAATCGACCCGAGCTACCTGAACGCTTACTGGGGCATGGGGTATTCGAAATGGCTCGCCGGGGATCATGCAGACGCCGTCCGCTGGTACCGCCAGGGCATCGACCGGGGCATCCAGCAGGGCCACGCGTACAACGAGCTCGGCCGCGTCCTCCTGGAGCTCGGCGACTTTGACGCGAGCCGCGAATGGCTCGAGGCCGGGCTGAAGCGAACCGCGGATCCGGTATCGCAGCTGGACGGCCTGCTCGCCTGGCATCAGTACCAGGGCGACTTCTCGGGCCTGGCCGAGACCGTGCGGACCTACGACCGACGCTTTCCGGACCACGTCGGCGTGCCACCGTTTCGCGCCTTCGCCGCGCTGGTGAACGGCGACCCGGCGACGGCGATCCGCGAGTACGAGTCGCTGACCGGGGGTGACTCCACCGGGCTTTACAGCCACTGGGACATGGCCGTCGGTTCGTGGCACGCCCTGTACCTCGCCCGGGCGCGGCAACTCACCGGCGAAACTCGCGCGGCCGAGCTGACGCTGCGCGAAGCGGAAAGGCAGCTCGCCAGCTTCGAGGCCCGGACGGGCTTCCCGGGCACCGTGGCTTACCATCGCGCCGCCATCGCCAGCCTCCGCAACGACCCGGATACCGCGCTCGCGTTCCTGCAGGAGGCCATCGGGGCGGGATGGCGGCGCGCCGCCGAGGTGCGCACCAATCCGCTGTTCGCGGGTCTTCGTGACGACGCTCGGCTGGAGACCGTGCTCAGCCAGGCCGACGCAGGACTCGAGGCAGCGCGGCTGGTCGTGGCAGCGGAGCGTAGTGCAGGCACGATGGGATCCGACGGAAGCGCCCTGGCACACCCCACAGGGAGGTGACGGGCCTCATCGCGATTCCGTCGTGCGAAGGCGTTCCGGTAACGGTTCGATCCGGGTACCTTCAGGTTTTGGTGGACATCAGCGGGAGAAACCATGTCGGGGAGCTACGTCAACGTCGAGCGCGAGGGATCCGTCGCCCTGGTCACGTTCGACCGGAAGAAGAACCTGAACGCCTTCGACGGCCAGTTGATTCGTGAGCTCACCGAGGTGGCCCGGTCGTTTCACGACGACGCGAGCACCCGCGCAGTGGTGCTCACCGCCAGCAGGGACTATTTCTCCGCCGGAGCCGACCTCGAAGACATGGCCAGCCGCGACGATCCCGCGCTCTCCGATCTGGAACGGCGCCAGATGTTCTATCGAGGCGTGCGGCTGTGCGAGGCCTGGGAAGCCATGCCGCAGATCACCATCGCGGCCATGGAGCGGCTGGCCGTAGGCGCCGGTGTCGCGCTGCCCCTGGCCTGCGATTGGCGGGTGATGGGTGAAAGCTGCTATCTGTGGGTGCCGGAGGTGCAGATCGGGCTGAATCTGCAGTGGGGCGCCCTCCCCCGGCTGGTGAATCTGGTGGGCCCAGCCCGAGCGAAGCGCATATGCATCCTCTGCGAGCGCATGAACTCGGCCACGGCGCTGGAATGGGGACTCGTCGACGAGGTGAGCGCAGACGGCGAGGCGGCGGCAAAGGCCCTCGAGCTCGCCCGGACCGCCGCCGGGATGCCCGCTGTCGCCACCCGAATGATCAAGGAAGCCGTCAACGCCCAGGTGACCGCGCTGAACCGGGTCGCCAGCTTCGCCGACGCGGACCAGAGTCAGCTCACCGCCGGCAGTGCCGATGCCCGCGCCGCCCGGGAGCGATTCACCCGCAAGCGGAACGATTCCGCGTGATCTTCCTTCGCGGCGCCGGCCCGCGATCAGGGGGCCGACGCCTTTGCGATGCCGAGGTCGTCGAGAATCACGTACAGGGCCGGCAGGACCACCAGCACCAGGACGGTCGCGACCAGCAGCCCGAACACGACCGAGATGACAAGGGGAATGATGGCCATCGCCTGGGTGCTGGTTTCGAACAGCAACGGTAGCAGCCCAGCAATCGTCGTCGTCGACGTAATGAAGATGGCCCGAGTACGCTCGCGGCTGGCCCGCCCAGCGGCCCGGGCGACGTCTTCCCCTGCCTCGCTGAACTGTTTGATGAACTGAACGAGAAGTATGGCATTGTTGACAACGATGCCTGCCAGCGATGCCGCACCGATCAGCGACGGCATGGACAGATCGTAGCCCATGAGCTCGTGGCCCCAGACGGCGCCCATGAGGGCGACGGGGATGGATACCATGACGATGACTGGCTCGATGTAACTACGGAACTGGAAGGAGAGTATGAGAAAGATGCCGAGCAGGCCCATGAGCAGGCCTCGAGCGATAGATTGACCTGTTTCCCTGGAACGCGCCGCCTGGCCCTCGACCTCAACCTGAACGCCTGGATACCGCTCCAGGAAGGGACCCAGCCACTGGTCGCGCAAATGGCTGAGAATCGCCTCGGCATTCGTCACCGCGCTGTCGACGTCCGCCGTGAGCGTGACGGTTCTCCGCCCATTGATCCGGGTGATCTGCCCCCAGCCTCGCGTTTCGCGCGCCTCCACCGCTTCCGCGAGAGGGATGCCGTTGCCCTCCGCATCCATCACCACCTGGTCCTTCAGGAAATCCAGGCTGTTTCGCTCGCTGGCGGGCTGACGCACCAGGATCTCGATATGCTGGTCTCCGACCTGCACCGTGTCCACCACGTCGCCCAGCAGTCCCGAGCGAAGCTGCTCCGCTACTGA
>JAWLCV010000053.1:0-3414 GCA_041686955.1 Pseudomonadales bacterium
GAAGGCGGCGGTGCGCTGATCGTTCAGCGGCGCGTAGCGCAGCATCAGGCGCCGCAGCGCCCGCAGCTCGCGGATCACCTCCCGATTCGCCACCACGAAGCCGAGCCGAAGCGCCGGCGCGAGGGCCTTCGACAGCGCCGACACGTAGACCACACGATCGGAGCCGTCGAGGCTGCGCAGCGCGGGCTGCGGGTAACCCAGGTAGTTGCTCTCGCCCTCGACGTCGTCCTCGAGGATGACGAAGTCCCGTTCCGCGGCCCGGGTGAGCAGCGCGCGCCGCCGTTCCAGGGACATGGTGACCGCCGTGGGAACCTGGTGGCTCGGGGTGACGCACACAAGATCCACGGAGTCCAGCCGCTCGTCCACCACCAGCCCCGCCTCGTCCACGGGCTGATGGTGAAGGTCGGCGCCGAACTGGAGCAGAAGCTGCCGGGTGTCCGGGTGGCTGGGCGACTCCACCGCCGCCCGCACGTTCGAATCGACCAGAAGCTGCGCGACGAGGAACAGCGCCTGCTGCGCCCCCACCGTCACCATCACCTCGTCGGCGTCGGCGTGTATGCCCCGCGCCGGAAGAATCTTCGAGCGGATCTCGTCGATGAGCATGGGGTCGTCGCTGGAGTCCGCCTGGACACTCCAGTCGTTGATCTCGCGCACGCCCAGGGCAAGGCGGGTCGCTTCCCGCCATTCAGCCACCGGGTACAGGGACGGGTCGAAGGGGCCGTCGATGAACTGATACGGGTAGCGGTCCCGGTCGTTGCTGAAGCGCTGGAACGGCGGAGCCGTATACCGGTGGCGGAAGCGCCGCTGCCAGTGCGGCGCCGCCTGGGGCGGCGTTCGTTCCGCGCGGGCGCCCGGTCTCGGCTCCGGAGCGCTTCCGTCCACGTAGACGCCGCTGCGCTCCCGCGCCACCAGGTATCCTTCCTCGATGAGTCGCTGGTACGCCAGGGTCACGGTGTTCCGCGCGACCCCGAGCTGAGCGGCGAGCTTGCGGCTGGAGGGCAGGCGGCGGCCCGGCGGCAAGGCGCCGCACGACACGGCTTCCACCAGCTTCTGGCGAATCTGGTGCTGCAGGCTCAACGTGCTGTGCGGATCGAGATAGATGAGCATCCGGCCCCCGGCTCCCCCCGCGTCCCGCGAGGGCGCGGCGTGCGCCCCACGGGGGCGCTGCGTGCACCGAGGGTACCGGCGCCGAAGCGCCGTTCCAAGCCCGGCAGCCGCGCTTGCGCGTCGTCCGCCGGCAACGGATCATCGACGGCCATGATGATCCACGCATTCACCGCTCTGACCGGCGCCGCGGCGCTGCTCCTCGCCGGCTCGAGCTGGGGCTCCGCCGCAGAGGCACCGGGCAGCGTGGACCTCATCGTTCATGATGCCCGCATTCTGACGCTCGACGCCGCCGACACCCGGGCAACCGCCATGGCCGTGCTGGGCGACCGCATCGTGGCGGTGGGCGACGAATCGCTGCTCACGCGTTACCGGGCGCGGCAGACCCACGATCTGGCTGGGCGCACCGTGATGCCGGGGTTCGTCGATTCGCATATTCACGTGAGCGGGCATCCCCCCTGGTACGTCCCGCTGGAGGACGTAACCTCCGTGGCCGAGATCCGTGAACGGGTGGCGGCGAAGGCCGAGGCGCTCGGCCCGGGCACCTGGATCACCGGATACGGCTGGTCGGAGGACACCTTGACGGAAGGGCGCCGGCCATCGATCCGCGACCTGGACGAAGCAGCGCCGCACAACCCGGTGGTTCTCACCCGGGCCGGCGGACACAGCGCGGTGGCGTCGAGCCTCGCCTTCGAGCAGGCCGGCATCGATGCCTCGACTCCGGACCCGGACCGCGGCGTCATCGAGCACGACGACCAGGGTCGGCTGAACGGCATCATCCGCGAGCGACACGATCTGTTGCTGGCTCACGTGCCGAAGCCGCCGCCGGAAACGCTGAGGCCGAGCCTGATCGAGCAACTCCAGGCGTTGTTCCGCCACGGCATCACCTCCATCGTCCAGGCTTCCGACAGCATCGAGCACTATGCCGAGTGGGAGGCCGTGTATGCCGAGCACCGGGGCCACCTGCCCCGGGCGGCGGTGCAGGTGGCCTGGGAGGGCCGTGATGCCATGGAGGCGTTCGGCCGCCGCAGCGGCGATGGCGATCACCACCTGCGCGTCGGCGCCGTCAAGATCTTCGTCGACGGCGGCTTCACCGGACCGGCCGCCTTCACCAAGGTGCCCTACGAGGGGCAGCCCGACTACCGCGGCAAGCTGAACCTTTCACCCGACGAGCTGCGGGGGCTCATCCTGGAGGCCCACCGGGCGGGCTGGCAACTCGGCATCCACGCCATCGGCGACGCCGCCATCGAGCTCACGGTGACCGACCTGACGGCAGCCCTCGACGCCCATCCGCGCCCGGATCACCGCCACTACCTGAACCACTTCACCATGATGCCGAGCCGGTCCACCATGGAGACCATGGCCCGCTACCGCATCGCCATCACCCAGCAGCCCAACTTCACCCATACCCTGGAGGGCCGCTACCTAGCGAACCTCGACCCGCTGCGGGTGGCGACCATCAACCCCTTGCGCACGCCCATGCGTCTCGGCATCCACACGGCCATCTCCAGCGACATCCTGCCCATCGGCCCGACCGTGGGGCTCTACGCCGCGGTGACCCGCCGGGGCCTCAGTGGGCGGATACTCGGCGCGGACGAGCGCATCGGGATAGCGGAGGCGCTGCGGGCGTACACGGTGGCCGGCGCCTGGCTGACCCGCGAGGAGAACGACAAGGGCACGCTGGAGCCGGGAAAGCTCGCCGACTTCGTCGTGCTGTCTGCGGACCCGCTCGAGCAGCGCGGCGAGAACATCCTCCGGCTCTCGGTCCTGGAAACCTGGCTGGGCGGACGGCGCGTGTTCACTGCGGAGCGATGATCACCGGTGGCACGGCGATGCGGGCGATGGACGAAACCGTGATCCAGTTCGCAGACCGCGCGAGACGCCATTCATAGCATCGTCCCACCAGGCACCCGAGGGTGGCGACGTGAGAACCTTGGCACGTTTCGAAGGCCGGCTGTTCGCGGAAGCCGGCATCCTCTTTCTGGTGGTCGAGGCGGATGCCGCTGCCGGCGTCGCGCGCGTGAGCTTCCGAGTGGACGGCCAGACCCAGGTCATGGAACTGCCGCTCGCGGAGATCGCCCGCCGCCTCTCCTCAGGCGGCGAGCTCAAGCTGGACAACCTGAACGGCCCGGTGGCCGCCAAGCGCATCGTCCGCAAGCCCGACGGCTGGTTCTTCGCGGCGCGCGAAGGCTTCATGGGACCCTACGACTCCGGGCAGGCGGCCCAGCGCGAGTTGGCGCGCCACGTGCTGGCCATGCAGAGCCAAACCGTGGCCCACTGAGGGTTCAGCTAGGCGGCAGCCGTCACCGC
>JAWLCV010000053.1:3514-28504 GCA_041686955.1 Pseudomonadales bacterium
CGGGCAGGCGGCCCAGCGCGAGTTGGCGCGCCACGTGCTGGCCATGCAGAGCCAAACCGTGGCCCACTGAGGGTTCAGCTAGGCGGCAGCCGTCACCGCCGGCACCCGCCGCCGACGCAGGACCAGCAGCTCGTCCGCGCGCCGCAAGCCGGTGATGTTGCCCACCACCGTCAGGTTGGCGTCGATGTATACGAAGGTCGGATACGCCTCTGGAGCCTTCGCCGGCTCACGCCACGGATCCCTGTCAGTTTTTCGACGGATTTTCCCGTTGGCGGCGTTCTTGCTGTCGGAAGGCCTTACGACCGATACATCGTCCGAGACAGCAGGAGGTGACTCATGGAACGCCATGCGCGCGCACGTTGGGAAGGCGGCCTGAAGAAAGGCCGCGGCACCCTCACCACCGACAGCGGGGTCCTGTCGGAGACGCCCTATTCCTTCTCCACCCGATTCGAGAACGCCGCCGGCACCAACCCGGAGGAGCTGATCGCGGCGGCCCACGCGGGATGCTTCTCCATGGCCCTGTCCATGATCCTCGGGGAAGCGGGCGTGGAGCCGGAGCGGATCGACACCCGCGCCACGGTCACCATCGAGCCGCAGGACGGCGGCTTCGCCATTCCCGCCGTCCATCTGACCACGGAGGTACGGGCGCCCGGATTGGAGGAGGCGGCCTTCCGGAACGCCGCCGAGCAGGCCAAGGCGGGTTGCCCGGTCAGCAAGGTCCTAAGGGCCGACATCACGCTGGAGGCGAAGCTGACCGGATGAGCCCGGGCGGCGGCGACGGAACCGGCGCGGCCCCCCGCCGCTGCCCGCCTGTGAGCCGTCCTGCGACCGGGAGTAGAATGACGGCGCGAGCGTGACGGTCATAGGGGGTGGTGGGTGTCGGCCATGGGCGAAGCGGAACAGCACCTGATGCGGGTATGTCCCGCCATGCGCAGGCACGTGCCGAACCACCCGCCGTATCCCGTCACGTTCCGCCGCTTCAAGGACCCGTACCGGGCGCTCGTCCGCGCGGTGGTCTACCAGCAGCTCTCGGGCAAGGCGGCGGCTACCATCTACGGCCGGCTGATGGCGATCTACGGGGTGCGCCATCCGGACCCGGCGACCCTCCTGGAAACGCCGGACGAGCGGCTGCGCGGCGCCGGCCTTTCGCGGCAGAAGATCGCGGCCGTGAAGGACATCGCGCAGAAGCGCCTCGACCGGGTGATTCCGCATCACCGGACCGTCGTGCACCTGCCCGACGAGGAGATCATCGAGCGGCTCACGACGGTGCGCGGCGTGGGCCGCTGGACGGTGGAGATGTATCTGATCTTCTCCCTCGGGCGCCCCGACGTGCTGCCGGTGGACGATCTCGGCGTGCGCAAGGGGGCCGAGAAGATGCTCGGCCGTCCGCTCACCCCGAAGGAGCTCGGCGCGTACGGCGAGCGCTGGTCCCCCTGGCGCTCCGCCGCCGCCTGGCACTGCTGGCGGGCGGTGGAGACGGTCGTGATGGCATCGTGAGCGGCAGCGCCCGCCGAGGTTTCACTGCGCCGGTGCCGCGTCCGCCAACGGCGGTCCGCTGAACTCGGCCTCGATGATCACCTCGACCTCGTCGCCGACCCCCAGGGTGGTGCCGGGCTCGGGGATGCCGAAGGTCATGCCGTACTCCGACCGCCGCAAGGTGCCCCGCGCGGAGAAGCCGATGCGCGCGTTCGGGTCCATGGGGTGGCCCGCGTAGCCGCCGTTGAAGGTGGCCTCGAGCGCCATGGGCCGCGTCACGCCGCGCAGGGTGAGCTCACCGTCGATGCGGGCGGTGTCGGCGCCGGTGAGCACGACCTCCTTGGAGCGGAAGACCATCTGCGGATGCTCCTCGGCATGGAGCCACTCCTCGCCGAGGAGCTGGGCGTTGAAATCCAACTCCTCGGGAAAGGGGAAGTCGGTCTCCAGGGACCGCGCATCCACCGTGGCCGTCAGCCGGGCGGCGGCGGGTTCCCGGGGATCGAACAGAAGGTTCGCGTCGAAGCGGGTGAACCGCGCCGTGTACCTGGAAAATCCCAGGTGATCGACGCGGAAGATCAGGCTCGCGTGGGACGGGTCGAGGGCGTAGGCGCCAGCCGGCACGCCGGGTGCGCGCTCCGCGACACCGGGGGCCGCGGCGGCCGGGGCCGCGCCGGCCACGATGAGCGGGATCAGGACGCAGGTTGCGAGCAGAGTCGTCTTCAAGGCAGGCCTCCGGGTTCCGTTGACTTGCTCCATGATCGTACGGGCGCCGGGGATTTCGACAAGCGCGCCGCCGGCGGGGGTGCTCTTTTGTCGAAATGGGCCTAAGCTGGTCGACCAACGGGTACCACACTTGCGATCGGTGAGGTCAGCATGAGCGGAATTCGTGTCCTCGTCGGCACCCGTAAGGGCGCCTTCATCCTCACGGCAAACGGTACGCGCCGCGACTGGTCGGTCACCGGACCGCACTTCGCCGGCTGGGAGGTCTACCACATGAAAGGGTCCTCCGTGGACCCGGACCGGATCTACGCCTCCCAGACCAGCAGTTGGTTCGGCCAGATCATCCAGCGCTCCCGCGACGGCGGAATCACCTGGGAGCAACCGGGCCTCGGGCCGGCCGATCTGCCCAACTTCGACGCGCCGCCGGAAGACGGCATGCCTCCCAAGGTCCCCAACCGTTTCGTCTACGACACGTCTCCGGAAACGGGCAAGCCGCTCACCACCCATCAGTGGTACGACGGCACCCAGCACCCGTGGGAGTTCGCCCGGGTGTGGCACCTGGAGCCGTCACTCAGCGACCCGGACGTGGTCTACGCGGGCGTGGAGGATGCGGCGTTGTTCCGCTCGACGGACGGCGGCGAGTCGTGGCACGAGCTCGCCGGCCTGCGCGGCCACGGCACCGGGCCCGAGTGGCAGCCGGGCGCCGGCGGCCTTTGCCTGCACACCATCCTGCTGGATCCGCGGAACCCGGAGCGCATGTTCGTCGCCATCTCGTCCGCGGGTGCCTTCCGCACCGACGACGGCGGCCGGAGCTGGCGCCCCATCAACCGGGGTCTGGTTTCCGAATACATCCCGGACCCCACCGCGGAGGTGGGGCACTGCGTGCACTGCCTGACCCTGCACCCGGCCCGCCCGGACGTGCTGTACATGCAGAAGCACTGGGACGTGATGCGCAGCGACGACGGCGGCGACTCCTGGCACGAGGTGAGCGGCAACCTGCCGAGCGATTTCGGCTTCCCCATCGGCGTGCACGCCCACGAGCCCGAGACCATCTACGTGGTGCCCATCAAGAGCGATTCCGAGCACTACCCGCCCGACGGCCGACTGC
Source organism: Pseudomonadales bacterium (assembly GCA_041686955.1). GTDB lineage: Bacteria > Pseudomonadota > Gammaproteobacteria > Pseudomonadales > Azotimanducaceae > UBA7803. Next base: position 6,819 of record JAWLCV010000053.1, read on the forward strand.
GGGTATACCGCAGCCGCAGCGGCGGCCACGAGTGGGAGGCGCTCACCAACGGCCTGCCCCAGGTGAACTGCTACGTGAACGTGCTGCGGGACGCCATGGCCGTGGACTCCCTCGATCCCTGCGGCGTGTACTTCGGCACCACCGGCGGTCAGGTGTACGGGTCAGCGGACGGCGGCGACCACTGGACGCCCATCGTCCGCGACCTGCCGGCCGTGCTCTCGGTGGAAGTGCAGACCCTGCCGTGATCCGGGTGATCCTGCCGCACCAGCTTCAGACCCTGGCGAAGGCGGAGCGGGAGGTGCGCGTCCAGGTCGACGGCGCCGTGACCCAGCGCGCCGTGCTCGACGCGCTGGAGGCGGCCTATCCCGGGTTGCGCGGCACCATCCGCGACGGCGAGACCGGTCAGCGCCGCCCCAAGGTGCGGATCTTCGCCTGCAACGAGGACGTCTCCCACGACCCGCCCGATGCGCCGCTGCCGGAGGCCGTGGCCTCGGGGGCGGAGCCGCTGTTCATCCTCGGCGCCATCTCGGGGGGCTGAACGCGCCGGGAATGAGGGCATCGGCGAATCCCATGCGAAGCCCGCCACGGCGCCGCCTGGCCGGCCGCGTCCTGGCGCTGGCGCTGCTCGCCGTGCTGGGCCGCTTCCCCGCCGCCGCCGGAGAAGCGCCGCTGATCGGGCGGGTACAGCACGTGGCCGACGGTGACACCCTGACGATCAAGACCGACGGCGCGCGCTACCGCATCCGCCTCCACGAGATCGACGCGCCCGAGCACCGTCAGCCCGGCAGCCGCGAAGCCCGCGCGGCCCTGGCGGGCAAGGTGGAGGGCAAGTACGTGCGGGTGGAGGTGGAGACGGTGGACGACTACGGCCGCACGGTGGGCAAGGTCTGGCTCGGCAACCGGGACATCAATCGGGAGCTGGTCCGGGAAGGGCACGCCTGGGCCTACCGCCGATACCTCCAGGACGATTCCCTGCTCGCGGACGAGCGCGCGGCGCGGCAGGCCGGGCGGGGGCTCTGGGCCGCACCGGACCCGGTGCCCCCATGGCAGTGGCGGCAGACGGCGCGGGCGGGCAAACGGCCGAAGGGTGACGTCGCCCCCGGCCGGTGCGCCATCAAGGGCAACATCAACCGGCGCGGCGACCGTATCTACCACCGCCCCGGCGATCCCAACTACGACGAAACCCGCATCGACATGGCCCGCGGCGAGCGGTGGTTCTGCTCGGCTGCGGAGGCCGAGCGGGCAGGATGGCGGCGGCCGCGCTGAGCGGGCTTCATCACGATCCGCCCGCATCGTCGGCGCCCGACGACAGCTCCGCCACGGCGGCCTCCTCCTCGAGCTCGGCCATGGCCTCCTCGGCCGTGCGGCGCAGCAGCTCGCGTTCCTCCTCGCTCACCGCGCGGGGCGATGCGTCGATCACGCACAGAGAGCCGATGGCGTGGCCGTTCCGGCTGCGCAGCGGCGCCCCGGCGTAGAATCGTATGCCGTGCTCGAGCAGGAACGGGTTGCGGGCGAAGCGCGGGTCCTTCAACACGTCCTCGATGACCATGACCTCGTTCTCGGCCACCACGTGCCCGCAGACGGAGGTCTCCCGGGGGCTGCTGCCGGCCCGGGCGAGGTCCTCCGGCAGGCCGACCTGGCCGCCGAAGCGCTGACTGTCCTCGTCGATCAGGTTGAACAGGGAGATGGGGACGTCGAACGCCTTGGCCAGCCGCCTGGTGTAATGCCTCAAGCGCTCGTCGCTCGCCTCCAGGACCCGCAGCCGCCGCAGATCGTCGAGCCGCGCCGCCTCGTCCGGCGGTACGGGGGCAGGCACGTACCCGGGTGACGGCGCGGTCGCCGCCTCCACCCCCTGCACGGCCTCCCACAGGCTGCGCACCACACTGGCCCCTTCCGGCAGGACACCGATGGACTCTGCACCGGGCTCAGCGGACCGCCACATGCCGACCAGCACGGGCACCCCGGGCGCGTGCCGGAGAAGCCGGCGAACCGTGGGCTTCACCCGGGAGGAGCGGCCGGGCTCCAGGTACGACAGACAGACCGCGTCGACGCCTTCCAGGCCCGCGTCGGGCAGATGCTCGGACGACAGGGCGTCGGCGTTGAGGATCCGCACCTCGTAACCCCGGCGCTCGAGGAGCTGGCCCACCATGGCGGCCACGGCCAGATCCAGAGCGGAGCGGCCCGCCGCGCAGAGCACGGAGCCTCGCCGGCCGTCCGGCGCCTCCCCGTGCTCCGCCGCGGCGGATGCGGGCTCGTCGCGGTCCGCCAGCTCACCGATCAGCTCCAGCACGGTGCGCATCACCGCCAGCCGGCGCCCCGGTGTCAATCCCTGCCGGGCATCGTCGGCGGCGGCGCTGCGGAGCGCCGGCAGGGCCACGTCGTCGTAGAGCTCGAGGAAGCTGTGCTCGTCCAGGTAGTCCTCGGCGATGACCGTGCTCTCGCCCACGTCGCCGGCCAGCAGGCGCTGGTACAACCGTTCCGGAAGCGACAGGGCGGGCGCCCGCCCCAGCAGCACGTCGAGAAACGCGAGTTGGGGGAAGTAGCGCCCCGCCACCGCCAGGCACACGGTCAGCGGGGTGGCGAGCAGCAGCCCCACCGGCCCCCACAGCGCCGTCCAGAAGATGGCGGCGAAGATGATGGCCACCGCCGACATGCTGGTGCTGGCTCCGTAGAGCCAGGGCTCCACGAAGTTGTTGCTGACGAGTTCCAGGGTGAGGATCAGGCCCAGGGTCATTAGCAGCGTGCTCCAGCCCGGATCCACGGCCACCGCCAGGAGCAGCGGGAAGGCGGCGGAGAGAAACGGTCCCAGATACGGGATGAAGCGCAGCATCACCGCCAGCACCGCCCACAGCAGCGAATTGGGAATGCCGATAAAGTACAGGCCGATGCCGAACGGGATCCCGTAGGTGACGTTGACCACGAGCTGCATCAACAGGTACTGGCTGACCCGCGTGCCGGCCTCGTCCAGCACGTCCGTGGTGACGTTCATGTTCGGCCCGAGCAGGCGGATGACCCGATTGCGCAGGTCCTCCCGCTCGAGCAGCATGAAGATCACCAGCACCACGACGATGCCGGCCTTGCCGATGGGGCCCACCAGTGGCGCGGCGAGCTGCGAGATCACCTGATAGACCGACAGCGGCGTCTCCTGCACCTGCACCACGGGAACCTCGGGCGGGGGCTCGTCCGGATCGGGCTCCATCGCCTCGGCGCGCAGGGCCTCGAACATGTGGGACAGACGATCCAGCACGCCGCCGCTCGGCGCCGCCTCCTCCATGCTCTCCAGCTTGGTGATGAGGTTGGTCTGATAGGAAGGCAGCTCCGCCGCGAGCTGCATCGCCTGCACACCGAGCAGCAGCGCCAGCGCCCCAACCACCAGGAACGCGAGCAGCGCCACCAGCAGCACCGCCAGGACCCGGGGCACGTGCAGGCGCTGCAGCCGCGTCACCAGGGGCGCGAGCAGAAAGCTCAGCAGAATGGCGATGGCCAGCGGAATCAGCACGTCGCGGCCGACGTACAGGATGGCGACGACGAGGGTGGCGCCTATGGCGTAGCCGAGCCAGGAGGAGGCGGGGGCACCGCCCTCGCCCTCAGCCCCCGCGGGCTGGGACGGGCCGCGGTCCTCGGCCGCTCTGCTCTGAGTGCGAGTATCGGGGGTGGCCACCGCAGACGCGCCTGCTGGGTGCTGACCCCCGGGCGATGCACACGCCGTGCCGACGCCCCCCGGGCCGCGTCCGCGGGCGAGGACTCCGCCTCAGCCGGCCGCCGCGGCTGCCGGCTCGGCCAGCAGCCGGCGCACGTTCCACAGCTTCGTCCGGGTCAGCAGCAGAAGCAGCACCAGCGCCATGCCGGTCACCGGCACCAGCACGGCGTCGTGGGGTCCGAATTCACCCACGCACCAGCCGAGGCCGATGGCGCCGATGGGCATGCCGCCCATCATGCCGAGGGAGTACACCGACATCAGCCGCGCCCGGTGACTCTCCGGGGACGCCTCCTGCACGATGGCCCGGGGCATGGTCATGCTGATGCCGCCGCACATGCCCCAGAGATAGACCACCACGAAGAAGCCCCACATGGGCAGCTCGAAGTGCAGCAACGACAGCAGCGCGGCGCTGACGCTGCCGCCGATGATCAGCGCCCGCCCCGGCCGGTCCACGCCGCCCCGGCGCATGAGCCAGAGAATGGTGGTGCACGTGCCGCCCATGTTGGCCACGAACGCGAGCGCGATGCCGCCCGAGCTGCCCTGATAGATGTCCCGCACCATGAGCGGGAGGATCACCATGAAGGTCCCGGCGAAGAAGATCCCCACGGCGAACGTAAGCAGGATGGCCGGCCGGATGGCCTCGGACCGCCATGCCAGGGAAATGCCTTCGGCGATCTCGCGCAGGGGACTCCGGCGCGGCCGCGGCGGCGCCGGCGGCAACGCCGGAATGCGCCGGGTGGCGAGGGCCGAGCCCAGCATGAACACGGCCTGGACGCCCATGAGCACCGCGGGCCCCAGGGAATCCGCGGTGGATCCCAGGCTGAAGCCGATGATCTGCATGGCGAACTGCACCCCCACCGCCAGGGTCACCACCCGCTGGATCTCGGGGCCGGCCACCCGGTTGAGGAGCGCGTCCCGGGCGGGCTGGGCGAAGGCGGCGAAACAGCCTCCGACGAAGGCCCAGCCGAGCAGCACCTCGTAGACCACGAGATCGCCGAGCACCAGCGCGAGCATGATCAGGGGCGGAGCCACCATGCCGAGCTGCAGCCCGAACAGAAGCCGGCGCTGGTCGACCCGGTCGCCGATGAGGCCGCCCCAGAGAATCAGCAGCAGCATGGGGAGCTGGCTGGCGGTCTGCGCGAGGCCCAGCCGGGCCGGCGTCTCGTGCAGATACACCGCCACCAGCCAGGGAAACAGCACCATCTGAATGCCGCCCGGAACGAGGAAGCTGGCGGTGCTGACCAGATACCAGCGCAGGCCCCGGCTCATGGGACGCGGCGTCTGCGGGGCGGCGATGACGTTTTTATCTGCACCTGCGAATGGTAGAGGAAGCGGATTCCGCTGAACACGGTGCCGCTCCCGGGCGGCGCGTGCCGCGGCCGGTGCCCTATACTGGCGCTCCGCCCACGGACAACGGCAGGGGGAGGAGATGAGCCGGGCACTCGCGGACCTTCGGGTTCTGGATCTGACGAGCGGTCCCGCCGCCGGCATCGCCACCATGATTCTGGCGGACTTCGGGGCGGAGGTGCTCAGCATCGAGCGACCCGGGGAGGATCCACTGGCCGCCCTGCCGGCCGCGCCCATGTGGCGCCGGGGCAAGCGCACCTTGACCCTCGACCTCGACTGCCGGGCCGGGCTAGATGCGCTGCACGAGCTCGCTGCCGGGGCCGACGTGCTGGTGTGCAGCTGGCGCAGCAGCGCCCTCGCGCGCAAGGGCCTCGACTTCGACACCCTGCACCCACGGCATCCGCACCTGGTGTTCTGCCACGTCAGCGGCTTCGGCAGCCGCGGCCCGCTGGCGGACTGTCCGGGCTACGAGCACGTGGTCGCCGCCATCACCGGCCGCATGCGGCTGTTCAGCGGCATCGTCGACCGCGACGGTCCGGTGTTCTCGGCCCTGCAGGTGGGGGTTCACGCCTGCGCCCAGACCGCGGCGGCGGGAATCCTCGCCGCGCTCCACGCCCGCGCCGCCGACGGCGCGGGTCGCCTGGTGGAAACGAGCCTGCTCCAGGGTCTTCTGGCCTACGAGCAGGGCGCCATGCTCGGCGCCCAGGTGCGCGAGCGGCTCGGCGAGATGGCGAGCGCCCTGCAGCCCGCCGCGCCGGAGCCGCCGCTGCCGGCCCTCTACTACCACCCGGCACAGGCGGGTGACGGCCGCTGGCTGCAGTTCGGCAACCTGCTGCCCCATCTGTTCGAGAACTTCCTCATCACCACCGATCTGCTGGACGTCCTGGCCGACCCGGAGTTCGACGCGGCCCAGATCAAGCTGCCCGAGGAGAAGCAGGAAGCCTTCCGCGAGCGCATGCTGAGCCGTATCCAGTCCCGGCCCGCGGCGGACTGGATGGCAGACTTCATCGCGAACGGCAGCGTGGCCGCCACCGTCTATCAGACGACCCAGCAGGCCCTCGCCGATCCCGACATCGTCGCCAACGGCCACGTGGTGAGCCGCCCCGGCGGCGGCGTGCAGCTCGGCCCGGTGGCGCGGCTCACCCGCACTCCCGGAGCACCGGGGCCGGACGCCGCTCCGGACGAGGAGCTGGGGTCACGCTGGCGAGCCACCCCACGGCCGCCGCCCCAGCGGGAGAAATCTCCCGGGCCGCCCCTGGCGGGGGTGAAGGTAGTGGAGATCGCCACCATCATCGCCGCGCCCCTCGGCGCGTCGTTTCTCGCCGACATGGGCGCCGAGGTGCTCAAGGTGGAGCCGGTGGGCGGGGATCCCTACCGCGGTCTGGCCGCCGGCACCGGCTCCGCCCGGGTCAACGCCGGCAAGCGAAGCATCAGCGTGGACCTGAAGTCACGCGAGGGCCGGGAGATCGTCACGGGTCTCATCGCCGATGCCGACGTGCTCATACACAACTTCCGTCCCGGCGTGCCGGAGCGCCTGGGCATCGGCTACGAGCAGGTGGCCGCGGACAATCCGCACATCGTCTACCTGCAATGCAACGGCTACGGCCCGGACGGGCCCGGGGCGGAGCGGCCGAGCACCCACCCGATTCCCGGCGCGGCCATGGGCGGCGTGCTCTACCAACTCGGCGAGCGGGTCCCGGACACGCTGCAGGACATGGAGGGCCTCAGGCTGTGGACCCGGCGCCTGATGCGCGCCAACGAGGTCAACCCGGACCCCAACACCGCCCTGGTGGTGGCCACGGCGGTGATGCTCGGCCTGGCCGCCCGGCAGCGCACGGGCCACGGCCAGCGCGTGCTGGTGGACATGTTCGGCGCCAACGCCTACGCGAACCACGACGACTTTCTCGCCTACCCGGGCAAGCGCGACCGGGCGCTGCCTGACGAAAAGCTGCTTGGGCTCTCGGCAACCTACCGGCTGTACCGCTGTGCGGGGGATCAGTGGGTGTTTCTCGCCCTCCTCCACGAACGGGAGCGCCGGCGGTTCGTGGAGACCCTGAACGGCGCGGCCCATCCGACACCGACCTTGGAGCAACTGACGCGGGGCGGTGCGGACGCCAGCGCGGCGTTGGCCGAGCTGTTCGCCACCCGGGATGCGGATCATTGGCAGGACCTGCTCGCCGGCGCCGGGGTCGGCTGCGTGCGCGCCGACCGCTGGCTGCCGAGCGAGTTCTGGCTCGAGGACCCGCAGGCCCGGACCATGAACCTCACCAGCGATGCGGATCATCCCGCGTGGGGCGGCTATCGGCGCCACGGCCCCATGGTCCGGTTCGATGGCCGGCAACCGCGCCTGGGCGGGCCGCCCCTGGCGGGACAGCACAACGAATCGGTCCTGAAGGAGCGGGGTTACGCTGCGGACGACGTCGCGCGGCTGATCGAGCGAGGGGTTCTCTGGCGCGAGTCCGCGCTGTGAACCCCTGCTCCCGGGATGGTGCTCAGGCGCCCGACGCGCCGGCCAGCGAGGCGTAGGCCGCCTGCAGAATGCCGAAGCCGCGCAGGTCGCCCAGCAGGTCCCCTTCCATCCGGTTCATGACGTAGGACACGCACAGGCGGGCATCCCGGTCCACCACCACCGTGGAGCCGCCCCAGCCGCCCCAGTAGGCGATGTGCTCGTTGGGTCCCATGGGCATGAGGTCGCTGGTGAGCCCGTAGCCCATGCCGAAGCGGATGGGCACGCCGAGAACCAGATCCGGGCCGAAGGTCTGCTCCTCGAACACCCGGCGCGCCCCGGCCTCGCTCAACAGGTTCACCCCGAAGGCCGAGCCGCCGTTGGCCACCACGCTCTGCACGCGAACGATGGAGCGCGCGTTGCCGTGACCGTTGGCCGCCGGAATCTCCGCCAGCCGCCAGCCGTCGGTGGCGGCGGCCCGGGCGGTGACCGCGGGGTTGCGGAAGGTGCGGGCGGCGATGGAATCCGCCGCCGCCTCGCCGGCGGGGGCGCTCGCAGGCGGGATCAGCTCGGCGATGCGTGGAAAGTGCTCCCGCGGCGTGCCGATGTGGAAGTCCGCGCCGAGCGGCTCGGCGATCTCGGCACGGAAGAAGCTGCCGAGGGATTGACCCGTCACCCGGCGCACCACCTCGCCGATCAGGTGCCCCTGGGTCACCGCGTGATAACCGCTCGCGGTGCCCGGTTCCCACCAGGGGGCCTGGCGCGCCAGGGCGGAGGTCATCTTCTCCCAGTCGTAGACGTCCTCCTCGGTCATGGGTTCGTCCATGCCGGAGAGTCCCGCGCTGTGACTCAGGAAATGCCGCACCTCCACCCCCGCCTTGCCGTTCTGCGCGAATTCCGGCCAGTACCGCGCCGCCGGCGCGTGGAGGTCCACCTCGCCGCGGTCGGCGAGCAACAGCAGGCACAGCGCCGCCATGGTCTTGGTGGAGGAATAGACGTTGACGATGGTGTCCTCTTCCCACGGCTCCGTCTGTGCCCGATCCCGGTGGCCGCCCCAGAGATCCACCACCAGCGCGCCCTGGTAGCTCACCGCCACGCTGGCGCCCACGTCACCGCGCTCGGCGAAGTTCCCGGCGAACGCCTCGCGCACCGGAGCGAAGTCGTCGTGGCAGGTACCGTGAATCTGCGTCATCGTCATGTTCCTCGAGAGGCTCCCCGCAGGGAGTATACCCCGCCGGCAGGCGGCCGCCCGTGCCGGGCGGGCCGTTCAACGCGAAAGCCAGGGGCGCTATAGTCCGGGCCATGCCTGCCGAATCCATCATGAGCGACCTGCACATCCGCAGGGCCACCGCCGCGGACGCCCCGGCCCTCCACGCCATCTACGCCCCCATCGTCCTGCACACGGCCATCTCCTTCGAGCTCACCGTGCCCAGCGTGGACGAGTTCGCGGGCCGCATCGACGCGGCCAACCGCAGCCACGCCTGGCTGCTCGCAGAGCGGGACGGCCGGCCCGCCGGTTACGCCTACGGCACGGCGCACCGATCCCGGGCGGCCTACCGGTTCTCCACGGAAACCTCGGTGTACGTTCACGAGGACTTCCGTGGTCAGGGCGTGGGCAGCGGTCTGTACCGATCCCTGTTCGACGAGCTCGCGCGGCTCGGCTACTTTCACGCCTACGCCGGCATCACCGTGCCCAACGCGGCGAGCGAGGCCGCGCACCGGCGCGCGGGGTTCGTCCACATCGGCACCTTCCCCCGGGTAGGCTTCAAGTTCGGGTGCTGGCACGATGTCTCCTGGTGGCACCGGGTCCTGCGCGAAGGCGTACCCGGTGACTGACGCACCACCCCACCGTCACCGAGGAAGACATCCATGTACGAGCTCCACATCGCCAACAAGAACTACTCCTCGTGGTCCCTGCGCCCGTGGGTGCTGATGCGCGCCCTCGGCATCCCGTTCAAGGAGCGCATCCACCCGTTCGGGGAAGGCTCCAACTGGGAGGAGTTCCGGGCGTTCTCGCCGAGCGGCCGTGTGCCGTGCCTGCACGACGGCGATACCGTGGTCTGGGATTCCCTGGCCATCGCCGAGTATCTCGGCGAGCGCCATCCGGGGGTCTGGCCCGAGGATGCACCGGCGCGCGCCTGGGCACGCTCCGCGGCCGCGGAGATGCACGCGGGGTTCGGCGAGCTGCGCACGCGCTGCTCCATGAGCTGCGGCCAGCGGGTCGAGCTCGCGGAGCAGGGCCCGGCGCTCATGGCCGACGTGGCCCGCATCGACGAGCTGTGGAGCGAGGGCCTGGATCGCTTCGGCGGGCCGTACCTCGCCGGCAACGGCGTCACGGCCGTGGACGCCTTCTATGCCCCGGTGGTGTTCCGCGTGCAAACGTACGGCCTCCCGCTCAGCGAGCCGTCCCAGGCCTACGTCGAGCGCATGCTCGATCACCAGGCGATGCGCGAGTGGTACGACGCCGCGCTGGCGGAGACCTGGCGGGACGAAGCTCACGAGCTCGACATCCGCTCCGCCGGTACCGTCACCGCCGATTATCGCGCCTGACGACCATCGCCCCAGACCAGGAGGAACCATGTTCTTGGCCATGAACCGTTTTCGCATCGCTCCCGGTATGGAGGAAGGCTTCGAGAAGATCTGGCGCGAGCGCGAGACCTACCTCTCGGAGGTGCCGGGATTCCAGTCCTTCGCGCTGCTGAAGGGGCCGAGGGTCGAGCCCGAGGAGGGTCCAGCCTACACCCTGTACGCGAGCCACTCGGTGTGGTCGTCGCGGGAAGCCTTCACGGCCTGGACCGAGTCCGAGCACTTCCGCAAGGCCCACGCCCAGGCCCACGCCCCCAAGGGCACGTACCTGGGGCCCCCGCAGCTCGAGACCTTCGACCAGGTCGTCTGAGGCCCGGCAACCGGGCGGTGGCCGCACAGGCCATTGCCCGGCTCCACCCGGCGGCATGGGACGTGTCGATCTGGCGCGCCCGCGAACGACCAATGGTGTAGCCGCCGGCACGGGGCCGGCGGCAATCGATCATGGAGTTCCGCGTGAAGGCAGCCAATCCCTACCTCAACTTCAACGGCAACACCGAGGAAGCATTCGAGTTCTACCGCTCCGTGTTCGGCGGCCAGTTCGCCGCGCTCGTGCGGTTCGCGGACTTCGGCGACGATGCCATGGGCGTGCCCGAGCAGGACCGGCAGAAGATCGCCCACGTCGCCCTGCCTCTGGGCCCGGCCAACACCCTCATGGGCACGGATGCCCTGGAGGCCTGGCAGACGGTCACCGCGGGCGACAACTTCTCGATCATGCTCGAGGCGGAGTCTGCCGAGGAAGCCGGGCGGCTGTTCGCCGCGCTCTCGGAGGGCGGCCGGGTCGCCATGGCCCTGCAGCCCACCGAGTGGGCGGAGCAGCACGGCGTCTGCACCGACCGCTTCGGCGTGCAGTGGATGATCAACTACACGGGGGCCGTCACGTTCGGTTAGTCGTCCCACATGCCGAGCAGGCGCGACGTGGCGTCGATGCGTACTCCGGCCCCCGTGGGCGAGCGCGCCGCGGTCGGCTCATCCGCACCGGCAGGCCATACCCGCGGCTCGAATGCCGCCAGCACCGACGCGGTCATGAAGCGGCTTCGCGCACCGTAAACGTGCTTGTCACCCCAGCGCTGCTGCTGGGTGACGTAGTACTTGAGCGGCGCCACCAGGTGCAGCTCGTGCTTGGCCCGGGTGACGGCCACGTACAGCAACCGGCGCTCTTCCTCCAGGCGAGCGGGTTTGCCTGCGGCGAACTCGTTGGGAAAGCTGCCGTCGTTGACGTTCAGCACGAACACCGTGTCCCATTCCTGGCCTTTGGCGGAATGCACCGTGGAAAGGATCAGGTAGTCCTCGTCCTTGAGCGGCGGCCCGGCCTCGTCGCCGCTGGCCTGGGGCGGGTCGAGGGTCAGCTCGGTGATGAAGCGTTCCCGGGACGGTGAGTGGGCGGCGATGGCCTCGAGCTGCTCGAGGTCCCCCTGGCGCACGTGGGCGGCGTCGTACCGGCGCTGCATGTGCGGCTCGTACCACCGGCGCACCCGGCTCATCTGCCCCGCCCAGTCCCGCGCCCCTTTCAGCTCGACGATGAGCTCGACCAGCGCACGCCAATCCTGCTCGGCGGCGGCGGGCATCCGGAAGTCACCGAGCGACGCCACGGCGTAGCCGGCGTCCTCGAGTGCGGTGAGACAGCGGTCGGCGGTGGCGGGCCCGACTCCAGGCAGGAGCTGCAGGGTGCGGAATCCCGCCAGACGGTTGCGCAGGTTGTCCACCCAGCGCAGCAGTGCGAGCACGTCCTTGACGTGGGCGGCCTCGAGGAACTTGAGACCGCCGTACTTCACGTACGGGATATTGCGGCGAATGAGCTCCACCTCCAGGGCGTCGCTGTGGTGGGCGCTGCGCATGAGCACCGCCTGCTGCTTGAGCGGGACTCCCTGCTCGCGCCTGGCCAGCACCTGCTCGACCACGTAAAGGCTCTGGTTGCGGTCGTCCTCCACGGTCACGTACCAGGGCTTCTGCGCCGACGCGCGGCCCGATCGCAGCTCTTTGCGATAACTGCGGGCGCTTTCCGCCATGAGCGCGTTGGCGGCATCGAGAATGGGCTGCACCGAGCGGTAGTTGCTCTCGAGGGTGATCACGTCCGCCGGATCGGGGAACCGGGCGGGGAAATCCAGGATGTTCTCCACCGTGGCGGCGCGAAACGAGTAGATGGATTGAGCGTCGTCCCCCACCACGCACAACCCGGCGCCGTCGGGCTTCATGGCCAGGAGGATCTCGGCCTGCAGGGTGTTGGTGTCCTGGTACTCGTCCACGAGCACGTGGGCGAACCGCGCGCCGAGCTGCCGGGCCACCGCCGGCTCCTGGGTCAGCAGGTGCCAGTACAGCAGCAGGTCGTCGTAATCGAGCAACTGCTGGGCCTGCTTGGCCTCGACATACGCCCGGAACAGCCGGGTGAGCTCGCCCTGCCATTCGGCGCACCAGGGGTACTCGGCCTCGAGGGTCTCGGCGAGCGACCCGCGGGTGTTCACCCGGTGGGAGTAGATGGCGAGGCACGTGTCCTTGCGGGGAAAGCGCTTGGCCTGCTTGGCGAGCCCCAGCTCCTGACGCTTCAGGTCGATCAGGTCGGCCGCGTCGCCGCGGTCGATGACGGAGAAGGCCGGATCCAGCCCGAGCACGTGGGCATACTCCCTGAGCAACCGGTTGCCGACGGAGTGAAACGTCCCCGACCACATCAGGCGGGTCGCGTTCGGGTGGAAGGCCGTGCCCCGGGGAGCCTCCTCGAGGGCCGCGCGGGCAATGCGCTCGGCGCGGGCGAGGAGCTCCTGCGCCGCACGCCGGGTGAACGTCAGGAGCGCGATCCGCTCCGGGGCGACGCCCTCGAGCAGCAGATGGGCCACCCGATGGGCCAGGGTGTTGGTCTTGCCGGTGCCGGCCCCGGCGATGATCAACAGCGGCCCGGCGTCGAACGCCCGAGGCCCGTCTTCCCCGCCAGGGCTGGCCGCGCCGAAGGTGGCCGCCTGCCGTTGCGCCGGATTCAGACCTTCACCGAAACGAGCGGGCGCTGCATTGGCACGGGCATTCATGGACACCAATCATGCCGAAGCCCTGTATGAAAATACAGCGCCCGCGCGCCGTCACTTGGTGTTGATGCTGTAGCGGCCGGGGCCCGTCAGCGCCAGGGCGACGGCGGTGAACAGGAACATGGCCTGCAGCTCGATGGCCCAGCCTCCCTGGGGGCCCAGGGCGAACACCTCGCCCCGGTGCGCCAGACCGATGGCGAACAGCATGTTGATCGCGATCAGCGCCGCGCCGGCTCGCGAGTACCAGCCCAGAATCAGCAGCACCGGACCCACCACTTCACCGACGTAGGCGCCGTAGGCGAGCACGGTGGGCAGCCCGCTCGCACTCAGCATGCCGGCGATTCCGCCCACGCCGCCGGCGAGCTTGGCGATCCCGTGCAGCAGAACCGTCCCCCCGAGAACCAGCCGCAGAATCAGCTTCCCAACGCTATCGCGCATTCCAGGCTCCTTTGCCTCTGCGTTCCGCGTCAGTCTACACCCGGCCGTGTCCGAAGCCCGAGGCGGGTCGCGTCTCCCGCTGCGCGGAGACTGGCGTTGTCCTGGAGCAACGTCCCCACCGACGAATCTACATTGATGTTCAGGTTGAGCAGCACCGTCACGTTGGCGTCGACGGCGTTGATGTTGACCAGGGAGCGCAGGTTTCCCTGGGCGCCGTCACCAAGGTACATGGCGTAGGCGGGCGCTGCCCCGGCCAGCTCGACGGTACCGCTGGCGTGAATCGTGCGGCCGCTACGGGTGGTGCGCACCACGTCCAGCGCGGCCGGGTCGAGGGCCTCGCCCTGGGTCCCCGCGGTCACCCGATCCAGCGCCGCGTCGTCGAGCGGGATAGGCGCGTCCCGCGCCACGGCGGGCGCCCCGAGGCAGGCGGCGAGCAGGACTGCCCACAGAGGAATGCTCGTCGATTTCATCTCGGCCCCATCATGGTGGCGCGACCGCGGTCTCCCTTCCGCGGGGCACGCCGGTGTCGCGTGTTCAGAACCCCTGAATGACGACGTTGCGCTGAGAGACGCTCGGCGGCACCGCGGAGCCGGTCTCCACCACGGTACGCGAAACGTTGACGCCGTTGGCGACCATGCTGCCCACCGCGTTCACCACGTTCAGGCCAGTCGCGTTGGATTGGGCGCCGGACGCCAGGGTGAGCGTATGGCCGGAGGACAGGGTCAGGTTCGACTCGTCCACGACGATGTACTCCGCGCCGGCGCTCTCCAAAGTCACCGCGCCCTGGACGGTCCGGGCGTGGGCCTCGTCGTGGGTGGCGTCCGTCTGGTAGGTGCTGTTGTCGTCCGCGCTGGCCTGACAGAGACCGAGCTTGGTGTAGCACACCGAGCCGATGGCATCGATGGACACCGGCGGGGTATCGACCTCGATGCTGACGCTGCCGCTGTTGACGATCTCGCTCTCGAGCTGGCCGTTCGCCTGCATGCTGCCGAAGGGCCGCGGCAGATTGATGGTGCCATTCACACCCACGGAGGTCGCGAGCCGCGACTCCGCCTCCAGCCCGACATCGATGGATGCCGCGTCGATGTCGATACCGACCCTGCCCGCCAGACCGACCCCCAACCCGATGTTCACGCTCTGGCCGAGCAACTGGTGGTTCGTGTCCACGCTGACGTCGCTGACCAGGTCGATGGTGTCGAGATTCCGGGTGGTGGTGCTCAGGGTATCGCTGGTGGCTTCGTTGGCGCCGCGCCCGTAGCCGCTGAGGCTGGCGGAGCGGGTGGTCTCCCGCTGCACCACCAGGTTCGCCTGCTCGACCTCGACGCCGCCGGCGTCGCCGCCCTGGAACCGCCCGTCCCAGACGTTGACGCCCTGGGTGATGAGCGTGTCGGCGGTGTTCACCAGATTGAGCGCCCGGGCGCCGGACTGGGCTTCGCTCTCCAGGGTGAGCGCATTGCTCTCGTCCACCGCCGCGGTCGCCGCGTTTGCCACGAGGAAGCCCCCGGTAGCATGTCGCGCACCGTCCGCGGGGGCACTGGCCGTCCCGGCGGTGACCACGTCGAGCTGCTCGTCATCGAGCGGTCGCATGTCCGCCTCGGCCGAGCCGAGCGCGGTCAACAGCATCACGATGGAACACGTCGTGTAGCGCATTCTCCCCTCCTTCCCGCAATTTTCTTGGCGTGTTGTGACGCTTCAGATGGTCTTGGTGATTCCGGGCCCCGTAAATAATCCATTCCAGCTAGAATTCAGGGCATCTAGTCTGAAGGGACTACGGCGGCCGCACGGCGCTGATCACGGCAATGGCTTCCCATCCATCCCCGCTCGAGGTGCTGATCATCGACGACCACCCGTTGTTCCGGGCCGGCATCGCTACGGTCCTGCAACGGCTCGCCGACGACGCTCGGCTGATCGAGCGGCCGTCCTGCGAGGATGGCCTGCGCTGGCTGGCCGAACACGCCGACCCCGCCATGATCCTGCTCGACCTGAACCTTCCGGGAATGGACGGGATGTCCGGCCTCGGCCTGCTGCGCGAGGCCTCGCCGGCGACACCCGTGGTGGTGCTGTCGGCGACCGAGGATCGAACCAAGGTGAAACAGGCGCTCTCACGTGGCGCCATGGGATACATTCCGAAGTCCGCCAGCGGCGACGTGATCCTGAACGCCATCCGGCTGGTGCTGGCGGGGGGCGTCTACCTGCCTGCCGGCATCATGGCGCCGGCTTCGCCCGATTCACGCCCGGACGAAGCCAGCGCCGTGGGTAACCCGCTGACGCCGCGTCAACAGGAGGTGCTGGAGCTGCTCTGCCAGGGGCTCAGCAACAAGGCGATCGCCGCCCGGCTAGACCTGGCGGAGAACACCGTGCGCGTGCATGTTGCCGCCATTCTGAAGCTCCTCGGCGCGAGGAATCGCACCGAAGCGGGCTACCAGGCGCTGAGCCTGGGCCTGGTCAAGGGCTGACCTCGCCGAGCGCATCTACGACTTCGTCGCCCGCCGCGGCAGGCTGCAGAAGATGGCTCGCGAGGCTGCGCATCCGCGCCGCGGACACCGGCTTGTGCAGCAACTGGTGGCCGCCCGCCTGCGCTTCGCGCAGCCGCTCCGGAGCGGTGTCGCCCGTGATGAGGATGGCCGGCACGTCGCGGCCGCAGTGGGCACGAACGTCCTCGATGGCCCGGGTTCCCGATTCACCGTCGCGCAACCGGAAATCGGCGATGACGAGGTCCGGTGCGCGGCTTCCCTCGTTCAGGATGCGCACGGCGGCCTCGCCGGACTCCGCGGTCAGCACGTCGCAGGCCCACAGGCCGAGCATCTGCCCCATGGCCTCGCGCACCGGCGCCTCGTCGTCGATGACCAGCACGCACTTGCCGGTGAGGTCCGCGGCCACCGGGGGACGCTGCTCCGCCACCTCCGGGACCGGGTGGGCCACGGGTACCTGCAGCCGGAACACGGTGCCGCGCCCCGGCCACGAATCGAGCGTCAGGGCATGGCCGAGCATGGCGGACAGGCGCCGCACGATCGCCAGGCCCAGCCCCAGACCGAGGCGCCGGTCACGCTGCGGATTACCGACCTGATAGAACTCCTCGAACACGTGCGCGAGCTGATCGGCCGTCATGCCCGGGCCCGTGTCGTGAACCTCGATACGGACGAATCCCGCCGAGCGCCGGCAGCCGACCACCACGGCGCCATGATCGGTGTAGCGCAACGCGTTGACGACCACGTTCTGCAGGATGCGGGTCAGCATAATCGGGTCGCTGCGAACCCAGGCGCCGCAGGGCACGGCTCTGAAGCGCAGGCCTTTCTCCTCGGCGTCGGCCCGAAACTCCGCGATGAGGGTGTCGAGCAGTCGCTGCACCGGGAACACGGCGAGCTCCGGCTTCACGGCGCCCGCATCGAGCCGGGAGACGTCCAGCAGGGCGTCGAGCAGCTCGGAGAGCGACGTGGTGGACAGCTTGATGTTCTCCACCAGGCCGCGCAGATCCGCACGGTCGACGCGCGCGTCCAGCGCGTCGACGAACAGGCCGAGCGCGTGCAGGGGCTGGCGCAGGTCGTGGCTCGCCGCGGCGAGGAACTGTGACTTCACCGAATCGGCGCGCTCCGCCCGCTCCTTGGCCGCCGTGAGGCTCTGCACCAGCTCCCGGTTGGCGAACTCCAGGCGGATCTGCTCGAGGATGCGGCGGTGACTGATGCGCACGGTGGCGATGTTGATCAGCACGAACATCACCGTCAGAACGCCGATGACGTGGAAGAACGTCTCCTGAAAAGAGAACAGGCGGGCGATGAACGGAACCGCCGGCAGGATGGCGAACCCGTAGTACGCGCCGACGTGGTACGACAGACTGGGGATGCCCCCGGCGACGAAACCGCACAAGACCGTGGCGTAGAAGAACGTGAGGGTCAGGTCGTCGCCCGGGAGCGCCAGCGCGGGAAGGCCCCAGGCCAGCCCGTTCAGCCACACCGCCACCAGATGATAGCGGGCCCACCGGGGGCGTTCGGACTCCGGCGGTGGGTGCCGGTTGAAGCGCAGCATCAGCCCGGCACGCGCACCGATCACCGCGTTGATGAGCAGGAACCAGGCGACGCACCAGACGGGCGGCACGGCGCCCGCGAACAACCAGGCGGTGAAGGCGGTAGCCGTGAGGCCCACCGCCACGGACATGGGCCAGCTGTGCTGAAAGGTCATCCGCACCAGCTCGGCCTGGACGTGGGCGGCCGGCGCCGATTCGGGCAGCGTGCTCATCGCGATGAGGCCCCCTCCCCTCCGAGCGGGCATCTTAGCAGGCCCACGGCAGCCGCGGCAGGCAGCGCAGCGGCCCCGGCTTCCCGCTACCGCCCGGGCCGGGCCCGGGCTAGCATTGGCTGGAGCCGTCGGCCGGCCCCTATCCATGAGCTTCGCCCGCACCAAGATTCAGCCTCCCCGGCCGAGAGCCGCCCTCGTCGACCGCGATCGGCTGGAGGCGCGGCTGACCGAGGCGCTCACCGCCCGCCGCGTCGTGCTGTTGTGCGCGCCGGCCGGCTACGGCAAGACCACCCTGCTCGCAGAGCAGCTCGCGCGGCTGCCCGCTGAGGTGGCCGTTGCCTGGATCTCGGTGGACCCGGGCGACGACCTGCACCGGCTGTTCGAGTGCATGGCCGCGGCGCTCGAACCGTTCGACCCGCCCTGGCGCACGGCGCCGGAGGCGCTCGCCAGCCGGCTCGCGGGCAGTCCCGCAGAGACCCAGCGCGAGGTCGCCGACGAGATCATCAACGCGCTCGATGCCTGCGACTTGGCTCACGGCGTGCTGGTATTCGACGACCTTCATCGCATCGACGACCACGGGTTCTTCCGCTTCGTCGACCACCTCATCGAGCGTCTGGGATCGCGCTGGACGCTGGTTCTCTCTGCGCGCAAAGAGCCGCCCGTGTCACTGGCGCGCCTGCGCGCGGCCGGGGAGCTCGCCGAGTTCCGGCAGCTCCACCTGCAGTTCGCCCACGACGAGGCGCGCCGGATGGCTCGCGCCGCGGGACTGGACGACGCCCTGGCCGACCGGCTCTTCGCGCGGACCCAGGGCTGGCCGGCCGGGCTGCGCATCGCCATCGGCGCCGTCCTCGGCGCCGCGGGCGCCGCTCTGGGCGCCGCGGGCGCCGCCTCAGGCGCCGCGGTGGCCGCCACTACGGGCGACGAGCGCGCGCTGCGGGCCGGCGAACGGCCGCTCTTCGAGTACCTGGTGAGTGAGGTGCTGGACCAGCTCGAACCGGGTCTGGCGGCCTTTCTCCAGCGCGTGGCAGTGCTGCCGGAACTGGAGGCCGAACGCTGCGGCATCGTCGCCTGCGAGCCGGACGCCGCTGTACGGCTCGAGGAAATCGAGCGCCTCGGTCTGTTCGTGGACATGCTGGACGCGCCGGTGCCGACTCTGCGCCTGCACGATCTGTTTCGCGACGCCCTGGTTCGGACGCTGGCACAGCGCGACCCCGCGGCGCTGGCGGAGGCGCGCCGACTCGCCGCCCGCACCGAGCCCGACCCGATCCGGCGCATCGCCCTGCTGCTCGACGCAGGCGAGGCGGAGCAGGCGGCGGCGCTGGTACACGCCCACGTGCCCGGCATGGTGGCGCGCCAAGGTCCCGCAAGGGCTCTGCACCTGATCGGGCGGTTCCCGCCGGAGTTCCGCGAGCGCTCGCCGGAGCTGCAGTTCGTCCGGGGCCTGGTGGCCTGGGTGCACTGGGACTTTCCCGAGATGCTGGCGTTCTTCGAGCGTGCCGAAACGGGCTTCGCGGCCCGAGGCGACGTCGACGCGGCGCTGCTGGCCCGGGCGTTCCGCGCCACGGGGCTCATCCCCATGGGGCGGCTGGACGAGTCGGCGGCGCTGATCGCGAGCCTGCGCGAAGGCGAGCTGCCCGCTGCGGCGCTGGTCATGCGCCTGCACGCCGAATCCTGGCTCGCGGTGGACGACGGGCGCACCCACGACGTGGCGCCCCTCATCGTGCAGATGCTCGATCTTCTGGAAGCCGTCGACCGCCTGGACCTGTGGTACCACACCACCCCGGCCAACCGGCTGCCCGGGCTGCCCGGGATGACCGGACCGCTCCTCCGCCACGCGGCGCTGCTGGTTCGGCTCTCCGGCGACGAGCCTTCGACCCTGCGGGCGCTCGCGCTCCTGGTTCGGGCCTGGGACGCCCTGTGGCGCGGGCGTCTCGCCGAGACCGGAGAGTTGACGGAGCGGGCCCGCGACGACGCCGCCTGGGCGGGCCGCACCGGCGCGGTCTGGGGCCACCTGCTGGCGGTCACGGCGCTGCGGGAGGCCGTGCTGGGCCGAACCTCGGCGGCCCTCGACGCCGCCGAGACGCGCCTCGACGATCTCGGCGCCCGGCACAGCGAGTGGGGGCGCTGGCTGCTCCTCTCGTTCGTCGCGCGAACCGCCGCCGCCTGCGGCGACGCCGAAGCGCTGAGCCAGGCGCTGCGCCGCCTCGATACCCAATCGCTGCTGGTGGGCGGGACCGCCACCCCCGCCCGCACCCGCAGCGTGGCGGCCCTCCAGGCGCAGCTCGCCTGGCTCACCGGGCGGGACACAGAGGCGATAGCCGGTTGGCGGAACGCGCTCGAGCACGAGGCGGAAATCGAGGTGTGGGGGCTGGCGACGGAAAGTCGGGTGCGCCTGGCGCGAGCGCTCCTGCGCCGTGACGATCTGGCCGGTGCCGCCGGCGCCCTGACTCCGGTATTGCAGCGGGCCGGGCTCGGGGAGGGTCCGGGCGGCGCGGTGCTGGCCGCGGACGCCCTGGCGGAGCTCGCTACCGCGCCCTGGGGCGACGCGTTACCGGAACCCATGGCGCAAACGCTGACGGGCTGGTGGCGAGCCCTCGAGTCCGAGCGCGGCAACGCGGCGGGTGCCTCGCCCGCCCGCGCTTCCGACGACGGCTGGCAGGGCCTCACCCTGCGGGAGCGCGAGGTGCTCGAGCACATCGCCGCCGGCGACAGCAACAAGCTGATCGCCCGGGCGCTGGACCTGAGCCTTCACACGGTGAAGCGCCACGTGGCCAACATCCTGGACAAGCTCGACGTCGACACCCGCGGCCAGGCGGCGGCCTGGTACGGCGACCGGGTGCGCTGAGGGGCCCCCTGCACCGCCCGGAATGGCTCCCCGACATGGCTCTTTCGAGCGATGTGGCTCCGCCGCAGGAGCGGAATACTGCGCCGCAATCGAGCCTGGACCACGGCCATGAGCATGCCTTTCATCACGGTTTTCGGCGCCACCGGCGCCCAGGGCGGCGGGCTCGTCCACGCCATCCTGAAGGATCCGGCGCGGCGGTTCCGGGTGCGCGCCGTCACCCGCAAACCCGGCTCCGCGGCGGCTTCGGGCCTCGCCAGAGCCGGCGCCGACGTGGTCGCTGCCGACCTGGACGACCCGGCCTCGGTGCGCCGGGTCATGGACGGTGCCTACGGCGCCTTCTGCGTCACCAACTTCTGGGAACACTTCTCGCCGGAAAAGGAGCTCGCGCAGGCGCGCACCATGGCGGCGTGCGCGCAGGCCGCCGGCGTGCGCCACGTGATCTGGTCGACCCTGGAGGACACCCGCGAGCTCTTTGCCCCCGGCAGCCGGATGCCGGTGCTCATGGGCCGGTACAACGTTCCGCACCTGGACGCGAAGGGCGAGGCGAATCACGAGTTCTTCGACCGCGGCGTCCCCACCACGCTGCTCGCCACCTCGTTCTATTGGGACAACCTCATCAACTTCGGCATGCAGCCCCAGCGCGGCGCCGACGGCCGGCTCGGCTTCGTCCTGCCCATGGGCGGCGCCAAACTACCGGGCATCGCCGCCGCCGACATCGGCGCCTGCGCATACGGCATCTTCACCCGCGGCGACGAGCTCGTCGGAAAGTCCATCGGCATCGCCGGCGAGCACCTCACGGGGGCGCAGATGGCGGAGCAGCTCGCCCTCGCCCTCGGCGAGCCCGTGGACCATGTGGACATGACCCCCGCCCGGTACGCGGCCCTCGGCTTCCCCGGCGCCGATGAGCTGGCCAACATGTTCCAGTTCAAGATGGAGTTCGAGCAGCGCTATTGCGCCTCGCGCGATCCCGCCTGCGCCCGGGATCTCCATCCGGGGCTCTCGACCTTCGCAGGCTGGCTCGCGCGTCACGCGTCGCGCCTGGCCGCCGCGCTGCGCGCCGGCGAAGCCACAGACGGAGAC
>JAWLCV010000054.1:0-17919 GCA_041686955.1 Pseudomonadales bacterium
GCCGCCCCGCCTCCAGGGCGCCGAGGGTGGCCGGCGCGTCGACGTCCCAGAACACCACGCGCTGGCCGCTCGACCGATGGGTCAGGAGCGCCCGGCACAGCTCGTCGTCGAGAACGCCGATGCCGCTGGCCTTCACGGCCAGATCCGCATCGGCGCTCTCTTCCAGCAGTGGGGACAGGTCCGCGTCCGGGTCGTAGACCACCACCCGGGCCCACTCGGGAGGCGCCATGTCGCGGTGGCGCTGCCGGTCGAAGGCATCGGGCTCGTAGAAGGTGACGGCGTGGCCGCGCCGCGCCAGAGCCCGGAGCAGACCGCGGTAATAGGTGGCCGCTCCGTTCCAGTAGGCGGACAGAAGGCTCGAGCCCCAGAATGCGATTCTCATGACGACACCGGCTCCTCCAGGCAGGATGCGCCCAGGCTCGAGAGAATGTGCTCGAGTTCCAGGGCGCGGTGATCGCACGTGTGACGGGCGAGGATCCGCCGCGCGCCGTTCCTGGCGATCTCGGTGCGCTCCTCCGGGTCCGCCAGCAGCCGCCTCATGTGGCGGGTCATTTCCTCACCGTCCCGCGCCATGAGGAAATCCTCGCCCCGCTCGAACAGGCCCTCGGTGTCCTGCCAAGGCGCCGAGACCAGGGGCGTGCCGCAGGCCAGCGCCTCGAACACGCGAATGGTGGGAATTCCGGGCAGGCGCTGACGATACCAGCGGCGCGGCACGTGCACGGTGAGACACGCGCGGGCGTAGGCGCGGGCGGCGTCGGGTCCGGCTATCCAGCCGCGGTACTCGGCCCCCACCGCTTCCAGGGCACGAAGGGCGAGAGGCGGATAACGTACGCCATGAACCCGCAAGCGGCTGCCGGTGCGGCGCACCGGCTCGAGCAGGTACTCCGAGAGTTCCCGCTCCCGCTCGCCGTCGCCCCAGTTGCCCACCCACAGGACATCGTGCTCGAGCTCGCCGCGCCGCGGGTGGAACGTGGTCACGTCTGCCGCTTCGTGCCAGGTGTAGGCCCTGCGCCCCCAGCCCATGCGGCGATAGGCCTCCGCCAGCACCTCGCCGAAGGCCAGCACCCCGTCGTAGCCTTCGAGATCCAGCGCCCGCATGGCGTGGGGCTCGCTCACCATACGGTGATGGGTGTCGTGAAACAGAAGCCGCATGCCCGAATGCCGGAGCCGATGCCGCCCGAGTCGGGCCAGCAGAGCCGGGTCGGTCCACTCGTGGGCCACCACCACGTCGACCCCGTCGAGGGCCGATTCCAGGTCCGGCCCGTCGCTCGGGTAGGTCTGCCAGCGGATGTCCGGGAACCGCCGGCCGAAGGCTTCGAGCGCAGCGGTTCCCTGATCCTTCACCAGCTCCCGGCAGCTCCACCCCTCGTCCGGCTCGAAAACGGTGACCCGGTGGCCACGCCGCTGCAGGGCGCGCACCACGCCGCGAAGGAAATGGGCATTGCCGTGATTCCAGTCCGAGCGCACCGAATGATAGAAGAGCGCGAACCTCACGACGCCGCCCTCACGGGGGAGGCTGCGAGCGCGTGCCGGTACAGGGCCAGGTATTCCTGCGCCATCCGCTCGACCCCATAGCGGGCGGCACGGCGTCGAGCGGCCAGGGCCAGTGCCAGCCGCGCGCGATCGTCGCCGAGCAGCGTCTCCAGCACCGGCGGCCATTCCTCGGGCCGGTGCGGATCGACGAAGACGGCGGCCCCGGACCAGAGCTCGCGCAGCGAGGGAATGTCTCCCAGCACCAGGGCGCAGCCGGAGCGGGCCGCCTCGAGCACACCGAGGCCGAACGGCTCGTAGAGCGCGGGCGCCGCGAAGAGCTTCGACCCGCGCATGGTTCGCCAAAGGGTGTCCTGGTCGAGCTCGCCCGCCTGCGCCGCACCGAGCTCCACCCGCTGACCGTCCGGCCCCGTCGCCGGGCCGGCGATGAGCACGGGATCCCTCGTGCGCGCAGCGAGCTCCGCCAGCGGCCGCAGGTTCTTGGCCTCGTCCCAGACACGGCCGGCGCCGAGGATGCCGCTCCGGGGCGTTCGGGGGTCCTCGAGCGGCGCCGCGCTGCCGTTTACGATGACCGTCCGGGCGCGGAACGGACCGTACAGCTCGTGGGCGCGCCGCAGCATCCAGCGGCTCGGCGCGACCACGTGGTCGGCGCTGCGCAGGCTGCGGGCGACCCGCTGGCGGTACGTCTCCCATTGCGGTGGCGCGGGCTCTCCCCGAACGGCTTCGAACCAGCTCAGCACGCAGGAATGGACCGCACACAGGACCGGTTGCCGCCAGGGCAGATGACCGTGCACCAGGTGATTGAGGTGCACCACGTCGCATTCCGCCAGCTCCGCCTGGCGCAGCAGCTCCGCCTCCAACCCGTCCAGGTCGCGCCATGGGTCCGCCATCCACTCCAGCCGCACCGGACGGACCGCCAGATCCACGTTGTCGAGAGCGCGGACGGCGCGGAGCTGCCGATCGTCGGGCTGACCCAACGCCAGCAGCCGCACCCGCACGTGATGGTCGGCCAGGGCACGGCACAGGGACAGGGCATGAATCCACACGCCGCCGGCGGTGTCCGCCGTCATCAGCACCCGCAGGGTCACGTCCCACCCGTGACCGTATGGGCCGGAGCTTCCGCCGCGCTGCGGGTCGGCTCTTCCCGGAGCCAGTCGTGGAGCCGGCGGATTCCTTCCGCGGGCTTCACCTGCGGCCGCCAGCCGGTGACCGCGCTGAAGGCTCCGTGATCCGACACGTAGAAGCGCTGATCGCCGGGCCGCGGCGGGTGGAAGGCCACCCGCGGCGCCGAGCCCATGACCTCGCCGATGAGCGCGAGCACCTCCAGCAGACTCACCGCGCAGGCGTGGCCACCCCCAAGGTTCCACGACCGGCCGGCCAGGACGTCCATGTGCGCCAGCGCCGCCCGTTGCGCGTCGACGAGATCGTCGACGTAGAGGATGTCGCGCACCTGCTTGCCGTTGCCGAAGATGTTGATGGGCGCCCCCAGCAGGGCCTGCCGCAGGAAGTGGGCGATCCATCCCTGATCCTCGGTTCCGCACTGATGGGGCCCGTACATGCAACTCATGCGCAGCACGGTGGCCCGGAGCCCGAAGTGCCGGGCGTAGTCCAGCACGTACTGCTCGGCCGCCCCCTTGGAGCAGCCGTACGGTGTGTGGAGCACCAGCGGCCAGCTCTCGTCGATGCCCGGCGAACCGATGCTCACATAGCGATCCCCAATCTCCTCGAGGGGCAGATCCGCCAGGTTGCCGTACACCTTGTTCGTGGACGCGAACACCAGCGCCGGCGGATCGGGCCTTCGCCGGAGGGCTTCGAGCAGCTCGAAGGTTCCCTGCAGATTGACACGGAAGTCGAGCTCCGGGCGCTCCAGGCTCGTGGTTACCGCCGTCTGCGCGGCGAAGTGATACACCGCGTCCACGCCCGCGAGGGCCTGTTCCAGTCCCTCCCCCGACGCAAGGTCGGCGCGCACCAGATCCACCGCCCCGGGGTGCCGGGTGCGCAACCAGGCGAGATTGCGTTCCACGCCCCGCCGCGACAGGTCGTCGTACACCCGGACCCGCCAGCCGTCCCGAGCCAGCGCCGCCCCCAGGTTGCAGCCGACGAACCCGGCGCCGCCGGTTATCAGCGCCATCCCCCGGTTCGGCGACGGCCCCCTCACCCGGAAAGCCCCCGAGCCGCGAGCTCGCTGCGCATCACGTCGTGTTTGTCCTCGCTCTCCACCCCCGCCTCCGAAAGCCATTGGACGTAGTCGCGGATGCCGTCCGAGAAGGCCACCCGCGGCGCGAACCCGAGCAGATCCCGGGCGGCGGTGACGTCGGCGAAGCAGTGACGTATGTCGCCGGCGCGAAACCTGCCGCTGATGTCGATGGGGATGTCGTCCGCCGCGAGCGCGCCGCGCAAGGCGCTGGCTACCTCCAGCACGGTCTGATTCTCGCCGCTGCCGATGTTCACCACGGCCTGGGACGGGGTCTCGTCGAGGGCGAGCCGGAATGCTTCCGCCACGTCGTAGACACTCACGAAGTCGCGGCGCTGCATGCCGTCCTCGAAGATCACCGGCGGTTTGCCCGCCAGCAGCCGGGAGGCGAAGTTCGCCAGCACCCCCGTATAGGGATTCGACAGCGACTGCCGCGGCCCATAGACGTTGAACAGCCTGAGCGCCGCGGTGCGGATGCCGTACGCCCGGCCGAGGATCAGGCATTGCTGCTCCTGGTCGAACTTGGTGAGCGCGTAGATGGAGCACAGGTCCGGGCGTTTACTCTCCGGAGTCGCCACAGGCTCGAGGACCCCGCCGTCCGGTGCGCGCGGGTTCCACTGGTGGCGCTTCAGGTCCTCGACGCTACGACGCACCTGGTCCACGTGCCTTCCCGCCGGCGTCCGGTACGACCCCTCGCCGTACACGCTCATGCTCGACGCCACCACCAGACTTTCCACCGGATGCACCATCAGCGCCTCCGCCAGCACCGCGGTGGCGCCGGCGTTCATGGAGGTGTAGCGGCAGATCTCGTACATGCTCTGGCCCACACCCACCGCCGCCGCCAGGTGGACCACGGCGTCCACCCCCTGCACCGCGGATTCCACCTGCTGACGGTCCCGCAGGTCGGCGTGCCGAAGCTCCACGTCGTCACGAATCTCCCGCGGCAGCGCCGAGGAGCCGTTGCCGTGCACCTGGGGTTCCAGGGAATCGATGATCCGGACCCGCCAGCCGTCCCTGAGCAGCCGCTCGGAGAGATGGGAGCCGATGAAGCCGGCGCCGCCGGTAATGAGCACGGTCTTCATGGCATCGACCGTCCGTTGCTCAGTTCGGATGCCGTCGCCGCGCGGTCGCCGTTCGCCACCGCGCCGGCGTGGAACGCCGCGGCAATCTGGGAGGAGCGTTTCCAGTCGTCCTGGCCGGCGAAATAGCGGATGGTCCGGGTGAGACCTTCCCGCAGTGGCACGGAAGGCGCCCAGCCTAGCTCCCGGCGCGCACGGGTGATGTCGGGCCTGCGCCGCACGGGATCGTCCTCCGGAAACGGCCAGTGCTCGATGGCGGAACGGCTCCGGGTCAGCTCGATCACCAGCTCCGCCAGCTCCAGCACGCTAACCTCGTGGGGGTTGCCGAGATTGATGGGGCCGTGGTGGGCGTCGTTCATGCAGCGCAACACCCCGGCTACCAGATCGTCGATGTACTGGAAGCTGCGGGTCTGGCGGCCCTCGCCGTACACTTCCAGGGGACGCCCCGCGAGCGCGCTGGTGACGAAGCTGCTCACCACCCGGCCGTCTTCCGGGTCCATCCTCGGGCCGTAGGTATTGAATATGCGGACGATACAGCTACGCAGGCCGAGACGCCGGTGATAGGTGCTGACCAGACACTCGGCGTAACGTTTGGCTTCGTCGTACACGCTGCGCGGGCCAATGGGATTGACGTTGCCCCAGTAAGTCTCCCGCTGCGGGTGCACCTCCGCGTCGCCGTAAACTTCGCTCGTGCTCGCCAGGACGAATCGCGCCTCGTTGGCGCACGCCAGATCCAGCAGGCGATGTGTGCCGGCGCTGTTGATCCGGAGCGTCTGCAGCGGATAAGCCTGGTATTTCGGCGGCGACGCGGGGCTGGCGAAATGCAGGATGGCGTCCCAGCGCTCGTCCGGCAGCGGCACGTCGCAGGCGTCTCCATGCACGAAGCGGAAACTCTCGACCTCGAGCAGGTGCTCGATGTTCTCCATGCGGCCGGTTATGAGGTTGTCCACCCCGGTGACGCGACAGCCGGCCTCGACCAGGCGATCGCAAAGGTGACTGCCTACGAACCCCGCTGCCCCGGTCAACAATACATTCATCGATAGCGCTCCCGTTCTACCGGCTTGATGACGGATACCGACGCAGGACCTTTCGACCCTGGCCTGCGAAACTGAGCCGGGCGGCCCGTGGCGTAAGCCGCGTCCAGCAGGGCTGCGGTGTGGCGAACGCCCGGCGGCTCGACGTATCCGGCGCCCGCCCGGACGCGACGAAGCCAGCGGACCAGGGGCCCGGCTTGCCAGCGGTCGTCGTCGTCGGCGGCCAGAGCGTCGGACCAGGTACCGAAGTGACGCCACAGGTCGAAGTGAAAGAACGACCCGTTACGGTTCGAGAGCACCAGGGTCCCGTTGTCGCCGTAGATCGTGACCTCGATGCGTGCGTCCCTGCCGGTGGAGGCATCCCACGACGTCACCAGACGCGCCTCGGCATCGTCCTCGAGCACCAGGTCGACCCGGGCGAAATCCTCCACCTCGTCATCGCCCAGGGGGCGCCCGCCGCACCGCAGATCCACGTTGCGCACCGTGGCGCACTGGTCGCTGGCCCAGAGAGTCAGATCCATCAGGTGAATCCCAAGATCCATCAGCGCGCCGCCGCCCGCGAGCGCGGGTTCCGCGGACCAGAGCGCGCTGGGACGGTAGGCGTTGTGAAAGCAGGCTTCCAGGTAGAATGGCCGTCCCACCGTTGCGAGATCGAGCTGCTCGCGCAGCGCCACCGCCGAGCGCAGGTGGCGATAACAGAGGTCGCACTCCAGCGGCAGATCCCGCGCGGCGGCAACATCCAGGACGTGCCGGGTTTCCGCAGCCGTCACCCCCAGCGGCTTCTGGACGAAGACGGGCAGTCCCCTCTCCAGCAGGGCCACCGCCTGCGCCGCATGCAGAGCGCTGGGCGTGGAAATCATCACGCCATCGACCCAGTCGGGATCCAGGCGATCGGGATCCGTCACGACCTCGGCGTCGCCGGCCCAGGTCCTCGTGTTCTCGCAGGCCTCCGCCGACGGGTCCACCAAAGCCACCACCCGGACCAGATCGTCTCGCGCGATCTGCCGAAGCCGGTTGCCGGCGATCCAGCCGCAACCCATCACCGCCAGCCGAACCCGCTCCTCCTGGCTCATGACCCGGCCCGCTCCGTTGCCCGCCCTGTCAGCACTGCGGCTTTGACGAATCCGGGGGGACGCTGTGCAGCAAGTCCCAGCGCATCGTTCAGCGACTCGAGGGGAAGGCGATGGGTGATCAGGTCCGCCCAACTCGGATCGTCCGCCAGTGCCCGTGCGGCCCGCTCCATGCCGCGACGAACGCGGTCAAGGCTGCGCTCGTGAGCATTCGCGACGTCGATTCCCTTCCAGTTCCACTGCTGCATGTCGACCTCGCGTTTGCCATCCTGGTGGTACCCCGCGATCACCAGCCGACCGGCTTCGGCGACCAGATCCCCGGCGATGTCGAGCGGCGCCTGGTATCCGGTGCACTCGATCACCCGGGCGCAGCCTCGCCCGCCCGTCAGCGCGAGGACCTCGTCACGCGCCCGCCCACGCGCCGCTTCCCGAGACTCACCGGCCAGCGCCACGACCGATTCGACGCCCGAGCGAGCGGCTTCCCTCATGGCGCCCGGGTTTCCCGACAAGGCGATGACCCGGGCTCCGGCCCGGGCCGCCAGCCGTGAAACGCCGAGGCCGATGAATCCCAGACCGATCACGGCGGTCCATTGATCCGCTTCGATGCCGGCCCGGTCCATCACGTTGAACAAGCACCCGAACGGCTCCAAGGGAACGACGCTCACTTCGTCCGTCGGCAGTGGGACCAAATCGTCCACCGCAACCACGTCGTATTCCGCGTAAGCGTGGTTGGACAGAACGGCCACTCGCCGGCCCAGCCAACTCTCTTGCACCGCGGCGCCGATGGCGTCCACGCGGCCCCAGCCTTCATGACCCAGTTCCCCGGGAGCGAGTGGGTAACGGAACCAGGGACGGCCGGACCAGGCCGGCAGATTCGACGCGCAGACGCCGCAGCCTTCGAGCTCGACCCGGACCTGCCCTTCCCCCGGCTCCGGGCGTGGGACGTGGACCACTTCGAAGCGGCCTGGCTCGATGAGTTGTGCGGCCGCCATGACCGCGGCACGCACGTTCGTTCTCCTCTGCAGACCCAGCCCGTCGTTCACTCGCACGCTTGTGTCTCGTCTGACCGCACGTTCAACGCGACGACTGCAGGAGGTGTGCCAACTGGAGGGCGAATCTCGAGCCCACGGAATCCCTCGATTCATGATTCGCCCGCTTCTGTCCGACAGCATCATCTACCCGCCCATGACGCTCCCGAGCAGTTCTCGTCGAGGGTGCTCTCATGGCCGCCGGTGGACGGACACAGCCGTGAATGGTGGAAGTCCGCTGGCCGCGAAATCTCTTCCGCTCGAGACAACCTCCACTGGTCAGTTCTTCACAGGAAAATCACAAGGCCAGCGCTGTGCCATCACCGAGGCCCCGGGCCTGCCGGCAATTTGCGACACCGACCTCACGAGCCGACAGGTGGACGCACGCGAGCTCGCGCCTCAGACGAGTCGTTGGGGCCGCGACACGGTCGCTCCGCGCTGCAGCAGCGGCGCGCCGGGTGTGCGAGGGGGCTGGCTGGCGGCAGACCGAGGCCGCAGGGTATCGGGCGCGAAAAAAAACGGCCCGGTGGATGCACGACTGGCAGATGGTGTAGACGGCGCCCCGGAGGCCCCGAAACGGCCGCGCACGGCAGCGGCATCGCAACGTCCCGCAGCCGCGCATCGTCCGGCGCGCAGCGCGCTGGTGGGATGGCCCGCCCGTCCACGCCATCGTGCAAATTACAAGCACCCGGCAAAGATTGCACCGCGGCCGCGCCCCCGCTGCCCCGGCGCAGCGCACCCGCGCCCCGTCCACCCTTGGCTCGCATCCTGCAGCCGCGGGGCCATGAGTCATGGAGAGCTTCACCCCTCCCCCTGGGAGATCCGCATGTCCCCCGGACCGGTGGTGACCGCTGCCGTGCATGCGGGTCACGACGTCCGGCCCGAGCTTCGGCGGTGGATGGCCATCTCCGACGACGACCGCCGGCGCAACGAAGATCCGCTGACGGATTTCTGGCTCGCCCTGGGTGACACCACGATCCGCGTGAACCGTTCCCGATTCGAGGTGGATCTCGACCGGCCCCGGGATCTCGCGGTACCGGACCATGCGGAGCCTGCGGGGCTACGGGTCTGGAATCTCCAGCCGCCACCCCGAGTTCTTCAGGGAAGCCTGGAACTGCACGACCGCTTCTACGCCAGCGTGCGGGGCATCGTCGATGGTCTGGTGAACGACTGGGGTGCGATCCTCGTGCTTGACGTCCGCAGTCGGGCCGCGCCCTTGCTCGGCGGCATGGAGCGCGCGGCTCACCCGGAAGTGATGCTCGGCACCAGCGCTCTCGATCGGCAGCGATTCGGCCGCCTGGCCGAGCGGTTCGCGCATTCCCTCCGGGAGTGCAGCCGGGGGGATCATCCGGCGGCCGTGGGCGCCTTGGCCCCTGCGGAGGGCGACGGCTACTTCACCCGCTGGCTCCATACGAACTACGGAAATCGGGCCTGCACCATCTCCGTGGCCTTCAGCAATTGCTTCAGCGATCCCTGGGACGGCACCGCAGATCTGGCGGCCATTCACCAGCGCCGGGCGGGGCTGGCACACGCCATTCTGGCGGCCCGTGAGGAGCTGGACCGCTGCATCTGACGACATATGCGTGCCTCGCTGGGGCCGATTGCCTCAGGCCAGAAAGTAGCGGGCCAGGCTGTGCAGCGGAATGCGGGCGAAGAAAGGCCGGCTGCGAATCTCGTAGCGCAGCTCGTAGAACGCCTTCTCCCAGACCAGGAGCTCGAGCAGCCGCGCGTGGGCCTGGGGGTCCGCCGGCGGCGGCAAGGTTCGCCAGTACGCGCCGAGGAACGTTTCGCCCGCGCGCTCGCGCAGGTGCCCCAGGAGCAGGGTCAGATCCAGCGGGCCGAGTCCGGCCGCCTCCAGGGAACCGGATCCCGCATCGAACGTGGCGTAGTCGAAGGAACGCAGCAGCCCGGCCACGTCGCGCAGCGGCGTGTGCTTGCGGCGCCGCTCCTCCAGGCTCCGCGCCGGCTCCCCCTCGAAGTCGACGATGACGTAGTCCTCCTCCTCGACGAGCACCTGGCCGAGGTGGTAGTCCCCGTGGTAGCGGGTCTTGCGCAGCCCGGCAGGATCGATCCGCACGCTGCGAATGCGCCCGAGAACGGCGTCCCGAGCCGCCAGCAGATCGCCGGCCAGACGCCGCTCGTAGCCTTCCAGCGTCGCCGACTGTGCCTCCAGCAGGTCCAGGGTCTCGTCCGCCTCCCGGGCGATTCCCTGGATCCAGGCCGCCAGCTCGCCCCGGGTGACGGGCTCCGGATCGAAGGCGGGATCTCCGGTCTCGCTGGCGAACGCCAGATGCAGCTCCGCCGTCCGCTGACCCAACAGCGCCACCATCTGATCCAGGTAGGCGCTCTCCTCGTCGAGCAGCGCCACCGGCTCGGAGCGGGCGCGCTCGAGATAGCGGCGGAAGCTGCCCACCACCAGATCCCACGCGCTGCCCTGGGTGGCGACGAACGGCTGCAGCACCGCGACCGGGATGGGCTGCTCGGATTCCCGGGGCAGGAATTCCACGCTGCCCAGCACCGGCACCGCATGACGGAAGCCGGCACGCTCGGTCAGAAACGTGCCGATCTCCACTTCCAGCGAAGCGCCCGGGCTGAGCTGGCGGTACAGCTTGAGAAATCCCCAGTCTCCCACCCGCACGGTGGTGTTGCTCCCCACCTCGCCGGGCAGGTTCACCACCGAGTCGGCCAGGCGCTGGCGGTACGGCTCGAACGCCGCGCGCGGCCGGTAGCGCATGACCACGCCGCCGTCGCGCATCTCGAGGCCGGCGGCCAGGTCTTTCAGCAGATCCCGCACGAAGCGCTCGTCCGCGGCCGCGTCCAGCAGCGCACCCATCTGAGCATGCCGGCGGATCGCCGCCACCTGATAGCGCTCCAGACCCTCGAGGGATCGCTCCCGCTCCCAGACCACGGACAGCGGCAGCAGGTAACGTACCGACTTCTCCGCGTCCCCCACCGAGACCACCCCCCAGAGCCAGGGGGTATCCGCCGGTGTCTCCGGCACCAGGGGCCGGAACTCCACCCGATCCAGCGGATGATCCTTGGCCGCGTACCAGCGCTGGTTGGGCAGAAACCGCCTGAGCGCGCGGTCCTGGAACTGCGAGCGAACACGTTCCGCCAGCTCGCGCCGCGCCGTCACCACCCGCTCCGGTTCCAGGCTGCGCCAGCCGTCGAACCACACCAGCACCGGCAGCGGCTCGGTAATTCGCGCGTGCTCGCCGCCGCTGCCGCCGAGCTCCGGCAGCTCCTCCACGAGCTGGAACCAGTAGAAGCCGTAACCGGGCAACGATAGCTGATAGGCGCCGCCCTCGATGCGCGGAAACGGCGTCCTGCCCGTGAGCTCAAGCGGCACCGAGCCCTGGTAGGCGCCGAGATCCAGCGCCACCGGCTGCGGGTGGCGCGACAGGTTCGCCACGCAAAGCAGCGTGTCGTCCTGCCAGCGCCGCACGTAAGCCAGGATCTTGCGGTTGCCCGGGTGCAGAAAATCGATGCCGCCCCGGCCGAGTGCCGGGTGGGCGTTGCGCACGTTGATGAGCCGCCGCATCCAGTTGAGCAGCGAATCGGGGCTGCGATCCTGCGCTTCCACGTTGATGGCCTGATAGCCGTAAACCGAGTCCATGACCAGCGGCAGGTAGAGCTGGGCCGGGTCCGAGCGGGAGAAGCCGCCATTGCGATCCGGGTTCCACTGCATGGGGGTGCGGACGCTGTTGCGGTCGCCCAGGTAGATGTTGTCGCCCATGCCCAGCTCGTCCCCGTAGTAGAGGATGGGGGTACCCGGAAAGGACATGAGCAATGCGTTCATCAGCTCGATCTTGTCGCGGCTGTTGTCCAACAGCGGCGCCAGACGGCGCCGGATGCCCACGTTCAGCTTCATGCGCGGATGGGTGGCATAGGTGCGGTACATGTAGTCCCGTTCCGCGTCCGTCACCATCTCCAGAGTCAGCTCGTCGTGGTTGCGCAGGAAGATGGCCCACTGACAGTTCGCGGGAATCGCCGGCGTCTGCGCCATGATCTCCACCACCGGGTGGCGGTCCTCCTGAGCGATGGCCATGAACATCCGCGGCATCAGCGGAAAGTGGTAGGCCATGTGGCATTCGTCGCCGTCGCCGAAATAATCGCGCACGTCCTCCGGCCATTGGTTGGCCTCGGCCAGAAAACAGCGATTGCGGTACCGCTCGTCGAGGGCCGCACGCATGCGCTTGAGCACCGCGTGAGTCTCCGGCAGGTTCTCGTTGCTGGTGCCTTCGCGCACGCACAGGTACGGAATGGCGTCGAGCCGCATGCCGTCCACGCCGGTATCGAACCAGAAACGCATGACCTCGATCACCGCATCCACCACCGCCGGGTTGTTGTGGTTGAGGTCCGGCTGGTGGGAGAAGAAGCGATGCCAGTAATAGGCTCCCGCCACCGGGTCCCACGCCCAGTTCGACGGCTCCGTGTCGGTGAAGATGATTCGGGTCTCGGGAAACTTTTGATCCGTCTCGCTCCAGACGTAGAACTCCCGCTCCGGCGAGCCGGGCGGCGCCCGCCGGGCCGCCTGAAACCACGGGTGCTGATCCGAGGTGTGGTTGATCACCAGCTCGGTGATGACCCGCAAGCCGCGGGCGTGCGCCTGCTCCACGAACGCCCGGAAGTCGTCCATGGTGCCGTAGTGGGGGTGGACGTCCCAGTAGTCGGAGATGTCGTAGCCGTCGTCCTTGAGCGGCGACGGGTAGAACGGCAGCAGCCACAGGGTGTTCACCCCCAGGGACTGCAGGTAGTCCAGCTTTTCCGTGGCGCCGCGAAAGTCCCCGACCCCGCTGTCGTCGCTGTCGAAGAACGCCTTCACGTGCAGCTGGTAGATGACGGCGTCCTTGTACCAGAGCGGGTCATCCTGCAGCATGCGCCTCCCTCCCGTCTCTCACCCTCACAGAAAGCTCGGAAACTCGTACGGCTGCCGTGCCGGATCCACGAGCCGCAATACGTGGCCGGGCTGGTTGTGGGGGTCCAGCATCACGAAGTTGGCCGCGCCCTGCCAGCGGTAGCGCGCATCGGTCAGCAGATCGTGGACCATGAACGGCTCGTCCTCCGGCAGACCCAGCTTCTCGAGCGGCAGGTGCAGCCAGCCCGACTGAGGGTTCCGGTGGTCCAGGGACACCACCATCAGCAGCACCTGGTCTCCGTGGCGCTTGCTGTACGCCAGGATCTGGTCGTTGTCGACGGTGTGGAACGAAAGGTTCCAGTCGTCCTGCAGCGCCGGGTGCGCCCTGCGGATCCGGTTCAGGGTGCCGATGAGCGGCGCCAGGCTGTCTTCCCGGTCCAGATCCCAGTGGCGGAGCTGGTACTTCTCCGAATCCAGATACTCCTCGCTGCCGGGGTGCAGGGGCCGGTTCTCGTGCAGCTCGTAAGCGGGCCCGTAGATGCCGTAGCTCGCTCCCAGGGTGGTGGCCAGCAGCAGGCGGATGACGAAGGCCGGCCGGCCGCCCTTCTGCAGGTACGCATGGAGAATGTCCGGCGTGTTGGGCCAGAGATTGGGGCGGAAGTACTCCCGGCCCGGACCCTGGGAAAGCTCCGTGAAGTACTCTGTCAGCTCCTCCTTGGTGTTGCGCCAGGTGAAGTAGGTGTAGGACTGACTGAAGCCGAGCTTCGCCAGATGATGCATGACCTTGGGCCGGGTGAACGCCTCGGAAAGGAAAACCGTCTCGGGATGGCGACGCTTGACCTTGCGGATCAGCCACTCCCAGAAATGGAAGGGCTTGGTGTGCGGATTGTCCACCCGGAACACCGTAACCCCCTGCTCGACCCAGTACTCCACCACGCTGTAGAGCTCCTTCCACAGCGCCTGGTGATCGGGCGAGTCGAAGTCGAAGGGAAAGATGTCCTGATACTTCTTGGGCGGGTTCTCCGCATACTGCACGGTGCCGTCCGGTCGCTGCCGGAACCAGGTGGGATGGCGCTCCACCTCGGGATGATCCGGCGCGCACTGGAAGGCGATGTCCAGCGCCACTTCCAGGCCGAGCTCGTTGGCACGGCGCACGAAGTGATGAAAATCCTCCAGCGTGCCGAGCGCCGGCTCGATGCTCTTGTGGCCGCCCTCCGCCGAGCCGATGGCCCAGGGGCTGCCGGGGCCCAGGTCTCCGGCCTCCGGGTCGTTGTTCGGTCCCTTGCGGTTGACCCGCCCCACGGGGTGGATGGGAGGCAGATAGACGATGTCGAACCCCAGGCCCGCCACGTACTCCAGCCGCCCCAGGCAGTCGCGGAAGGTTCCGTGCCGTTCCGGGTGGCCACAGGAGCGGGGGAAGAACTCGTACCAGCTTCCGAAGCGGGCCAGCTCACGGTCCACCACCACCTCCAGAATGCGGCCGTAGCGGCGCACCGTGTCGGCCGGGGGACAGGCGCGCATCACCGCCGCCAGCTCCGGGTCGTCGGCCGCCGGCTCGAACGGCCGGCCCGCCGCCTCCGCCCGCAGGTTCCCGGCCCACTCCCGCAGACGGGCCGCGTTCGCCTCGTCCCGCTCGGCCGCCGCGTCCACCAGCCGCGCGCCGATCTCCAGGTCCACGCCGACGTCCTGGTCGGCGGCCCGGCGCTTTTTCAGGTCGCGCCGCCAGGTCTCGAAGGGGTCCACCCACGCTTCCAGCGTGTACTGGTATTCCCCGAGCTCCGGGGTATGGAAGCTCGCCGCGTAGCGGTCGTTGCCCTCGTGCACCAGCTCGGCGCGCAGCCAGCCCTCACTGCCGCGCTTGCGGTAGAGCACGTCCCCCGCCACGGCGTCGTGGCCGTCGCCGAACACGTCCGCTTCCACCAGCACCGATTGCCCGACCGATCGCTTGATGGGGTGGCGCCCGGCGTCCACCTCCGGCTGCACGTTCTCGATCACCACCCTGAGCAGGCTTTCTTCCCGCAGCGCCGAGAGCTTCGGACGGGTCACGGCCGCTCCTCCGCCACCGGCTGGAGAATCAGGGCCGACAGCGGCGGCAGGGCCAGGCACAGAGAGTGGTAGTAGCCGTGCGCGGATAGCGCCGAGGCCCGGTGACACTCCTCCGTGGGATAGCCGCTGCCTCCGTAGTGGCTGTCGTCGCTGTTGAGCACGGTGCGCCAGGTGCCGCCCCGGGGCACGCCTACCCGATAGTTGTCCCGGGGCACCGGGGTGAAGTTGCAGACCACCAGCAGGTTGTCGCCGGCGCCCCGCCCCCGGCGCAGAAACGCCAGCACGCTGTTCGTCCGATCGTCACCCACCACCCAGTGGAACCCGTCGGGGTCGAAGTCCAGGGTGTAGAGCGCAGGCGTTCGCCGGTACAGCTCGTTCAGTGCCCGCACCCAGCGCTGCACGCCGCGGTGGGCGGCCTGGTCCAGCAGATGCCACTCGATGCTGCTGTCGTGATTCCACTCGCTCTGCTGGGCGAGCTCGGCGCCCATGAACAAAAGCTTCTTTCCGGGATGCCCGAACATATAGCCGAACAGCAGCCGCAGGTTGGCAGAGCGCTGCCAGTCGTCGCCGGGCATCTTGTTGATCAGCGATCCCTTGCCATAGACCACCTCGTCGTGGGAGAGCGGCAGCACGAAATTCTCGTGGAAGGCGTAGACCATGCTGAAGGTGAGCTCGTCGTGATGGTAGCGCCGGTGGACGGGCTCCTTCGCCATGAAGCGGAGGGTGTCGTGCATCCACCCCATGTTCCACTTCATGCCGAAGCCGAGCCCGTCGTCCCAGGTCGGCCGGCTCACCTTGGGCCACGCTGTGGACTCCTCGGCGATCATCTGCACGCCCTGGTCGAAGCCGTAGCAGGCCACGTTGAGGGCCTTGATGAACTCGATGGCCTCGAGGTTTTCCCGGCCGCCGTGTCGATTGGGAATCCACTCGCCGTCCCGCCGGCCGTAATCCAGGTAGAGCATGGATGCCACCGCATCCACCCGCAGGCCG
Organism: Pseudomonadales bacterium; assembly: GCA_041686955.1. Classification (GTDB taxonomy): domain Bacteria; phylum Pseudomonadota; class Gammaproteobacteria; order Pseudomonadales; family Azotimanducaceae; genus UBA7803. Next base: position 15,791 of record JAWLCV010000054.1, read on the forward strand.
TCGATGTGGTACTTGTCCAGCCAGTAGATGGCGTTGCTGATGAGAAATGCCCGCACCTCGGCGCGGCCGTAGTTGAAGATGTAGCTCTGCCAGTCGGGATGAAACCCCTGGCGCGGGTCCGCGTGCTCGTAGAGATGGGTGCCGTCGAAGTAGGCGAGCCCGTGGGCGTCGCCGGGAAAATGGGAGGGCACCCAGTCGAGCAGCACGCCGATCCCCGCCTGGTGCAGGCGGTCCACCAGATACATGAAATCCTGGGGCGTGCCCTGCCGCGCGCTGGGGGCGTAGTAACCGGTGATCTGATAGCCCCACGAGCCGAAGAAGGGGTGCTCCATCACCGGCATGAACTCGACGTGGGTGTAGCCCATCTCCTGAAGGTACGGCGGCAACTGCTCGGCGATCTCCCGATAGCTCAGGGACCGGTGGCCCTCCTCGGGCACGCGCCGCCAGGAGCCCAGGTGCATCTCGTAGATCGAGTACGGGCAATCCAGGCTGTTGTGCCCGCGCCGCTGTGCCATCCACTGCTCGTCCGCCCAGCCGTAGTCCAGGTCCCAGAGCACCGAGGCGGTGCCCGGCGGCGCCTCGCAGAGCACGGCGAAGGGATCGCTCTTGTCGATCCGGTAGTCTCCAGAGCTCGAGCGCACGTGGTATTTGTACCGCTGGCCGCGGCGCGCGCCTTCGATGTAGCCGTGCCAGACCCCGGAATTGTCGGACTCCAACGGGCAGGCATCGCAGTCCCAGCCGTTGAAGTCGCCCATGACGCTCACCTGCCGGGCATTGGGTGCCCACACCGCGAAATGCGCACCGGACTTGTCGAGGTGCGCTCCCAGCATCTGATAGAGCCGGGTGTGGGTGCCTTCCCCGAGAAGGTACGCGTCCAGCTCCGATAGTCGAGTCACGTTCGCGCTCCTGTTTAATGGGCCTCGTCTTCCCGCTCGCTGGCCAGCACCGCCACCGGAAACCCAGCCAGCACCTCGGCGGCCGGGAGCTCCGCCGCCGCGGCCACCCGTTCCCCGGTGAACAGATTGCGCAGAGGCTGCTCTGCCGCAGGCAGATCGGGCAGGACCAGCACCGTATCCCGCCAGGCCTCGCCCAGCGGCAGCTCTCCGCGCTCGCCGCACAGGCTCGCCACCAGTCGCGGCACCACCACCAGCACCGTGGTCTGACGATCCTGGCGGACGAAGCCGCACAACTGCTCGGCCCGCGGCCCGCGATACTCGAGGGGCAGGTAGGCGCCGCGCTCGAAGACGGCGGGGCAGCGGCTGCGCAGGTGCAGGAGCTGGCGAACGACGTAGAGCTTCGGGAGCCCCTGCGCCATCCGCGCGAGCAGCCGCCGTGGGTCGATCACCTCGCCGGCCGGGCCGAGTTCCTCGAGCAGCGACCGGCGGTGCTCATAGTCCACGGGCCGGCGGTTGTCCGGGTCCACCAGAGCGAAGTTCCAGAGCTCACTGCCCTGGTAGATGTCCGGTACCCCGGGCACGGTGAGCTTGAGCACCGTCTGCGCCAGACCGTTGACGAAGCCCGCCGGCGCGATCCGCTCCGCCAACTCGCCGAAGTCGGTGAGGAACTCGCCGGCCCGGGACGGGTCAAGGATGGCGGTCACGAAGTCGGTCACCGCCTGCTCGTAGGCTTCGTTCGGCGCGTGCCACGACGAACGGTCCCTGGCCTCCCGCAACGCCTTGGTCATGTAGGCGACGATGCGCTCCCGGTAGTCGCTCCGGGCCGCCGCATCGAGGTTGCCGGGCCAGGTGCCGAGCAGGGTCTGGTAGATGAAGTACTCGTCGTTGGGCGCGGGCGCCGGCGCGTCGTCCAGTCGGCCAATCAGGGGCTGGTTGCTGCCGTGCCACCGCGCCACCCGGGTCCGCCATTCGTCCGGCATCTCCGACAGCACGTTCAGCCGCGCCCGGACGTCTTCACCGCGCTTGCTGTCGTGGGAGCTGGTGCCGAGCATGGCGTACGGCCACAGCGCCAGGCGCTCGGCGTTGGCCCGGTGAAAGGTCTCCGGCGCCACCCCGAACCGGCCCGGGTCGTCCCCCACGTCGTTCAGCGACAACAGCCGCGGGTAGCGGTACAGGGCGGTGTCCTCCACGCCCTTCGCCGTCACCGGTGCCGTGTACTGCTGCAGCTTCATG
>JAWLCV010000054.1:18019-28193 GCA_041686955.1 Pseudomonadales bacterium
CCCACGTCGTTCAGCGACAACAGCCGCGGGTAGCGGTACAGGGCGGTGTCCTCCACGCCCTTCGCCGTCACCGGTGCCGTGTACTGCTGCAGCTTCATGGCGAAATCGAGCATGGCGCGGCGGTAGGCCGGCCGGCCGGGTCGCTGCTGCAGCAGCACGTCCTGAATGAAGCCGAACACGCTGGTGTCCACGGCGTCGCTGCGGCGCCGCGCTTCCGCTACCGCCCGCTCCACGTGCTTGCGGTCCTCCGCCCCCACGTCGGCGCCGCGGACGTAGGTTCGGTACACCGGGAAACACGCCACCACCTCCCGCAGCGCCTCGGTGAGATGATTCAGCGTGTAATCGCGGGTGTGCAGATCCGCCTGAGCCAGGCGGTGCAGCCGGTTGCCCAGCACCCGCAGTTCCGCGGCCAGCAGTTGTCGCATCACCAGGTGCTTGCACCGATAGGTCAGCTCGGAAAAATCCATGCGCTCGCCGACGAAGCCCGCGTGCGCCTCGGTCAGTCCCGCTTCGCCGGCGGGATCCACGAACAGGCCGTTGACGAGGCTCGCGAACTCGTAGCCCGTGGTGCCGGAGACGCTCCAGTCCTCCGGCAGCGCCTCGTCCACGGCGAGGATCTTCTCCACCACCAGATAGGTGGCGGGCACCCCGGCGGGCCGGACCTCGGCGCAGCGGGCCGCCAGGCGGCGGAAATAGCCGGTGGGGTCGTACAGGCCGTCCGGGTGATCCACCCGCACGCCGGTGACGATGCCCCGCCCCACCAGCGACAGGATGCGCCGATGAATCGCCTCGAACACCTCGGCATCCTCGGTACGCAGCCCGGCCAGATCGTTGATGTCGAAGAAGCGCCGGTAGTTGATCTCGTCGCTGGCCGTGCGCCAGTGGGCCAACCGCCATGCCTGGCGCTCGAGCAGCTCGTGCAGCCCGCGCTCCGCGAGCGCCGCGACGTTGCCGTCGATGCGCCGCGCCACGGCCGGGTCGTCCCGATACAGCTCCCGGAGCCGCTGACGCAGCAGAACGCTGTCACGATAGCGCTCCGCCACCGCCTCGCGGCCGAGCTCCGAGCGGCGGGGCAGCTTGGCGAAGGCGGCGCTCAAGCTGGCGAGCTGCAGTCGCGATGCGTCCGGGAGCTCGGCCGCGATCTCGGCATCCAGCACCAGCGGGTAGCGGCGCGGGTCCACGGGAAACAGGTGCTCGTGGTAGCGCACTGCGAAGCCGCCGCTGGCTCGATCGAATACCAGCTCGAGCTCGCCGCGATCCAGCGCATCCCCGTAGAAATCTCCCAGCACCGGCAACAGAATCTTGCCGGCGAGGGCGCGCTCCGGGGGACGCCAGTCGATGTCGAAATAGCGGGCGTGCCGCGCCGCCTCACCGTGCTCCAGCACGTCCAGCCACCAGGCGTTGTCGTCGCCCATCACCCCCATGTGGTTGGGAACGATGTCCAGGACGTGGCTCATGCCCTGCTCCGCCAGGGCCGCGGTCCAATCGGCGAAGGCCCGCCGGGAGCCGATCTCCGGATCGATGGCGTTGTGATCGATCACGTCGTAGCCGTGGACGCTGCCGCTGCGGGACTTCAGGTACGGCGAGGCGTAGGCGTGGCTGATGCCCAGGGCGTGCAGATAGTGCACCAGCTCCCGTGCGTCGTCGAAGGTGAAACCGCGATGGAGCTGCAGCCGGTAGGTGGCGCGCGGCGCGCCCGGCATCGCCGGCTCGGCGCCGGTGGCGCGCTGCCGTTCCTCGGCGACGGCCCGCAGCACCTCGACGAGCAGCGGCTCGGCGGGCAGTTCGTCGACGTTCACCGGAATCCGGCGACGCCAGTTCGGATGCTCGTCCACCACCGTGGGCAGGTTCGCCTGCTCCTCCAGCCCCAGCGCGTCCTCGAGCTGCACGAGCTGCAGCATGGCGGGGGTCCGGGCGAGAAAGCGATGCACGCCCACCGCGAGCTCCGTTTTCCCCGGCGCCTCCCCGACACCCAGTTCCGCCGCCTGCAGGGCGGCCAGCAGCCCGCGTCGATCCTGGTCGCGCTCGTCCCGCGCCGCTCCCTCCTGCTCCGCCCCCGGGAACAGGCCGAGGCGCTCACGCCACTCCAGATCGCGGCCGGCCCACCACCCGGCCAGAGTGGGAAGGTCGTGGGTGCTCGCTGCCACCAGCGCCTGCCGCGGGTACGCCTCCGGCGGCAGGAAACGCCGCTCCTCGTCCTGCTCGAAGTAGAGCACCCGATAGGAGAGGATTCGCAGCCGATGGAGGATCGTGGAGAACTCCTCAGCCACCGTGCCCAGGTCCTCCCCCACGACCACGCAGCGGTTGCGCTGGCTTTCCAGAGCGACGATGCCGAGGAGATCCTCCATCGGGTAATGCACGTAAGCGCCCGTTTCCGGCTCGGCGCCGCGCGGTATCCAGAACAGCCGCATCAGGCTCATGACGTGGTCGAGGCGAATGGCGCCGGCGTGGCGCATGTTGCGCCTCAGGGTCTCGATGAACAGCGCGTACCCCGATTCGTACAGGGCCTGGGGGATCATGGGCGGCAGGCCCCAGTCCTGGCCCAGGGGATTGTGCAGGTCCCCGGGGGCGCCCACGGTGGCGTCCAGCGCGTACAGATGCTGGTTCGACCAGGTCTCCGCGCCCTCGAGGTCGACGCTCACCGCCACGTCCAGGTAGAGGCCCACCGCCAGATCCTCGGCATCCGCCTGGTGGGCCGCGTCGGAGAGCTGCTCCGCCGCCAGCCACTGCAGCCAGCGGTAGAAATCCACCCGGTCCGCGTAGTCTGCGGCGAACCGGACCACGGCGGCGGACGCCGGATCCTGGTAGACTCTGGGCCAGCCTCGCCACCCCCGGATTCCCGGATCCTGAGCGCGGAAATGCTCCTGCAGCGCCTCGAACAGAGCGTGGCGCAGCAGCGGATCCCCCTCCGACTCGCAGAACCGCCGAAAGGCCTGAGACCGCGAGGCGCCGGAACGTGCCCGGAACTCGGCGAAGGCAAGCTCCAGGATTTCCCGCTTGAGCTCGGCGACCGCCGCGTAGTCCACCAGCGGCCCCTCCTGCAGGGCGCGAATCCGCCGGCGGGTGTCCTCGTCTTCGAGACGCGCCCGGGCCGCACGGCTGTCCGTCACCTCGGGGATCCGCTCGACATCGAGAAACAACGCGTTCAGAAACAAGCGGCTGGACGGCGAGTAGGGGCTGGCGTGCTCCGGCCGATCCGGAAACATGGCGTGCAGCGGACTGACACCGAGCAGAGCCCCGCCCTGCCGCGCGCACAGGCGGGTCAGCGGCGGCAGTGCCGAGTAGTCACCGACGCCCCAGTCACCGGCACGTCGCATCCCGTAGAGCTGTACCCCGAGCCCCCACCAGCGCGCCCGCCCGGCCAGCGCCCGGGGCAGATAACACCGCTCCGACACCAGAATCAGCGGCATCACGGCACGACGTTCGCCGACGCGCAGCTCGAACGTGTGATAGCCGGATGGCAGCTCCACATCGAGCCGTAAGGCGACCCAACCTTCCCGGGGGCGTTGCGCGTCGCCCTCGGCCTCGGGCAGCTCCGCCAGGCGCGTATCGCCCTCGTGAACCGAGCCCGCCTCCTCGGTGACACGCCACTCAACGGAGTCCGACCCGGCGGCAGCGGCGTTGAGCGGAACGATCAGGGGCGGCCGCTTCGCTATCACCAGCACCGGCTCCAGCAGCCGCTGGCGGCGCGATTCCAGCCCGGCGTCGAGGGCACGCCGAACCGCCTCGCCGTCGCTGCAGTCCACCCCCATGGCCTGGAGCAGGGCCCGCTGGGTCTCCTCGCTCACCTCGTGTCGCCGGTCCCAGACGTCCCGGTAGTCCGCCTGAATACCGTGAAGGCAAGCCAGTCGCTGGATGTCCGAGCCCGCCACCGGGGAGCCTGCGCCCGCGTCAGTCATCGGCGCTCTCCTCGTCCGGCGCCTCGAGGCTGAAGACCGCCGACCAGGCCGGCAACACCACGGGGGCCGCCGACGATGCGGGCGTCGCGGGCGGAACCCCCGGGGTCGCGTAGACCCGCCGGCCCGGCAGCCGGCTCACCGACAGGGGCGCGCCCCCGAGGTTGGCGTGCAGCAGATACCGGCCGCCTCCGTCGAAGGGCCAGAGCACGGTGAGCCCGGCGTCTCCCAGCAGCCGGCCCGTGCTGCCGCCGGGCACGATCCGCTCGATCAGGGGCACCACGTGCTGCTGCCGCTCTGCCAGCAGATCCCGGTGCAGCCGCCACCAGCGGCCGTGCGCGCCGCGCAGCCGCTCGGACCAGTCGAGGACGGCGGCAGCGAAGGTTTCCGGGGCGATGGGATCGGGAATGCGCTGATGAGCATCGGAGCCGCTGAACGCGCTGAAATGCTCGAACTCCCGCATCCGGCCCTGCCGGATGGCGTCTGCGAGGTCACCCTCGTAGTCGCAGAAGTACGGGAAGCGGCTGCTCGCACACCATTCCTGACCCATGAACAGGAGCGGCGGCATGGGGGCGAGCAGCAGGATGGCGGTGGCGGTGGTCAGCGCCTCGGAGGAGGTGAGCTCGTGGAGCCGCTCACCGGCGGCGCGGTTGCCCACCTGATCGTGGTTCTGCAGGAAGGAAACGAAGGCGGTGACGGGCAGGTGGGCGCTGGGCTCCCCGCGGGGCCCGCCGCGGTGGCCGGAGTACTCTCCCTGATAGGCGAAGCCCTCCGTGAGGGTGCGCAACAGGTGGCCCACCGGGGCATCGGTGTAATCCCCGTAGTAGCTGTCGCTCTCGCCCGTGACGGCCACATGGGCGGCGTGATGGAAGTCGTCGTTCCATTGGGCGTCGTAGCGCTCGGGCGCCGGGCCCGAGAGCCAGCGCGCTTCGTTGGCATCGTTCTCGAGGATCAGGTGGACGTGGCGCGACCGGCCCAGGCGGTCGCGCACCCGGCTCGCCAGCTCGGGAAGGATGTGCGGTTCGGAGTCGTCGCAGATGGCGTGAACGGCGTCCAGGCGCAGCCCGTCGAACCGGTACTCGTCGAGCCAGTACAGGGCATTGTCGATGAAGAACCCGCGCGTGGCATCGCGGCTCGGACCGTCGAAATCGATGGCGTCGCCCCACGGCGTCTCGTGCCGGTCGGTGAAAAACGGCTCGGCGTAGGCGGCGAGGTAGTTGCCGTCTGGTCCGAAGTGGTTGTAGACCACGTCCAGCAGCATCATGAGGCCGCGCTCGTGCGCCGCATCGATGAGCTCCATCAGCTCGAACGGCGTACCGTAGCGATGGTCCGGAGCGAAGGGCAGCACGCCGTCGTAGCCCCAGTTGCGCGCGCCGGGGAAGTCCGCCAGCGGCATGAGCTCGATCGCCGTGACGCCGAGCTCTGCCAGGGTATCCAGCGCGTCCATCACCCCCAGGTAGGTGCCCGCGGGGGTGAAGGACCCCACGTGCAGCTCGTAGATCACCGCTTCGCGCCAGGGCCGTCCGCTCCAGCCGGCGGTGCGCCAGGCATAGGCGCCGGTGTCCACCACCTGGCTCGGGCCGTGGCAATCGCCGGGCTGAAACCGGGAGGCCGGATCCGGCACGTCGAGCCGGCCGTCCACCCGGTACCGGTACAGAGTCCCGGGCCCCGCGCCGTCCACCGACGTCAGCCACCAGCCGCCCTCCTGCGGATCCATGGGCCGCACCTCGTGGGCCCCCGGCCCTTCGGTCACCAGCTCCAGCCGGCTCGCGCTGGGCGCCCAGAGGCGGAACTCCACCCCGTGGGGCAAGAGCCGCGGCCCCCACCCGGCGTACCGGTCTTCACTCGTCACGACTCACTCCCGCCGATCGGCGCAGCAGCACCAGGCTCCGTTCCCTGGCGCAGTAACTGCTGCGCGGATACACCGACCCCGGCTCGCCCGTCGCACCTGCCAGCGCCGTGTCCACCAGGCGCCACCAGGGTCCCTCGCCCCAGGCCTGGGGCACGACGAACGCCACCGGTTTCGGGCTCGCGTTGCACAAGAGCAGGAACACCTCGTCGCGCAGCGGCTCGTTGCGGGCGTTCCGCTCTTCGATGGCATCGCCGTTGATGAGCACGGCAATGGCCTGGCCGTCCGGGTGCCGCCAGTCGGCATCCGTCAGCTCGTGGCCGTCCGGGCGCAGCCAGACGATTTCCCGCTCGCGATGGTCCCCCTCGTGGGGCCGGAAGAAGGTGCTGCGGACGAACGCGGGATGGCGCCGGCGCACGCCGATGAGCGTCGCCACGAACTCGAAGAACCCGGCGTCGCGCTGGAGATCCTCCCAATCCAGCCAACTCACCTCGTTGTCCTGGCAGTACGCGTTGTTGTTGCCGTTCTGGGTGCGGCCCATCTCGTCGCCGGCCAGGAGCATGGGCACGCCCTGAGACAGGAGCAGGGTGGCCATCAGATTACGCCGCTGCCGGTCACGCAGGCGTAGCACCTCCGGGTCGCCGGTCTCGCCCTCGACGCCGCAGTTCCAGGACAGGTTGTGGTCGTCGCCGTCACGATTGCCTTCCAGGTTCGCCTCGTTGTGCTTGTGCTCGTAGCTGACGAGGTCGCGCAGGGTGAAGCCGTCGTGGGCGGTGACGAAGTTCACGCTGGCGTGGGGGGAGCGGCCGCCGTGCTGGTACAGGTCGCTGGATCCGGTGAGCCGGGAGGCGAACTCGCCGATGAGGCCGGGGTCACCGCGCCAGTAGGCGCGCATGGCGTCCCGGTAACGGCCGTTCCACTCGGCCCAGCGCACCGGGAAGTTGCCCACCTGATACCCGCCCTCCCCCACGTCCCAGGGCTCGGCGATGAGCTTGACGTTGGCGAGCACCGGGTCCTGGTGAACCACGTCGAAGAACGAGCTCAGCCGGTCGACCTCGTAAAGCTCCCGGGCGAGGGCGGAGGCGAGATCGAAGCGGAAGCCGTCCACGTGCATCTCCCGCACCCAGTAGCGAAGGCTGTCCATCATGAGCTGCAGGGTCCGCGGGTGACGCATGTTCAGCGTGTTGCCGCAGCCGGTGAAATCCATGTAGAAGCGCGGATCCTCGGGCGTGAGGCGGTAGTAGGCGGCGTTGTCGATGCCGCGAAAAGACAGCGTCGGGCCCAGGTGGGTGCCTTCGGCGGTGTGGTTGTAGACCACGTCCAGAATCACCTCGATGCCGGCGGAATGCAGCCGCTTGACCATGCGCTTGAACTCGGCGATGTCACCGGTGGCGCTGTAGCGCATGTCGGGGGAGAAGTAGCCGATGGTGTCGTAGCCCCAGTAGTTGGTGAGCCCCTGTTCCACCAGGCGACGCTCGTCCACGTGGCTGTGAACCGGCATCAGCTCCACCGCGGTCACACCCAGCCGCTGCAGGTGCTCGATGGCGGGCGGGCTGGCCAGAGCGGCGTAGGTGCCGCGAATGTCGGGATCGATCTCCGGGTGCCGGAAGGTGAAGCCCTTCACGTGCAGCTCGTAGATCAGCGTGTCGCTCCACGGGGTCTCCAGCGGCTTGTCGTCACCCCAGCTGAAAGCCTCCTCCACCACCACGCACTTCGGCACGTCCCGGGCGTTGTCGCGCCGGTCCATGACCAGATCCTCGGCCTTGGCGCCTATGCGGTAACCGTAATGGCTGTTCCGCCAGCGCAGGTGTCCGAAGATCATCCGCGCATAGGGGTCGAGCAGCAGCTTGTGGTGATTGAAGCGGTGGCCGCGATGGGGGTCGTACGGGCCGTGCACCCGGAAGCCGTAACGCTGCCCGGGGCGTGCCTCGGGCAGATAGCAGTGCCAGACCTGATCGGTGGGCACGCTGAGCTCGATGCGCTGCTCCTGACGCGCCGCGGCGTCGAACAGGCACAGCTCGACCATTTCCGCGTTCTCCGAGAACAGCGCGAAGTTCACACCCTCACCGTCCCAGGTCGCCCCCAACGGATACGGGCGTCCGCGCCAGACCGCCGGCCTCTTCATGATCCCGCTCGCCACGCCGGCCGGGCGAAGGGTTCCTGCTGCGTGCCTGTCAGCCCGGCTGCAGACATCGTGCCTCGTCTAGGAAGGACTTCACCCAGCTGTGGGCGTCACCGCGCAGAATGCGATGATTCATCCGCCGCATCCGCGCGCTCGCTTCGCCGTCCGAGACCGACAGCGCCCGGTGCATGGTTTCCGCCATCCCCTCCAGATCGTAGGGATTCACCAGCAGGGCGTCGTCCAGCTCCTCCGCCGCCCCCGCCAGCTCGGAGAGGACCAGCACGCCGGGGCGGTCACGGTGCGCCGCACAGTACTCCTTGGCCACCAGGTTCATACCGTCGCGATACGGCGTCACCACGGCGACGTCCGCGGCCAGGTACCAGGCCACCAGCTCCTTCAGGGGGAACGAACGGCAGAACAGCTTCACCGGATTCCAGTGGGGCTGGGCCCAGCGGCCGTTCACGGAGCCCGCGAGCTGCTCCATGCGCACCCGAAGCTGCCGATAGCTGTCGATCTCCACCCGACTCGGCACGGCGATCTGCGCGAACACCACCCGTCCGCGCAGCTCTGGATGTCGCGACAGCAGGAGATCCATGGCCTCGAGGCGTCGATCGATGCCCTTGGTGTAATCGAGGCGGTCCACGCCGAGGAGCAGCTGCTCGCCGCCCATCTGCTGCTTGAGCCGCGCGGCCCGCTGCCGAACCTGCGGGTCCTGCTGCAGCCGGTGGACGAGCTGCGTGTCGATCCCAACGGGGATGGCCCGCACCCGTATGGTGCGGCCATCTAGATGTAACACGCTCCGGGTCGGGTCCCACTCGGCGCCCAGCATGCGGCTGGCACTCTCGCAGAAGTTCCTGCCGTAATGCTCGGTGTGAAAGCCGATGAGGTCGGCAGCCAGCATCCCTTCCAGAATATCCTTGGCCCACGGCAGGGTGCGAAACACGTCGTAGCTCGGAAACGGCGTGTGCAGGAAGAACCCGATGTCGAAGCTGCCCGGAGCGATCTCCCGCAACAGCCTCGGCACCAGACTGAGCTGGTAGTCGTGAACCCAGACGAAGCTGCCGGGAGCGCACTGCTCCGCGGCCACGGCCGCGAAGTACTGGTTCACCCGGCGGTAGTCGCGCCAGTCGGAGGAGCAGCACGCACCGGCCTGGTGCAGCATGCTGTGGTACAGGGGCCACAGCGTGCCGTTCGAGAGCCGGGTGTAGAAGCCCTCCTGCAGATTGGCGGGATACCGTACCGCCACGCTCTGGTAAGCGGGCCGGGCGTGGCCGTTGCTCGCGGCGCCGCCCCCCGGCGCGCCCGGGTCCTCCGTCTGAATTCCCGGGCGGCCGCTGATCCAGATGCCGGACCTGCGTTCCATGACCGGCGCCAGCGCCGCCACCAGGCCGCCGCTGTTGCCTTCATTGGCGGCCTTTCCGGGATTCGGGTCCCGGCAGGTGAGAACCACCAGCCGGCTGGCGGGATCCCTGCGCTCGGCGCGCCTGGGGCCGCGCGGCGCCTGTGTGTATGCTTGACGTTCATCGGCTAAGAATTCTTTCACTGACCCCTCGTCGCTACCCGATACTGCTAGGTATGCCGCTGCCCGAGCCCGTCGTCCGCGCGGCGCAGATATGCCCGTGGCGCGGGTCCAAGCGCGGATGGGTGATGGACCTCGGATGCGGCGGTGATGGCTGCATGAATGCAAGCTGAACGAGTGCAAGTCCTGTGCCACGGCTTTCGGGGCCCGGGCGGTGGCAGGTGCCGCGGACCCCGGGGTCGTCAGGCTCGCCAGAGGCTCGCCAGCGGCTCGCCAGCGGCTCAGCGGCCCAGGGAAGCGGCGGCGCCCGCCGGGTCAAAGTTGCCGTGATCGCGGAAGGTCTTACTTCCGCCGCCAATGCCGGTAGCCTCCTCGAAAACCGCTCGCGTACACTGGGTTCGAGTCCTGCACCGGCGAGGCCGCCATGGACGATGGGAGCACCAGCGCAGCCGACTTCATTCCGGGCCGTCGCAGCCTGGAGGCTTTGCGTCGGGCGGTCCAGGAGTGCCGGGGCTGCCCCCTCTACCGGGACGCCACTCGAGCCGTCTTCGGCGAGGGCCGGGCCGATGCGCCCCTCATGCTGGTGGGGGAAATGCCGGGGAACGACGAGGACCTGGCCGGGCGGCCGTTCGTGGGGCCCGCGGGCCGTGTGCTCGACCGGGCGCTGACCGCGGCGGGTATCGACCGCAACGACGCCTACGTCACCAACGTGGTGAAGCACTTCAAGTGGGTTCCCCGCGGTCAGCGGCGCCTGCACAAGACCCCCAGCAATCGCGAGATCAACGCCT
>JAWLCV010000055.1:0-27923 GCA_041686955.1 Pseudomonadales bacterium
CCAGATCTCCGGCGCCACCCGCACGCTGAACATGCCCCAGGTCTGGGTCACCCCGGACTCCACCGCCAGATCCCGCAGCCGGTCGAAGTACTCGCGCATGCGCTCCGGGTCGCGTCCGGGCGCCTCCCCCGCCAGCTCGAACACGCCCTTGCCGGTCTCCCCCATGGCGTTGACGATGGCGCGCACCTCCTGCCAGTCGGCCAGGCGGCTCGCCACGGGCCGGTCGTCGGCGGTGATGTGGTTGAAGGTTCGGGAGGTGGAGAAGCCGATGGCGCCAGCCCGCACCGCCTCCTGAACCAGGGCGCTCATGCGCCTGACGTCGTCCTCGGTGGCCGGATCGGTGAAGGCCCGCTCCCCCATCACGTAGGTGCGCAGCGCCGAGTGGCCGATGTAGCCGGCGTAGTTGATCCCCTTCGGCTGCGCCTCCACGGCATCGAGAAACTCGGGAAAGCTGTCCCAGCTCCAGTCGATGCCGGCGAGCAGCGACTCCCGCGGCAGGTCCTCGGCGCGCTCCAGGTTGCGGAACACCAGGTCGGCGTCTGCTGCGCCGCACGGCGCCAGGGTGAACCCGCAGTTGCCCATGACCGCGGTGGTGACGCCGTGGTAGCAGGAGCAGGAACCGAGCGGGTCCCAGAACACCTGAGCATCCATGTGGGTATGGCCGTCGACGAAGCCGGGCGAGACCACCAGCCCTTCCGCGTCCACGGTGCGATGCGCGGGCTCCGCGGCGCGGCCGATGGAAACTATGCGGCCGTCGCGAACCCCCACGTCGGCCCGATAGCGGGCGCCGCCCGAGCCGTCGACGACGGTGCCGTTGCGGATGAGCAGATCGAGGGGCATGAGGGGTCTCCGTGGACGTGGGTGGACGAGTGTAGCAGGAGATCGCTTTCCGCTTTCCGCTGTCCGCTGGCCGCTGGAATCGGCGATCAGCGTTCGGCGCTCGGCGCTCGGCGATCGGCAAGGCAGGCATCGCGCCGATGGAGCGGGCAACGACGGTAGCGAGCGGGCCGGAAAGCGAATTTCACGGCCATTGTCGCGCCGCCGAGCGGCGCAGATTGACGGCCGCGCTCGGCGCCGCAGGCGCCGCCGCGGGCGGCAACTCTGCAAAGCGAGGGAACCGCGGAGCGGCGGCGCGAGGACGTGAAATTCGCTTTCCGGCGCGATCGCGGCGCCGATGGCTGTTCCGCTGCGAAGGCCACTCTTGCTGAACGGTGATCGCTGACCGCCGACCGCCGACCGCTGATCGCTACTCCACGAACTCGTTGCGTTCCCGGTCCTTGCGCACTCGGCGGGCATCGAAGATGCGCCCGTTCATGGCGATGTACACGCCGGCGTCGAGAAGCTGGGCGGCCGCGAACGCCATGCCCACGTTGAACACCGCGTCGCTCTCGGCGAAGCGGGCCGGTGACAGGGCGCCGGTGAGGACGATGGTGCGGTCGGAGAGCCCCTGCAACGCCCGCGCGGTATCCGTCATCGTGTCGGTGCCGTGGGTGACCACCACCCGCCGCTCCGGCCGGGCTTCGATGCGCGCCCGGATGAGCGCCCGATCCGCGTCCGTCAGTTCCAGGCTGTCCTTGCGAAGCACCGACACGAGATCGAACGGCAGCCGCACCTCGGCCTGTCGCAGCACCTTGCCCACCACGGACTCCCCGACCTCGTAGTCGCTCTTGGCGTCGAAGTAGACCTTGTCGATGGTACCGCCGGTGGTGACCACCAGGATGGGCTCGGGATCGGGCAGGCTCAAGGGTTGCGCTCCACTACGAAAATGGCGTTAGAGTTAGCGTCAGCTTTCAGCGGTCGACCGTCCGCACGCGGTCGCCAACGGCCGGAACGCCGCGCCAAACGAGGATAATCCAGATGTCACGAGACGCACACCTGCCCTTCCCCGTCACATTGCTGTTCACGCTGGCCCTCTCGGCCGCCTGCTTGGCCGCGGCGGGCCCCGCCCGGGCCGCCGTGCCCATCGCGCCCACCGGGCCCGACGAGTTGCCGTCCGCCATCGTCGGCGAGGGCGGCGAGCCCCAGGGAAGCGCCGTCGCCTACTTCGACGCCGATCCCGCGGCTCGCGGCTACCTGGCCGTGCCCGAAGGGGAAGGCCCCTTCCCCGCCGTGATCCTCATCCACGAGTGGAACGGCGTGGTGGACCGGATTCGGCAGACGGCCGACGCCTTCGCCGCCGAAGGCTACGTGGCCCTGGCGGCCGATCTGTACAGCGGCCGTACCGGCAGCAACCGCGAGGAGAATCTGGCCCTGGTCCGGGAGACCTTGAGCGATCCGGACCGCATCATCGCCAACCTCGAAGCCGCCGTGCGCTTCCTGGAAGCGCGCGACGACACCACCGGCAAGGTCGCCGCCATCGGCTGGTGCTACGGCGGCGGCGTCGCCCTCTCTTTCGCGCTCGGCAGCGACGCCCACGACGCCACCGCCATCTTCTACGGACGCCTGCTGGACGACCCGGAGCAGATGCGGCAGATCCATCACGAGATCTACGGAACCTTCGCGGGCAACGACACCGGCCCTTCAGTGGAGCAGGTGCGCGCCTTCGTGGACGCCCTGCGGGCGGCGGGCATCGAGAACGACGTGCACGTCTACGACCACGTCGACCACGGCTTCTGGCTGTACGTGGACCGTGACCCCGAGGTCAACGCCGCGCCCGCTCTGGATGCCTGGCAGCGGCTGAAGGCCTATCTGGAGCGAACGCTCGGCGGTTGATGGAGCTGATACGGCCGCACGGGTGCGGGAGCCGCATCCGCGCAGCTCTTTCTGACCTCCAGCGGCCGATCCGCCCGACAGACCGCCAGCGTCACGCGTCCCTCGGGGGCGCGAAACGCCACCCGCTCGGCGCCGCCCTCCTCTTCCACGCCGAGCAGCTCCAGATCCGACCGGCCGGCGAGGGCCTCGGCCGCCTGCGCCGGCGGCGGGTACCAGGTCCGGCCGCGCAGTTGCGGGAATGCCAGGCGGCCCGCCTCCACCTCCGCCACGAAGCGGGCGACGGCGTCGGGGGTGACCCGGCCGTACAACGCGCCCTGGGGCAGCACCAGCACGTTGGGCGCGAACCGGTGGCCCCCCAGATGGGTCACCTGCCAGGCCCGATCTCCCACCCGTTCCCGCAGCGCCGCGTAGGCGGGCAGACCGAACCGGGCGCAGCAGAGATCCCGCCGGCCGTTGGTACAGACGAAGTAATGGGGCTGCGCCGCCGCAGGATATGCCTCGGGCTCCCGCAGCAGGCCCGGCAGGCTGACGCCGTCCAGAAATCCGTAATCCCGGCCGGACATGGCCACCAGGCGGCCCGGCACCCCCACGAACAGGTGAACCTCGCCTGAGTCGGGCCCACGTGGGTCGGGCCGTCCGGCCTCGGGACGGCGTATGAGCTGGGGCCGGGCCTTCACCCCCGAAGCCTCCAGCGCCGCCAGGTTGTCGTTCAGCCAGCGGCGCGTGGCCGGCGCCAGCGCGCTCTCGTCCACGGCCCGAGCGCCCCACGCCGGCCGATACTCGAGCAGCACCCAGGCGTCAACCCGATCGGCCGTGCCGATCATCGGCTCGTCGCTGTTCGCCTCGCTGCAGTACACCCGTTCGACCACCTGCCGCCTCGTCTCCCGTTGCGCTGGTGCCCCGGCACCCCGGCGGGTAGTGTACTGCGTCAGGCCGACCGCTGAAGACCAACCGCCATGACCAGACGCCCCCGCCGCTGCCAGCTCTCCGTGCCCGGCAGCTCCGAGAAGATGCTCGCCAAGGCAGCCGGGCTCGACGTGGATCACGTCTTCCTGGATCTCGAGGACGCGGTGGCGCCGAACGCCAAGGCTGCGGCCCGCGAGCAGGTCGTCGCCGCGCTGAACGGCCTCCACTGGCAGGCGCGCACGCTGTCCGTGCGCATCAACGACGTCACCACCCCCTGGTGCCACGACGACGTCATCGAGGTGGTGAGCGGCGCCGGAGAACGGCTCGACACCATCATGCTCACCAAGGCCCGGCGCCCCGAGGACGTCATGTTCGTGCACCTGCTGCTCGACCAGCTCGAGCAGAAGCTCGGGCTCACGCGCCGCATCGGCATCGAGTGCCTCATCGAGGAGGTGGAGGGGATGATGCGCGTCGAGGAGATCGCCGCGTGCTCCGATCGCCTGGAATGCCTGATCTTCGGCATGGGGGACTACGCGGCCAGTCAGCAGATGCAGCTCGGCTACGTGGGCGCCGGCGGCGGCTATCCCGCCGACGTCTGGCACTATCCGCGTTACCGGATGACCATCGCCTGCCACGCCAACGGCATCGACCCCGTGGACGGCCCGTACGCCAACTTTCGGGATCCCGAGGCCTACCGCCGGGAAGCGGAACGGGCCCACGCGCTGGGGATGGTGGGCAAGTGGGCCATCCACCCGAGCCAGGTGGAGCTGGCGTACGCCGTGTTCACGCCGGATCCGGCCGCCGTGGCCGAAGCCCGCAGGCAGAAGGCCGCCTACGAAGCCGCTCTGGCGCAGGGCCAGGGGGCCATCAACGTGGACGGCGTCATGGTGGACGCCGCCAGCATCCGCATGGTGCAGAGCCTCATCGACCGGGCGGACCTGATCGGCATGTGACCCTGAACGTATCGCATTGCCATCGCCTGAGCACCCTGAGAGACTGAGGGTCGAGCCACTGCCAGGGCTGACCATGACGAACGTTGGCGATCTACCTCAGACCTTCGGTGCGCTGAGGGCGAGCGGCTTCCAGGTTCTGCCCGTGAAAGCGGAGATCCGCCGCAACCTCATCGCCCGGCTGCGCTCGGGCGAGCCCCTGTTTCCGGGCATTTCCGGCTACGACGACACCGTCATTCCCCAGCTCACCAATGCGATTCTCGGCAACCAGGACATCATTCTTTTGGGCGAGCGGGGACAGGCGAAATCGCGCCTGGTGCGCAGCCTGACCGGGCTCCTGGACGAGTGGACGCCGGTGCTGGCCGGCACCGAGATTCCGGACAACCCGTTCCATCCCATATCCGCCCAGGGCCGCGCGATCGTGCGGGAGAAGGGCGATCAGGCACCCATCCGCTGGCTGCACCGGGAAGAGCGCTACGCCGAGAAGCTGGCCACCCCGGACATCACCATCGCCGACCTCATCGGCGAGGTGGACCCCATCAAGGTGGCGGAAGGACGCTACCTGTCCGACGAGCTGACCCTGCACTACGGGCTGGTGCCCCGGGTGAACCGCGGCATCTTCGCCATCAACGAATTGCCGGACCTGGCAGAGCGCATCCAGGTGGGGCTCTTGAACCTGCTGGAGGAACGGGACGTGCAGATCCGCGGGCACCGGGTGCGGCTGCCCCTGGACGTCATGGTGGTGGCCACGGCGAACCCCGAGGACTACACCAACCGGGGCCGCATCATCACCCCGCTCAAGGACCGCTACGGCGCCACCATCCGCACCCACTACCCGCTGCGGATCGAGCAGGAGGTGGAGATCATGGAGCAGGAGGCGGACATCGCCGACCTGGGTGACTACCACCTGGAGGTGCCCGACTTCATGAAGGAAATCGTGGCCGAGATCGTCCACCACGCCCGGCGCTCCCCCGACATCAACCAGCGTTCCGGGGTCTCCGTGCGCGCGTCCATCACGCTGTACGAGGCGCTGGTGGCCAACGCCTTCCGGCGGGCCTTGCGCACCGGGGAAAGCGAGGTGGTGCCGAGGATGTCGGATCTGCCGTTCACCATTCCCGCGCTCCAGGGGAAGGTGGAGTTCGAATCCATGGAGGAAGGCCAGGAAGACCGCATCACCGAGCGCATCGTCACCGGCGCGGTGAAGGCGGTGTTCGATCGCCACTACGACGTCAACGATCTGGAATCCGTGGCCGCCGGATTCATGGGCGAGCTGATGGTGGAAACCGGCGAAAGCGCCCCGGCCGAGCATTACGCGGCGATCATGCAGAAGCTTCCCGGGCTCGCCGACGTGTTTACCGACCGCGGCCGGGCCAGTCCGGGCCGTCAGGCGGCGGTCATCGAGTTCGTTCTGGAAGGCCTGCATCTTCACAAGCTGCTGAACAAATACGACCACGCCGGGTTCGCCACCTATTCGGGGTGACCGGCGGCTGGAGGTACCACGGCATGCGCACTCCTCCCACCCATCACCGATTCTCCCAATGGGACGGCAGTCAGCGGCTGCCCCTGGACGCCGACGAGATCCTCGGCGCCCTGGCCGACGATCTCATGGAGTACGGTGACTTGCGCTGGGCCATGCGGAACATGCTCTCCCGGGGCATGCAGATGCCCCAGGGCGGTCAGCTTCGCGGGCTGCGCGACATGCTGAAGAAGCTCAGGGACCGGAAACGACAGCAGCTCGAGCGTTACGACCTGGGCAGCATCTTCGAAGGCTTCCGCGAGCGGCTCGACGAGATCCTGCAGATGGAGCGCGACCGCATCGACGAGTGGCTGAACAAGGAGCACGGCGACGGCGACTTCTCGGGCGACGTGCTGAAGAACATCGCCCGCAACAACGCGCGCCAGCTCGACGAGCTGCCCGGCGATCTGCCGTCCCGGGTGCGGACCCTGGAGAAGTACGAGTTCATCAACCCCGACGCGCAGAAGAAGTTCCTGGATCTCTTGAACGAGCTGCGCCAGGGCATGGCCAACTCCTTCTTCAACAACGTGGAGAACATGATCAAGAACATGTCCGCGGGCGACATGCAGCGCATGAAGGACATGCTGAAGGCGCTCAACGACATGCTGGTGAAGAAGATCGCGGGCGAAGATCCGGGCTTCGAAGAATTCATGGAGCAGTTCGGCGACATGTTCGGCGACGATCCGCCGAAGTCGCTGGACGAGCTGCTCGAGCAGATGCGCCAGCAGATGGCGGCGGCCCAATCGCTGATGAGCTCCCTGTCTCCGGAGCAGCGTCAGCAGCTTCAGCAGCTCATGGCGGACCGCTTCGACGATCCGGAGCTGCGCTCGGAGCTTTCGAAGCTGGCCAAGGAGATGGATTTCCTCGACCCCCAGGGCAGCCGTTACGCCTTCAGCGGCGACCAGCCGCTGGATCTGGAAGGCGCCATGCAGCTCATGAACGAGATGCAGCAGCTCGACGAGCTGATCTCCCAGGTGCAGAGCGCGGAGCGCGGCGGCGACGTCAACCGCATCGACCGGGACCTGCTCGAAGGGCTCATGGGCGAGGACGCGGCCGAGGACCTCGACCGGCTGAACGAGCTCGCCCGCGCGCTGGAGGACGCGGGCTACATCCGCCCCACGGACGGCGACCGCTGGGAGCTCACGCCGCGGGGCTCACGGATGATCGGGCAGAAAGCGCTGGGCGAGATCTACGAACGCCTGAAGCGCCAGCAGCTCGGCAATCACGCCATTCCCGAGGAGGGGCGCTTCGGCGAGCGCATCGAGGATACCAAGCGCTACGAGTTCGGCGACCCCTTCCACCTGCACATGCCGCGGACCATCCGCAACGCGCTGGACCGGGAGGGGCCGCACACGCCGGTGCGCCTCCGGCAGGACGACTTCGAGATCTACCGCAGCGAGCTCATCACCTCGACGGCCACGGCCATGCTGGTGGACCTGTCCTGGTCCATGGCTCTGCGCGGCTCGTTCCAGGCGGCGAAGAAGGTGGCGCTGGCGCTCCACAACCTGATCACCTCCCAGTACCCGCGGGACAGCTTCTACATCGTCGGCTTCGCCGCCTACGCCAAGGAGCTCAAGCCCCACGACCTGCCCTACCTGCAGTGGGACGAGTACGTGCTCGGCACCAACATGCAGCACGCCCTGCTGCTGGCGGAGAAGCTGCTGGCCAGGCACACCGGAGGCAGCAAGCAGATCATCATGATCTCGGACGGCGAGCCCACGGCGCACCTCGAAGGCGGCGAGGCCCAGTTCGCCTACCCTCCGACTCCGGAGACCATCCGCGCGACCTTCAAGGCCGTGAAGCACTGCACCAAGCGCGGCATCGCCATCAACACGTTCATGCTCGACGCCAGCTACTACCTGAAGGCGTTCATGGACGAGATCGCCCGCATCAACGGCGGCCGGGTGTTCTACACCTCACCCGAGAAACTCGGCGAGTACATCCTGGTGGATTACGTTCAGAACAAGCGCAAGCATCTGGCGCGGCGCGCTTCGTGACGCTGGTATAATCGGCCGCTTTCGCAACGCGAGGGCGCCATGATCAGCGAGGTCGTCATTCCCGAGCAGTTTCGCGGGCCGCCGAGCTCCGGCAACGGCGGCTACGTGGCCGGCGTTCTCGCCGAGCACTTCCCTCCTCCCCCCGCGCCCGGGGACGATGGTGCCGCGGTGGAAGTGACCCTGCGCTCTCCCATCCCGCTCGATACGCCCATGCGTCTCGAGTGCGTGGAGGAAGGGCAGCTTCGGCTGATGCTCGCGGAGCAGCTCATCGCCGAGGCGCGCCGCACCCACCTCGCCCTGGAAGTCCCGTCGCCGCCCGGCTTCGCCGCAGCGCTGGCGGCCCGCGCCGATTCACCTTCCTTCTATCGCGACGTGAACCCGCTGGTGAAGGGCGGCACCGGTTTCCACCCGGTGTGCGTCTGCTGCGGCGCGGACGTGGCCGAGGACCGGGGTCTGCACGTGTACGCCGCGCCGGTGCCCGGGTTCGACGGAGTCGCCGCCGCCTGGCGCGCCAAGGCCGTGTTCGCTGGCCCGGACGGCCACCTGCCGGAGCGGCTGGTGTGGACGGCCCTCGACTGCCCGGGCCAGTTCGCCTACATGGCCGCGGGCATCCGCACCGGTCTGCTCGGCCGCATGACCGCCCGGGTGCTGCGCCCGGTGCCGGCGGAAACCGACCTGGTGATCATCGGCTGGCGCATCGGCATCGAGCGCAAGAAGCACTTCGCGGGGACGGCGCTGTTCGACGATACCGGGGAGTTGTGTGCGTGGGCACAGCAGACGTGGATCGGGAGAGTCTAGCGAATCGCTTTCCGCTATCCGCTGTCCGCTATCCGCTGGCATCGGGGATCAGCGTTCGGCGATCAGCAAGGCAGACGCTTCGCCGGCGGAGCGGGCAACGACGGGAGCGAGCGGGCCGGAAAGCGA
This sequence comes from Pseudomonadales bacterium, assembly GCA_041686955.1. Taxonomy (GTDB): domain Bacteria; phylum Pseudomonadota; class Gammaproteobacteria; order Pseudomonadales; family Azotimanducaceae; genus UBA7803. The sequence goes on from JAWLCV010000055.1 coordinate 9,006, forward strand.
ATTTCACCGGCCATTGTCGCGGCGCCGATACCCATTCCGCTGCGCAAACCACTCTTGCCGAAAGCTGAAAGCTGGCAGCCTTCCAGCGGAAAGCGGACAGCGGACAGCGGACAGCACTAGTACGACCGCGGCAGACCAAGCACATGCTCGGTCACGAAGTTGAGGATCATCTCCTGGGAGATCGGCGCGATGCGCATCAGCCGCGCCTCCCGCCAGTACCGCTCCACGTGATACTCCCGCGCGTAGCCGAACCCGCCGTGGGTCTGCATGGCCTGATCGGCGGTCTGGAAGGCGGCGTCCGCCGCCAGCCACTTGGCCATGTTCGCCTCGGCGCCGCACGGCTGCCCCGAATCCAGCAGCCAGGCCGCTTTGCGCACCATGAGCTCCGCGGCGTCCAGCCGCATCCTTGCCTCCCCCAGGGGGAACGCCACGCCCTGGTTGCGGCCGATGGGGCGGCCGAATACCACCCGCTCGTTCGCGTAGTCGACGGCGCGCGCCAGCGCCGCGCGGCCGATGCCGAGGGCTTCGGCGGCGATGAGGATGCGCTCCGCATTGAGCCCGTCCAAGAGATAGCGGAAGCCCCGGCCCTCCTCTCCCACCCGGTCGGAGACGTGCACGGGCAGGTCGTCGTACACCACCTCGCAGGTGGCCACGGCGTTGCGGCCGAGCTTGGGGATGGGAGAGATGGTGACTTCCGGGCGCTGCAGCTCCGCGAGCAGCAGGGTCATGCCGTCGGTGCGGCGCTCGGCCTGCTCCCGCGGCGTGGTGCGCACCAGCAGCAGCACCCGCTCCGACTCCAGAGCCTTCGTGGTCCACACCTTGCGCCCCCGGACCAGGTAATGGTCCCCTTCCCGCCGCGCGAAGGTGGTGATGGCGGTGGTGTCCGTGCCGGCGTCGGGCTCGGTGACGCCGAACGCCACGTGCAGGTCGCCGCGGGCCACCGCCGGCAGGTACTTCTGCTTCATCTCCTCAGAACCGTGCCGGACCACCGGGTGCATGCCGAACATGGACAGATGCAGCGGGGTCGCGCCGTTCATGGCGGCGCCGGAGGCGGCCACGGTTTCCAGCACCAGGCTCGCCTCGGTGATACCGCGGCCGCTGCCGCCGTAGGCTTCGGGGATGGCGATGCCGATCCAGCCGCCGGCGGCCATGGCGCGGTAGAACTCCCAGGGAAAACGCTGCTCCGCGTCGCAGGCGGCCCAGTAGTCGTCGCCGAACCCTGCGCAAACCCGGCCCACCGCCTCACGGATGAGTCCGTGTTCCTCGCTCTGCTGAAAATCCACCATAGCCCCCGACGTCGCCCCGGCCACCGACGATTGTCGCTCGGACGGTGGGCGGTGATAAAGTCCGGGTCCAACCGGACGTTGCAGGGGACGCCATGCCAGGAAAGTTTTTCGAAGAGCTCGAGGTGGGCATGACCTTCGAGCATCAGCCCGGACGCACGGTCACGGAAACGGACAACCTGCTGTTCACTACTCTGACCCTGAATCTGCAGCCGCTGCACCTCGACGCGGAGTTCGCCGCCACCACCCAGCACGGGCGGATCCTGGTGAACAGCATCTTCACCCTGGGCCTGGTGGTGGGACTCTCGGTGGCGGACACCACCCTGGGCACGACCCTCGGCAACCTGGGCTTCGACGAGACCCGGTTTCCAAACCCGGTGTTCGTGGGCGACACCATCCGCGCCAGCACCCGGGTGGTGAGCCGGCGCGAGAGCCGCTCCAAACCCGACCGCGGCATCGTCACCTTCGAGCATCAGGGCACGAATCAGCGGGGCGAGGTGGTCTGCACCTGCACCCGCGGCGCCATGATGCTGCGGCGGCCGGCGTGAGCGGGTCCGGCGGGGCCCGCACCGCCGGCGCCGACCGGCTGCGCCGGAGCCTTCACTTCGTCCCCGGCGCCAGCGAGAAGATGCTGGAGAAGAGCCTGGCCACCGCCGCCGACGGTCTCGTGCTGGATCTCGAGGATGCGGTGACCCCGGACCAGAAGGCCCCGGCGCGGCTGGAGGTGGCCCGGTGGCTGTCGCAGGTGGACTTCGGCGCCAAGGAACGCACGGTGCGGATCAATCCGCTGGACTCCCCCTGGGGCCGCGACGACCTGGCGGTAACCATGGCTCACCCGCCGGACGCCTACGTGGTGCCGAAGGTGTCCACCCTGGCCGAGCTCGAGGCTCTGGACGAGGAGATCCGCCGCCTCGAGGCGGAGCACGGCCATCCGGAGGGCGGCGTGGGTCTGATCCTGGTGGCCACCGAGACGCCCCTCGGCGTGCTGAACCTGCCCACGTTCCCGGAGTGTCCCCGGGTGGTGGCGCTCACCTGGGGTGCCGAGGATCTGTCCGCGGCGCTCGGCGCGCCGCGCAATCGGCGCCCGGACGGAACCTACCTGGACGTCTACCGCCACTGCCGGGTGCAGACCCTGCTCGCCGCCGCCGCTTCGGCGGTTGCGCCCCTGGACGGCGTGTACGTGGATTTCCGTGACCACGAGGGGCTCGAGGCGGAGTGCCGGGAAGCCGCCTGGATGGGCTACACCGGCAAGATGACCATCCACCCGGACCAGATCGACATCGTCAACGCCGCCTTCACGCCGACCGCCGACGAGGTGGCGGAGGCCGAGCGGCTGGTGGAGGCCATGGCCGAGGCCGAGCGCCAGGGACTCATGGCCATCGCCTTCGAAGGCCGGATGGTGGACGTTCCCCACAAGACCCGTGCCGAGCGAATCCTCGACCGGGCGCGCCAGATTCGAGAAAGACGATGAGCCGAACCCTGCCCTTGAACACCGAGAAGATCCTCGCCCACGTGGACGACCGCGGCATCGGCTGGGTGATCTTCAATCACCCGGAGCGGCACAACGCCTTGTCGCTGGAGATGTGGCAAGGGCTCGCCGACACCCTGCGCGCCCTCGCGGAGGACCCGGAGGTTCGGGTCGCGGTGATGCGCGGAGCCGGCGGCCGGGCGTTCGTTTCCGGCGCGGACATCTCCGAGTTCGACAGCCAGCGCGCCAATGCCGAGCAGAAAGCCGAGTACGGCCGAATCGCCGGCGAGGCCAACCGCGCCCTCGCCCGCTTCGAGAAGCCCCTCATCGCGCTGATCGAGGGTTACTGCATCGGCGGCGGCCTCGCCACCGCGCTGGCCGCCGACGTCCGCTTCGCCACGCCGGAGTCGCGGTTCGGCATTCCCGCCGCCCGCCTGGGGCTGGGGTACGAATACGAGGGGCTGGCGAAGCTGGCGCGCCTGGTGGGCCCGGCCCGGGCCCGGGACATACTGTTCTCGGCCCGCCACCTGGACGCGGGCGAAGCCCACGGCATGGGCCTGGTGAACTTCCTCGCCCCGGGCCCGGAGATCGAGTCCCGGGTGGTGGAGTACGCCGGCCGCATCGCCGCCAACGCGCCGCTGACCGTGCGGGCCGCGAAAGCCGCCCTGAACGCCTGGGAGCGCGGCGGCCGCGCCGAGGAGATCGAGCAGGTGAACGCCCTGGTGGACGCCTGCTTCGACAGCGAAGACTATCGCGAAGGGCGCCGCGCCTTCGCCGAGAAGCGTCCGCCCGAGTTTCGCGGACGTTGAACGGTCAGTCGGCGCCCTCCAGGGCGGCCAGCGCAGCCCGGGCCTCGCGGGCTTCCGGAAAACCTTCCACGTCCAGGGCCCGGCGGAGCGCTTCCCGCGCGCCGGCCAGGTCCCCCGACTCGCGCAGGGCCACCCCCAGGTGGTACTGCACGGAGGCGTTGCGCGGATTGAGCTGAACGCTGCGGCGCAGCAGCGACACCGCCTCGGATACGTCCACGTCGCTCTTCAGCAGGACCCATCCCACCGTATCGAGAACGTCCGGATTGTCCGGCGCCGCCGCCAGGGCGCGCCGCGCCGTCTCCACCGCCCGCGGGTCGTTGCGCTCCATGTACAGCCACGCCAGATTGTTCAGCACGACGGCGTTGCCGGTGTCTGACAGGCGCTCGTAGCGGGCGAGGGCGCGGTCCTGGTCCTGGCGCATGAGGGCGTCCGCCAGCAGCAGCTCCGCTCCCAGGTCTCCGGGGAACCGGCCGAGCCATTCCTCCAGCCGCCCGGCGGCAGCCGCGGCATCGCCGTCGGCGAGGCTCAAGGTAGCGAGGCGCATGACGGCTTCCCGCGCCCCCGCGTCTGCGAGCTCGGTCAGCATGCGCTCTGCCTCGGCGCGCTGGCCCTGGGCCAGCAGCACGTCCGCCTGGAGCAACCGGGTGCCCGGGGCATCGTCTCCCGCCGCCAGCAGCCGTTCCACCTTGGCCGCCGCCGCGTCCGCGTCGCCGCTGCCGAGATCCAGACGGGCCAGGGCCCGCAGCGCCGCCGGGTTGTTCCCGTCCGAAAGCGACAGCGCCCGCTCCAGATTACTGCGCGCCAGGTCCCGATCACCGAGCCGGGCCTGCAGGGAGCCGAGCGCCAGGTACAGCGTGGGGCTTGCTCCCCCTCCTGCTCCCGCCGCCTCCGCCACGCCGGCCTGCAGCCGTACCGCGGCGGCCTTCGCCGCCGCCACGTCGCCCCGGCGCAGATCGATCTCCGCGCGCAGCAGCAGCAGATCCGGCAGATCCGGCGCCAGCGCCAGGGCCTCGTCCACGGCTTCACTCGCCGCCTGGACCCGGCCCTCCGCCAGATGCAGCCTCGCCAGGCCCAGCCGCGGACGCACTGCGTCCGAATGGGCCGCCGCGGCACGCTGCAGATGGTCCGCTGCCGCGGCCCGATCCCCCGCCCGCAGCGCCAGGTCCGCCAGCGCGATCAGGGCGCCCTCGTTGTCGGGGCTGGACTCCAGGAACGCCTGGTAGTGACCCATCGCCGCGGCCCGGTCCCCTTGCTGTTCCGCCAGCCGCGCCAGATTCTGCACCGCGGGCAGGAACTGGGGATCCTTTTCCAGGGCCGTGGCGAACGCCCGACGGGCCCCGGCCACGTCCTCCGCCATCAGCGCCAGCGCGCCGCGCAGGTTGTAACCCATGGGGTTGTCCGGGTTGCTCTCGATCAGGGATTCCACCGCCTCCCCGGCAGCCTCCCAGTCCCGGTCCCGCATCCGCAGCATGGCGAGCAGGTAGCCGCTCTGGAACTGCTCCCCATCCACCTCGATGGCGCTTTCCAGCTCCGCCTCGGCCCTGGAGCGGTCACCCGCGGCCAGCAGGCTGAGCGCGAGCTGGTTGCGGAACGGCGCCGCGTCCGGCGCCATGTCCACGGCCCGTTCCAGGGCCGCGGTGGCCTCGGCGGGGCGCTGCAGGCGAAGCTGGGCCGCGCCGTACATGGCCAGAACCTGCGGATCCCGGGTGCCGGCGACGAACGGCGTCAGCACCTCCACCGCGCGCTCGTAGCTGCCCTGGTCGAAGCGCGCCGAGGCCAGCAGCTTGGCCGCCGACTCGTTGCCGGGATCCTGAGCCAGGTAGCGCTGGAGATTGTTCTCCGCCTGGGCGAGGTGGCGCTGACGGTACTTGATGGCTCCCATCAGGTAGAGGCTCGGCGGATGGTCCGGTGCCACCCGCTGCACTTCGCGGATGGCGGCCTCGGCGCCCTCCAGGTCCTGCTGCTCGAAGCGCACCAGGCCGTCCAGGTAGTGGGCCATGGGGAAGCTCGGAGCGATCTCGAGCAACCGCCCGGCCCGATCCGAAGCCACGGCCAGGTTCTTCTGCAGGAGCGCCGACCGCACCAGTCCCACGTGGCCCAGCACCCGGCTCGCCGGCAGCTCCGCGGCCTTCGCGAACGAGGCTTCCGCCGCCTCCAGGCGCTGGAGGGCGAGCTCGAGCTCGCCCTTGCGCAGCCACGCATCCGCGTTGCGCGGGTCGAGCTCCACCGCGCGCGCCAGGTGGCGCTCCGCCCGCTCCACATCCCCCTGCTGCCAGGCGACCACTCCGAGTCCCATGTTGCCGTCCGAGAGGGCGGAGCCCTGCTCGTACAGGGCATGAGCCCGGCCGAGGTCGCCGGACGCGAGGTAGGCGTCTGCCAGGATCACGGCGAGGCTCGGCGTCAGGGCGCCGGCGTCCTCCAGGGCGCCGATCACTTCCTGATGCCGCCCGAGCCGGAGCTTGGCCCGCAGCAGCCCGGCCCGGACCCGGTCGTCGTCGAGCCCGAGATCCAGGGCCCGTTCCAGCTCCTTCAACGCGCTCGGATAATCACCCAGCTCCAGTTGCGCTTCGCCCAGCAGCAGGCGCGCCTGAGCGTGGTCCGGTGCCTTCTGTAGCGCGTTCTTGAGCTCGATGACGGCAGTGCGGGTCTCGTGCCCGGCGAGCGCCGCCTCGGCTCTCGTCACATGCTCGTCGGCGGTGGTGTTGTCGCAGGCGGCCAGCAGCAGCCCCAGCAGCAGCGTGCCGCAGACCCGAACCATCGGCTTCATGATCGCCCCCAGGCGTCGCATCGTCCGTGCGAAGTCTACCCCGGGTGGCCGGCCGACAGGGGCCAAAGCTGTAACGGTTCGTAAGTGCGACGGGTCAGTTGACGACCATGACCACTTCGTTGGAGTACGCGCTCTCGTTGCCGTCGGCATCCAGAGCCGTCATGGCGAAGTAGTAGGAACCGGAGCGCAGCTCCACGTTCTGCTCCGTGGCCGCGGGGTTGGCCACCGCCAGTTCCTCCGTGTACGCCCGGCTCTGATCGCCGTAGTAGATGCGGTATCCCGCCAGATCCGTCAGCGCTGAGCCGTCGACGTTCTCCGTGGGCGCGACCCAGTTGAGGGTCACCACGTCCAGGACCGCCACCGACAGCATGGCCACCGCATTGCCCCCGGCGCCGGTGCAGGTCAGGGTGAACGTGGTGCTGCCGTCCAGTGGGCCGACGGTGGCCGTGCCGGACGTGGAACGGCTGCCGCTCCAGCCGCCGCTGGCGGCGCAGCTGTCGGCCTGCTGGCTGGACCAGGTGAGCTGAACCGTCTCGCCCTGGTTCACGACGTCCGACGCGGAAGCCAGCTCCACGCTCGGCGGATCGGTGGGGGTCGGTTCGGAACCGCCGCCTGGCGGCTGTGGGGCGGGGGTGGGATCGCGGTCGACGGTGCCCGCTCCGCCCCCGCCGTCGGTGGCGGAGCCGCTGCTGCCCGAGCAGCCGGTCATCAAGGCCGTGGCCAGCAGAACGGCCCAGGTGAGGGCTCGCATCGGGCAAACTCGTTCCATCGCGTCACTCCCGTCGGCTGAAGACTTTCCGGAAATCCAGTCTACGAACGGGCAGCGGCTTTCCCGTGACCGGGCTCTCAATCGCGGCAGCAGCCGAGGGCGGTCACGGTCCCGAAAAATCGGGAATCGTGACCGCCCGCACGTTCACAGGATCGTCTTCCGAACCTCGTTCGAGTACGCGCTCTCGTTGCCCTCGGTGTCGAAGGCCGTCAGCGCGAAGAAGTAGCTGCCGGCGGGGACGTCCGCGAGCCATTCCGTGGCATCGGCGTTGGATATCCTGTGGCTCGAGGAGTACTGGCGGCTCTCGCTGCCCCAGTAGACGACGAACCCGGCCAGATCGTCGAGGGGCGAGCCGTCCACGTTCTGGGTCGGTGCCTGCCAGCGCAGCGTCTTGTCCAGCACCTCCACAGTCACCGAAGCCAGCGCGTTACCGTTGGCGCCGCTGCACGACAGCCCGTAGCTGACGGTTTCGGTGAGGGGGCCCGTGCCGAAGGTCCCGGAGAGCGGACGATCGCCCGACCAGGCGCCGGTGGCGGTGCAGCTGCTGGCATTCTCCGCGGACCAGGTCAGGGTGGCGGAACCGTTCACGGCCACCTGCTCGGCGTCCACGCGCAACGTCACCACCGGCTCGCCGCTGGAACCGTCCGTGACCGTGACCGTGGTCTGGCGGGAGACGCCGCCGCCGGCGCCCGAGCAGCTCAGGCGGAACTCGGTGTCCTGCTGCAGCGGTCCCACGGTTTCGGATCCGGAGATTTCCTTGGTGCCGCTCCACCCACCTGAGGCTTCGCAGGTCTTCGCATCCCCGGCGCTCCAGCTCAGGGTGGCGGTTTCGCCCGGCGCCACGCTGCTCGGTGACGCGCCGAACGTCAGGGTCGGCGTCGGAATGGTGCCACCGTCCCCGCTGCCGCCGCCGGTGTCACCGCCGGTGTCACCGCCGCCGCTTCCGGAATCGCCGCCCCCGCTTCCGGAGTCCCCGCCGCCGCTTCCGGAGTCCCCGCCGCCGCTTCCGGTGCCGCCGTCACCGCTTCCCGAGCCGCCTCCGCCACTCCCGGTGCCGCCGCCTCCCGAGTCCTGCTGGCCGCCGCCTACGCCGCCGCTACTGCCGCTGCAGGCGGAGAGCGAAGCGAGAAGCGCTATGGTGAAGAGGGTGTAGCGAACCGGTCGGGGCCGGCGAATCGGAGAAAGGGCACAGTGCTGCATAGGGGCCTTGCCTCGCGTTCTTATCGGTGGATGAATGCGGCCAGGCCTGACGTAAGTCCCTGTACAGGCCCAGGAAACTCGAACGTCCATGTCCGAACGAGCTCCGCCGACTGGCGCGAAATCTAGGGCCCCGCCCGCGCCATGTAAATCGAATGTAATAAGCTTTTTTGTTACCGAACCTGAAACACCCTGCATCCTGACGACACATAGATGTGCCGATTCAGGCAGTTATGCCGTATAGCTCCTGAAACAGTTTGGGCTTACATCGACGGGTCCGGCTTACATTCGTCGGCGCATTTCACCCGGCTGCGGTCGTGGTAGCATCGAGCCACCGCCAGCACCGAATCCGAGCCCATGGAAAACCGCGCCGTCACCGCCTGCGTGCTGATCATCGGCAACGAGATCCTGTCCGGGCGGACCCAGGACGTGAACCTGGCCCACATCGCCCGGACCGTGGGCGGATGGGGCATTCAGGTCCGCGAGGCGCGGGTGATTCCGGACGTTCCGGAAGCCATCGTCACCGCCGTGAACGAAGCCCGGGCGCGCTTCGACTACGTATTCACCACCGGCGGCATCGGCCCCACCCACGACGACATCACCGCGGACTGCATCGCCGCCGCGTTCGAGGTGGATCTTGTGATTCATCCGGAGATCGCCGAGCGCATCCAACGGCGGCCCGCGCCCCCGGACATCATGGCCGCGCGGATGCGCATGGCCCGGGTACCGGAAGGGGCTACCCTCATCGACAATCTGACCGGCGGCCCCCAGGGATTCCGCATCGAGAACGTGTTCGTGATGGCCGGAATCCCTGCGGTGATGCAGGCCATGCTCGGCAGCCTGGAGGGCAAACTGCAGGGCGGGCCCCTGGTACGGTCCCGCTCCGTCACCGCTTACGTGGGCGAGAGCCAGATCGCCGGGCCGCTTCGCGACATCCAGCAGCGCTACCCGGATCTCGACCTCGGCAGCTATCCCTTCTTCCGGCAGGACCGCTACGGCACCACGCTGGTGCTGCGCGGCACCGACGAGGCCCGCCTGGATGCCATGCTCGAGGAGGTGAAAGGCGCCATCGTCGACGCCGGCGAGACCCCGCAGGACGTGCGCCGGGAGTGAGCGTCACCGCCCCCAGCACCGCGCCGGCCGGCAACAACGGCGGCCGCAGAGCGGGCCGGCGTCCCATCGCCGCCGTCGCGGCGGTGGCGTTCTCGGCCCTGGTCGGGTTCGCCACCGCAACCGCCGCCGAGGTTCGCGAAGAGTTCGACGCGCTTCCGGCAGCCAAAGCGCTGGCCGTGGCCCCGGAACGGCCGGAGACGGTGCGCGCCGTCGTCCACTCCCAGCCCCACGATCTGGCGGCCTCACTGGCGGCCCTGGAGCGCTGCCAGGCCCTGGCGAGCCCCGGCGACGTATGCGAGGTGGTCCGGCTCAACGACGAGCGGATCACCACGGGGCGCGAGATTCTGGATCGGGTGCCGAAGCGCCCCCATCCGCTGTTTCTGTGGCATTACCGTCACGGCCCCGTCCAGCTCTACCTCGCCGGATCCATCCACCTTCTGAAGCCAACCCTGTACCCGTTGCCGGCCCAGCTCACCCAGGCGTTCGAGGGCTCCGACTACCTGGTGCTCGAGGTGGACGTGGAGGCGGTTCCGCCGGCAACCCTGCAGCAGCGCACGCTGGAGCACGGCCTGCTGCCCCAGGGCGAAAGCCTGGAGACGGTACTGCCGCCGCCGTTGTACAGGCGCCTGGAGCGGCAGCTCGGCGCCTACGGAATGAGTGCGCGCATGGTCGGTGCGGCCAAGCCGGCCATGGTGATGAACCAGCTCGTGGTCGCCCGTCTGATGGCGCTCGGTTACCTGGCGAATGCAGGGCTGGAAAACCACTTCCTCGAGCGTCGAACCCGCCAGCGCGTTCTCGAGCTGGAGTCGCTGGAGAGCCAGCTCGCGCTGCTCTTCGACCAGCCCATGCCGGTCCAGATCGCCCTGCTCGACGAGGCGCTCGAGCTGGCCGACCAGATCGAGCCGCTCCTCGCCGGCATGGTGGTGGCCTGGCTCGCCGGGGACGACGCGGCATTTCTCGAGCTGTTCCGCGCTCAGGCCGGGGACTCGCCACACTCCCGGGCATTCAACGAGGCACTGCTCGACGACCGCAATCGGCACATGGCAGACCGGATCGCCGACTTGCTGGCCCAGGAGACCGAGATGCCCGCCAGCTACTTCGTGCTGGTGGGCGCCGCCCACCTGGTGGGGGACGAAGGCATCGTGGCCCTGCTGGAGCGGCGCGGGATCCACGGCCGGCGCATCCGCTCCGACGAACGGCTGCCCTAGACGCCATACGGTGATGGAGGAACCATGAACATCGAGGGTAGGAAGGCGCTGGTGCTGGGGGGGACCTCGGGTATCGGCCTGGCCGCGGCCCTGCAGCTCCGCGACGCCGGCGCCCAGGTGGTGGCCATGAGCCGCAACCCGAAGCGCCTCGAACAGGCGCGCGCGGCGCTGGGCGACCGGGGCAGCGTGCGGCCGCTGGACGTGCTCGACCGCGGCGCCATGGCCGCCGCCTTCGCCGAGCTCGCCCCATTCGACATTCTGGTGAATGCCGCCACCGGCGGCGAACGGGCGGCCGGGCCCTTCCTCGAGATGGATCTGGACGGCTTTCGCGGGTCCTTCGACAAGCTCTGGGGCTACGTCAACAGCGTGCGCCTGGGCGCGCCCCACCTCAGCGCCGATGGCTGCATCGTGCTGGTGAGCGGCTTTCCCGCCCGCAAGTGCCCCCCCGGCTGGTCCGCCATCTCCACCGTGGGCAACGCGGTGGAGGGATTCGCCCGCGCAGTGGCCACGGAGCTCGCCCCGCGCCGTATCAACGTGGTGTCGCCGGGCGTCATCGATACCCCCATGTTCGAAGCAGAGGGAGCGGAGCGGGCGGCGTTCCTTAGCCGGGCCACCGCAGGCAACCTGATTCGCCGGGCCGGCACCGCCGACGAGGTGGCCGATGCCATCCTCTTCGCCATTCGCAACGACTTCGTCACCGGCACCACCATCGACGTGGACGGCGGCGCATTGCTGCCCTAAGTGGTTCCCTGACGGCCGGGCCAGCGATAGCCGGCCTTGGCCATCACCTCGATGACTGCGGGACGACCCTCGCGGCTGACGGCCACCGCGCGATCCAGAGCTGGAATGAAATCCGCGGGCTGCACCACTCGCTCTCCGGAGGCACCGAGGCTCTGGGCAAGAGCGGCGTAGTTGCCGCCGACGAAGTTGGCGCCGTAGTCGGTGTGGGCGTCCACCAGCGAGTCGGATTCGATGGCCATGATGCCGTTGTTGAAGATGACGCTGACGATGCCGATGCGGTTGCGCGCGGCGGTCTCGAGATCCATGCCCACCATGCCGATGGCAGCGTCGCCCATGACGTTGATGCAGATCTTCTCCGGCTCCGCCAGCTTGGCCCCCATGATGGCGCCGAGTCCGAAGCCGAGCTGGGTGGACTTGCCCCAGCCGAGGTAGCCCCGGGGGGTCGGCGCCTCCCAGAGGGAGATGATCTGCTCCCGCGGGGTGCCGGCGTCGTGGGTGACGATGGTCTGGGCGGGATCGAGGTGGCGCATCATGTCCCAGATCACCCGGTACTGGTTGACGGGCACCTCGTCGGAGGTGAGCTCCGGCATCCATTCCTGGAGGAACGCCGCCTTGGCGGCCCGCACCGCCTCCGCCCGCGGACCCGGGCCCCGGCGGATACCGCGCCGTTCGAGACCGGCCAGCACCGCCTGCAGGGTGAGGCGCGCGTCCCCCACCAGCGGATGGTCGATACGGTATTCCTTGTTGATGTCGTCCTCGGCCACCGAAGCCTGGATCATCACCTTGCCGCCCGGGACGCTGGTGCCGTAGACGGTGCGGGTGAGGCTGCTGCCGATGGCGAACACGCAGTCCGCCTCCTTGTAGAAGGCCAGGAGGTGCGGCGGCTTGGTGAGGGCGGAGGCGCCCACGGACAAGGGGTGGTTCTCGGGAAACGCGCTCTTGCCGGGCATGGTGGTGATCACGGGGGCGTCCAGGGCCTCTGCCAGCGCCACCAGCTCCGCACCGGCCTCGGCGAACAGCGCCCCCTGCCCCACGTGCAGCAGCGGCCGCTCTGCGGCGGCCAGCGCCTCCACCGCCGCCTCCACCCCATCGGGGTCGGGGGCGAAGCGCGAGCCGGTGACCGGCCGGTAGTCGAGCTCGCCCTCGAGCTCGCCGAACAGGGCGTCCATGCCGGTCTCCACCATCACCGGGCCCCCTTTCCCCGTTCGCAGGCGGTAGAACGCGTAGCGCAGGGCGGGCGCCAGGCGCCGCGGGTCGGTGACGTAGTTGGCCCACTTGGTCACGTGCTGGTAGTTGTCCCGGGCGCTGAAGGTGGGCCGGATGCCCTGACGCGCGCTGGGCTCCCCGCCGGGAAGGAACAGCACGGGCACGTTGTCGGAGAACGCCTGGGCCACGCCGGGGAACGCGTTCTCCGCCCCGGGACCGTGCTGGCAGACGAAAACCCCGAGACGGCGGCCGTTGGTGACCCGGCTGAAGCCGTCAGCGATGGCGAAACCCACCCGCTCCTGGCGGCACACCACCGGCCGGATGCCCACCTGGGCGCACGCCTCGATCACCGGGTTTCGCGGGTAGCAGGCGATGAACTCCACCCCCTCGGCCTTCAGAACCCGCGCGACCACCTCGAATCCTTTCATGCCTCCTCCTCTCGCGGCCCGTGTTCCGGCTCGATCATACCTCCGGCAGGGTGACGTTGCCGCCGCTCAGGATCACCCCCGCGGGCGCGTCGGCGCCCACCTCGAGCAGCGCGGCCAGGGGGACCGCCGACGACGGCTCCACCACCACCTTGAGCACGTTCCAGATCAGACGCTGCGCCTCGACGATGGCCTCCTCCGCTACCCGGGTCACCGTCAGGCCGTAGCGGTGCAGGATGCGGAAGTTCAGAACCCCCAGGGCCGTCCGCAGGCCGTCCGCCACGGTCAGCGGCGGCGGCGCCGGCTGGCGCTCTCCGCAGGCCAGCCCCCGATAGGCGTCGTCCGCCAGCTCCGGCTCCCCCGCCCGCACCGTGACCCCCGCCGCTTCCGCCACCAGCACGGTACCGCTGGCCAGACCGCCGCCACCCACCGGCACCCAGATCGTCGCCAGATCCGGAACCTCGGCCAGCAACTCGAGCGCAGCGGTGCCCTGCCCCGCCACCACGTCGGGATGGTCGTAGGGCGGAACGAACAGCGCACCGTGGGCGGAGATGAAGGATTCCAGGGCCGCCTCCCGGTCCGCCAGGGTGGGACCACAGGCGATCAGCCGGGCTCCGTAGCGGCGTGCCGCCTGGCGCTTCGCCTCGGATGCCGTCTCCGGCATGATCACCGTGGCCTCTACGTCGAGCAGCCGCGCTGCCAGGGCCAGGGCGGCGGCGTGGTTTCCGGAGCTGTGGGTCACCACCCCACGCCCCCGCGCTTCCGTGAGGGAGCCGAGCAGGCCGTTCACCGCGCCGCGCAGCTTGAACGAGCCCGAGCGCTGGAAGTTCTCGCACTTGAAGTGCACGGGTGCTCCCACCCGCGCGTCGATGCTGCGGCTGGTGAGCACCGGGGTGCGGTGGGCGTACGGGGCGATCCGGTGAGCCGCCCGCAGCACCGCGGAAACGTCCGGATCAATCACGCCTGCGCCTCCCGGCTCTCCACCACCTCCACCTGAGTGGCGAGCACCTGCTGCTGCTGCATCGGACGCCGCTCGCCCTTGAGGGTCACCGTGCTGCGCAGGCGGATGTCCCGCGACGACGCGCCCACCATGACCTCCACCTCACCCGGGTCCACCACGAAACGCATCCGCCGGTCGTAGTAGCCGAGCTGGGAGGCGTCCACCAGGAACTTGAGGCGGCACTCGGCGCCGGCGGCGACGGTGACGCGCTTGAATCCCACCAGCTTGCGGACCGGCCGGGCGACCTCCGCCACGCGGTCGTGCACGTAAACCTGCACCACCTCGTCGCCGTCCACCGGAGATACGTTTCGCACCGTCACCCAGACGTTGATGGTGGCGTGCACGTCGGCCGTGTCGGGACACACCAGGTCGTGATACTCGAAGCTCGCATAGGACAGGCCGTGGCCGAACGGGAACAGGGGGCGGGTGGGCTGATCGATGTAGTCGCCGAGAATGCTGCTGCGCCCGCCGCCGGCGCGGTGAAGGTAATGGGCGGGCACCTGCCCCGCCGAGCGCGGCAGGGACACCGGCAAGCGGCCCGCCGGGTTGGCCTCGCCGAACAGCACCCGCGCCAGCGCGTTGCCCCCCTCCTCCCCCGGCAGCCAGGCCATGACGGCGGCGTTGACGGCTTGCACCTCCTGCACCAGGGAATAGGCGCGTCCGCCGATCACCACCAGGACCACCGGAACCCCGGCGGCCGCCACCTCCGCCACCAGGCGGCTCTGCAGCCCAGTCAGATGCAGATCGGCGGCATCGCGGTACTCGCCGCTGGTGCAGTCCGGAAGTCGACCGCTCCTGCCCCCCACGCAGATCACCGCCACGTCGGCGCGCCGCGCCACCGCCACGGCATCGGCCAGGCCGCCGTCATCGCCTTCCGTGATGCCGCAGCCGCGGTGGTACAGTACCTCGGCACGCTCGCCCAGGGCTTGCCGGGGGGTGGCCACGGGCACGAAGTACGGTCCCGGCGCGAAGCCGTCGGCGCCCGCCGCCGCCCGGGGGGCCGCCGCCTCGTCGGCGCGGAACTCGCCCTCCGCCAGCACCGGGTAGTGGTAGTCCCCCAGCAGCAGACGCGGGTCGTCCGCCGTGGGGCCGAGCAGGGCCAGCCGGCAGCCGGGACGGAGCGGCAGCAGCCCGTCGTTCTTCAGCAGCACCATGGAACGCTCCGCCAGCCGGCCGGCAAGCGTCCGTGACGTCGGGGCGTCGAACACCGCCGCCGCGGCCGCCTCGTCCACGTAGGGCGCCTCGAACAGGCCGAGCTCGAGCTTGAGCCGCAGCACTCGCCGAACCGCCCGGTCCACGGCGGTCATCTCGAGCTTGCCGGCTTCCAACAGGGCTTTCAGCGGCTCGCCGTAAGAGGAGAGCGCCGGCAGCTCCACGTCCACCCCTGCGGTGAGGGCCTGCATGGCGGCGTGCCCCGGATCCCGGGCGACCCGGTGATGTCCCGCCAGCAGCTCGACGGCGCCGTGGTCGCTCACCACCAGGCCCTCGAACCCCAGCTCGCCGCGCAACAGCTCCTCCAGGATTTCGGGCGAGGCAGCCGGCGGCAGCCCGTCCACGGCGCTGCTTCCGCACATCACCGACCGCAGGTTGGCGTCGCGAACCGCGGCGGCGAAGGGCTCGGCGAACACTTCCCGAAGCTCCCGGGGACCGAGCTGGACCGGCGCCCGGTTCATGCCGCCTTCCGGCAGGCCGTGTCCGACGAAATGCCTCGCCGTGGCGACCACTCCGCTCTGAAGCCCCGAGCCCTGAAGCCCGCGGACGTAGGCCACCCCCATGCGGCCCACCAGATACGGATCCTCCCCGAAAGTCTCCTCGAGTCGCCCCCAGCGTGGGTCCCGGGCGACGTCCAGCACCGGCGCCAACGCCTGGCGCGCCCCCACCGCGCGCATCTCCGCGGCGATGGCCGCCGCCATCTCGCGAACGTCCTCCGGCGCCCAGGTGGCTGCCAGTCCGATGGCCTGGGGATACTGGGTCGCGCCGCGGGCGCAGAAGCCCGCCAGCGCCTCCTCGTGAACGGCGGCGGGAATACCGAGCCGCGTCTTTTCCACCAGGTGACGCTGCACCGCGTTGGCGAACCGGGCGCTGCTCGCCGGGGTGAGGCCGGAGGTCCCGGCGATGCGGCCCACGTAGCCGATGCCGTGGGCGAGCCGCCGGTCCGCCGCCGCCTCGTCGAATCCCTCGGTGCCGGCGAGCTCGCTCGCCGGAATGCCGCCGAGCTGGGCGAGCTTCTCCTCGACGGTCATCCGGCCGAGGAGGTCCTTGAGCCGCGTATCCGTGTCCCGTGCCGGGTCGCGGTACGCGGGAACGTCGCTCATCCCCGGCCGCCGGCGTCGCTGGCCGGGCGATAGCTGTCGCGCAGGGTCACGGTGCGGTTGAAAACGCCCGCCAGCTCCGAGTCCTTGCAGAAGTAGCCGAGGCGCTCGAACTGGAAGCGCGCGGCCTCGCTCTCCACCACCGCCGGCTCCACCACGCCATCGCGCTCAACCAGGGAATCCGGATTGATGTCCTCGAGGAAGGTGGCGGAACGGGGCGCCGGCACCCGGAACAAGCGGTCGTACAGGCGGATCCGCGCGGCAACCCCGCGGTCGGCGTCGACCCAGTGGATCACCCCTTTGGTCTTGATGCCGCTGGTGTCCTGGCCGCTCCTGGACTCCGGCACGTAGCGGCACTTGAGCTCCACCACCTCGCCGGCGGCGTCCTTCACCACCTCCTCGCACTCGATGATGTAGGCGTAGCGCAGCCGCACCGGCTGCTCCGGCGTGAGCCGCTTGTACTTCGGCGGGGGCACCTCGGCGAAATCCTCGCGCTCGATGTACAAGCGCGGCCCGAAGGGCAGCTTCCGCGCCCCGAGAGCCTCGTTCTGCGGGTGCCAGGCCGCCTCGAGCTCCTCGCCCGTTCCCGGGTGGTTGGTGATGGTCACCGGCAGCGGGTCGAGCACCGCCATGCCCCTGGGCGCGGTGCCTTCCAGATCCTGGCGGATGCAGAACTCGAGCAGGCTCATCTCCACAACGTTGTCCTGCTTGGTCACCCCGATGCGGCGGCAGAAGTCGCGGATGGCGCCGGGGGTGACGCCGCGCCGCCTGAGTCCCGCCAGGGTAGGCAGGCGCGGGTCGTCCCAGCCGTCCACCAGGCGCTCCTCCACCAGCCGGTGCAGCAGCCGCTTCGACATCACCGTGTACTCGAGGCCGAGCCGGGAGAACTCGATCTGCGGCGGGTGGAAGTTCACGTTGATGTTGTCGAGCACCCAGTCGTACAGCGGCCGGTGATCCTCGAACTCCAGGGTGCACAGGGAGTGGGTCACGCCCTCCAGCGCATCGCAGATGCAGTGGGTGTAGTCGTACATCGGGTAGATGCACCAGGCGTCGCCGGTTCGCTGGTGGGTGGCGTGACGGATCCGGTACAGCACCGGATCCCGCATGTTGATGTTGGGGGATGCCATGTCGATCCTGGCCCGCAGCACGTGCTCGCCGTCCGCGAACTCGCCGGCCCGCATGCGCCGGAACAGGTCGAGATTCTCCTCCTTCGAGCGGTTGCGGTACGGGCTTTCCACGCCCGGCTCCGTGAGCGTGCCCCGCTGGCCGCGGATGGTCTCGTTGGACTGGCTGTCCACGTACGCCTTGCCTTTACCGATGAGCTCCTCGGCGAACTGATAGAGCTGCTCGAAATAGTCGGAAGCGTGGGTGAGGCGGTCGCCCCACGAGTAGCCGAGCCACGCCACGTCGCGCTTGATGGCCTCGACGTACTCCTCGCTCTCCCGCAGCGGGTTGGTATCGTCGAAGCGCAGGTAGGTGACGCCGCCGAACTCCTCGGCGATGCCGAAGTTCAGGCAGATGGATTTCGCGTGGCCGATGTGCAGGTAGCCGTTGGGCTCGGGCGGGAATCGAGTCACCACCCCGCCGGTGACCACGCCCTGCTCTAGGTCCCGGGCGACGCGGGCGCGAATGAAGTCTCTGAGTTCCTGATTCATTCCGGGTGGCTGGACCGTATTGGGAGTGATCGCCAATTCTAGTGCCGGGAATCGCAGATGTCCGTAACGACCCGCCGGCGAGCCGCTGGCAAGACGGCCCCCGACCGGCCTGCGTACAATGACGCCCAAGTCATCCGGAGCGTGCTTTGAGCATCCGCATCGTCAACGCCGCGGGCATCGCCGTCCTGATCGCCGCCCTCGCCTGGCTGCTCGCCGGCGCCACCGCTCCGGTGCTCGAGAGCGCGGCGGATCAGCGGGGCCAGCGCTGGTACCGGCTCACCCTCGACGGCCGCCACGTGGGCTACCTGCAGACCGACACCCGGCGCGACCCGCTCGGGCGCTGGCATTTCGACAGCGACCTGCGTTTCGTGCTCGACGGCGGCAATCCGGTCAGGACCCGGGAGTCCCTGGTGTTCGACGCCGCCCCGCCCTTCGGCCTGCGCCTCGCCCGCCAGCGCACGGACCGGGCGGGCGAGAGCGAAGGCACGGTGATCGAGCGCCGCCAGGACGGCTACCGGGTGCGCCGCCTCGACGGCTCCGGGGACTCGCCCGGAGCCGTCCCGCAGCACCCCGCGAGGCCGCTGGACCTGGAGTTCACTCTCTCCGACTATCTGGGTTTCGAGACCTGGCTGCGGGAGACCCGGCCGGAGCCCGGTGCCACGGCATCCGCCACCGCCCTGGATCTGGGCCGGCGCCGGGTGGTGCCGCGGCAGTTCCGGGTGCTCGAACGTAACTCCACCGGCTATCGGCTGGAGAACTCCGCGCCCCTGGATGCCACCCGCATCCAGCTCGACCACCGCATGCGCCCGGTGGCCATGACCCTGTCCGGGCTGTTCGAGCTGGAGCGGGTGACCAAACGCCAGGCCCTGGCGTCCAAACGCCAGGCACTGGCGCCCCGCGCGGCGCTGCCGGCCACCAGCCGTCTGGTGCCCACCGACCGTCCCCTGCCCGACCACACCCGAATC
>JAWLCV010000056.1:0-27623 GCA_041686955.1 Pseudomonadales bacterium
GTCTCCCGGGCGATCTCCTTGATCGACTTCCCCTGCCGTGCCAGCACGCGTATCTCCACCACCATCTCCAAGCTGTGCATGGCGCCCCGTCCAAAGGGAAGCCAGCTTACCTGCCCGTCAGGGGGTCAGTTTTACTTCGGCGAGGGGGGGCATTTTTTACTTCGGCGCTAACATCAAGGCCGAGTTGCTGGACCGGGCGGTGATAAAGACCATGGCTAAGCAGGTGCGAACCCGGTTGCGGGAAGTTCAGCGGCCAGACAAGCGCCTCCTCGAGGCCGAGTTGGAGGGCCTGGAGAAGCAGATTGCTTATGTGGTGGATTCGCTATTATCGGCTGTTGGTAGGTCGGAGGCGTTGACCGCTAAGCTCAAGGACCTCGAGGCAGCCAAGGCAAGGGTAGCCGCTCAACTCTCGGCCGAGGTGGTGCCCCCGCGCATCGTACCGGACGTCGAAAGCGCGCTTCGGGAGCGCGTTCAGATGCTGGAATGCCTGCCCCGCGACTGCACCGACGATCCGGCTCTCTTGGAGAAGGCCAGGATGTCGGTGAAGGCAATGCTAGGCGAGGTTGCCGTCACCGAGGACGGTGACGCAATCTACTCCGAGATCGACATTGGCCGGGCGTATATAAAGAATGGTGCCGAGGAGAGGACTTGAACCTCCACGGGGTTTCCCCCACTAGCACCTGAAGCTAGCGTGTCTACCAATTTCACCACCTCGGCAGGAAGTGGGGCGCGCAATTTAATAACAGCGATGAGCAATGTCAATTATGGATTCGGGAAAACCCAGCGGTAAACACGGCGGCCGCGGCCGGGGCGGCCACCAGCGGCTCACGGCGGGCGAGCTGCTCGAGCTGCTGGCGCGGGAGGAGGCGCCGGTGGGCTGGCGCGAGCTGGTCTCCCTCACCCACAGCCAGGACCCCATCAGGCGCAAGGCGCTGCGGCTGCTGGTGAAGGGCATGCTGCGCAGCGGCGAGCTGATGCAGGACCACCAGGGCCACTACCACGCCGCCGCCGAGGACGGCAAGGTCGGGGTGCTGGAAGGCCGCGGCCGCAACCTCACCTTCGCCGGTGTGCAGGTGGAACGGGGGCCGGGTTTTCGTCTGCGACCCGGCGACCGGGTGGAGGCCCAGGTCGTGGGGGAACGGGCCCGGGTGATTCGGGTGGTGGAGCATTCCAGCCAGCCGGTGGTGGGGGAACTGCGCTGGCACGGCCGCTATCCCCACGTGGAATCGGTGTCGCCCGAGTACAAGGGCCGGGTGATGCTCGAGGAGCCGCCGGAAGTGGGGGAGGACGGCAACACCGTGGCCGTGCGCATCACCGGCGAGGACCGGCGCGGCCTGGTCGGGGTGGTCACGGAGGTGATCTCCGCGCGGGCCGGTGCCGCCCACGCGGCGGAGACCCTGCTGGCGAGCCACGGGGTGCCGCGGGAGTGGCCCGAACCGGCGCTCAAGGCCGCCGAGCGCTTGCCCAAGCACGTGCAGCCTGCCCGCCATCGCGACCGCACGTCCCTGGAAGACGTGCCGCTGGTCACCATCGACAGCGAGAGCGCGCGGGATTTCGACGACGCGGTGTTCGCCGAGCGAGTCCGCGGCGGCTGGCGCCTGGTGGTGGCCATCGCCGACGTGGCCCACTACGTGAAGCCCGGCAGCGCGCTGGATCTGTCGGCCTGGGAACGGGGGAACTCCGTGTACCTGCCGGACCGGGTGGTGCCCATGCTGCCCGAGGCGCTTTCCAACGGCTTGTGCTCGCTGCGGCCCCAGGAGCCCCGGCTCGCGATGGTGTGCGACATGCACGTCACCACCCGCGGCCACGTCACCCGCTTCGAGTTCTACGAGGCGGTGATCCGTTCCTGGCAGCGGCTCACCTACACCCGGGTTCAGGAGTTCCTGGAGGCGGGCGCCCTGGACGTGGAGCCGGAAGTGCAGCACTCCCTGCGGGAGCTGGAGGGGGTCTACCACGCCCTGCGCATCGCCCGCGAGCAGCGGGGTGCCCTGGATTTCGACACCCACGAAGCCGTGCTCGAGCTCGAGGACGGCCACGTCAAGGCGATTCACCCGGTCACCCGGCTGGACGCTCACCGCCTCATCGAGGAGGCCATGATCAGCGCCAACGTCTGCGCGGCGCGCTACCTCGAAAGCGCGGGCCATCCGGCCCTCTACCGGATCCACGAGCAGCCGGACGCCGTCAAGACGGATCAGCTTCGTCAGGCGCTGGCGTTCGCCGGCGTGCGGCTGGCCCCCGGGGACGTGACCCCCAAGGTGCTCCACGACGCGCTGACGCTGCTCGGGGAGCGCCCCGACAAGTGGATCTTCGAGATGCTGGCGCTGCGATCCATGAACCAGGCCGCCTACAGCCCGGACAACGTGGGCCACTACGGCCTCGCGCTCGAGCGCTACATGCACTTCACCTCACCCATCCGCCGTTACGCCGACCTGGTGGTGCACCGGGCCATCAAGGCGGCGCTCCGCGAAGACGCGCCCGTCATGACCCCGGACTGGCTGAGCACCACGGGTGCCCACATCTCGTTCGCCGAGCGGCGCGCGGAGGCGGTCTCCTGGGGCGTGGACGGCTGGCTGAAGGCGGAGTACGTGGCCCAGCGCATCGGCGAGGAGTTCGACGGCGTGGTGATGAGCGTCACCGAGTTCGGCCTGTTCGTGGAGCTCACGGGCTACTACGTCCAGGGCCTGGTGCACGTCTCCGGGCTCGGACAGGACTTCTTCCGCTACCACGCCGGCAGCATGACCCTGGTGGGCGACCGCTCGGGCCGGCGCTTCGGCCTCGGCGACGAGCTGCGGGTGCGGCTGGTGGACGTGCAGCCGGCGGTGGGCAAGGTGGATCTGGAGCTGGTGGGCAAGACCAGCGACGGCCGCCGCGGTGGCCGCGGGCGCCGGCGCCGGAGCAGCCGGTGAGCCAGGTCTACGGTGTGCACGCGGTGGCCGCCCTGCTCGAGCGTGATCCGGAGCGGGTGCGGGTGCTGCACGTGCAGCGGGGCCGCCGCGACCGCCGCATGGCGGAGCTGGTGGCGGCGGCCCGGGAGCGCGGCATCCGCGTGGAGCTGGCGGAGCGGGCCTGGCTCGACCGCCGTGCCCAGGGCCGTCATCAGGGGGTGCTGGCCGATTGCCAGGCGCTGGCGCCGGCGGACGAGAAGACCCTGGAGCGGCTGTGGCCGGATCTCCCCGAGCCCCGGCTGCTCCTGGTGCTGGACGGCGTCACCGATCCGCGCAACCTGGGCGCCTGCCTGCGCAGCGCCAACGCCGCCGGCGTTCAGGCGGTGCTGTTGCCCCGGCGGCGCAGCGCGCCGCTGAACGAGGCGGCGCTGAAGACCGCCGCGGGCGGTGCGGAGGGCCTGGTTCTGGTGGAGGTGGCGAATCTCGCCCGCCGCCTCGAGTGGCTCAAGGAGCGGGGCGTCTGGGTCGTCGGCGCCGACGGCGAGGCCGAGTCGCTCTGGAGCGAGGCGGACTTCCGGACGAGCTGCGCCATCGTGCTCGGCAGCGAGGGGGAAGGCATGCGCGCGCTCACCCGCAAGCTGTGCGACCAGACGGTGCGCATTCCCATGAGCGGCAGCGTCGCCAGCCTCAATGTCTCGGTGGCGGCCGGCATCCTGCTGTTCGAGGCGGTGCGGCAGCGGCGCTAGGGCGAATCGGCACGCCCTCGGCGAGCCATTCGGCGAGCCATTCGGCGAGCTTGCATGTGCCGGCCGGCGCCCCTAGAATGCGCCTCCCTTGAAAAACCCCTTGCTTCACGCTCGTCAGTCAAGAGGCGTCATGCCCGCGGGCGGAGGCGGTTACACCGAAAGGAGGTCCCATGCGGCACTACGAGGTCGTCTTTCTCGTGCATCCTGATCAGAGCGATCAGGTGCCCGCCATGATCGAACGCTACGAGCAGCTCATCGAGCGCGGCGAAGGCAAGGTCCACCGCAAGGAGGACTGGGGCCGGCGCCAGCTCGCGTTCCCCATCGCCAAGATCCACAAGGCCCACTACGTGATGATGAACATCGAGGTGGGCGAAGAGGCCCTGGCGGAGCTGGAGAGCGCGTTCCGGTTCAACGACGCGGTGATCCGCAACCTCGTCATCCGCCGCAAGTCCGCGCCCGAAGGCCACTCCAAGATCTACGAGGAAGAGCTGCGGGAGCAGGAGAAGGACCGTGAGCGCGAGCAGCGCCGCGAGCAGGAGCAGCAGCGCGCCCAGGCCCCCGCGACGACCGAGGAGGAGGGAGAATGAGCAGACGATTCGGCCGCAAGAAGTTCGCCCGGCTCGACGTGCCGGGAGCTGAGATCGACTACAAGAACCTCGATCTCCTCAAGCAGTACATCGGCGAGACCGGCAAGATCGTGCCCAGCCGCATCACCGGCACCACGGCCCGCCAGCAGCGGCGCCTGGCCCAGGAAGTGAAGCGGGCGCGTTACCTGGCGCTGCTGCCCTACACCGATGCCCATCGGTAAGCCGAGGAGACCGAGATGAACGTGATACTGCTGGAGCGCATCGGCAACCTCGGCGATCTGGGCGACGAGGTGGTCGTGAAGCCGGGCTTCGCCCGCAATTACCTCATCCCCCAGGGCAAGGCCGTGCGGGCCACGAGCGAGAACCGGGCGGTGTTCGAGGAACGCCGGGCGGAGCTCGAGCGGGTCGCCGGGGAGCGGCTGGGTGAAGCCCAGGCCCGCGCCGCGCAGCTCGAAGGCATGGCCGTCACCCTCGTCGTCAAGGCGGGGGAAGAGGGCAAGCTGTACGGCTCCGTGGGCACCCACGACATCGCCGACGCCGTGACCGCCAAGGGCGTGGAGATCGAGAAGAGCGAAGTGCGGCTGCCGGAAGGGCCCATCCGCGCCATCGGCGAGTACGAGATCGACGTCCAGCTGCATTCGGACGTCACCGTGGCCATTCAGGTGTCCGTCGTTCCGGAATGAGCCGCGGCCCGAGCCGCAGACGCGAGGCCGCCCGCCAGGGCGGCTTCGTCCGGCAGCGCCGCGCTGCCGTCCAGCGTTTTCATTGCGCTTTCTCCTTGCGCGCGAATTTCCCCTTGATTTGAGGGGCCGTTGCTCTCAGGCTTTTCCCTCCGAGCGCCACGGCTTTTGTCACCATGTCCGAAAGGATCTTCGAGCCCGAGGACGGCCCCGAGGCGATTCCGCCGGATGCCGAGGAACTCATGAGCGTGCCCGAAGCGGTGCGCCGTCCCCGCACGGGCAGCTACGGCTCACCCAAGGCGCCTCCCCATTCCCTGGAAGCCGAGCAATCGGTGCTCGGCGGGCTGATGCTCGACAACGACGCCTGGTTCAACGTGGCGGAGGTGGTGGGCGCCCAGGACTTCTACCGGCCGGGGCACCAGATCATCTACGAGGCCATGGCGGATCTGGCCGCCAGCGATCAGCCGCTGGACGCGGTCACCGTCTCCGAGCGGCTGGTCTCGAAGGGGCTGCTCGAGAAGTGCGGCGGGCTCGCCTATCTGGCCGAGCTGGCGGAGAGCACCCCGGGCGCGAGCAACCTGCTGGCGTACGCCCGAATCGTCCGCGAGCACTCCACACTGCGCCAGCTCATCGGCGCCGCCCAGCGCATCGCCGACGCCGCCTTCACGCCGGAAGGCCGCCGCAGCGACGAGTTGGTGGACATGGCCGAGCAGGAGGTGTTCCGCATCGCCGAGGGGCGGCTGAAGGAAGGCGGCCCGCAGAAGCTGGTGCCCCTGCTCACCGCCGCCGTGGATCGCATCGAGAAGCTGTATGCCTCCCGCAATCCCATCACCGGCGTGCCCACGGGCTTCGACGATCTGGACAAGAAGACGGCGGGGCTGCAGCCCTCGGATCTCATCATCGTCGCCGGCCGCCCCTCCATGGGAAAAACCTCGTTCGCCCTCAATCTGGTGGAACACGCGGTGATGGAGAGCGACGGCGCGGTGCTGTTCTTCAGCCTGGAGATGCCGGCCGAGCAGCTCGTCTTGCGGCTGCTGTCGTCCCTCGGGCGCATCGACCAGTCGCGGATGCGCACCGGCGACATGCACGAGGACGACTGGCCGCGCTTCACCTCCGCGGTCAGCCAGCTCAAGGACAAGCAGCTCTTCATCGACGACACGCCGGCCATCACCCCCAACGAGCTGCGCAACCGGGCGCGGCGGGTGGCCCGGGAGACCGGCAAACTGGGCATGATCGTGGTGGACTACCTGCAGCTCATGCGCGGCTCCGGCAATCCGGAGAACCGCACCAACGAGATCTCGGAGATCTCCCGCTCGCTGAAGGCCATCGCCAAGGAGATGAAGTGTCCGCTCATCGCCCTGTCCCAGCTCAACCGGAGTCTGGAGCAGCGCACCGACAAGCGCCCGGTGATGGCCGACCTCAGGGAATGTGTGACCGGTGACACGCTGGTCTGTCTTGCCGACGGACGACGGCTGCCCATCGCCGAGCTGGTGGGTGAGCAGCCGGAGGTCTGGGCGATGAACGACGAGCAGCGTCTGGTGCCGGTTCGCAGCGATAAGGTCTGGGAAGTGGGGCGACGAGCGGTGTGCCGCATCACCCTCGCCAGCGGCCGCGCCATCCGGGCCACCGCCGACCATCGCCTTTACACCGGGGCCGGCTGGCAGCGGGTCCGTGAACTCGAGCCCGGCGCTCGGGTGGCCGTCTCCAGGTGGCTGCCGGAACCGGAGGCCCCAAGGCCATGGCAGGACGATGAGGTCATCCTTCTGGCGCATTTGGTCGGAGACGGCAGCTACCTCACGCACCAACCGCTGCGCTACACGACCGCCTCTGAAGAAAACAGTGCCGCAGTGCGGCGAGCGGCGGAGGGTGCATTCGGCGTGACAGTGAATCGTCACGCCGGCAAGGGGAACTGGCACCAGCTCGTGTTCAGCGGCAATGGCAACCGGTGGCATCCGGCCGGGGTGAATCTGTGGCTGCGCAACCTCGGCATCTTCAATCAGCGCTCTCACGAAAAGCGCCTCCCGGCGTCGGTATTCATGTTGCCCAACGAGCAAATCGCGCTGTTCCTGCGACATCTATGGGCCACCGACGGCGCGATCCATGTGCGGGAGGCGGGCGGAGCATCTCGGGTGTATTTCAGCACCTGCTCCAAGGCGCTGGCGTCGGACGTTGCCGCGCTCCTATTGCGGATGGGCGTCGTCGGCAGAATCCGTGGACTGGTGCAGCAGAACGGCAATGTTCTCTATACCGTCGACGTGTCCGGTCGCGATCAGCAGTTATTGTTTCTGACGAGAGTCGGTGCGTTCGGTCCCCGGGTCGAGCCAGCGGAACGGCTGGCGGCTCAGCTGGCGAACCGGCACGGAAACCCGAACGTCGATACGCTTCCCAAGGAAGTATTTGATCGCGTCAAGGCAGTGATGCGGAAACAGGGAGTATCTCAACGGCAAATGACGTCGCTGCGCGGCACGGCCTATGGCGGTGCGAGCCATTTCCGCTTTGCTCCCTCACGTAAGGTGCTCGGAGGCTACGCTACGCTGCTCGACGACCGGGAACTGCAAATCTGGGCCGAGTCGGACTTGTTCTGGGATCGCGTCGTGGAGATCGCGCCGGACGGCGAGGAGGAGGTCTACGATCTGACCGTGCCCGGGCCGGCAAGCTGGCTGGCTGATGGAATCGTCAGTCATAACTCCGGCGCCATCGAGCAGGATGCCGACGTGATCCTGTTCGTCTACCGCGACGAGGTGTATCACCCGGAGTCGGCGGAAAAGGGCACGGCGGAGATCATCATCGGCAAGCAGCGTAACGGGCCCATCGGCACGGTGCGGCTGGCCTTCATCGGCAACCTGACCAAGTTCGAGAACCTGGCGCCGGACCGCTACGACCGCTTCGCGCCGTTCGAGTAGTCCGTGGCCAAGAGCAAGTCCAAGACGGCCTACGTCTGCAACGAGTGCGGCGCCGAGCACATGAAGTGGCAGGGCCAGTGCTCGGCCTGCAGCGCCTGGAACTCGCTGTCGCGGGTGAGCATCGGCCCCGTCCGGGAGCCCGGCCTCGGCTTCGCCGGGACCCGAAGCGAGGTGAAGCGCCTCTCCGAGGTGGAGCCGGAGGAGGCGGTACGGCTGCCCACGGGCTTCTCCGAGCTCGACCGGGTGCTGGGGGGCGGCCTGGTGGCCGGCTCCGTGGTGCTCATCGGCGGCGATCCCGGCGCCGGCAAGAGCACCCTGCTGCTGCAGGTCTGCACGGGCCTCGCGGCAGATGCCGAGGTGCTGTACGTCACCGGCGAGGAGTCCCTGCACCAGCTCGCCCTGCGCGCCCAGCGCCTGGGCCTGCCCGCCGATCGCCTGTCCGTGGCCTCGGAGACCCGGGGCGAAGCCGTGGCCCGGCTGATGGAAGAGCGGCGGCCGAAGGTGGTGGTGCTGGACTCCATTCAGGTGATGCAGCTCGAGTCGGTGGACAGCACACCGGGAAGCGTCACTCAGGTGCGGGAGAGCGCGGCCTTCTTCACGCGCCTGGCGAAGCAGACGGGCACCGTGATGATCCTCGTGGGCCACGTCACCAAGGAAGGGAGCCTCGCCGGACCGAAGGTCCTCGAGCACATGATCGACTGCTTCGTGATGCTCGACAGTCCCGCCGGCAGCCGCTACCGCACCTTGCGCGGCATCAAGAACCGGTTCGGCGAGGTGAACGAGCTCGGCATCTTCGCCATGACCGAGCAGGGCATGAAGGAGGTGGCCAACCCGTCCGCCATCTTTCTGCAGCGCGGCGAGCTGGATTCCCCCGGCAGCGTGGTCACGGTGACCTGGGAAGGCACCCGACCGCTGCTGGTGGAGCTGCAGGCTCTGGTGGACGGCGTGCAGGGCGGCTATCCTCGCCGGGTGGCCGTGGGTCTGGAGGCCCAGCGTCTGGCCATGCACCTGGCGGTGCTGCACCGCCACTGCGGCATCACCCTGGCGGATCAGGACGTATTCGCCAATGTGGTGGGGGGCGTTCGCATCAGCGAGACCGGCGCCGATCTGGCGGCGCTCTTGGCGGTGCTCTCCTCGTTTCGCAACCGCAATCTGCCGCGAGACCTCATCGTCTTCGGCGAGCTCGGCCTCACCGGCGAGGTGCGCCCGGTGACCAACGGCCAGCAGCGGCTGGCGGAAGCCCGCAAGCACGGCTTCCGCCAGGCCATCGTACCTTTCGCCAACCGACCCAAGGACGTGATCGGCGGCATGACCGTGCACGGCGTGAAGAGTCTCTCCGGAGCCCTCGACGTGCTGGATACGCTCTGAACGGGTGTCCGCGAGGACGATGAGCCCAGCCTGAGCGTTTCGTTGAAACCCCGCCCGCCAGCGATGATGATTCGCCGCGCGGGTCCTTTGACCTCGGCCCGGAAGGTGTTACTTGAAAGATGATCTGAAGCGACTGGAGGTAATTCTTTCGGATCTCGTCACCCATTATGGCCGTACCACCTCCATCGGCGCCCTGTTCACCATGCTGACGACGATCCGTCTCCAGGCCGAGGGCAGGCATCCCACCATCGGTGAGCTGGCCAGCCTCACCGGGATTCCCCGTCAGAGCATCTCCCGGTGGATCGCGCAGCATGAGAGGCGCGGCCTGGTCCGGGTGCTGGAGAACCCCGACGACCAGCGGGAGCGGCGGGTGGCGCCCGCGAATCCCGCGCTGGTGGAGGCGCAGCTCCGAAAGTTCCAGGCGCTGGTTCACAAGGCCGCACTCGATGAGTGACAGGGGCCGGGATCTTCGCGATCCGGCGCCCATCGGTGAGCGGCAGCGGCTCGAGCGCGAGCTGCTGGAGCAGGAACAGTTCGCCGACACCCTGCTCGCGAGCCTCCCCGTGCACGTATTCGCCCTGGACCCGGACACGCTGGCGTACGTCGCCTTCAACAAGGCGGGCGAGCGGCTGTTCGGGGTCAGCGGCGAGGCCGTGCTCGGCAAGACCTGGTTCGACCTGTTCCCCCACCAGCTCGCCGAGGAGATGACCCAGGCCGTGCGCGAGCTCTGCGCCAGTAAGCGTGCAGAGACCCTCATACAGGCCGAGCTGCCCACCGCTCACGGCCAGCGCCTCGTGGTGAGAACCAAGATGAGCGTCCTGCGCGACGACGCAGGACGGCCGCGCACCCTGCTCGGCGTCTGTGAGGACCTCACCCGTGACCTCAAGAACCAGCGGGAGCTCGAAGCGCAGACGCGGCGGTTTCAGCGTTATCTGGAAATCGCCGATTCCGGCATCGCCGAGCTGGACGACGAGGGGGTCGTGCAGCTCGTGAACCGGAAGCTGCTCACCTCTCTCGACCTGGAGCGCAGCGCCGTGGTGGGCCAGCACTACCGCAAGTTCCTCGTGGAGGAAACTTTCGGCGCGGCCAATCTGGATCGCCTCGACCGGCTCATCGCCGGCGAGGGATCGGGCGAGATGATTCTGGAAGGGCAGGTGGGGGCGCGGGCGTTCGTCTGGCGCATCGCGCGCCAGCCCGGCCCCACGGGTGTTCGCGTCATCTGCCTGGGCGACGACGTAACGGAGCTCATCCTCGCCCGCAACGAAGCCCAGTCGGCGAATCGCGCCAAGAGCCGGTTCCTGGCGAACATGAGTCACGACCTGCGCACGCCGCTCCACGCCATCATGGGCTACAGCGAGCTGATGGCGGACGAGGCCATGGAGCAGGGCCGCCAGCAGGACGTGGAGGACCTCCAGCGCATCACCCAGGCCGCCGAGCACCAGTTGCGGCTGATCGAGGCGATGCTGGATCTGGCGAAGGCCGAGCAAGGCAGCGCCGGGGTCGAGGTGAGCGCCTTCGAGCCGGAGCGGATGATCCGGGAGGTGGTCAGCCTGGCGGAAGGGCTGATCCGGGCGCGCGGCAATCGGCTGGAGGTGCAGGGGAGCGCGGTGAGCGCCTTCTGCTCCGACGAGCTGAAGCTGCGCCAGATCCTGCTCAACCTGCTGACCAACGCCGCCAAATTCACGGAGCACGGCCGGGTGATGCTCACCTATCGGGTCAGCGACGAGGAGCTGTGCCTCGAGGTCGCCGACACCGGGCCCGGCATTCCCGTGGAGATGCAGGCGCGCATCTTCGAGCCTTTCACCCAGGCCAGCGTGGCGGGCCGGAACGGCAACGGCCCCGGCCAGGGTCATGGGCTCGGCCTCGCCATCTGTCGCAGTCTGTGCCGGCAGCTCGGCGGCGCGATCGGCGTCTCGAGCAGCCCCGGCGAGGGAAGCACGTTCACGGTGCGGGTGCCGGCGGCCCGGGGTCCGGCACCGTGACCTCGAGCGGCCTCTACAATCCGGCAGCGTTCCGGGTGGAGGATGACGAGCCCCTCGCCCGCGCCATCGACGAAATCGTCTTCGGCACTCTGCTGACCAACGGCCCCGACGGCCCCCGGGCCAGCCATCTGCCCCTTCTCCTGGCGCGCCACGGCGACGGGCCCGGCACCTTGCGCGGTCACCTGGCGCGCGCCAACCCGCACGTCCAGAGCCTGGCGGGCGAGCCGGCGCTGGTGATCTTCCAGGGTCCCGCCCATTACGTGACGCCGAGCTGGTACGCGAGCAAGGCGCAGACCGGCAAGGTGGTACCCACCTGGAACTACGTGGTCGTCCACGCCCGCGGCACGGTGCGGCTCGAACAGGAGCCGGAGTTTCTGCGGAGCGTCGTGGAGTCGCTGACGGACCGCATGGAAGCATCGCGGCCCGAGCCGTGGCGCGTGGACGACGCCCCCGCCGAGTTCACCGACGCGCTGCTCCGGCAGATCGTCGGCATCGAAATCCCCCTGTCGAGCCTGGAAGGCAAGTTCAAGCTCGGCCAGAACCGGCCGGCGGCGGATCGGGAGAGCCTGGCGGCGGGGCTCGAAGCGGAGCTGCCGGACGTCTGGCGCGCCCTCGGCCGGCTGCCTGCCGGCCCGAACGAGCCGGCCTAGATCGGCGAGGCCGCCCGGGCCGGCCCGTCTCGCTAGCGGGTCAACGGCTTGTACTTGATCCGCTTAGGTGAGGTGTCGATGCCGGCTTCCGCCAGACGCTTCTTGTGGTCGGCCTCGTAGTCGCTGAAGTTGCCCGCGAACCACTCCACGTGGGAGTCGCCCTCGAAGGCCAGGATGTGGGTGGCCACCCGGTCCAGGAACCAGCGGTCGTGGGAGATGACCAGCACCGTGCCGGGGAAGTTGAGAATCGCCTCTTCCAGGGCCCGCAGGGTCTCCACGTCCAGGTCGTTGGTGGGCTCGTCCAGCAGCAGCACGTTGGCGCCGCGGCGCAGGAGCTTCGCCAGGTGCACCCGGTTGCGCTCCCCGCCGGAGAGATCGCCCACCCGCTTCTGCTGATCCGGCCCCTTGAAGTTGAACCGCGACACGTAACCCCGCGAGGGAATCTCGTACTTGCCCACCCGGATGATGTCCTGGCCGTCGGAGATTTCTTCCCAGACGCTCTTGTCGGCCGCCAGGGCATCCCGGCTCTGATCCACGTAGGCCAGATCCACCGTGTCGCCGACGACGATCTCACCGGAATCCGGCTGCTCCTGGCCGGTGATCATGCGGAAGAAGGTGGATTTCCCCGCGCCGTTGCCGCCGATGATGCCGACGATGCCGCCGCGCGGGATGCTGCAGTTCAGGTCGTCGATGAGCAGGTGATCGCCGAAACCCTTGGAGACGTGATGCACGTCGATCACCTTCTCGCCCAGGCGCTCCCCCGGCGGGATGTACAGCTCGGCGGTCTCGTTGCGGGCCTGGAACTCCTTCGACTGCAGCTCCTCGAAGCGCTGCAGGCGCGCCTTGCTCTTGGCCTGTCGGCCCTTGGGGTTGGTGCGCACCCACTCGAGCTCCGACTTGATGGCCCGCTGCCGCGCCTTCTCCTGGGCCGCTTCCTGCTCCAGGCGGTTCTCCTTCTGCTCGAGCCACGCGCTGTAGTTGCCCTCGAAGGGGATGCCGCGGCCGCGGTCGAGCTCCAGGATCCAGCCGGCCACGTTGTCGAGGAAGTAACGGTCGTGGGTCACCGCCACCACCGTGCCCGGGAACTCGGCGAGAAACCGCTCGAGCCAGGCCACGCTCTCGGCGTCCAGGTGGTTGGTGGGCTCGTCGAGCAGCAGCATGTCCGGGCTCGACAGCAACAGCGAGCACAGGGCCACCCGGCGCCGCTCACCGCCGGAAAGCGTGGCCACCGGCGCGTCCCACGGCGGCAGGCGCAGGGCGTCGGCCGCGATCTCGAGCTGGCGGTCCACGTCCCAGCCGTTCGCCGCGTCGATGCGGCTCTGCAGCTCGCCCTGCTTTTCCAGGAGCTCCGTCATCTCGTCGTCGCTCATGGGCTCGGCGAACTTCTCGGAGATGGCGTTGAACTCGGCCAGGAGCGCCGTGGTCTCGCCGACGCCCTTCTCCACGTTGCCGCGCACCGTGAGCTCGTCGTCGAGCTGGGGCTCCTGGGGCAGGTAGCCGATCTTGATGCCCTTCTGCGGCCGCGCCTCACCCTCGAACTCGGTGTCGACCCCGGCCATGATGCGCAGCAACGACGACTTGCCCGAGCCGTTCAGGCCCAGCACGCCGATCTTGGCGCCGGGGAAGAACGACAGCGAGATGTTCTCGAGAATGGTCCGCTTGGGCGGAACCACCTTGGTCACGCCCTGCATGGTGTACACGTATTGAGCCACGAGCTGAATCGACCTCTGGCGAGTACTGACTTGAGGACCGCGCACGCTACAGCGCAATCCGCAGCCGATCAATCCCCGCCCCGGATCACGTCGTCCCGCCCGGCGGATGCAGGGAACGCGCCGGATAGTAATCGCGGAAGCCGGCGAGCCGGGCCAGCGGCCCCACGACGATCTGCAAGGCCCTCTCCGCCCACCGCGGGATGCGGGCGAGATGGGTATCGCACATGGCGTTGTTGAGCGAGTACTGCAGCAGCATGGCAGGCCCGTTGCCGGTCTCGTCCATGAGGTCGTAGAGCTGCACCAGGCAGGCAGCGAACTCGAGGGGCATGGTTCTGCCGCCGGACACCACCACGGGCTCGGCGGTGGGATTGAACGGACGGTGCGCCACCCCGCGCTCCACACGGTGACGACCGCCGGCGGGTACCTGCGCGATCCGGTCCGCCAGCTCGATGTGCAGCGTGCCCCGGGCGACCGAGAATTCCTCGGCGAAACCTTCGTGGTAGTGCAAGGGCGGACCGGCCGCCCCGGGAGCCAGCACGAGCTCCCCGTGCATCCAGCCTTCCTCGACGGCGAGCACCTGCATGCGGAACCCCTCGATGCGGCTCTCCATGACGTCGCCCGGCCGCGGATACGTGGCCGGATCCGGTGATGGCAACGGGAACACGACGCGATGCAGCAGGTTGCCGACGATCAGGTACGCGGCCGTCGCCAGCCCCAGCCACGGGAGCACCCTTCGCAGGCGGGACCTGCCTCGGCCTGTGGTCTCAATGCTCATATTGACACTGTGTAAAGTTGCATTCGGCGCATCAAACCGTAAGCATTGACACCATGTCAAGCAGGAACCGAACGGGCGGCGGCCGCGCGCGCATCCTGGAGGCCGCGACGGCGGTGATCCTGAACGGCGAGTCCCTCACCATGAGCGCCGTCGCCGCACGCGCCGGCGTTTCCCGGCAGGCGGTGTATCTGCACTTTGCCAATCGGCCCGCGCTCGCGGTGGCCGCCGCGCGCTACACGGACGAGCAGCTCGGCCTCGCCCATGCGGTGCGGCCCATGGAGGCGGCATCGGACGCCGAGACGCTGCTGTCCGCTTATGCCGAGTTCCTGGCGGACTACAATCCGCGCATCCGCAACATCGTGGGCGTGGTCAAGGCGCTGCGCCGCGACGATCCGGCGCTGCGCGACGCCTGGCTCGACCGGGTGCGCAACCGCCGCCGGGCGACGCGCCGCATGGCACGCCGGCTGGCTGGATGGGGCCGGCTGGCACCGGGATTCACCGTGGCGACGGCCGGAGACTGGCTGGCCGCCCAGGGATCGGTGGAACTCTGGGAGGAACTCGTCATCGACCTCGGATGGTCGCGCCAGCGCTTCGTCGACGTCATGGCGAAAGCCTTCCGCCGCACGCTGCTGGTGCCGTCGGAAGCGCTGGACGACGCCGGTCAGGCTGCGCGGAATTCAAGTTCGACATGAGGATTGCCGATGGGGCGTGGTCGCGCGGTGAGCTACAATAGCGCGCTTTCCTTCCACCAGCCGACCAACACGGATCTACGGATGTTTGATCGAGACCAACGCATCGCCGGCTTCGACGACGAGGTGGCTGCCGCCATCGACGCGGAGAACCGCCGCCAGGAAGAGCACATCGAGCTGATCGCCTCGGAGAACTACGCGAGCCCCCGGGTCATGGAGGCCCAGGGCAGCGTGCTCACCAACAAGTACGCGGAGGGCTATCCGGGCAAGCGCTACTACGGCGGCTGCGAGTACGTCGATCAGGTGGAGGTGCTGGCCATGGAGCGGGTCAAGGCCCTGTTCGGCGCCCACTACGCCAACGTCCAGCCCCATTCCGGCTCCCAGGCCAACGCCGCGGCGTACCTGGCGCTGCTGAAGCCGGGCGACACCATCCTCGGCATGAGCCTGGACGCGGGCGGCCACCTGACCCACGGCGCCAAGCCCAACTTCTCCGGGCAGCTCTACAACGCCGTGCAGTACGGGCTCGACGGCGCCACGGGCGAGGTGGACTACGAGGAGGTGCGGCGCCTCGCGCTCGAGCACACGCCGAAGATGATCATCGGCGGCTTCTCGGCCTATTCGCGGCGCCTCGACTGGCAGCGGTTCCGTGACATCGCCGACGAGGTGGGCGCCTACCTTCTGGTGGACATGGCTCATGTGGCAGGGCTGGTGGCCGCCGGGCTGTATCCGAACCCGGTGCCCTACGCCGACGTCACCACGTCCACCACTCACAAGACCCTGCGCGGCCCGCGGGGCGGCATCATCCTGGCGCGGGAAAACGCCGACATCGAGAAGAAGCTGAACTCGGCCCTGTTCCCGGGCTCCCAGGGCGGCCCCCTGATGCACGTCATCGCCGCCAAGGCGGTGTGCTTCAAGGAGGCGGCCTCGGAGGAGTTCAACGCCTACCAGCGGCAGGTTCTGGTGAACGCCCAGACCATGGCGGAAGGGTTCCAGGCCCGCGGCTACAAGGTGGTCTCCGGCGGCACGGACAACCACCTGTTCCTGCTCGACCTCATCGACAAGGACATCACCGGAAAGGATGCGGACGCGGCGCTGGGCCGGGCCAACATCACGGTGAACAAGAACGCCGTCCCCAACGACCCGCGGTCGCCGTTCGTCACCAGCGGACTGCGCATCGGCACGCCGGCGGTCACCACCCGGGGCTTCAAGGAAGCCGAGTGCCAAACCTTGACCACCTGGATGTGCGACGTGCTCGACGACATCGGCAACGACAACATGATCGAGACCGTGCGCCAGCGGGTGCTCGAGCTGTGTGCCCGGTTCCCGGTCTACGGCGCCTCGGTCTGAGCGGAGCCGCCGGTGCACTGCCCCTTCTGCGGCGCCGACGACACCAAGGTGATCGACTCCCGGCTGGTGGCGGAAGGGGACTCGGTACGCCGGCGCCGGGAATGCCAGACCTGTGGTGAGCGGTTCACGACCTTCGAGACCGCGGAGCTGGTCATGCCCCGGATCGTCAAACGCGACGGCACCCGGGAACCATTCGACGAGGACAAGCTGCGCCGCGGCCTGACCCGGGCGCTGGAGAAGCGCCCGGTCTCCATCGAGGAGATCGAGAGCGCCATCAACCGCATCATGCACAACCTGCGCTCCACGGGTGAGCGGGAGCTGCCGTCGCTGACCGTGGGTGAAGAGGTCATGAAGGAGCTGCGGCGCATGGACGGCGTGGCGTACGTGCGCTTTGCCTCCGTCTACCGGGATTTCCAGGACGTCTCGGAGTTCGAGAAGGAGATCAAGAGCCTGACCAGCAGCGAGGGGATTGCGCCGGCCGACGGCGAGGACGCCGGCGAGCCCCGGTGAGGGCCGAATCATGAGCGGCGATTCCGATGTGCTGTTCCTCCGGGCCGCCGTGGAGCTGGCGGAGCAGGGCCTGTATTCCTGCACGCCCAATCCCCGGGTGGGATGCCTCATCGTCCGCGACGGCATCATCCTGGGCCGCGGCGCCCACCTGTGGGCGGGGCAGGGGCACGCGGAGGTGAACGCCCTGCGCGACGCCGGCGGCGACGCCGCCGGCGCCACGGTCTACGTCAGCCTCGAGCCCTGCGCCTTCACCGGCCGCACGCCTCCCTGCACCGACGCCCTCATCGCCGCCAACGTGCGCCGGGTGGTGGCCGCCATGCGCGACCCGCACCCCCAGGTGGCCGGCCAGGGGTTCGAGCGGCTCAAGGCCGCCGGCATCGAAACCCAGCTCATCGAGCTGCCCGAGGCCGCCGAGCTGAACGCGGGCTACGTCAGCCGGCTGCGCCGGGGACGGCCCCTGGTGCGGGTGAAGGTGGCCCAGTCCCTGGACGGCCGCACCGCCATGGCCTCCGGCGAGAGCCGCTGGATCACCGGTCCCGCCGCCCGCGCCGACGTGCAGTACTGGCGCGCGCGAAGCTGCGCGGTGCTCACCGGCAGCGGCACGGTGCTCACCGACGACCCCCAGCTCACGGTGCGCGACCCGCGATTCCAGGTCGAGGGACGCATCCGCCAGCCGCTGCGGGTGGTGGCCGACACCGGCTTGCGCATCCCGGCGGACGCCGCGCTGCTGCGGGCGGAAGGACCGGTGCTGCTGGCCCACGGCGCCAACGCCGTCCGGCAGCTCCCGGAAGTGGAACACCTGGTGTGCGGCGACGAGTCGGTGGATCTGACGGCGCTGCTGTCGGCCCTGGCGGAGCGGGGCTGCAACGAGGTGCTGGTGGAGGCCGGCCCGCGTCTGGTGGGGGCTTTTCTCGCCCAGGGGCTGTGGGACGAGCTGCTGGTGTACGTGGCGCCGAAGCTGCTCGGCAGCGACGCCCGCCCCATGGCCCTGCTGCCGCTCGCCGCCATGGAGCAAGCCGTTCACGCTACAATGCGCGACTGCGTCACCGTGGGCGACGACCTGCGGCTTCGCCTGATCCCGGCGCAACGGTCCGAATCGTAGAGACAATCCATGTTGTACCACCCGGTCGTACCCGGCCTCGCTGCGGGGGATGGGATATGAGCAAATCCAGTCATTGGGCCCGGCACCGGACCCGCAAGGTGCTGATGCAGGCGATCTACCAGTGGCAGATGACCCAGGCCGGCACCCACGCCCTGGAGAAGGAGTACCGCGAGGCGGGCGCGCTGAAGAAGGCGGACGAGGCGTTCTTCGGGGAGCTGCTCCGGGGCGTCGTCGCGGGCCGCGAGGAACTCGACGCTCTCCTGGCGCCCCTGCTCGACCGCAAGGTGGAGGAGCTCGACCGGGTGGAGCTGGCGCTGCTGCGGCTCGGGGCGTACGAGCTCCAGCACCGCATCGACGTGCCGTTTCGCGTGGTCATCGACGAGTACGTGGAGCTGGCCAAGACCTACGGCGCCGAAGACAGCTACAAGTACGTGAACGGCGTGCTCGACCGGCTGGCCGCCGACCTGCGCCCGCTCGAGCGCACCACCCGGTGAACGAGTTCGAGCTCATCGACGCCATCGTCGCCGAGCTCGGGCCCATGGCGCGGGGCGAGGGCGTGCGCATTGGTCCCGGCGACGACGCCGCGGTCACCGCGGTGCCGGCGGGCATGGAGCTGGTCTCCACAATCGACGCGGTGGTGGGCGGGGTGCACGTGCCGGCGGAGGCGGGCGCGGAGCTCATCGGCTACCGCGCGCTCATGGTGAGCGCCTCGGACCTGGCCGCCATGGGCGCCGCTGCCGGCTTCGCGCTGGTGGCACTCAGCCTCGAAACCGAGGATCCCGAGTGGACCCGCGCCCTGGCGCGGGGCATGGCCCGGGCGGCGGCGGTGGCGGGACTGCCCATCGTCGGCGGCAACATCGCCCGCGGCCCCCTCACCATCGCCGTGAGCGCCCATGGCTACGTGCCCGTGGGCGCATATCTGCTGCGCTCCGGCGCCCGGGTGGGCGACGACGTCTACGTCACCGGCGAGCTCGGCGCCGCGGCGGCGGCGGTGGCCCGGGGCGGGCTCGGCGGCTGCCGCGACGAGGGCGACCTGGATGCCCTGTCCCGGCGTTATTTCATGCCGCGGGCGCGGATTCCGGAAGGGCTCGCTCTGCGCGGCCGCGCCACCAGCGCCATCGACCTCTCCGACGGCCTGGCTCAGGATCTGGGTCACGTCTGCCGGGCGAGCGGCGTGGGGGTCGAGCTCGAGGCGGCGCGGATTCCGGTGGCCCGAGGGGCGACGCTCACCGAGGCGCTGTCCGGCGGCGACGACTACGAGCTCTGCTTCACCCTGCAGGGCACGCCGCCGGAGCTTTCGGTGCCGGTGCATCGCATCGGCCGGGTGGTGGCGGAGCCCGGGGTCCGGCTGGACGGCCGGCCCGTCTCCGGCGGCTATCAGCACTTCGCTTCGTGAGCCACGAACCCGCGCCCCGGCTTCCCGCCAGCGCCTGGCGCGATCCGGCGGTGCTCGTGGTCACCGGCTGCGGCAGCGGCTTCGTGCGGCCGGCTCCGGGTACCTGGGGCTCGCTGGTGGCCGCGGCGGTATGGTGGCTGGCGCTGGCGGAGCTGGCCTGGCCGCTGCAGCTCGCCGTCATGGCGGTGGTGTTCGCGCTCGGCACCTGGCTCACCCACCGGGTGGGCCGCCGCTATCAGGTCCACGACGACCCGGGCATCGTGGTCGACGAGTTCGTGGGCCTGTGGCTCGCCCTGCTGGCGGCGCCGCCCACCTGGACCGCGGCGCTCGCCGGGTTCCTGGTGTTCCGCGTCATCGACATCGCCAAGCCCTGGCCGGTGGGCTGGGTGGATCGACGGGTGCCCGGGGCGCTCGGGGTGATGCTGGACGACGTGGTGGCGGGAGGTCTCGCCCTGGCCGTGCTGCAGTTGGCATTCCGGCTGATTTCGTGGCCGTGGCCGAATCCCGCCGCGTAGAATCCGGGCGATGCGTGCCCTCCGTCTCTGCCTGCCGTTTCTGCTGCTCGGCCTTCCGGCCCTGGCGCTGGCCGTGCCGCCGGTGGAGGTGCTGGCGCTGTTCAACGGCCGCGCCGTGGTGCGTGCCGCCGGGGCCGAGCAGATGCTCAAGGTGGGCGAGACCTCGAAGGACGGGATCACGCTGCTCGCCGCCGACGCCCGCGAGGCGGAGGTGCGCTACGGCGGGCGGGTCTACCGGCTGGGCCTCAGCCGCCACGTCGCATCGACGTTCCGCGAGGCGGAGCGCCAGCGCGTGGCCATCGCGCCGGACTCGTTCGGCCAGTACCGCATTCGCGGCGCCATCAACGACGGATTCGTCAACTTCCTGGTGGACACCGGCGCCTCGGTGGTGGCCATGAGCCGGCGCCACGCCGAGCACCTGGGCATCGACTACCAGCGCGGTCAGCGCGGCCAGGTGCAGACGGCCCAGGGGATCACCCAGTCCCACTTCGTGGTGCTCGATCAGGTGGTGGTGGGCGGCATCACCGCGCACAACGTGCAGGCCGCCGTCATCGACGGCGACTACCCGGCAGAGATCCTGCTGGGCATGTCGTTCCTGCGGCAGGTGGGAATGGAGGAACAGGGCGGGGTGCTGACCCTGGTGCAGAAGCACTGAGCCGCTCAGAACTCCCGCTCGACGCTGCGGCTCGCGAGCTCTCCCAGCAGTGAATCCCCGAGCCCGGCACGGGTGAGGAACTTCATCCCCTCCGCCAGCAGACGCCGGGCGTGCTCCCGGGCCGCGTCCACCCCCATGAGGCCGGGGTACGTGCTCTTGCCCGCCGCCGTGTCCGAGCCTGCGGGCTTGCCCAGGGCCTCGGTGGTGGCGGTGACGTCCAGCACGTCGTCGATGACCTGAAAGGCGTGGCCGATGCGGCCGGCGAACTCGCCGAGCAGCACGAAGGTCTCGTCGTCCAGGGAGGGATTCCCCACCACGGCGCCGATCTGCACCGCGGCCTTGATGAGCGCGCCGGTCTTGGCGGCGTGCAGCGCCTGCAGATGCTCGAGCCCGAGCTGCTGGCGCTCGGCGGCCAGGTCGAAGCACTGCCCGCCCACCATGCCGCGCCAGCCGGCGGCATCCCCCAAAAGCGCGATGGCGCGCAGTCGTGCCTCGCCCGCCACGTTGGGCGCCTCCGCCAGGGTGGTGAAGGCCAGGGCCTGCAGCGCGTCGCCGGCGAGGATGGCGGTGGCCTCGCCGAACTTCACGTGGTTGCTCGGCAGGCCGTGGCGCAGGGCGTCGTCGTCCATGGCCGGCAGGTCGTCGTGGATCAGTGAGTAGGCGTGCACGAACTCCACGGCGCAGGCCGGGGCCAGGGCGTCTTCCAGGGCGCCGCCCACGGCGGTGCAGGCGGCGCACACCAGCATGGGGCGCAGGCGCTTGCCCCCGGAAAGCGTGGCGTAGCGCATGGCTTCCACCAGCGGCTGGGCGATGTCGGAGTGGGCGGGTAGATGGTGATCCAGCGCGTCCTCGACGGTGGCTTTCAGCTCGCGCAGATCAGTCGTCATCGAAGGCGTCGGGATCCAGGTCTTCGAACTCGTCGTCTTCCGTCAGCTTTTTGACCTTGAGCTCCGCGTCGCGCAGGGCCGCCTGACAATGGCGGGTGAGCTTCACCCCCCGCTCGAACGCGGCGAGGGAGGCCTCGAGCGTCATGTCCCCCGCCTCCATCCGGCTCACCAGGGCCTCGAGCTCCGCCAGGGCGCTCTCGAAATCCAGACCGGCGACGTCGGCTTCGGCGTTGCTGGTCGCGGCGGCAGGGGTCGTGTCGGAGGGTTCGCTCGGCATCGCTGCAAGGTAACTCCGGGGCCGGGGCCGCGCAAGGCGGCGCCTGCGGTGCGGGAAATCCTGACTAGACTTGGGGATAAGCGAATCCGCGATCGAGGAGTTCATGGATCTGGCAACCCTGGTGGGCCTGGTGGGCGCCTTCGGCGTCGTCATCGGGTCCATGATGCTGGGCGGGTCGGCGGAGATGTTTCTCAACCTGCCCTCGCTGCTCATCGTGCTGGTGGGCAGCCTGTTCGTGGTGCTGATGAAGTTCAGCCTCGCTCAGTTCATCAATGCCCTTCGGGTGGCGGTGAAGGCGTTCAGCTTCAACCTGGCGAAACCCGAGCACATCATCGACGAGGTGGTGCAACTCGCGGACGCGGCCCGCAAGGGCGGCCTGCTGTCGCTGGAAGGCCGCGAGGTGTCGAGCCAGTTCCTCTCCGACGGCATTCAGCTTCTGGTGGACGGCCACGACGCGGAGGTAGTGCGCACCCTCCTGCGCAAGGACCTGCACCAGACCCTGCAGCGCCACGAGGTGGGGGCCCGTATCTTCGCCGCCATGGGGGACGTTGGCCCGGCCATGGGCATGATCGGCACCCTGGTGGGCCTGGTGGCCATGCTGGCCAACATGGACGACCCCAAAGCCATCGGCCCCGCCATGGCGGTGGCGCTGCTCACCACGCTCTACGGCGCCATGTTCGCCAACATGTTCGCTCTCCCCATCGCCGACAAGCTGACCCTGCGCCGGGAGGAAGAG
The DNA here is from genome assembly GCA_041686955.1 of Pseudomonadales bacterium. Lineage (GTDB taxonomy): Bacteria > Pseudomonadota > Gammaproteobacteria > Pseudomonadales > Azotimanducaceae > UBA7803. Next base: position 22,403 of record JAWLCV010000056.1, read on the forward strand.
GGGCGGGTGAAGTCCATGATCATCGACGCCCTGCTGGCCATTCAGGGCGGGCAGAACCCCCGGGTCATCGACTCCATGCTGAAGACGTACCTGCCCGAGTCGAAGCGCGCCGAGGAGGCGTAGTTGGACGACGAGGTCTTCGAGCCCGATACGGCCTACGGCAAGCGCGGCGGCGCCGGCTGGGTGATGACCTTCGCCGACCTCATGTCGCTGCTCATGTGCTTCTTCGTGCTGCTGCTCTCCTTCGCGGAGATGGACGTGCTCAAGTTCAAGCGCCTGGCGGGCTCCATGCGCATGGCCTTCGGCGTCCAGGCCCAGGTGCACGCCGAGGACGTGCCCAAGGGCACCAGCATCATCGCCCAGGAGTTCTCGCCGGGTAAGCCCGATCCCACGCCCCTGACCGAGATCTGGCAGAAGACCACCGACGACAGCCGCAGCAGCCTGGACGTGGCCTGTCAGGATCTGGGCTCCTCCAACAGCGGCCAGCGCGGCGACGCCCAGAAGATGGTGGTGGTGGACAAGGTGCGCGACCTGGTGGGCGAGACCGAGCAGGACGCCATCGATCTGGCTACGGCGCTCTCCAAGGAGATCGCCGCCGGGGTGCTGGAGGTGGAGACCCGGGGCCGCAAGATCATCGTCCGGGTGAAGGAGCACGGCAGCTTCGAATCCGGCCGGGCGGACCTGGCGCCGGACTTCCGCCCGGTGCTGCGCATCATCCAGGACGTCCTGAAAAAGACCGAGGGCCGCATCGTGGTGGAAGGGCACACGGACGACGTGCCCATCGCCAACGCCCGGTTCCGCTCGAACTGGGCGCTTTCCAGCGCCCGGGCGGTGAGCGTGGCCCACGGCCTGTTCGGCGACGGCGTTCTGGATCAGGGTCGCTTCACCCTCACCGGCTACGCCGACACCAAGCCGCTGGTCTCCAACGAGACCCCCGCCGGCCGTGCCCGCAACCGCCGGGTGGAGATCGTCATTCACCAGGGATTGAGCGAGGACGTGCAGCAGGAGCTGGAAGTGCTGCGGGCCGAGGATCCGCGGGCGTACGAGGCCGTGCGCCAGGACCTCATCCAGCGCTTCGAACTTTCTCCGGAGGAAATCTTCTAGGGGTCAGCCGGCCTTGCGCGCCCGCTCCGGGGTCATGCGCCAGGCGGCGGTGTCGTCGTCGAGCTCTATGAAGCCCGCGGCTTCCAGGTTGGAAAGCTCCCCGCGCACCTCCCAGAGGCCGAGCGGCTGGTTCTGCTCCCGCAGCCGGGTCGCGATGTCGCCCGGCCGGAACTCACTGCGGCCCTCGGCCACCAGACTTTCGATGACCGACAGGACCAGTTTCGTGCGGCGTTGCGCGAGGCTCAATGCGTTCCCCTTAGCACGTGAAGTTCTTACGGGCGCCAGCTTTGTACCAGAAAGCCCTTATTCCCGCCAGGGCTTGCCGGCTTCGAAGGCCGCCAGGTGCGTCTTGAGCTCCTGAACCAGCTCGGTCTCGTCCGGCGGCGCCATGGCGATGGCCTCCTGCTGGGTGGCCACCGCCTGCTCGAATTTGCCCGTTTCCGCGTACGCGGCCGCCAGGGTATCCAGATACGCCGGCGTGCGTACCCGATCCACGGCCTGTAGCGCGAGAGTGAGCGCTTGCTGACCGTCGCGCACCGAGGCGTGCTCGCTGGTGGCGAGCAGCCACGCGTAGTCGTTCAGGGCCTGGGGGCTGTTCTGGGCGGCGGCCTTCGCCAGCCACTCCCGGGCCCGTTGCTGGCCCTCCAGGCTGTCTTCCCGGAGGGCCGCGTAGGCCATGCGGATCTGCGCATCCAGCAGGCCGGCCTCGGCCGCGCGCTGGTACCAGGCCATGGCCTGGGCGTCATCCTGGGCCACCCCGGTGCCGGTCTCGTAGAGGTAGGCGAGGCCCATGAAGCCGGCCGGGTGCCCCTGGTCCGCGGCCTGCTGGAACAGCGCCCGGGCCCGGGCGGGGTCGGCCTCGCCGCCCTGGCCGGTGAGGTACATGTGCCCGAGCTTGGCCTGGGCCACCGGCACGCCGGCCTCGGCGGCCTCGGCGAAATGGCCCCGGGCGGTCTCCGGGTCGGGCTCGCCGGCCTCGCCTTCCTCGGCCATGAACCCCAGATACATCAGGGCCTCGTGCCGGCCCGCCTCGAGCGCCTTTCGGTACCAGCGCTCGGCCTGGGCGGGGGCGGGCTCCGCCGCCAGCGGCGCACGGTAGCTTTGGGCCAGGTTGATCATGGCGTCCGGAAGGCCGGCCTCCGCGGCCTGCGTGAGCCACTTCCGGGCATTCTCGACGCTCTGCTCCAACCCGAGTCCCCGCAGATAGGCGATCCCCAGGTGAAGCTGAGCCGGCGCATGATCCGCCTCGGCGGCCTCGCGCAGCAGCGCCACCGCCACCTGCGGATTCGGTTCCACCCCCAGCCCCTCGAGATAGAGTTGGGCCATGGCGGTGAGCACGACGGGATTCCGGGGGAAGAACTCCAGCGCGCGGTTGTAGTCTTTATGGGCCGAGACGTGCAGCCCCTCGGCGAAGAAGGCGAAGCCGCGCAGGTAGTAGGCCCGGGAGCGCTCTCCGGGGGTCAGCCGGAAGTCGATGAGCGCGGGCTCCAGGTAGGTTCGGGCCAGGGAGTACTCCTCGGCCTCGATGAGCGCCACCGCCCGCTCCACGTACGCCCGGGAATCGATGGCGACGGCCGTCGGGCTTGAAACGGCCGCCAGCGCCCAAATGAATAGCAAACGTCGGAGATGCTGCATGGTCGGTATCGAATACGGCCCGGGTAAGGAACCAGATCGCCCGGGGCTGGTCAATGTAGTATGACAACGCGACGAAGCCGACGTTTGCCGGACTCGCCGCGTGGTACACTTGGCTTCACTCCCATGGGGGCGACTTGGCTTCGACGGGGGTAACAAAACCTGAGGTGCATGCCGAGAGGGTAGTGACTCTCGTAAATCAATCGCTGCAACTTCTATAGTTGCCAACGACGAAAACTACGCACTAGCGGCCTAAAACCGCCGCTTACGCCGATGATCCGTGCCTGTGCGGTGAAATCGGCGGCAAGGCTCACAGGATCGCGCGGAGGCCTCGCCCGGGGCCAAAGCGTTAAAACCAATCGGGCTCGCCGACAACACCCTGACCGTCGGGTCGTTCGAGGCTAAATCAATAGACGGAATCTAAGCATGTAGAGCCGAGGGTGGCGTGCCACCGGACGCGGGTTCAACTCCCGCCGCCTCCACCACCACCGAGTTTTCAAGCCTCTGAAAACTCAAGAAAAAGCGCCCTCAGTGGCGCTTTTTTCTTATCTAAATCAATCAAATACGTTTAGCAAAAGCATATCTCGGGATATCTCGCCGTATCCCGCCTTCACGCCCTTTTCAAGAACGCCAAGCCGACCGACAAGCAGCGCAAGCTGTTTGATCGCGATGGCCTGTACCTGGTCGTCACGCCGGCCGGCGGCAAACTCTGGCGCGGTAAGTACCGCGTCAACGGCAAAGAAAAAGACACTCCTGGGCCCGTACCCGAAGATCGGCTTGGCCGAGGCTCGGGAACGATGGGCGGATGCCCGCAAGCTGGACGATCCGTCTGCCGCAAAGCGTGCCGAGAAGGAACAGCAGGCTGGCGCGTCGACGATGCCCACCTTCCTAGAGGTGGCGAACGAGTGGCACCGACGCCAGTCGCCTGGTTGGACCAAGAAGCACGCCTCGCAGGTCTGGCGGTCGCTCGACATCGACATCCTGCCAAAGCTCGGACCCCGCCCCGTCGACCAGATCCAGCCCATGGAGATCATGGCGCTGATCGAGGGGATCGAGGTGTCCAGCGACATCCAGATTTACGGGATAAGGCGACACCCAGTTTTACGGTTTCCTTCCTCTCTTCATTCAGCCGGTGGGCCCCGGAGCGGAGCGTAGGGGTCTACCGGCTCGCCAAGTCAACTGCCTGCTCCAGATCCCGCAGCCGATAGCTGCGGCCTTTGATGTTGAGCACGTGGCTGTGGTGCAACAGGCGCTTGCCACGCTCGAGGAGCTGTACAAGGTCACCGGCCATTCCCCGACGCACCATCAGAGAATTATGACGTTAAAAAACCACTACGCCGGTTGTGGCCGCGGGTGCCGGGGGCACCGTCGCCGTGATCAAGCGCAAGCAGAACACGCTGATCGGAGTCGTCGTCGCCATCGCGCTCGTTCCTGCGGGCGCCGCCGGCGCCCTCGCCGCGTATTCCGGCGATAACGGCCGCGCGCTCGGCGGTTTCGTGCTCCTCGCGGTCAACATCCTCGTGATCATCGCGGTCGGTCTGCTGGTCCTCGTCATGATCCGACCGAGGCGCGCTGAACCCGCCGAGCGTGACGCGGAAAGCGGCGAGGTCAGAACCACATCCGCCGATGGCAACAGGGGAAACGATCTCTGATAACTACGCGGTCGCCGAGTGACACGGCCACCTCGGCCGGCTTCGCCCACCACTAAACGGCTATTCTTCCTCTCCTCAGCGCTGGAGGTTGTCTCGGTAGTCTGCCTCAATGGCCTGATCCACGGTTTCTGCCAGCCGGGCATCACCGCCTTTGGGCCGCGCATACATGCTGCCGAACGATACCGGGCGCTTCGCGCCCCAGGCCTTCGACGACCAGAGCCTGGATCGGACGCGCCATGGTATCGTCGAGCGTCTACAAAGCTTGACGAATGGCACCAGGCGTTGCGAACAGCCTATGAGCTAGCCGAGCGGGAGATGAAGGGAATCTCCGATGCTCGCCGGTCTCCGCAACCGCTTTAATCCCATGCTCTGTAACGCGGCGGTCGAGAACACCACTTCTCCAGCTGCGAGCCTGGGCAGCGGCGCCAGATATCGATCCATCAGAGCGCTCCAGGGGAAGGCGTCTGCAATTCCGGCCGCTGGTACCGGTTCTCGCATTGGAGTCGCTTCTCTGGCACGAATGCTGCTCGCTGGTACCTTCGATGGAACCCAGGAGAAACTCAATGCACCGGCTCTCCTTTCGCGCAGGAGCCTTGACGATCGGCGTCGGCCTCTGCACCGCCGGGGCCTCCCTCGCGGAGACGCCGGCGTCGCCGGCGTCGACGGTTCGCGAGGTCGAGGCTGAAGAACTGTTCCCTCTGGTCCCCGGTGAACACATATTCGAGGTGGTGGATGGAGACGGTGAGGGACGGCAGGTCGTGCTGGAACTGCGTTCCGCAGACGGTGAAGGTCGCTGGGAAGTACAGTTTGGCGACTACAACACCCTCCATCTC
>JAWLCV010000057.1:0-26698 GCA_041686955.1 Pseudomonadales bacterium
GCCAACGAATATTTCAGACCCGAGTTACTTCCACAAGGTGGTGGATTGTCAGTGGGCGTGTCCCGCCCATACGCCGGTCCCCGAGTACATTCGTCTCATTGCCCAGGAGCGGTACACGGAAGCGTACATGCTCAACTGGGACTCCAACGTCTTCCCCGGGATCCTGGGGCGGACCTGCGACCGGCCTTGCGAGCCGGCCTGCCGGCGGGTGCGAACGGAAGAGAAGCCTGTCGCCATTTGCCGTCTCAAGCGGGTGGCCGCCGACAACAAGGGTGACATCACTCCCTACCTGCCCCGGGTACCGAAGCAGAAGAACGGTAAGAAGGTGGCCCTCCTGGGTGCCGGGCCCGCGTCGCTGGCGGTGGCGCGGGATCTGCTGCCCCACGGCTACGAGGTGCACCTGTTCGAGAAGGACCCCTTCGGCGGCGGCATGATGCGCACCCAGATCCCCGCGTTCCGGCTGCCGGCGGACGTGCTCGAGGAAGAGGTGAACCTGATTCTCGGGATGGGGGTGGAGTGCCACTTCGGCCACCAGGTCACCAGCATGAAGGAAATGCTGGACCAGGGTTTCGACGCCTATTTCGTCGGCACCGGCGCACCCCGGGGTCGCGATCTGGATCTGCCGGGCCGCCGCGAGGTGGACGCCCACGTGTCCATCGGCATCGACTGGCTGGCGAGCGTCGCCTTCGGCCACACCACCGCCATCGAAGGCAAGGTCATCGTGCTCGGCGGCGGCAACACCGCCATGGACTGCTGCCGCACGGCGCGCCGCCTGGGCGCCGAGAGCGTCACCGTGGTGGTGCGCTCGGCCTTCGAGGTGATGAAGGCGTCGGAGTGGGAGAAGGAGGATGCCATGAGCGAGGGCATCCCCATCATCAACAACCGGCCGCCGCGGGAGTTCGTCCACGAGAACGGCCAGCTCAAGGGCATCGTGTTCGACGTGGTGGTTCCGGTGAAGGGCGAGGACGGACGCCTACGCTACGAGCCCACCGGAAAGACCGAGTTCATGGAGTGCGACCACGTGCTCATGGCCATCGGCCAGGAAAACCACTGCCCCTGGATCGAGCGCGACATCGGCATCGAGTTCGACAAGTGGGACTGCCCGGTGCTCGACCCCGACACCTTGCAGTCGAGCAACCCCAGGGTGTTCTTCGGCGGCGACGCGGCCTTCGGTCCGGAAAACATCATCTGGGCCTCGGCCCACGCTCACAAGGCGGCCATCTCCATTCACCTGTTCCTGCAGGGCAACGACGTCAAGCGCGACCGTCCGGCGGAGGGGGTGAACCTGCTCAGCACCAAGATGGGCATGCACGAGTGGAGCTACGACAGCGAGCACGACCCGTCGAAGCGCTACCTGGTGCCCCACGTGGACAAGCAGAAGGCCCTGTCCAACCTGCGGGTGGAGGTGGAGCTCGGCTTCGACCGGGAGCTGGGCGCCCGGGAGGCCCAGCGCTGCCTGAACTGCGACGTGCAGACGGTGTTCACCGACAACCTGTGCATCGAGTGCGACGCCTGCGTGGACATCTGCCCCATGGACTGCATCTCCTTCATCGACAACGCCGAAGAGGAGGAGCTGCGGCAGCGGCTGAAGGCGCCGGCGCTGAACCGCGACCAGGAGCTCTACGTCTCCGGCGAGCTCGGCACCGGCCGGGTCATGGTGAAGGACGAGGACGTGTGCGTGCACTGCGGCCTGTGCGCCGAGCGCTGCCCCACCAACGCGTGGGACATGCAGAAATCCATCATTCACGTGCCGCAGCTCGGGTCTTACGCGTAAATGAGCATCATCTACAACGATTTCGTCATCCGCTTCGCCAACGTCAACGGATCGGGCTCGGCCAGCGCCAACGGCATGTTCGCCAAGGCCCTGTTCCGGATGGGCATTCCCGTCTCCACCCGCAACATCTTCCCCTCCAACATCCAGGGACTGCCCACCTGGTTCGAGGTGCGGGTGAACGAGGACGGCTACCTGGGGCGCCGCGAGGGCGTCGACATCATGGTGGCCATGAACGCGGAGACGTACGCCGAGGACGTGGCCGCCATCAATCCCGGCGGTTACCTGCTCTACGACAACTCGAAGCCGCTGGGGCGGGAACTCAGGCGCTCCGACGTCACCGAGATCGGCATCCCGATCTCGACCCTTCTGTTGTCGGAGTACGACGATCCCAAGCAACGCGGGCTGTTCAAGAACATCACCTACCTGGGAGCCCTGGCGGCGCTGCTGAACATCGAGTTCGACGTCATCACCGGCATGGTCTCCACCCAGTACAAGGGCAAGGACGCGCTGATCCGGCCCAACATCCACGCCCTGGAGATCGGCCGCAACTACGCCCGCGAGTACCTGGAGTGCCCGCTCAAGTTCCAGGTGCGGCGCACCGACGAGGTCGGCGACCGCATCATGATCGACGGCAACACCGCGGCGGCCCTGGGCGCGCTCTACGGCGGCGCCACGGTCTGTGCGTGGTATCCCATCACCCCCTCCACCTCGGTGGCGGAAGCCTTCGAGCGCTATGCCGAACGTCTGCGCATCGACGAGGAAACCGGCGAGCGCAAGTTCGCCATCGTCCAGGCCGAGGACGAGCTGTCGGCCATCGGCATCGTCATCGGCGCGGCCTGGAACGGTGCCCGGGCGTTCACCGCCACCAGCGGCCCGGGCATCTCGCTGATGACCGAGTTCCTGGGGCTCGCCTATTTCGCGGAGATCCCGGCGGTGCTCATCGACGTGCAGCGGGCGGGCCCCTCCACCGGCATGCCCACTCGCACGCAGCAGGCGGATCTGCTCGCCGCGGCCTACGCCTCTCACGGCGACACCAAGCACGTGCTGCTGTTTCCGGCCACGCCGCGCGAATGCTTCGACTTCGCCGCACAGGCGCTCGACCTTGCGGACCGGCTGCAGACCCCGGTCATCGTCATGAGCGATCTGGAGCTCGGCATGAACGACAACCTGAGCGAGCCCCTGGAGTGGGACGACCAGCGCCGCTACGACCGGGGCAAGGTGCTCGACGCCGATGCCCTGGAGTCGGTAGAGCGGTGGGGCCGCTATCTGGACCTGGACGGCGACGGCATCGGCTACCGCACTTATCCGGGCACCCACCCGGAGAAGGGCGCCTTCTTCACCCGCGGCACCTCCCGGGACGAGTTCGCCGCCTACACGGAGTCGCCCGAGGCGTATGTGCGCAACATGGAGCGCCTCGAGCTCAAGTGGCGCACCGCGGCGACCCTGGTGCCCAAGGCCGAGATTCGCGCCACGGGCAAGCACGCCGGCATCATCTTCTACGGCACCAGCGCTCTGCCCATGGAAGAGGCGCTGGACCTGCTGGCCGACGAGGGCATTCACCTCGACACCATGCGGCTGCGCGGCTTTCCTTTCGGCGAGGAGGTCTACCGCTTCATCGAAGACCACGAGGTGGTGTTCGTGGTGGACCAGAACCGGGATGCCCAGATGAAGACCCTGCTGGTGAACGAAGGCGGCCTCGATCCCGCGGGACTGGTGTCCATCCGCTACTACGGCGGGCTCTCCATCTCCGCCGACAACATCCAGCGGCAGGTTTCCGAGCATTACACCGCGAGCAAGCTGCCGCGGCTCACGGAGGTCAAGTCATGACGTTCGTCGCCAAGCCCAAGGTCCATCATCCGCGCCTGCCGGTCAACGAGCTCGGCCTCACCCGGCGCGACTACGAGGGACCGGTGTCCACCCTGTGCGCGGGCTGCGGGCACGACTCCGTGAGTGCGGCCATCGTCCAGGCTTGTGCCGAGCTGTCGCTTCCGCCCCATCGGTTCGCGAAGATCTCCGGCATCGGCTGCTCGTCGAAGACCCCGAGCTATTTCCTGAGCCGCTCCCACGGCTTCAATTCCGTGCACGGTCGCATGCCATCGGTGGCCACCGGGGCCAACCTGGCCAACCGGGAGCTGTACTGCATCGGCATCTCCGGCGACGGTGACACTGCCTCCATCGGCCTGGGGCAGTTCGCCCACATCGTCCGGCGCCGCATCAACATGCTGTACGTGGTGGACAACAATGGCACCTACGGTCTGACCAAGGGACAGTTCTCCGCCACCAACGACAGGGGCTCCACCAGCAAGAAAGGCAAGCCCAACCTCTACGAGCCCATCGACCTGGTGAGCATGGCGCTGCAGATCGGTGCCAGCTTCGTCGCTCGCAGCTTCTCGGGTGACAAGCGCCAGCTCGTGCCGCTCGTCAAGGCCGGCTTGATGCACCGGGGCTTCGCTCTGATCGACGTGATCTCGCCGTGCGTGGCGTTCAACAATCACGGCGGCTCCACCAAGAGCTACGAGTACGTGCGGGGCCATACCGAGAGCGTGGTGGCCGCGGACTACCTGCGCAACGGCTACGTCGCCGCTGCCGAGGAGATCACCGCCGACTACGAGCCCGGGACCACCGAAGACGTGCGCATGCCGGACGGCTCGGTGCTGCGGTTGTTCAAGCTCGACCACGACTACGACCCTCACGACCGGGTGGCGGCGCTGACCCACGTGCAGGAACGCCAGGCGGCGGGGGAGGTGGTCACGGGGCTGCTCTACGTCGACCCGCACGCGTCGGATTGCCACGAGATTCTCGACACCGTGCATCGGCCGCTGAACACGCTGAACGAGGCGGACCTGTGCCCCGGCAACGAGGCGCTCGCGGCCATCAACGAGAGCTTTCGCTGAGGGTACGTCAGGGCCGCCGGACGGCGGCCCTTCCTCCGGGCGGCGCTGCCGCGGCGGGGTCAAAAAACCCTCCCACACGGCTTACATCTTCAGGCCCTGCAACCTTCCTTGCGGCGGCATACTCGAATTTTGAATAATACGCGCCCTTCTTCGACCCCGGCCGTATAAGAGAGGAGCACCGTGGCACTACCGAGCCTTGACGACTATTTTCCGGACTGGAAAGAGCGGGAAGCGTTGGCGGAGGCGATGATCCCCATCATCGGCCGGTTGTATCGCAGCAACGTGGTGACCTACTGCTACGGTCGCGCGCTCTACAACCAGAGCGTGCTGCAGATCATGAAGACGCACCGCTACGTGCGTCAGGTGGCGAAGAACGAGCTGTCCGAGTTCGAGAGCTATCCGATCATCGAGGCGCTGTCGCAGCTCGACCTGGGGCCCTCCCACATCGACGTGGGCAAGCTGGCGACCCGCTTCATGGAGCTGTCCGCCGACCGCGAGATCTCGCCGCTCGACTTCGTCACCGAGCAGTGCGCCGGGGTCATCGGCCGACACGTGCCGCCGCTGGAGAAGCCTCAGGACGTGGTGCTCTACGGGTTCGGCCGCATCGGCCGGCTGCTGGCACGGCTGTTGGTCGAGAAGACCGGCAGCGGCCAGCAGCTCCGGCTGCGGGCCATCGTCGTGCGCAAGGGCGGCAACGACGACCTGGTGAAGCGGGCGAGCCTGCTGCGCCGCGACTCCGTCCACGGCAGTTTCCTCGGCACCATCCGGGTAGACGAGGAGAACGAGTGCATCATCGCCAACGGCAACGTCATCCGGGTGATCTACGCCGGCTCGCCCGATGAGGTGGACTACGAGCAATACGGCATCCACGACGCCATCGTCATCGACAACACGGGGGCCTGGCGGGACGAGGCGGGGCTGGCCCGGCACCTGAAGAGCAAGGGTGCCGCACGGGTGGTGCTCACCGCGCCGGGCAAGGGCAACATCAAAAACATCGTCGCGGGAATCAACTCCCAGGCGATCACCAGCGATGACACCATCCTGGCGGCAGCGTCCTGCACCACCAACGCCATCGTTCCGGTGCTCAAGGCGATCAACGACAAGTTCGGTATCGTCCATGGCCACATGGAGACGGTGCACTCGTACACGAACGACCAGAACCTGATCGACAACTACCACAAGAAGAACCGGCGCGGCAGGGCGGCGCCGCTGAACATGGTGATCACCGAGACCGGGGCTTCCTCGGCGGTGGTGAAGCTGCTGCCGGAGCTCCAAGGCAAGCTCACCGGCAACGCCATTCGGGTGCCCACCCCGAACGTCTCCCTGGCCATCCTCAACCTGACCCTCTCGCAGGACACCACGGTGGACGAGGTCAACGAGTATCTGCGCTACATGGCGCTGCACTCGGACCTGCAGCGGCAGATCGACTACACCATCTCGCCGGAGGTGGTGTCGTCGGATTTCGTCGGCAACCGTCACGCCTGCATCGTCGACGGCGGGGCCACCATCGCCAACGACAACCGGGTGGTCCTGTACGTGTGGTACGACAACGAGTTCGGCTACGCCTGCCAGGTGATCCGGGTGGTGCAGAAGTGGTCGGGCATCGCCTATCCGCTGATCCCCCGGGACGTGGTCCATCAAGGATTTTGACTGCGCCGTCCCAGTTTTCCGATCAAGCCCTAGCATCCCGGCGGCCGCGCCACTATAATTCGCGCGGCCTGCCGAGGCTCCCCAGCCACTTGAGTGGCCACGCCTCCAACGCCGATAGCGAACGCTGACAGCACCCGTGCGGATGTCCTGTTGCAGCAGGACGTTCGGCAATTCCCCTTACAGGGACTGAATCAGGGTCGAACTTATTTCATGCATCGGGCGTACGCCCGAGATTGCGTTTTCAGGAACGTTGTCGCCCATGATCAAAACCAGAAAGGGCCTGGATCTGCCCATCGCAGGCGCACCGGAACCGGTCATCGACGCGGCTCCGAGTGTCCGCTCCGTGGCCGTCCTCGGTGTCGACTTCCCCGGTATGCGACCCACCATGCTGGTCAGGGAAGGGGACCGGGTGAAGCGCGGTCAGGCCTTGTTCACCGACAAGAAGAACGAAGGGGTACGCTTCACCGCCCCCGCAGCCGGGCTGGTGACCGCCATCAACCGCGGCGCCAAGCGGGCTCTGCTTTCCGTGGTGATCGAGCGGGACGGTGACGAAGCCGAGCGATTCGCCAGTTACGACCCCGCCCAGCTATCCGACCTCGAGCGTGCCGACGTGGTTCGCAACCTGGTGGACAGCGGGCTCTGGACGGCGCTGCGCACCCGGCCGTACAGCAAGGTGCCGGCGCTCGACGGCGACCCTCACTCCATCTTCGTCACCGCCATGGACACCAATCCGCTGGCGGCGGATCCCGGCATCGTCATCGACGAGCGCCGCGAGGAGTTCGCCGCGGGCCTCGACGTGCTGGCCCGGCTCACCACGGGCAAGGTGTTCGTTTGCAAGCATCCGGGGGCCGTGCTGCCCCAGGGCCGGAGCACGAGCATCGTCGAGGAGGAGTTCTCGGGCCCGCATCCGGCGGGTCTGCCGGGCACGCACATTCATTTCCTCGACCCGGTGGGACCGCACAAGACCGTGTGGTTCGTGGGCTACCAGGACGTCATCGCCATGGGCCACCTGTTCCTCGCCGGTGATGCGCCCAACGAGCGGGTAGTAGCGCTGGGTGGCCCAGGGGTGCGTCGGCCGCGATTGCTGCGCACGGTCCTCGGCGCGAGCCTCGGCGAGCTCACCCAGGGGGAGCTCGCCGACGGCGAGCAGCGGGTGATCTCGGGCTCCGTGCTGTCGGGCCGCACCGCCGAAGGCGCCGTGGACTTCCTCGGCCGCTACCACGTCCAGGTGTCGGTAATCCCCGAGGAGCGCGAGCGGCATCTTCTCGGCTATCTGTCGCCGGGTGCCGACCGGCACTCCATCTTCCCCATCTACCTGTCCGACTGGCTGCGCCGGAAGCCGCTCAAGTTCACCACCACCACCAACGGCAGCCCCCGGGGCATGGTGCCCATCGGCACCTACGAGCGGGTGATGCCGCTGGACATCCTGCCCACGCCGCTGTTGCGCAGCCTGTTGGTGAAAGACATCGAAACTGCCGTGAATCTGGGTTGTCTGGAACTAGACGAGGACGACATCGCGCCCTGCACGTACGTCTGCCCGGCGAAGTACGAATACGGGCCCGTGCTCCGCGACGTCCTCACGCAGATAGAGAAGGAAGGCTGAGATGAGTTTGCGCTCGTTCATGGACAGAATCGCCCCGCAGTTCGAGAAGGGCGGCCGCTTCGAAGCCTTCTATCCCGCCTACGAGGCCATCGACACCGCCCTCTACACGCCCGGGCACGTCACCGCCGGCGCGCCGCACGTGCGCGACGGGTTGGATCTCAAGCGCGTCATGATGACTGTCTGGGGCGCCGCCTGGATTCCCGCCCTGGTGGGCAGCTATTTCATGGGTGCCCAGGCGCTCGCGGTGCTGGACTCGGTGCCCGGAGCCACGGTGGAAGGCTGGCGGGGCGCGGTGCTCGGCGCGATCACCGGCATGAACCCCGAGAGCCTCTGGGATTGCCTCGTCTACGGCCTCAGCCTCTTCCTGCCGCTGTACGTGGTGGTGTTCGCCGCCGGCATCGCCTTCGAGATCTGGTTCGCCTCCAAGCGGGGCCACGAGGTGAACGAGGGCTTTTTCGTCACCAGCATCCTGTTCACCCTGACCCTGCCTCCCACCACGCCGTTGTGGCTCGCCGCCCTCGGCATCGTCTTCGGCGTCGTCATCGGCAAGGAAGTGTTCGGAGGCACCGGCAAGAACTTTCTCAATCCGGCCCTCACCGGCCGTGCGTTTCTCTACTTCGCCTACCCGGCGCAGATGTCGGGGGACGCCATCTGGGTGGCCGTGGACGGCTACACCCGGGCGACTCCGCTGGGCCGCGCGGCCATCGGCGAGGACTACGGCGTGAGCTGGGCGCAGGCGTTCGTCGGCAACATGGCGGGATCTCTCGGCGAGACGTCGGCGCTGGCCATCGCGGTGGCCGCGGTCATCCTGCTCGCCACGCGCATCGCCTCCTGGCGGATCATGGCGGGGTGCGTCATCGGCCTGGTGGCGGCGACCTTGATGTTCAACAGCATCGGCTCCGAGAACCCCATGTTCGCCATGCCGTTCTGGTGGCACCTGGTGCTCGGCGGGTTCGCCTTCGGCGCCGTGTTCATGGCCACGGACCCGGTGACGGCGGCGATGACCGACGCCGGACGCTGGATCTTCGGCATTCTGGTGGGTGCGTTCGCCGTCCTCATCCGGGTGGCCAACCCGGCCTTCCCGGAAGGCATCATGCTGGCGATTCTGTTCGGCAACCTGTTCGCGCCCCTCATCGACTACATGGTGATTCAACGCAACGTGAAGCGGAGGCTCGCCCGTGCCTGAATCGAAGAAAGCGTTCGACAAAGAGAGCTTGCGCAACGTCCTGTTCGTCGCCGTCTCCCTGTGTCTGGTCTGCTCGGTGGTGGTCTCCACGGCCGCCGTGATGCTGAAGCCCCGGCAGGTTCTGAACCAGGAGCTGGACCAGAAGCAGAACATCCTGCGCGCCGCGGGGATGCTGCCCGAGGGCAGCAACCTGGATCCGCAGGGCCGCAGCATCGAGGAGCTGTTCAGCGAGTTCGAGGTGCGGGCGGTGGACCTGGAGACGGGCAGGTTCACCGACGAGGTGGACCCGGAGAGCTACGATCCCATCGCCGCCGCCAAGGTCCCCGACCTGTCGAGCAACCTGTCGGGCCCCGAGGACATCGCCACCATCGGCCGCCGGGAGAACATCTCCAGGGTCTACATCCGCCGCAACGAGCAGGGCGAGATCGACAAGATCGTCTTCCCGGTGCGCGGCTACGGGTTGTGGGGCACGCTGTTCGGGTACATGGCGCTCGAAGGTGATCTGGAGACCATCGCCGGTCTCGGGTTCTATGCCCAGAAAGAGACGCCCGGGCTCGGCGGCGAGGTGGACAATCCCGCGTGGAAAGCCCAGTGGCCGGGCGTGAAGCTCTACGGCGAGCAGCGCGAGGTGGCCGTGGCGCTGGTGAAGAGCCGGTCTCCGGAGGGCAGCCCGAGAGCCCAGTACGAGGTGGATGCGCTGTCCGGAGCCACCCTCACCACCAAGGGCGTGCAGAACCTGGTACGGTTCTGGATGGGCGAGCAGGGGTTCGGCCCGTTCCTCGAGAACCTCGCCGAGAACAACGCCTGATGGCGATCTGAAGACGCAAGGAAGGACCACATGGCGACTCCGAAGGAAGTAGTTCTCGACCCGATCATCAACAACAACCCCATTACCCTGCAGGTGCTGGGCATCTGCTCGGCGCTGGCGGTGACCGTGAACATGGCCACGACCGTGGTGATGTGCGCGGCGGTGATCTTCGTCACCACCATGTCCAACTTCGCGGTCTCTCTGGTGCGCAACCGCACGCCGTCGAGCATCCGCATCATCGTGCAGATGACCATCATCGCGTCGCTGGTGATCGTGGTGGATCAGTTCCTGCAGGCCTACGCCTACGAGATCTCCAAGAGTCTTTCGGTGTTCGTGGGGCTCATCATCACCAACTGCATCGTCATGGGGCGCGCCGAGGCCTTCGCCATGCAGAACCGGCCCGGGCTCTCGGCCCTGGACGGCTTCGGCACCGCGCTCGGCTACTCGGTCATTCTGCTCACCGTGGCGCTGATTCGCGAGCCCCTGGGTTCCGGCACCCTGCTGGGCATCGAGCTGCTGCCGCGGGTGGCCGACGGCGGCTGGTACTACGCCAACGGCCTGATGCTGCTGGCGCCCAGCGCGTTCTTCATCATCGGTCTGATCATCTGGGCCATCCGTTCCATCAAGCCCGAGCAGGTGGAAGCGCCGGAGTACGAGATCGCGCCCAATCTGCAGTACAAGGAGGCCATGTAGTGTTGGAGCAATACCTGGGCCTGTTCATCCGGGCCGTCTTCATCGAGAACATGGCGCTGACCTTCTTCCTGGGGATGTGCACCTTCATCGCCATCTCCAAGAAGATCACCACCGCCGTGGGCCTCGGCATCGCCGTGATGGTGGTGCTGGGTATCACCGTGCCCGTGAACAACCTGATTCTGAACAACCTGCTCAAGGAAGGGGCGCTCGCCTGGGCCGGGCTGCCGGGCGTAGACCTCACGTTCCTCGGCCTTTTGTCCTACATCGGCGTGATTGCCGCGGTGGTGCAGATTCTCGAGATGTTCCTGGACCGTTACGTGCCGTTCCTCTACAACGCGCTGGGCGTGTTCCTGCCGCTGATCACGGTGAACTGCGCCATCCTCGGCGGCTCGCTCTTCATGGTGGAGCGGGACTACTCGTTCAGCGAAAGCGTGGTGTTCGGCCTGGGGGCCGGCACCGGCTGGGCGCTGGCCATCACGGCGCTGGCGGGGGTGCGGGAGAAGCTCAAGTACAGCGACGTTCCGCAAGGGCTGCGGGGCCTCGGCATCACCTTCATCTCGGTGGGGCTGATCAGCCTGTGCTTCATGTCCTTCGGCGGCATCGACATCTAAGGGACTGGAAGGAGCGAAATGATGGACCCGACGATCGGCATCGGCGTCGCAATGTTCACCGTGATCGTGCTGCTTCTGGTCATGGTGATTCTGTTCGCCCGCTCCCGGCTGGTGAGCAGCGGCGACATCACCATCGAGATCAACGAGGATCCGGAGAAGGCCATCGTGGTGCCGGCCGGCGGGAAGCTGCTCGGAACGCTGGCGAATCAGGGCATCTTCCTGGCCAGCGCCTGTGGCGGTGGTGGCACCTGCGGGCAATGCCGGTGCCGGGTGATCGAGGGGGGCGGCAGCATCCTCTCCACGGAGGAAGGCCACTTCACCCGCGGCGAGATCCGCGACCACTGGCGGCTGTCCTGCCAGGTGGCCGTGAAGCAGGACATGAAGATCGAGATCCCGGAGGACGCCATCGGGGTCGAGCGCTGGGAGTGCGAGGTCATCTCCAACCCCAACGTGGCCACCTTCATCAAGGAGCTGAACCTGAAGCTGCCCGAAGGCGCCGACGTGAACTTCCGCGCCGGCGGCTACGTGCAGCTCGAGATTCCCCCGTACGAGATGGACTACAAGGACATCGAGGTGGATCCCAAATTCCACGGCGACTGGGACCGCTTCAACGTCTGGCAGTACCACAGCAAGGTCACGGAGCCCACCATCCGCGCCTACTCCATGGCCAACTATCCGGAAGAGAAGGGCATCCTCAAGTTCAACATCCGCATCGCCTCGCCGCCGCCGGGCATGGACGTGCCGCCGGGCAAGATGTCCTCCTACGTCTTCGGCCTCAAGCCGGGCGACAAGCTCACCGTGTTCGGTCCCTACGGCGACTTCTTCGTCAAGGACACGGAGGCGGAGAAGATCTGGATCGGCGGCGGTGCCGGCATGGCGCCCCTGCGCTCGCAGATCTTCGACGAGATCAAGCGCAAGGGCCGCGCCACTAAGATGAGCTACTGGTACGGCGCCCGGTCGCTCCGTGAGATGTTCTACGAGGACGAGTTCGAGCAGCTCGCCCGCGATTTTCCCAACTTCGAGTGGCACGTGGCGCTTTCCGACCCGCTGCCGGAGGACAACTGGCAGGGCCACACCGGATTCATCCATCAGGTGGTGTTCGACAACTACCTGAAAGACCACCCGGCACCCGAGGACTGCGAGTACTACCTCTGCGGCCCGCCACCCATGGTCGCCGCGGTGATGCAGATGCTCGACGATCTCGGGGTCGAGCCTGAAAACATCCTGCTGGACGACTTCGGCGGCTGACCCATCGTCAGGGCCGCACCGGGTCACTCCCCGGTGCGGTTTCGCTCGGCGGCTTCACGGTCCTCCGGGTCCTGGTACTGAGGCTCCGGACTGCGCGCGGTGCGGTCGTCCCGGTGCTCGCCCGACTCCCGGTCGGGGCGCATCACCCGATTCTTCCACTCGTCGGTCTCCGCCCAGCGGTAGGGAAGGTCCCGGATGGTTCCGGGCTCATCCACCTCCTCCAGGGCGGCGAGCGCATCCAGCATGATGCTCCGCTGCAGGGCCACGTCCCCGCGCTTTCCGGCGGTGTGGCCCAGGGGAAAGTCCACGAACACCGCCCGCGGCGGACGAACCGCCGCCGTGATGCTGCGGGCGCTGGACAGGGACACCGTGGCGATGCCCCGGCGTTCGATTTCTCTCGCGACCAATCCCACGGATTGGTGACAGACGGGTCAGACGGGGACGAGAATGGCGGCGTCCACTTCGTCCCGCTGGAGCTTCTCCGCCAGCGCACCCGCCAGTTCCTCCCGCACCCGCCGCGAGGAGTAGATGCCCCCCATGAAGGTGTAGGCGTGAGGGCCCACCTGACCCACCCGGCCGAGCCGCTCGAGGTCGAGCAGGGTCTGCAGGGGGAACACCACGTTGGGATCGGCCCGGGCGTCGGTGAGGTCGTAGGCGAAGTGGGTCACCCGGAGGTCGCGGTAGTCCACGTCCCGCGGGATTTCGCGGAAACTGGTGTCGTCCTTGAAGTGGAAGGCCACCTGGCCTTTGATGTACACGCCTCCGGAGGCGACGAGGCCCACACGGCACGCCGTCACGGGCTTGTCCAGCGGCGTGAGCGGCGGGGCGTCCTCGCTCGACACCCACTGATAGGGCGGGTAGCCGAAGGCCGCGTACTGGTCGCGGGTGCGCTGAATGTAGTCGATGGGCTCGCTCATCGCACTACCTTACACGCCCCCGCCGCAGGATGCATGAGGGCTCGGCCTGCGGGTCAGCCCTCGGGCCCCTCGTCGTCCGCTTCCGGAGTTTCCTCCGCCCCGTCCACCGGGCGGGTTCCGGGCAGCGGCACGGTATCGTCCCGGCCGTACCCGTTGCCTTCGGTGGTCGGATAGCCGGGAGCATCCGGCACCTGATCACCTTCGCCACAGCCGGTGGTCAGCAGGCACAGCAGGCCCGCGACGACGAGCGGGCCCAGGCGCTGCTGGAGCAGGCGCTGCTTGCGCAGCGGGCGCAGCTTGCGCAGCGGGCGCAGCGAGGGAGTGAGTTTCATGGGAGGCTCCGACATGGTCCCCTCTCCGCAAAGCAGCTTTCGCGCCAGCCGTGGCGCCGACTCCGCGGCCGGGTCCGCGGCACGCAACTTGCTCCCTCGGGACCCCTGGCAGGTAGAAGGGCAGCAACATGAGCGACGACGATGCTCACCTGGACGAGGGCTTCCTGGAGGCTCAGCGTGAGCGCCTGGAAGCTTTGCGCGAGGAGCTCCTGGAGGTGAAGGGCGACATCGGCCTGGAGGCGCAGCACCTGCAGGAGGACGACGCGGAGATTCCCGGCGACGACGCCGACGAGGGGTCGAGCATGGCCCAGCAGGAGGTCGATCAGAGCCTGCAGGACCTGGAGATGCTCCGCCTGGCCGAAGTGGAGCGGGCGCTGGAGAAGATCGAGGAAGGCACCTACGGCCTCTCCGACGAGAGCGGCGAGCCCATACCCCGGGAACGGCTCGAGGCGAAGCCGGACGCGCTGTACACGGTGGAGGAAGAGGAAATGCGCGAGCGCCTGGCCAGCCGCTCCGGCTGAGTGGTGCGGAGCACGCTGCCTCGCCAGACCGGGGCGGGAGTCGTTATGATGCGTTTCATTTTCGGGAGGGAAGTGGAATGCCGGAACAGGTACTCGAATACGACGTTCAGGGTCACGTCGGCATCATCACGCTGAACCGGCCGGAGGCCATGAACTCGCTGAACTACCAGCTCTACGCCGAGCTGGAGGACACGGTTCGCGGCGCCACGGTACGCGCGCTGGTCATCACCGGCAAGGGGCGGGCGTTCTGTGCCGGCGACGACGTCAAGCAGATCCTCGGCAGCAGCGAGGGCCCGCCGCCGGAGTTCGCCGAGCGGAGCAAGCGCACCGGGGGGCTCACCCCCGCGGCGGACGCGCTGCTCTACACCGACATCCCGGTCATCGCGGCCGTGAACGGCCCCGCGGTCGGCTGGGGCATGGAGCTGGCCCTGATGGCCGACATCCGGGTGGCATCGGAGCAGGCGCGGTTCGGCGAGCTGTTCGTGGTTCGGGGGCTGTGCTGCGATGCGCCGGGTTTGGGGCGGCTGGCGCAGCTCGTCGGCCGCGAGCGGGCCGCGGAGCTGCTTTTCACCGGCGACGTCATCGACGCCGAGACGGCCCGGCAGATGGGGTTGGTCTCCCGGGTGGTGGCCGCCGACGCGCTCATGCCCACGGCCCTGGCCCTGGCGGAAAAGATCGCGGCCAATCCGCCGCTGGCGGTGCAGGCCCTGAAGGCGGGGCTCCGGCGCACCCTCGAGCCCGACTGGCGCGACACCGGCCGCTGGGCCATCGAGCAGATCACCCGGTTGCGCCAGACGGAAGATTCCAAGGAAGGCGTTCGCGCGTTTCTGGAGAAGCGGCAACCCGTCTACGTCGGGCGCTGAGAACGAAACCAACGAGGAGAGCGAGACGATGGTTGCGCAGGCGAAGCCGGTGGGGAAGCAGCGGTATCGGGAGTCCTACGGGCGCTATCTGGAAGATTTTCAGGTTGGGGACGTCTACGAGCACCGTCCCGGGCGCACCATCACGGAAACCGACAACACCTGGTTCACGCTGCTGACCATGAACCAGCACCCGTTGCACTTCGACCGCGAGTACGGCGCCAAGAGCGAGTTCGGCCAGGTGCTGGTGAACTCCTGTCTGACCTTGTCGCTGGTCACGGGGATGTCCGTCTCGGACGTCAGCCAGAAGACCATCGCCAACCTCGGCTGGAGCGACGTCAAGCTCACGGGGCCGGTATTCGTGGGCGACACGCTCTATGCGGAGTCGGAGGTGCTCGCCATTCGCGAGTCGAAGTCACGGCCCCATCAGGGCATCGTCACCATCCGCAGCCGCGGACTCAAACAGGACGGCACCGAGGTCATCAGCTTCGAGCGGGCCATGCTGATCCCCAAGCGCGGTCACGCCGTGGACGATCAGGTGGATTACTAGCGGGGAATTCAGGCGGCGTACGCCTGCCGTTCGGCGAGCCCTTCGGCGAGCCCTTCGGCGAGCCCTTGGGCGAGGCGCTCCTCGATGAGCTCCTGGGCGAGCGGTTTGCAGCTTCCGCAACCTGTGCCCACCCCGCACAGCTCCTCGAGCTGTTCGACGTGGTGGACGCCGTCGTCCACGGCTTCCCGGATCTGGTGGTCGGTGACGGCTCGGCAGACACAGACGAACATGGGCGGTGCAAACCTCGAGTCCCGGTAACGGGCTCATTTAAATGCAAATCATTCCCAATTGCAACGGTATGGCGTTCTCGTTCGCAATTGCCGGCCGGCCCTGTTCGAGAACGAGTTTCATTCGCAGAATCAGCAACTTACCGTTGAATGCCTGGCGCGGCTCGGGCATGCTCTGGCGGACAAGAGCAAGGAAGACCTCATGAAATCATTGGATGCCGGCGTCGTCGACTACCTCAACCGCGTGCTGAAGAACGAGCTGACGGCCATCAATCAGTACTTTCTCCACGCCAAGATGCTGGAAGACATGGGGTTGAAGCGCCTGGCGGAGCACGAGCGGGAAGAGTCCATCGACGAGATGAAGCACGCCGACGCGCTGATGGAGCGGATCCTCTTCCTCGAAGGCCTTCCCAACCTGCAGGCTCTTGGCAAGCTGTACGTGGGCCAGACCGTGCGGGAAATGCTCGAATGCGATCTCAAGCTGGAGATGGAAGGGCTGCCGGTGCTGCGGGAGGCGGTGGGTCACTGCGAGGGCGTCGGCGACTACGTGAGCCGCGCGCTGTTCCAGGAGATTCTCGCCTCCGAGGAAGGGCACATCGACTGGATCGAGACCCAGCTCGGCCTCATCGACCAGATGGGTCTCGAGAACTACATTCAGGCCCAGCTGCACGCATGACGACGCTGACCGAGGTTCCCCCCGGGTCCGCCACGGGTGAGCCCGCCAGGGGCGGGGCGGCCACCGGCTTTCGCAGCTTCGGCGCCCAGACCCGGCACTACTTCGCCCGGGTTCACGAGTGGGTACCGGAAGGTCCGGTGGACGGACCCGCGGCGTGGCGTGGCGAGGCGCTGCGCCGGCGCGAGCCGCTGTGGCGGCGGGTACTGAGCGACGCCCACCTGGCGGACCTGGAGCGTGCCCTGGAGCAGGTGCGTCGCCGCAACCTCTCCCTCGCCGAGGTGACCCGGGAGGACTTTCCCCTGGCCGCCATGGCCCAGGAGATCTCCATCTGGCGCAGCATGATTCAGCGCGGATTGGGATTCGTGGTGGTGCAGGCGCTACCGCTCACCCGCTGGTCCGAGGCGGACGCCGCGCTGGCATTCTGGGGCATCGGCCACCATCTGGGGGTGCCGGGGGCCCAGAATCCCCAGCAGGATCTGTTGGGTCACGTGCGCGATTACGGGGAGGCCCTGGACAACCCCGCGGTGCGGCTCTACCGCACGCGCAGCGACATCGGCTTCCACTGCGATGCGGCGGACGTGGTGGGACTCGCGTGCCTGCGGCCGGCCCGCTCCGGCGGCCAGAGCCGCATCGTCAGCACCGTGACCCTGTTCAACGAGCTGCAGCGCCGGCATCCCGAACTGGTGGGCCGGGTGTTCGAGCCGTTCAAGCTCGACAGCCGGGGCGAGCAGGCCCCGGGGGCGCTCCCGTACAGCGAAGTGCCGCCGTGCCGCTACAGCAACGGCGCGCTGCGAACCTTCTATCACAGCGAGTACTTCCGCTCGGTGGAGCGGCTTCCGGGGGTGGAGCTCAGCGACGCGGAGCGCACCATCCTGGACCTCTACGACGGGGTGGCCGCGGACCCGGAGGTGCACCTGGACATGTGGCTGCAAGCCGGGGACATGCAGTTCCTCTCGAACCACACCATCGCCCACGCCCGCACCGCCTATGAGGACGATCCGGCGCGGCCGAGGCACCTGCTGCGGCTCTGGTTGAGCCTGGAGTGACGGTTGGGGGAACGCCGGCCATCCGCCGGTGTTTCACCGCAGGCCCTGCCACGCCTCGCGCTCGTCGCCGTCCGGGTCCATCACCAGCTCGCAGGTGGTGTCGAACTTCATGGTGGGCCGGCGCTCGAGGTCGTAGGCCTCCCACCCCGGATCCTGGTCCCGGATGAAGGCGATCCAGGCCTGGTGCATGGCCTGGGCCAGGTTCTGGGGGCGGTCGCCGGGACCGAGGAAGACGTCCACCCCCGGCCGGTCCAGGTTGTCGAAGGTGAAGGGGATCTCCAGGGCGTGGGTGGCGCCGAGGCGTCCCTCGAAGGCGCGGGACTCCCAGCAGAACCAGTACAGCCAGCTAGGCGCGCCCGCCGTGGCGGCGCGGGCTTCCAGGAGCCGCAGGGCCGGGATCCGGAACATGTGATCGGTGGTGAACGCGATCAGCAGCTCGCCCGGGCTCGCGTTCGGCCTGTTCCTCCGGTAGGCGGCCAGGGTGGACGCCGCACCGTAGCGCTCGGCGATTCGCTCGAGACGCGCGGCATCCACCTCCCCATAGCCCCACAGGGTGGTCTCGTGACGGTTGGTGCCCGTCAGCAGGGGCACCCGGCGGGAGGCTCCGTCGGCGATGGCCCGTTGCGGCGTGACCGGTACCACCGGATTGCCTTCCACCGGATAGAAGGGCGGAACCGCCACCCCGAACGTCTCCAGGGTGCCGGCGCCTTCGCCGATGTCGTTGCTGATGCGGCCCTGGGCTTCCAGGATCGCCTCCGGCGGGAGCCCCTGCAGCCCCTCGGGATCCTCCACCTGGAGGTCCGCGAGCAGGCGCTGTGCCACCGTTCGGCCTGCCGCCGGGGGCAGGGTGTGGTAGGCACCTCCGCTCTGGGCGATGGCGGCGCGGAACAGTCCGTCCGCCAGCGGGCTCGCCAGCAGGGTGCAGACGCTGAAGGCGCCCGCGGACTCGCCGGCGATGGTGACCCGTTGCGGATCGCCGCCGAACCGCGCGATGTTGTCGCGCACCCAGCGAAGCGCCGTGATCTGATCGAGGATGCCGTTGGCGCCGGAGGTGGCGTAGTCGGCGCCGAAGGCGGAGAGATCGGTGAACCCCAGAGCCCCCAGGCGGTAGTTGATACTGACCACCACCAGATCGCCGTGGCTGGCGAACCGGGCGCCGTTGTACCAGGGCACCGCCCCCTGGCCGGTGCGGTAGCCGCCGCCGTGGATCCAGAACAGCACCGGCCGCCGCCCGTCGTCCAGGGCCGGGGTGGTGACGTTCAGGAACAGGCAGTCCTCGTCCCAGCGCACGGCGGTGCTGGACGTGAGCCCGCCGGTGGGCACCTGGGGCGCCGCCGGGGCGAACCGTTTCGCCGGCCGCACCTCACGCCAGGGCTCCACGGGCTCTGCGGCACGGAAGCGCCGGGTGCCGGTGGGTGGCGCGGCGTACGGAATGCCGGCAAACAGCAGCACACCGTCCTTCTCTCGACCCTCCACCGGGCCGCTGGTGGTTTCGGCGATGATCACGGGCTCCCCCCCTGCGTGTCGTATAGGCAGAGCCTAACCCCGGCCGGCCTGGAGTGCACCTTCCGCCCTTCGGCACGGTAACATGTCGGTCTTTTTTCGCGCCGGGGGAGTGGTGTGAGCAGGCTGAATCGATGGGCCGCGGGGATCGTGCTCGGCACGTGCGCGCTCGGCACGTGGATGAGTGCATCCGCGGGGGCGGAGGCGCCGGCGCTGCCGCGCAACCTGGCGTGGAGCGCGTACAACCTGGGCACCACCGGCTACAACCAGGCCGTGGCCATCGGCAAGGTGCTCAAGGATCACTACGGGGTGACCTTGCGAGTGCTGCCCGGCAAGAACGACGTGTCCCGCCTGCTTCCGCTGGTGCGCGGGCGGGTGCAGTTCTCCGCCAACGGCGTCGCCACCTACTTCGCCCAGGAGGGGGTGTTTCAGTTCGCCGACCCCCAGTGGGGCCCTTTGCCCCTGCGCCTGGTGCTGACGTCCAACGGCGACAGCAACCAGGCGCTGGCGGTGGCTGCCGACACCGGCGTCACCCGCTTCGCCGAGTTGCGGGGCCGTCGCGTGCCCTACGTCCGCGGAGCGCCGGCGCTGAACGTCTCCACCGAAGCTTTTCTGGCGTGCGGCGGGCTCACCTGGGACGACGTCGAGCGGGTCGAGTTTCCCGGCTACAACGCCATGTGGACGGGCATCGTCAACGGCCAGATCGACGCCGCCTACGCCACCACCGTATCCGGCCCCACGCGGAAGCTGGAAGCATCCCCCCGGGGCATTTTCTGGCCCCCGGCAACCCACGGCGACGACGCCTGCTGGGCGGGCATCATGCGGATCGCCCCGTACTTCACCCCCCACCTGGCCACCCGGGGTGCGGGGATCAGCGCGGACGATCCCCACGAGGGCGCCACCTATCCGTACCCGTTGCTCATCGCGCTGGAGGACACGGATGAAGCCATGGTCCATGCCCTGACCGGGGTGATTCACCGTCATTACGACGAGTTCAAGGATGCGGACCCCGGCGCCGTCGGCTGGGCGCTGGATCGCCAGTTGTTCCAGTGGGTGGTGCCGTATCACGCGGGGGCGGTCCGGTACCTTCGTGAGGCGGGCATCTGGACCGACGCCATGGACGCCCACAATCAGCGTCTGCTCGAGCGTCAGCGCGTCCTGGCGCGAACGTGGGCGGAGCTGAAGGCCGCTGCGCCCGCGACGGACGACGCCTTCGTCGCCGCCTGGCTCGATGCCCGCGCCGCCGCGCTGGAGGCGGCCGGCTTCGATCCCGTGTGGACGGATACCGCCGCGCCTTGAACGGGGAGTCCTCCGTCATGCGCTATCTGGTGGCCGGGGTGGCGGCAGCCGCCCTGCTGCTGGCCATGGACACGCTGCGCCTGTTCGGCGATCCGTGGCTCGCCGCCTGGATCCGCCTGGAAACCCATTACTACTTTGCGCTGCTGGGGCTGTTGCTGCCGCTCGTGTATCTGGTGTTTCCCCGCTGGCGGCCGCTGGACGTGACCCTGGCGCTGGCGGTGGCGGTCTCGTGCGGCTACTTCTTCGCCCATGCCGGCGAGATCGTCGATCTGGGCTGGGAATTCGGCGCGCCCGCCACCGCCACGTGGCTCGCCGCCGGGCTCTGGATACTGTTGCTGGAGGCGGTGCGGCGGGCGGGGGGCTGGGCCCTGTTCGCCATCACTCTGGCGTTCTCGGTGATGCCGGTGGTAGCGGATCGTCTGCCGGGACCCTTCACCGGCATGCCCGCGGACTGGGCGCAGACCGCGGCGTATCACGTGCTCAGCATCGAGAGCGTGTTCGGGCTGCCGTTCCGCGCCTTCGCCGAGCTGGTGATCGGCTTCGTGCTGTTCGGCCTGGCTCTCCAGCACACCGGGGGCGGCCGGTTCTTTCTCGATCTGGCGTTCGCGCTGCTCGGCGGCGTGCGCGGTGGCGCGGCGAAGGTGGCCATCGTCTCCAGCGGGCTCATGGGCTCCATGAGCGGCAGCGTGGTCACCAACGTGCTCACCACCGGGCCGATCACCATCCCCGCCATGAAGGCCACGGGGCTGAAGGGCGAAGTGGCGGGCGGGGTGGAAGCCTGCGCCTCCACGGGCGGGGTGCTGCTGCCCCCCATCATGGGCTCCACGGCTTTCGTCATGGCCGCCTTCCTGGAAGTGCCGTACTACGAGGTGGCGCTGGCGGCCGCCGTGCCCTCCGCGCTGTATTTCATCGGGCTGTTCCTGCAGGTGGACGCCCACGCCGCGGTGCGGGGGCTCGAAGGTCTCGACCGAAGCGATCTGCCGAAGGTGGGCCGGACGCTCAGGGACGGCTGGCACTACCTGGGGGCGTTCGTCGCTCTGGTGGTGCTTCTCCTGGTGCTGCAGCGGGAATCGGTGGCGCCGTACGTGGCCACCGGGGCGCTGCTCGCACTCAATCAGATGGGCCAGCAGCATCGCTGGGGGCTGTCGCGTGCCGTGGATTTTCTCGAGGCTGCCGGGCGGCTGCTGGCAGAGCTCGCCGCGGTGCTCGCGGGGGTGGGGCTCATCGTCGGCGCGCTGTCGCTCACCGGGCTCTCCGGCACCCTGGTGAACGATCTGCTGTATCTGGCCGGCGACTCCACGTGGCTGCTGCTGGTCATGGGCGCCGCCACCAGCTTCGTCCTGGGCATCGGCATGACGGTGACCGCCGCCTACATCTTCCTGGCCATCGTGCTGGCTCCGGCGCTGATCCAGGGCGGGCTCGGCCCCATGGCCGTGCACCTGTTCATCCTCTACTGGGCCATGCTGTCGTTCATCACCCCGCCGGTGGCGCTGGGCGCCTACGCCGCGGCATCCGTGGCGGGCGCACGGCCGCTGGCCACCGGCGTGGCCGCCATGCGCCTCGGCAGCGTCATCTACTTCATTCCGTTCATGTTCGTGTGGAGCCCGGCGTTGCTGCTCGAGGCGTCGCTCATGGATCTGGCTACGGCACTGGCTCGGTCATTGTGTGGAATCTGGCTGGTGGTGTGCGGCATTCAGAGCTATCTGCCCCGGCTCGGGTCGGGCTGGAACCCGCTGCAGCGGCTCGCCCTGGTGGCGGCGGGGATGCTTGTGGCCCTGCCGCCGTTCCTGCCGGTGGCGGCGAGCCTGCAGGCGCTCGCCGGCGCGGGGCTCGCGCTGCTGGTGGTCCTGCCGAGGGGGCTTACCCGGGTCAAGTCGCTGCGCGTGGCGTGACGATGGGGAAACGCCGCTCGAAGCGGTCGAACAGCGCGCCGAGCCGTGCCAGAGCCTGGGCGTCACCTCGGATGGCCAGCCGCCCCTCGGTGACCAGATCGCCGGCGTTGGCGAGCCCCATGATCATGCGCTTGAAGTCGAGGGCGGTGACGGCGAGCTCCGCGTCGGCTGCGTCGGCCTGCTTGTCCGGGAAGGCGTGCAGCACGCTGTTCTCGATGACGAGAAGGTAGCGCCGGCCCAGATCGCCGAAGTTCAGGTTGATGGCGAGCCGCATCCCCTCGGCCTTGCCGGCGTTCAGGCGCACGGCCATGGTCTGGAACAGGTTTTCGATGGGCATCCCCCGGGCCATGCCTTCGCTGGCCGCGAAGGCCGTACCGGTGGCCGGCAGCCCCTGGCGGAGCTCCAGGGCGCCGGAGAGGAAGAAATTGCGCCAGGGTGCGGATTCCGCCTGATAGCCGAGCTGCTCCAGGGCGTCGGCGAGCAGGGCCTTGCCGGCCTGATGATCCGGCTCCGCCATCACCACGTGATTCAGCACTTCCGCCACCCAGCGGTAGTCGCCGGCCTCGAAGGAGGCCCGGGCTTTCTCCACCACGGCGTCGGCGCCTCCCATGTACTCGACGTATCGGCGGCCGGCTTCCACCGGAGGCAGCGGGTAGAGGTGGGCCGGGTTGCCGTCGAAGTACCCGAGGTACTTCACGTACACCGCCCGGGCGTTGTGATGCACGGTGCCGTAGTAGTCACGGTTGGAGAAATCCCGGGCCAGGGAATCGGGCAGGCGCAGTCGCTCGGCGATCTCCTCCTTGGTGTAGCCGTGGTTGGCGAGCCGCAGGGTCTGGTCGTGGATGTACTTGTAGAGGTCGCGCTGACGTGCAAGGTAGTCGAGCGCTTCCCGGCGGCCCCAGATGGGCCAGTGGTGAGAGGCGAACTGGATCTCCAGACGGTCGCCGAACAGCTCCATGGACTCCTGAATCTGAGCGCTCCACGCCAGGGCGTCGCGAACCTGGGCGCCCCGCAGGGTGTAGACGTTGTGCAGGTGATGAGAGGTGATCTCGGCCATGCACAGGGCCTGGAACTGGGGCAGGTAGAAGACGAACTCCGCCGGCGCTTCCGTGCCCGGCGTCATCTGGAACTCGAACTCGATGCCGTCCACGGTACGGGTCTCGCCGGTCCGGGTGACGACGTCGTTGGGAACCACGAATCCGGTGGTGCCCATGGAAAGGGCGGCTCCGAGCCCCGTGGTGACGAATCCGGTGGCCGCGTGGGGCAGCAGGTTGCCGTACATGTAGGTAGCGCGGCGGTTCATGACGTTGCCCGCCAGCACGTTCTCGGAGAGCGCTTCGTTCACGTAGTGCTCCGGCGCGATCACCCGCACTGCACCGGACTCCACCGCCTCTGCGCTCACCACCCCGAGCACCCCGGCGAAGTGGTCGGCGTGGCTGTGGGTGTGGACGACGGCCACCACCGGCCGTTCTCCCAGGTGCCGGTTGGCAAGGGCGAGGGCGGCGCGGGCGGTCTCGGTGCACGTCAGCGGATCCACCACGATCCATCCCGTTTCGCCGCGAACGAGGGTCATGTTGGCGATGTCGTAGGAGCGCACCTGATACAGCCCGTCCGTCACCTCGAACAGTCCGTGGTGAATGGCGTTGAGCTGGGCCTGGCGCCACAGGCTCGGATTCACCGTGTCCGGCGGCTCGGCCGCCAGGAACTCGAGCCGGCTCAGGTCGTAGGCCGCCCGATCGGCGTGGTCGTGGGCGATGGTGACCGGCTCCAGGCTCGCGATGAAGCCGCGGCTGGCGTTGTCGAAGCTGCGGCGGTCCTCGAAGGGCAGGGCGTCGTGCACCTGGCGATTGGCGTTTCGGGTGTGGCCGGTGGCCGGCTTGTTGTGGCGAAGGTGCTCGGGGAGGGGAGTGGTGCCGGGATACATGGTGTTTCTGGCTCTCGCGTTTCCTGGCGCCATCGTACCGCACGGCGGCCGGGGAGCCGGCGTAGAATGCCCCGAGCATTCCGGGAGCTCGAATGAAGATACCCCGCGCGCCCCACCGCTGGCGCATCACCCCCAAGGAGGCCGTGGCCGTGCAGCGCCGCCTGGCGGGGGAGGTGCGCCTCGTGCGCGCACCGTTGCCGCGGCTGGTGGTGGGCGTGGATTGCGCGTTTCTCGATGAGCGCATCCTGGCCGCGGCGGTGGTGTGGGACGTGGCCGCGGCGCAGGTGGTGGAAAGCCGGACGGCTTCGGACCGTCTGCGCTTTCCTTACGTTCCGGGGCTCCTGTCGTTCCGCGAGATCCCGGTGCTGCTCAAGCTGCTGCGGCGGGTGCGCGCGCCCGTGGAGGGCATCCTCTGCGACGGGCATGGTCTCGCTCATCCCCGCCGCCTGGGTCTGGCCTCCCACCTGGGCCTGGTGGCGGGGCTGCCCACGGTGGGCTGCGCGAAATCGCGCCTCTGCGGCGTCGCCGAGGAGCCGGGCCCGGAGCGCGGCGCGGTGGCGCCCCTGCGCGACGAGAAGGACGGCACCCGCATCGGCTCGGTGCTGCGCACCCGGGAGGGCGTGCGACCCATCTACGTCAGCCCCGGACATCTCATGGACCACGGCAGCAGCATTCGCTGGGCCCTGGCCTGCGGCGCCGGCTACCGGGTCCCGGAGCCCACCCGGCTGGCGGACCACCTGGTGGCGGACTTCAAGCGCCGGGAAGCGGTATAGTCCGCATCGCCCCCTCGCGGCGTCGTTGGTTCGGAGAAGCACGAATATGAGAAGCATCGCGATCCTGCTGGCCCTGGTGACCCTGGCCGGCTGTCACACCACCGCTCAACATCGCAACAGCAGCGTGGTCGATTATCTGTACCCGGATTCGCGCAACCTCCGGGTGAGCGAGGAGGTTCCCCGGCTCACCCTGCCGCTCACGGTGGGGGTGGCGTTCACCCCGAGCCGCTTCCGCGACGACAGCGGCCTCACCGAGAGCCGGAAGGCGGCGCTGCTGGAAAAGGTCAGCCGCCACTTCGAGGATCTGGAGTTCGTCGGCGGCATCGAGATCATCCCGTCGGCCTATCTTCGGCCCGAGGGAAGCTTCGAAAACCTCGATCAACTGAAGCGCATGTTCGGGATCGACGTGATCGCCCTGGTTTCCTACGACCAGACCAGGTTCACCGACGAAGGTCTCGCCTCGCTCGCGTACTGGACCCTGGTGGGGGCCTATATCGTGCCCGGCGAGAAGAACGCCACCCACACACTGCTCGACGCCGTGCTCTACGACATCGACAGCCGCAAGCTGCTGTTCCGTGCGCCCGGCACCAGCAGCGTGAAGAGCTCCGCCACCCTGGTGAACGCGAGCGAGCAGATCCGCGAGGATTCCGTGGCCGGGTTCGAGGCCGCGAGCGAGGACCTGGTGGCGAACCTGGAGGCGGAGCTCGAGCGCTTCAAGCAGAAGCTGAAGGAGTCGCCGGGCGGCGTGGAAATCGCCCACCGGGAGGGTTATCAGGGGAGCGGTGCCGGCGGATTTCTGCTGGTCGCGCTCGGCCTTCTGGTCGCCCGGCGCCTGACCCGGGCCTGACGCCCGTCGGGCGGCCGTGCCGTTATTCACCTCGATTCTGGCCACCGTCTGCGTGGCTGCCCACGTCTTCGCCGGCGTCGCGCGGCTCGCCTACGACCGGGCGTACCCCCAGGAATGGTGGCGCTGGGTGACGGCGAGCTTCGCCCACTACGATGCGACGCATCTGCTCACCAACCTGGTCGCCTTCGTGATTCTCGGCACCCTGGTGGAGCGGCGGCGCGGTGCCCTCGTTCTCGCACTGCTCACGGCGCTCGGCGCCAGCGCCACTCTGGCCTGGCTGCACCTGTTGCTTCCCGAGTACCGGACGTTCGCCGGCCTGTCTGCGGTGAGCTTCGCGCTGCTCGGCTACCTGGCGGGGGCGCTCAGCCTGGCGGCTCCGGGCACGGCGGGCACTGTGGTGACGCTGGCGATCGTCCACCAGATCACCGTGGCGACCGGGGTGGCGGATCTTTCCGCCGCTGACGTTCGCCCCGTCTGGCAACTGCACGCTCTCGCCGGGGCCGTGG
The DNA here is from genome assembly GCA_041686955.1 of Pseudomonadales bacterium. GTDB lineage: Bacteria > Pseudomonadota > Gammaproteobacteria > Pseudomonadales > Azotimanducaceae > UBA7803. The sequence goes on from JAWLCV010000057.1 coordinate 26,341, forward strand.
GCCTCGTCATCGGCCGGATCGACGCGCGGCGGGCTCCAGGGTCGTGGCGTCGAGGTTGGCGAAGTAGCGTTCTGCGGCTTCCTTGACTCGAGGAGCCAGCAGCAGCGCCGAAACCATGGTGGGAATGGCCATCAGCGCGTAGGCGCCGTCGATGAGGCTCACGGCAGCCCGCAGCGTGACCACGCTGGCGATGACGATGAATCCCAGATAGAGCCACTGATAGTGGTGGCGGTGGCGGGCGCCGAACAGGAAGCCGGCGCACTGGGTGCCGTAGTAGGAGTAGGTGAAGATGGTGGTCATGGCGAAGGCGATCACCGTCATCACCACGATCACCAGCCCCGGGGTTCCCAGCAACTGC
>JAWLCV010000058.1:0-24708 GCA_041686955.1 Pseudomonadales bacterium
CGCTCCCAGATTGAACAGCACCGAGCGGGCGAACTCGGCGCTCGGCCGTTCCGCCGTCACCGGCCTGGCGGCGGCGCCGGCGAGCCCGTCGGCGAGCCCGTCGGCGAGCCCTTCGGCAAGCCCTCCAGCGGCAGCCGGCATCAGCTCCGCGAGCGGCCGGACCGGCGGCCGGGGCAGACCCGCAGCGAAGCCGGGCATGAGCCGGTCGATCCAGCGCCGCCAGGCCGCCCAGGGATCCGTCACCGCGGCCCCAATCCGGCTGACGGCATCCGGCGGCCGCCCGAGTATGGCGTGGGCCGCGGCGATGTCGGCCAGCACCGCCGGGCCGAGCCCGGTGTCACGCACCCCGGCCACGGTGAAGGTGCGCCCGCCGAGGGAGAGGGATTCACCCTCGGCGTAGCCCGTCTCGGCGTCCACCAGCACCGCCTCGCCCACCAGCACCGGGAGCGGCACTCGCGCGCCCGTCGGTCCGCGGCCGGTCTCCGCCGGGAAGGCCAGCCAGTCCGCGCCCACCACCAGCAGCCGCTGCGCCTCCACGGCCACGTGGCCTTCGACCAGGGGCACCAGAGCGGTGACCGGCGAATCGGGATCGCGGCGCCACCCTTCGCGCAAACGGAAGTAGCGGTCCGCGTTCAGCGCGGGGTGCTCGATGAGATGAGTGAGCCCACCGAGATGGGGCGGCGTGGCCGCGTCCAGGGAGCGCTGCACCTGCACGCTGATCAGGTGAACCGCCACCACGGACGCCACCCCGAGCGCCACGCCCAGCACCACCGTGGCGGCGCTCCAGGGCGCCTGCCGCAGGAATCTGAGCTGGCTCGTGACCAGCAGTCTCACGAGGCCGCCCGCGCAGCCCCGCCGATCTCCACCGTCCGATCCGCCCGGGCCGCGATGTCGGCGTCGTGGGTGGCAACCAGCAGCGCGCCACCGGATTCCCGCACCTGCTGCCAGAGCAGGTGCGCCACCCGCCCGGCGTTGTCGGCGTCCAGGTTCCCGGTGGGCTCGTCGGCGAGCACCAGCGCCGGCGCGTGGGCCAGGGCGCGGGCGATGGCCACGCGCTGACGCTCGCCGCCGGACAGCACGTCGGGAAACGCATCGGCCCGGTCACCGAGCCCCAGCGCGTCGAGCCGCTCCAGGGCCCGCGCCTCGAGATCCCAGCGGCGGTTGAGCTCCAGGGGCAGCAGCACGTTCTCCCGAACGGTGAGGGTGGGCACCAGGTTGAAGAACTGAAACACGTAGCCCATGTGCGCCCGGCGGGCCCGGGTGAGGGCCGCCGGATCCATGGCGTGGAGCTCCAGTATGCCGTGGTCCACGTGCAGCCGCAGGGTGCCGGCGTCCAGCGGGATCAGGCCCGCCACCAGGTTCAGCAGCGTGGTCTTGCCCGAGCCGCTCGGGCCCGAGAGCGCCACCACCTCCCCCGCGTGCAGGTCCAGGTCCAGGCCCGCCAGCACCCGCCGCACGCCAGTGCCGTCGGCGAACGCCTTGGTGACACCGCGGGCCTCGAGCACCGGGCTCATCGCAGCTCGTGCATGCCCTGGCGTCTCTGCTCCTCGGTGAGCTCGCCCACGTGCCGCTCCGCCGCCACCGTCTCCAGCACTTCATCCACATCGGTGAAGCCGGCGATGCTTTCCAGGGTGGTGAGGGTGGGCGAGATCATCTGCCAGCGCCCCGCGCGGTGGGCGGCCAGCGCATCGTCGGGACGCACCCAGGCGTCGTCGGCCGTTTCCCGATGATGGGCCACGGTCTCCTGATCGCCGGGCATGGCGGCGACGAAGAAGCGGGTGTCGAAGCGCCGGGGCACCAGCGGCGGAGTGATCCAGTGACTGAAGTACCGCACCCGGTCCGCGGCGAGGGCGAGGCCTTCCCGCCGGCACAGGTCGGTCATGGAGATCTCGCCGTCGATGAGCTGCTGCCGGTAGGCGGCGAACCGGGCCACCTCCCCTTCGTCCCGCCAGCGGATGAGCCGGCCCCCGCGGTAAGCCAGCAGCACCCCGCACTCCTCGAAGCACTCGCGGATGGCCGCCACCCAGTAGCGTAGCCCTCCGGCGGCGATACCGAGGCGGCGATTCGCCTCGTCGTCGGACAGTCCTTCGAGCAGCTCCGGGACGAAATCGCCTTCGTCCACCTTGCCTCCGGGAAACACGTGCAGATCGGGAAAATCGCCGCTCCCCGGGCGCTGCATCATGAACACTTCGAGACCGCCCGGACCGTCGCGCAGCAGCACGATGGTGGCCGCCAGACGAATGTTGCCGCGTGCGAGGGGTTCCATGATATCAACCTGCCATCTCTTGCCGGTGCACCGGCCGGTGGGTACATTACGTCAATCGTTTTGACCAAGCTGGCGGCGCGGCGCGGCGCCCCCGCAGTATCGTGCGCCTCGCACCGCGGAAGGGGAGCGGGGAGCCCGTGGGGGATGGCCGACAAGAACTACAAGTACCTGGTCCGGCTGCCCATCCCCATGCGCGAACTGCTCGCCGAATCGGCCCGGTACCACCGGCGCAGCATCAACTCCGAGATTGTAGCGCGCCTGCAACTGTCGTTCAGCGGCCTGCCCGGGGTGGAGGAGCAGCGCGCCCTGGCCCCGGCGCTCCACGAGGAGTTCGAGCGGCTGCTGCACCGAGAGCTGTCCGAGGAGGAAGAGGCGCTCATCCGTCGTTTTCGCTGCCTTTCCGCCGGCAAGCGGGCAGCGCTCCTGGATCTGCTGTCGTGAGGGTCGCGCCATGAGCTCGCTGACCCTGTCCCCGTACTTCCATCCCACCACCGTGGTGCTGGTGGACGACAACGAAGCCTTCGTGCGCAGCCTCACCCTGGAGCTGCCCCCGACTCTGGCCTGCCGCGGCTTCACCGACCCGGAGCAGGCGCTCGCCTTCCTCAACGAGCCCATCGGCCTGCCGCCCCTGGTGGACCGATGCTTCACCCTCCAGCGCGCCCCGGGCAGTCAGGCGCTGATCAACCTGGATCTAGGCGCCATCGAGCAGGAAATCAACTATCGGGAGCGGTTCCGCCGGGTTTCGGTGGTGCTGGTGGACTACGCCATGCCCTCGGTGGACGGCCTGCAGTTCTGCGAGCGCAGCCGCGACCCCTACGCCCGGCTCGCCATGTTCACCGGCGTCGCCGACGAGAAGCTGGCCGTGGAAGCGTTCAACGCCGGGCTGATTCACCGCTTCATCCCCAAGCATCGCGCCACGGCCGTGGAAGCCGTGGTGGCCTTCATCGCCGAGCTGGAGCGGGAGTACTTCCATCAGTATCTGGCCCGACTGCGCACGGCGCTGGCCATCGACCCCCCGGGATTCCTGGTGGATCGCGGCATCGCCGTGGCGGTGCACAAGGTGATGCAGGAAGAGCGCGCGGTTGAGTACTACCTGGTGGACGACCCGCCGGGATTTCTCATGCTGCGCGCCAACGGCTCGGTGATCCGCCTGCTGCTCCTGGACGAGGCGGATCGCCAGCAGCAGATCGACTTCGTCCGGCAGCACGGCGCCCCCGCGGACGTCCGCCGCGGCATCGAGCGCGGCGAGCTGGTGGGGATGTTCAGCGGCGAGTCCCCCACCGACTACTTCGGTGACGAGCGCTATCCCTGGGAGGAGCAGGTGGTGCCGGCCCGGCGCGTCGACGGCGATCGCACCTGGTACCTCGGGCTCGTCCACGATGCCGCCACGGACGTGGACTTCGATCCCGCGCGCTCCTCCTACGACGCCTACCTGCGCACCCTGCGAGGCGGATGAGCCGGTGACTCAGCCGCCGGGGCGCAGGTGCCCGGGCAGCACCGCCCGCTCCAGGCCTTCGAAGGCCAGCTCCGTGGCGATGGCGAGCACGGCCGCCGGCACGGCGCCCTGCAGGATCAGCCCGGTGTCGTTCAGCGCAAGCCCTGTGACGATGGGATCTCCCAACCCGCCGGCGCCGATGAACGCCGCCAGGGTAGCCGTGCCGATGCTGATGACCGCCGCGGTGCGGATGCCGGCGAGCATGGTGGGCAGCGACAAGGGCACCTGAACGTAGCGAAGCTGCTGCGCCCGGGTCATGCCCATGGCCTCCGCCACCCGGAGCAGGGTCGGGTCGACCGTGGTCAGGGCGGCGATGGTGTTGCGCAGGGTCGGCAGCAGCGAGTAGAGAAACAGCGCCACGATGGCCGGCACCGGACCGATGCCGAGCAGCGGAATCATCAGCGCCAGCAGGGCGATGGACGGTATGGTCTGCAGCAGCCCGCATCCGTAGACCACGCCGCGGGCCAGCCAGCGGTGACGGAACACCGCGAGCCCCAGGGTCAGCGCCACCACCACCGACGCCGCCAGCGCCGCCACGGTGAGCTTCAGGTGCTGCAGCGTGTTGCGCCACAAGGCGCGCCACAGCACGCCGCCCGCCTCCCGGCTCTCCGCCAGCCCCTCGGCGGCGAGAAACCCGTTGGCGACCTCGGCGAACGAACGTCCCTCGAACACGACGGCGGCGTTCAGGGCCTGCATGGTCGCGTCGTCCAGCCGTCCGGCCAGCGGCTGCAGCGCCCGCACCGCGCCCGGCGGCAGGTCGCCCCGCACCACGGGCACGGCCAGATACTCCGGGAAGAAGCCCCGGGTATCCTCCAGCACGGTCAGATCGTAGCGCTCCACCTCGCCATCGGTGGAGTAGGCGTCGGTGACGTCGATGGTGCCCTGCTCCAGGGCCTGATACGCCAGGCCGTGCTCGATGCCGCTGACGGGCAGCTCGAGCCGGTAGGACGCGGAGAGCCCCGGCCAGCCGTCGCTCCGTTCCAGAAACTCGTGGCTCAGCACCACGCGCAGCTCGGGGTGAGCGGCCAGGTCGTCGATGGCATGGATTCCCAGCGCCTCGGCGCGCTGCCGCTTCATCACCAGGGCGTAGGTGTTGTCGAAGCCGAGCGGCGCCAGCACCTCGAGCCCCCGTTCCGCCATGGCCCGACGCAGCCGGGCGAGATCGGCCTCCCGCGGCAGGTTCAGGATCGCCTGACTCAGGGTGCCCGTGTACTCCACGTAGAGGTCCACCTCCCCCGCCGCCAGCGCGCGGAAGCACACCAGGGTGCCGCCCAGGCCGAAGCGCCGGTCCACCACGAAGCCGGCGTGCTCCAGAAGCTGTGCGGCCATCTCGCCTAAGATGTACGACTCGTTGAAATTCTTGCTGGCCACCACGATGGGTTCGGTTGCGCCGTGAGCGGCCGGCGCCGCCAGCACGGCCGCCAGCAGCCAGGGCAACAGCCAGCCGCAGGTTCGGCGGACGGTCCGGAGCTTCATAGCTGCTCCGTCACCAGCGACCGCACGTACTCATCCGCGGGCGAGGCCACGACGTCGTCCGTCGCGCCCGCCTGGAGCACACGCCCGTTCTGCAGGATCACCAGGTAGCCCGCCAGCCGTACCGCCTCGCGCATGTCGTGGGTCACCAGCAGCGTGCTCACCGGCTCCCGGGTCTTCACCTGCTCGAAGGTGCGATAGATGCCCATCCGGGTGATGGGGTCCACGGCGGAGAACGGCTCGTCCAGGAGCAGCAGCCGTGGCTGCAGCATGAGCGCCCGGCACAGCCCCAGCCGCTGCTGCTGACCGCCGGACAGGGCGTGGGGATAGCGGTCGGAGATGTCGTAGGGCAGTTCCATGGCTTCGAGCAGGGCGCGATAGCGCGCTTCGCGGCGCTCCGGGGCCCAGCCGGCCAGCCGTGCCAGCAGCTCCACGTTCTGGCGGTTTGTCATGTGCGGAAACAGCCCGGCCCCCTGCACCGCGTAGCCAATCCCGCGGCGGAACGCCACCAGATCGCCGGGAATGGGCTCGCCGAACACCCGCACTTCTCCCCGCTCCGGGCGCAGCATGGCGTTGACGAGCTGCAGCAGGGTGGTCTTGCCGCTGCCGCTCGCTCCCACCACCGCAGTGGTGAGCCCCGCGGGCAGGGCCAGGGTGACCCCCTCCAGTACCGGCGGGCCCGCGCCGAAGCGCTTCTCCACGCCGAGGAACTCCACGCAGCTTTCGCCACGGAGGCTCGGCGCCGGCATCACAGGCCGTAGTCCCGCGCCAGGGCGTCGGCGTGGGCTTCGAGCTCTTCGAGCACCGGGTGGCCGGCAGGATGCTCTCGGCCGAGCTCGGCCAGGCGCTGCCGGAAACGCGCCAGGTTGCACCAGGGGGATTCCGTGGCCGCCAGCTTGTCGCGGACGAATTCCCGCCAGTCGGCCCGCTCCCCGGCCCCCAGAACCTCGGGAAAACAGCGGGCCTTCAGCCGGGCCGCCAGCACGGTGAGCCGGCGGTCGGCGTAGTCCAGGTCCTGCCACCGGCCCTCGGCCAGCGCGAGCTGCAGAGCCTGGCAGCGGGACCGGTCCTTGTCGTCGAAGAAGCCGTCGTACAGCGCCGCCTCCACGTCCGGCGGGCGCTCCGCTCGGCGGCGGCTGAACACGCGCATCAGCTTCTGCGCCAGCCACGGCTGGCGCAGCCGCCGCTGGCGCTCGAGGATCAGCTTGCGGTCGATGCCGAGGCGCGCGACGTTCTCGTCGTCTAGCACCTCGATCCCGGCCACGAACGGGCAGCGGTTGAGGCGAATTTCCTTGAGCGGCGGGCGCTCCGGGTTGCCCGGCCGGAACAGGGCCTCGCGGATCTCCTCCTCCGTGCCCCGGAGCAGCGGCTCGATGTCCCGGGACAGGTCCGCCACGATCAGCGCGTTGCTGTTCTCGGGATGCCGGCAGACCGAGACCACCGGGGCGGCGCTGAAGCGCTCCCGGGGATACATGCCGGAAACGTGCACGCACAGCCGCGCGCCGAACGGCTCGAGCAGAGCGCGCAGGTGCCGCTTGTCCCGGCAGCTCAGGTAGTAGGCGAACAGCCTCGGCTGCCGCTCGCGGATCAGCCGGGCCAGCGCCACGGTGGCGCGCACGTCGGAGAGGGCGTCGTGCGCGTGGCCGTGATCGATGCCGTTGGCGGCGGTGAGGCGCTCCAGCTTGTACACCGGCAGGCCCTCCTCGTCGGTGGGCCACTCGATGCCGTCGCGCCGCAGCGCCCCGGCGGCGCGCACGAGATCGATGATGTCCCAGCGCGAGTTGCCGTTCTGCCACTCCCGGGCATAGGGATCCAGCAGCATCCGGTACAGCCCGTGACGCACGAACTCGTCGTCGAAGCGCAGGCTGTTGTAGCCGGCGACGCAGGTGCCGGGGACGGAGAACAGGGCGTTGACCCGCCTGAGCGCCTGCCACTCGGTGATCCCCTCCGCCCGGGTCCGCGCAGGCGTGATGCCCGTCACCAGGGTGGCGTCGGGGCTGGGCAGCACGTCGTCCGGCAGCGCCACGTAGGTGCACACCTCGTCGCCAACCTCGTTCAGCTCCGCGTCCGTGCGCAGGCCCGCGAACTGAACGATGCGGTCCCAGCGGGGGTCGGTGCCGGAGGTCTCGAGGTCGTACCAGTAGAACGTTTGCGCCATGGTGCTTCGTATAGTTGCTTTGCAGTCCACCCGTTGGCAACCTTGCCCGCCATGTCCAAGACACCCACACGGCGTACGGCCCTGGCCGCCGGGCCCATTCTCGCACTGTTGGCAGGCTACCTCATGCTGTCGGGCGGATTTCCCACCGCCGCCGCGGCGACCCTGGGGATCACCGTGCTGTGCGTGGTGTGGTGGGTGTTCGAGCCCATCCCCATCCCCGCCACCTCGCTCTTGCCTTTGGCGCTGTTGCCGCTCTTCGGGGTGGTATCCCCCCGGGACATCGGCAGCGCCTACGGCCACCCGCTGATCCTGCTGCTGCTCGGCGGCTTCGTGCTCTCCACGGCGCTGGCGCGCAGCGGCGCGCACCGGCGCATCGCCCTGACCATGGTACGGGCGTTCGGCGGCACCAGCAGCCGCCGTCTGGTGTTCGGCTTTCTCGCCGCCTCGGCGGTGCTCAGCATGTGGATCTCCAATACCGCCACCACCCTGATGCTGCTGCCGGTGGCGTTGGCGGTGCTGGAGAAATCCGAGGATCCGGAGCTCGCCAAGCCGCTGCTGCTCGGCATCGCCTACGCCGCCAGCATCGGCGGCATCGGCACCCCCATCGGCACCCCGCCCAACGTGATCTTCATGGGCGTGTACGAGCAGCAGGTGGGCGAGCGCATCACCTTCGCCGGCTGGATGGCCTGGGGCGTCCCGGTGGTGCTGGTGTTCCTGCCGATCGTCGGCTTCTACCTGACCCGCCGCGTCGGCCGTCACCCGGCGCCCCCGGTTCCCGAGGTGGGCGCCTGGCGCCCCGAGGAGGTGCGCGTTCTGCTGGTGTTCGCCGCCACGGCCCTGCTCTGGATGACCCGCCAGGAGCCGCTGGGCGGCTGGTCGGCGCTCCTCGGCGTGAAGTACTCCGCCGACTACATGGTGGCGTTTCTGGCCGTGGTGGCGCTCTTCCTGATCCCCAACGGCCGGGGCGAGAAGCTGCTGGACTGGGACACCGCCAGCCGCATTCCCTGGGGCATGCTGATCCTGTTCGGCGCCGGTATCGCCATCGCCGAGGGCTTCACCCAGTCCGGCTTGAGCGAGACCATCGGCACCCTGCTCTCCGGTCTGGCGGGCCTGAACGTGCTGGTCATCATGGCCTGCATCTGCCTCGCCGTCACCTTCCTCACCGAGACCACGAGCAACACGGCCACCACCGCCCTGCTCATGCCCATCCTGGCCGCCGGGGCCATGGGCGCTGGGATCGATCCCAAGCTGTTCATGGTGCCGGCGGCCATGAGCGCCTCCTGCGCCTTCATGCTACCCGTGGCCACGGCCCCCAACGTCATCGTCTACTCCACCAGCCGGTTCACCGTGGAGGAGATGGCCAGAGAGGGCCTGGCACTCAATCTCATCGGCGTCGCGGTCATCGCCAGCCTCTGCTACCTGTTGCTCGGCTAACGCCTCGAGGCGCCGGGCCCGCTCTTCGCCGGGAAGCTGCGCCAGCGCCTCGACCCGGCCGAAGAACGCCCCCCAGTCGCCGCCGGCGGCGGCGAACACCCGCGCGAAGGCCGGCACCAGATGCTCGTAGGTGGCGATGGAAACCAGCCGGGCATTGTTCAGATCAGCCATCAGGAAGTCGAACCGCCCGTAGGCGAGCTCGTCGCGTGCCCGGGCGTAGCACGCCTGGGCCGCCCGAAGGCTCAGTTGCTTGCGCACGCGCTTCTCCCATGCCGGACGGCCGCTCTGGTAGATGCTCGAAAGCACCGCCCGGGTGCGGTCCAGCAGGGTGAGCACGCGCCGGCGCATGCGCCACAGCTCGTGCTGGCCTTGGAGCAGCTCGGTCTCGCCCCGGGCGTCCAGCCAGGCCGCCAGTCCCTGCCGGCCCACGAACGTGGCGAACGATTCGTTGAAGGCGACGTCACCGGTGACCCACACGGCGCCGTGGGCCAGCTCGTGAAACAGCAGCTCCGCCAGGTCCGGCTCGGGCCAGGTGACGAACGAGCTGAGCAGCGGATCGGCGAACCAGCCGAGGGTGGAGTAGGCGGGAACGGCGCCGACGAAGGTCTCGTAGCCCTGCTGCCGCAGCCGCTCCGCCTGGCGCAGCGCCCGCTCCTGGTCGAAGTAGCCGCGATAGGGCGCGCAGCCGACCAACGGATAGCACCAGCGGAACGGCTCGAGGGACAACCGCGGGGCCGCGAACACGTTCCACACCACGGCGGGCCGCGCCAGATCCACGTACGTGCGGTAGCGGTCGTCCAACGGAAGCCCCAGCTCCTCGTCGGCGAAGGCCAGCACCCGCTGGCTGTAATCGAGCCGCCGGTAGAGCAGGGACGGCCGCGCATCAGGCTCGCGTGCGGCCGCCAGGTCCGCCATCACCTCGGGCACCGGCTCCCGGGCCCGGAGCACGCCGAGCTGCCCCAGGGCCAGGTGCGAGTAGTAGCCCAGGGTCTCGCAGCCCGCCGCCATGACCAGCGCCAGCATGAGCACGGCCCGCAACGCCCGCCGCAGGTACCGGGAAACGGTAGAATGCATCGCGCCATCTTAGGTGATGGGCTCCTCGGTTGGGACAGGGTCGATCAATGCACATCGCTCGCGGCGTGGTCTCGCTGCTGATCATCGGATTGAACACGCTCGTCTGCTGCGTGCCGCTCTACCTGCTCGGGCTGCTGCGGCTGCTCCTCCCGGGCCGGGCACGGCAGCACGTGGGGTCCTGGATGGATCGCATCATCGATCTCTGGGTGGGCATCAATCGGTTGCTGTTCCGGGCCCTTGGCCTGACGCGCATGGAGATCGAGTGGCAGGGCGAAACGGTGCTGCAGCGCGACCGCTGGTACCTGGTGATCAGCAATCACCAGAGCTGGGCGGACATCCTGGTGCTGCAGAACTGTCTGTGGGGGCGCATTCCGCCGCTCAAGTTCTTCACCAAGCGTCAGCTCGTTTGGATACCGCTCTTGGGGCCGGCCATGTGGCTCCTGGGATTCCCCTACGTGCGGCGCGCATCGCCCGAGGAGGCGGCCCGAAACCCGCAGATTCGCGAGCTCGACCGCCGCACCACCCTGGAAGCCTGCCAGAGCTTCCGCACCCACCCCACCTCGGTGCTCAGCTTTCTCGAGGGCACGCGCTTCACCGCGGAGAAGCACGCCGCCCAGGAGGCCGGGTTCGAGCACCTGCTGAACCCCAAGCTCGGCGGCGTGTCCTACGTCATCGCGAGCCTCCAGGACCGGCTCCATCGGGTGCTGGACGTCACCGTGGTGTACCCGGACGGCGTCCCCACCTTCTGGGCGCTCGTGCAGGGACGTTGCCCGCGGGTGCAGGTGCTGGTTCAATGCCTCGAGCTGCCCGGAGAACTTCGGGAGGCCGCCGACAGCGATGCCGTTCGCGCCCGGCTGCGGCCGTGGATCGATGCGCTCTGGCACGACAAGGACCGGCGCCTCGCGCGCGCCACCGGCCGGGAGGCCGCGACAGCGAGCTGATGTACGAAAGTCACTTCAATCTGAACCAGACGCCGTTCTCCATCGCTCCGGATCCGGCGTTCCTCTATCTCAGCGAAGGCCACAAAGAAGCCCTGGCTCACCTGCTGTACGGCTTCTCCCACGGCGGCTTCGTGCTCATCACCGGCGAAGTGGGCACGGGCAAGACCACCCTGCTGCGCAATCTCGTCAAGCAGACGCCCGAGAACCTGGACGTCGCATTCGTGCTGAATCCCCGGCTCACGGTGCGCGAGCTGCTCGAGACCCTGTGCGACGAGCTCGGCGTGGACTACCCGGCGGGCCAGAACCACTCCGTGAAGCAGTACATCGACGCCTTGAACCGTCACCTGCTGGCCAGCCACCGGAAGGGCCGGGACACGGTGATGATCATCGACGAAGCGCAGAATCTGTCGCCGGCGGTGCTCGAGCAGATCCGCCTGCTCACCAACCTGGAGACGGACAAGCGCAAGCTGCTGCGAATCATCCTGCTCGGGCAGCCCGAGCTGCTCGAGATGCTCGCCCGCAGCGAGCTGCGCCAGCTCGCCCAGCGCATCACGGCGCGGTACCACCTCGGCACGCTGAACCGGGAAGACACCTACGCCTACGTGGTGCACCGGCTCACCCGCGCCGGCGGCAGCGGCCACATCTTCAGCCGCAGCGCGCTGCGCCGCCTGTACCGGATCTCGAAGGGCGTGCCCCGGATCATCAATCTGGTGGCGGATCGCGCCCTGCTCGGCGCCTACGTGCAGGGCCGGCACCGGGTGTCGGCGCACCTGGTGTCGCGTGCTGCCGGCGAGGTGCTGGGACAGCGCCCGCGGCTGCGCCGCTGGATCGCCACGGGGCTGGTGGCCGCCGGCGCCGCCGGCGCCGCCTCCGCCTACTTCCTGGTACCCGGAGTCCTGCCCGGCTCGGCACCGCCGCCAGCCGTGGACGAGCCCGCGCCGGCCCACGCCGCGCCGGCCCGGTCGTCCGCTCCTGCGCCGGTGGCGTCCATCCCGACGCCCGAGATGGCCACACCGGCGACGGCTGCCGCCGTACCGGGCCTCGAGGACGACCCGCCGCAACCGGCGGTGTCCCCGGCGGGTCCGGGGGAGACCGTTCCCGCCACGGCTGCCGTCACCCTCAGCCAACCCGACATGGCGCCCTTCCAGTCTCAGCGGCTCGCCTATCAGGCGGTGTTCGAGCGCTGGGGCGCGGACACCAGCGGCTGGGAGAGCGACACCATTCCCTGCAACTTCGCCCCCAGCACCGGGCTGCAGTGCCTTTCCCGCACCGGAAGCTGGAGCGACATCCGCACGCTGAATCTGCCCGTGGTGCTCGAGCTGTGGGGACAGGGCTCCGCGCCCTTCTACGGCGCGGTGACCCGGATGAGCGACGAGGCCCTGGAACTGCACCTGGGAGGCGAGCGCTACCGGATCACCCCGGCGGACCTCCGTGATGCCTGGTTCGGCAGCTACGTCGTGCTCTGGCAGATGCCGCCGAGCTACCAGGGCACGCTCAAGCGCGGCGACCGCCATCCCTCGGTACGCTGGCTGCGCAGCCAGCTCGAGCATCTCGGCGCCGGTCCGTTCGAGGCTCGAGACTCCACGCTGTTCGACGCCTCCCTGCAGGATGCGGTGCTGGCATTCCAGCGCCAGGAATCCCTGCTGCCCGACGGGCTGGTGGGCCCGGCCACCTGGATCAAGCTCGGCGAGCGCCTGGACGCCGACACGCCCAGGCTCGACGGCTAGCCATGAGCTTCGTTCTCGAAGCGCTGAAGAAGCAGGAAGCGGACGCGGACCCGGACGCCGCGGTGTCCCTGGCCCGCGCCGCTGCCCAGACCCGCCGGCACAGGTTGTGGATGGGACTCTTCGCCGCCGCCATGGCGGTGAACGTGGCGGTGCTCGTCTGGGTGCTGATCCCCCCGGGAGCTCCCGCGCCCGTCGGCTCGCCGGTCGGCGAGCCCGGCGAGCCGGTGGCGGAGCTCGCGGCCGCGGCGCCAGGCCTCGAGCGGCCCGCCGCCACGAAACCGCCCTCCCCCGAACCTGCCGCTCCGGCACCCGCGGCCGGTCCCGCCACGGCCGACCCGGCGCCGTCCGCACCCGCCCCGGCGCGCCCACTCCGCCGTGTCAGCCTCGGAGCGCTGCCCGAGCCCGTGCGGCGGCGCTTTCCGGGTATCGCATTCTCCACCCACATCTACTCCGAAGATCCGGAACTGCGGGCCATCGTCGCCAATGGCAACCGGCTTCAGGAGGGCGACCGGGTGCGCGGGCTGCTGATCGAGGAGATCACCGAGTCGGGCGTGGTGCTGGCGTTCGAGGACTACCTGGTGGAGGTGCCGCTGGCGCTGGAGTGGGAGGCGCTGTAGCCGGGCTCAGACGGCCTGGCGGATTCCCCGGAAGCGGCCGGTCTCGGTGCGGGCATAGATGCGCGCGTCGATGAAGACCTGCAGGATGTCCCCGTCCACCAGCCCTTTGCGCGCCTCGTCCGAAAGGACCTCCAGGGCCGTTTCCACACTCATGGCGGACTTGTACGGCCGGTCCATGGCGGTGAGGGCGTCATAGATGTCGCAGATGGTCATGACCCGGCTGGCCAGCGGGATCTGCTCCCCGGCGAGACCGTCGGGGTAACCGCTGCCGTCGAGCTTCTCGTGATGGGCACCGGCGATCTCCGGCACCCGGGCCAGCTCCGGCGGCCACGGGAGCACGGCCAGGAACTCCCGGGTGTGGGTGACGTGGGACTCGATCTCCCGGCGCTCCTCGGGGGTGAGGCTGCCCCGGCGCACCGACAGGGCGGCGAGGTCGGTGTCGCTGATCAGGCCGTCCCGGGTGCCGTCGAGCTCGAGAAACGCGTATTCCCGCACGGTGCGCAGATGGGCGAAGTCGCCTTCGTCCAGGGGGCTCGGCCGGTTGGCCACGGTGACGAGCTGAAAGTACTGGTCCAGCAGGTTGAGCTCGTTCTCGAGCTCCCGGTGCAGGCGCCGGCGGGCCACCTGAATATCCTCACGCGCGTGGTGCAGCATGGCCAGCTCCCGCTCCACCGTGCGGCGGCGCAAGCGCTCCTTCTGCAGCTCGATGCGATAGCGGATCAGCTCCAGGCGCTCGTCGGTGAGCTTGTTTGCCTTGAGCAGAACGCTCTCCCGAACGCCGATCTTGCCGAAGTCGTGCAGCAGCGCAGCGTAACGCACCTCCCGGACGTGCTCCGGCGAGAACGCCAGGGACCGGAACCGCGACTGGCCCGATGCCGGCAGCGCCTGGAGCAGCGCCACCGTGGTCTCCGCCACCCGGAACGAGTGCCCGCTGGTGGAGGGATCACGCTTCTCGATGGTCTTGACGGACGCCTGAACGAAGCCCTCGAACAACTGGTGGACGTCGCGAATCAGGGCGTTCTTCTGCAGTGACACGGCGGCCTGGCTCGCCACCGCCCGCAGCAGCTCGCCGATCTCTTCGCCGAAAGGCACGGGCTCGTCCTCCACGGGGTCGAGCCGATTGATGAACTGCAGCACGCCGACGATCTTCTCCCGGTGATCGCGCATGGGGATCACCAGCATGGAGCGGGTCCGGTAGCCCATCTCCTGGTCGAACGAGCGGTTGAAGGTGTAGGGCCGGCCGGGCGGAATCTCGTAGACGTCAGCGATGTCCAGGGTCTCGCCCGAGAGTGCCACGTAGCCCGCCAGCGAGGTGGGGGTGATGGGCAGCCGGGCTTCCACGAAAGGCACCTTCACCCGGTCGTTCTGGGCCAGCTTGAACACCAGCTCCGGCTGCTCGCCTTCTTCGTCCACCAGGTACAGCGAGCCGGCTTCGCAGCCGGCGAGCCGCCGGGCCTCCCGCAGGATGGTCTCCAGCAGCTCCGGAAACTCCATGCGCATGGACAGCGACAGCGCGATGTCGGAGAGCTGTCGCATGCGGTCGCGGCGGGCGGCGACTTCCCGGTGCAGGGCGAGAATTTTTCTGTTGCGCCGCCACTGCTCGCCGGCGTGAGCCACCAGGGGCCCCAGCACCTCCGGGCTCGCGGCCGGGGGCAGCACCAGATCGGCGCCGTCACGGGCTCGGGTGGTGACGATCAGCGCGTGGGGAAAGCGTCGCCTCAGGGCATCGGCCGCCTGGCCATCCGGCACCAGGGCGAGCGCCACGCCTTCGTCCACGGAATCGTCGTTGGCAAGCTCCAGGATCGACCAGCCGTAGGCGTGGGCGCAGTCACGCAGAGCGGCCGCGACCTCGCCGTGGGCGGCAGGCAACGCCAGGCCTGGAGAGGGGCTTGTCTGGGGCGACTTCACCGGGATCGTGCACCGCGCGTAGCTGACCCCCACAGTATGGCGGTCGCTGCACGATGGTTACCGGACCCACGTCACACCCTGGGTGCGCCGCGGCCTACCTGCGGCCCACGCGGCCCCGGGATCAGAGGCTAGCCGACGCGGAGAGGTTGGCGAGCTGGCGCTCGATGTCCGCCAGCCGGGAATTGAGCTGCAGCCGGTAGGCGTCGATGGCCGCAACGGCCTCGGCGTTCTCCTCCACCCGGCTGGCGAGCCCCGACTGCAGCCGGGCCACACCCTGCTGGGCCGTGTTCACCCGATCCACCAGGTCGCGCTGGCTGCGCACCACCTGCTCGAGCTGCATCTGCACGTTGGTGAGCTCGTCCACCACCTGCTGCTGGCGCTCGAAGGCGCTCTCGTGGCGCCCCAGAGTGCCCTGGATGTCCTGGGCGGTGCTCTGCAGGCGGGCGATGGACTGTTGGATCGACTTGATCGAGCGTTGGTTGTCCTCGATCCACTTCTTGTTGCGATCGTTGGAGACGGCCCAGAGCTTGCGGATTTCCGACTCCCAGAAGTTGATCTGCTCGCTGGTGGCCTCACCGGTCTCGGTGAGCGCCTCATCCGTCACCCGAAGCCGGTCCTCCAGAACCGCGATGCGGGCGCTGGCCTGCTCCAGCGCCTGGTTGCCGGCCTGCAGGCGCTGGTGCTGCTCGGCGATGAACCAGCCCGCCACCACGAGTCCGGCCACCAGCACCGCGAGGATGAGGGTGTTGCCCAGCCCCCGCCCCGGCGCCCGGCCCTCTGCGCTGCGGCGGCGCGTCGTGGTGGCGGCGCGCCGGCGTCCTGCCACGTCGTCGGGGCGGGTGGAGATGGATCCGTTTCCGGGACGGTCGGCCATGAACATTCCTCGCGATTGCTGCCAGCGGGGGTCGATTATAGACGTGATGAAAGAGCCTGCATCTGCAGGCTCTTCTCTGACAACGACCGCGGGAAAAGGTTACAGCAGCCCGAGCGCCGCCCACAGCACGGCGGTGAGCACCAGGCCGCTGGTGATGACGCCGCGCACCGTGGTCATGGGTCCCTGCTTGCCGACGATGGCGTTCAGCTCCAGGGCGAGGACGATGACCAGGGCAACCACCAGGGCGGTGGTGTTGCCGTCCAGGCCGCCGTGGGAGAAGTGGGCGCTCGAGCCCATGAAGAAGAGCATGGGAACGGAGAACAGCGTGTTCGTCCGCGACGCCAGCGCCGCCTTGGGCGCCGCAGCCGCCGCCTCCGGCAGCGCCTCGCCACCCGCCTTCAACTGCTCGTTGGAGGCGATGACGATCTTCTGGTTGGGCCAGATGATGAGCCAGACGTTCAGGAACATCAGGGTGCCGAGGACGGCGCCCACGGTGATGTCCACCGTCACCCCCGCGCCGCGGATGCCGAGCATGATGACGCCGGTAAGGAAGGTGAACATGGCGCCCCAGCGAAACCACCACAGCGCCCGGGGCACGAGCTTGGTGAAGGCATCGGTGCGCGACGACGCCTCCGCCTCCTTGAAATACTCGCCCTGCACGAAGTTGAAGTAATACAGCAGGCCGATCCAGGTGATGCCGAACAGGAAGTGGCCCCACCGGGACAGGTAGTCGACGACGATCATGGTATCCATAGGAACTCTCCCCACCTGAGTTGTTCGTTGCGCGCCGACTATAGCGAATGCTTCTTGACAAATCACCCTTGGGGCCTCGTCCGGCGCACCAACGAAAAACCCCGCCACGAGGGCGGGGTTCGTTCGCAGCGATGCACCGGCAGGGTCCGCCAACCTGGCAGGACCGCTGCCGGTGCGGGGCGGCTTACATCATGCCGCCCATGCCACCCATGTCGGGCATGCCGCCGCCGGCGGGCTTGTCCTCCGGGATCTCGCTGATCATCGCTTCGGTGGTGATCATGAGCCCCGCGACGGACGCGGCCGCCTGCAGTGCGGTACGGGTGACCTTGGCGGGATCGAGGATACCCATCTTGATCATGTCGCCGTACTCGCCCGTGGCAGCGTTGTAGCCCTCGTTGCCCTTGAGCTGGTTCACCTTGTCGAGCACCACGGCACCTTCGACGCCGGCGTTGGCGGCGATCTGGCGCAGCGGCGCGGACATGGCGCGCTGAGCGATGCCGATGCCCACGTTCTGGTCCTCGTTGTCGCCCTTCAGGCCGTCGATGGCCGCCAGCGCACGAACCAGGGCCACACCGCCTCCGGGCACCACGCCTTCCTCGACGGCGGCGCGGGTGGAGTGCAGGGCGTCCTCGACGCGGGCCTTCTTCTCCTTCATCTCGATCTCGGTGGACGCGCCCACCTTGATGACCGCCACACCGCCGGCCAGCTTCGCCAGACGCTCCTGGAGCTTCTCGCGATCGTAGTCGGAGGAGGTGTCCTCGATCTCCTGGCGGATCTGCTTGATCCGGCCCTCGATGTCGGCTTTCTGGCCGTTGCCGTCGACGATGGTGGTGTTCTCCTTGGTGGAGGCCACCCGCTTGGCGCTGCCCAGGTCGTCCAGGGTGGCGCCTTCCAGGGTGAGGCCCACTTCCTCGGAGATGACGGTGCCGCCGGTGAGGATGGCGATGTCCTGCAGCATGGCCTTGCGGCGGTCGCCGAAGCCCGGTGCCTTGGCCGCGGAGACCTTGACGATGCCGCGCATGTTGTTGACCACCAGGGTCGCCAGCGCCTCGCCTTCGATGTCCTCGGCGATGACCATCAGCGGCCGGCCGGCCTTGGCGACGGACTCGAGGATCGGCAGCATCTCGCGGATGTTGGAGATCTTCTTGTCCACCAGCAGGATGTAGGGCTCATCCAGCTCGGCGGCCATGGACTCCTGGTTGTTGATGAAGTAGGGAGAGAGGTAGCCGCGGTCGAACTGCATGCCCTCGACCACTTCCAGGTCGTTCTCGAGACCCTGGCCTTCCTCGACGGTAATCACGCCTTCCTTGCCGACCTTCTCCATGGCTTCGGCGATGATCTTGCCCACCGACTCGTCGCTGTTGGCGGAGATGGTGCCCACCTGGGCGATGGACTTCGAGTCCTCGCAGGGGGTGGACATCTTCTCGATCTCCTTGACCGCTGCCTGCACGGCTTTGTCGATGCCGCGCTTCAAGTCCATGGGATTCATCCCGGCGGCCACGGACTTGAGGCCTTCGGTGAGGATGGACTGGGCCAGCACCGTGGCGGTGGTGGTACCGTCACCGGCCTCGTCGGAGGTCTGGCTGGCGACTTCCTTCACCATCTGCGCGCCCATGTTCTCGAACTTGTCCTCGAGCTCGATTTCCTTGGCCACGGAGACGCCGTCCTTGGTCACCGTGGGGGCGCCGAAGGACTTGTCCAGCACGACATTGCGGCCTTTCGGGCCGAGGGTGACCTTCACCGCATTGGCCAGCGTGTTCACGCCTTCCAGCATGCGGCTGCGCGCATCATCTCCAAACCGTACGTCTTTTGCGCTCATCTAGATATTCCTCTTTCTCGTCTTGCTCAGTTAGCCTTCGAGCACACCGAAGATTTCGCTCTCGCTCAGCACCAGCAGCTCTTCGCCGTCCACCTTCACGGTGCTGCCTGCGTACTGCCCGAAGAGCACCTTGTCCCCCACTTTGACGTCCAGCGCGCGGACGTCGCCGTTTTCCAGGGTCTTGCCCGGGCCGACAGCCAGGATTTCCCCTTGGGAGGGCTTCTCGGCCGCGGAATCGGGCAACACGATGCCACCGGCGGTTTTGGTCTCTTCTTCCAACCGGCGCACGACGACGCGATCGTGTAGAGGTCGAATTTTCATTACCTACTGATCTCCCAGTTAAATCCCTTAAGGGTTTTGCCAACACCCATTGTTAGCACTCTCGGATCGAGAGTGCTAATCCGAGGCCCGCTATGATAGTCGCGGCCACCGGAGTTTCAAGCCGCGCTGACCGCCCTCGGGCTGCCCGCGGACGCTTTCAGCGAACGCGGAGGGCAAAACGCCCTCCGCGTCTGCACAATGGGGCCGGCTAACGGGATTTCAAGAGGAGGCGTGGCGCACCGGCGTCACGGCAGGCGCCGGGGCCGGTCTCCGCGCGGGTGGCGGTCGCCGTCCGCCCCGTCCGGGTCTTCCCGGGACTCGAACTCGCCTTCGATGACGTCGCCGCCGGGGCCGCCGCCCGCGCTGGGCGGCTCCGGCAGCATCCGGGCGGCCACCGCCGCCCGCACCGGCGGCAGCAACAGCAGGAATCCGATGGTATCGCTCACGAAACCCGGCAACAGCAGCAGGGCGCCGGCCATGGCCAGCAGCAGGCCTTCCGCCACCTCGCGGGCGGGCAGTTGTCCGCGCTCCAGCCGCGCCATGCCCCGGGTCAGGGTGGCCAGCCCCTGACGGCGCAGCAGCGCCACTCCGGCGACCGCCGTGACCAGCACCAGCACCACGGTGAGCCCGGCGCCGACGTAGCCGGCGACCCGGAACAGCAGGTACATTTCCACGATGGGGGCGAGAAACAGAACCAATGGCCAGAAACCCATGACCGGGGACTCGTCGCGGCGGGCCGCCCAATCTGCGAGGTCAGGGCGCCCAAGTCAAACGCCCGCCGCCGAAGAACCTTTTGGACCGGAGGCACGCATCTGGCAGACGGTGGCGGCCATCCCCCGGGGCCGGGTGGCCACCTACGGTCAGATCGCCCGGCTCGCGGGCATGCCGAGCCATGCCCGCTACGTGGGCCGCACCCTGAGCCGCCTGCCCGCCGGCAGCCGTCTGCCCTGGCACCGGGTGCTGAACGCCAGCCTCAGGATCTCGCTGCGGGACGACCGCGCCATGCGCGAGCAGCGGCGGCGCCTGGAGCGGGAAGGGGTGACCTTCGTCGGACCGCGCGTGGCCCGCGTGCATCTGTGGCAACCCTGACTGGCGTACACTGCGCGGATGAGCGAACGCCTCGCCAACGGTCCAGCCACGCCCCCCTCGTCAGCGGCGCCCGTCGGCGCAGACGCCGCTGACGGCGCCGACGGCGGCCGAAGCTGGCGCGAGGCCTGGCGCGTTTACGCCAACCCGCGCATCGCCGCCATGCTCTGCCTCGGCTTCTCCGCCGGGCTGCCGTTCCTGCTGGTGTTCTCCACCCTGTCGGCGTGGCTCACCGAGGCCGGCACCTCACGCACCGCAATCGGCCTGTTCAGCTGGGTGGGCATCACCTATTCCATCAAGGTGCTGTGGTCACCCGTGGTGGACCGACTGGCGCTGCCGCTCCTGCACCGGCTGCTGGGCCGGCGCCGCGGCTGGATCCTGCTGGCGCAGATCACCATCGCCGCCGGGCTCCTGGGCATGGCCCACACCGACCCCGCGGTGGAGCTCGGCCGCCTGGCCGTGTTCGCCGTGCTCGTGGCGTTCGGCGCCGCCACCCAGGACATCGCCATCGACGCCTGGCGCATCGAGGCGGCACCGCCGGAACGGCAGGCGGCCATGGCCGCCACCTACGTCTTCGGCTATCGGATCGCCCTGCTGGTGGCCGGCGCCGGGGCGCTGCACATCGCCACCTATCTTTCCTGGACCGGCGTCTACGTCTGCATGGCGGCGCTGACGGGGGTCGGCATGCTCGCCGTGCTGGCGAGCCGGGAGCCGAAGTCCGGCGTGCCGCGCCAGACGGTGTTCCTGGAATCCCGGGTGCAGGCGTTCATGACCCGGAACGCCCACCTGCCCGGCCCGCTGCGTCACGCCCTCGGTTGGCTCATCGGCGCCGTGGTGTGCCCGTTCGTGGACTTCTTCGCGCGCAACGGCCGCCTCGCTCTGGTGATCCTGGCGTTCATCGGCCTGTATCGGGTCACGGACATCACCATGGGGGTCATGGCCAACCCCTTCTATCTCGACCTGGGCTTCACCAAGGCCGAGATCGCCAACGTCAGCGGCATCTACGGCGTAGCCATGACCATCCTGGGCGGTGCCCTGGGCGGGGTGCTGGTGCCCCGGGTCGGGGTGATGCGGGTGCTGCTGGCCGGCGCGGTGCTGGCTGCGGTCACCAACCTGCTGTTCGCGGCCCTCGCGCTCCTGGGGCCGAAACTGTGGATGCTGATGGTCACCATCAGCGCCGACAATCTCGCCGGGGGCGTGGCCATCTCGGCCTTCATCGCCTACCTCTCCGGGCTCACCAACACCGCCTACACCGCCACCCAGTACGCGCTGTTCAGCTCGCTGATGACCCTCCCCGGGAAGGTGATCGGCGGCGCAGCGGGAGCCGTGGTGGATGCGGTGGGGTATCCGTGGTTCTTCGTCTACTCCTGCGCCATCGGCCTGCCCGCCATGGCCCTGGTGGTCTACCTCATGCGGCGGGGGCCGGCACTGGAGGAGGCGGAGGGCGTTGCTCCGGCCACGGCGCCGGCCGCGCCGGGGGCATCCACCGGGGTCAGTCGCGCAGGTTCTTGAAGTTCAGGGGGGCCTCGAGCTCCGCCTTCTTGAGCAGCGCCATCACCTCCTGCAGGTCGTCGCGCTTCTTGCCGGTGACCCGCACCTGGTCCCCCTGAACCTGGGACTGCACCTTGAGCTTCGAGTCCTTGATGAGCTTGACGATCTTCTTGGCGTCGTCCCGGCCGATGCCCTGCTTCAGGCCGAAGCTCTGGCGCTTCTGCTTGCCGGCCGCTTCCACCTTGCCGGGATCCAGCGCTCGCACATCCACGTCGCGGCGAATGAGCTTGTCCTTGAGGATGGCCACCATCTGCTCGAGCTGAAACTCTTCCTGGGCGTGCAGCCGGATCTGCTCGTCGGCCAGCTCGAACCCGGCGTCCACGTTCTTGAAATCGAAGCGGGTGGAAAGCTCCCGCGACGCCTGATCCACGGCGTTGCGTACCTCCTGCATGTCCACCTCGGACACCACGTCGAATGACGGCATGATGGATCTCCTGGTTCCCGGAAAGCGTGTCACAGGTCAGATTAAATCCCGGAACACGTGCTAGACTCGGCCAGTTCCGGGAGGACCTCGTTAACTTACATGGCGCACGACGACATTCCAATCCTGGTGGTGGACGACGCCAAGTTCTCGAGCGCCATCATCGCCAAAGCGCTGCGCAGCGGGGGATTCCAGAACGTTCGCTTCACCAACAATCCACTTCAGGCGCTCCGCTCGCTGGAAAAGCGGCCCGCCCAGATCCTCATCGCCGACTGGATGATGCCGTCCATCGACGGGCTCGAGCTCACCCGCCGGGTGAAGCGGCTGGACGAGAGCGCCGAGCACTTCACCTACGTCATGCTGCTCACTGCCCGGGACGACTTCGAGGCCATGGAGCGGGCCTTCGAGGTGGGGGTGGACGACTTTCTCAACAAGGCGAACCTGCGCTCGCAGCTTCTGCCCCGGGTGGTGGCGGCACGGCGGCTGGCGGCCCGGCACAACGAGCTGCTCAGGGCCAACCGGCTGCTGCGCAAGAAGCTGAAGGAGCTGCACACCACCGACCTGGTGGATCCGGTCACCGGCCTCGGCAACATGAAGTTCACCCTGGAGCGCATCGGCGACGCCACCCGCCAGGCGGACGCGCGCGGCGGCGCCGCCTGCCTGCTGCTGGTGGGCATCAGCAATCTCGACGTCATCCGCGAGCAGTACGATCCCGCGGTGGTGGACGAGCTCATGTCCGGCATCGGCGCGAAGCTGCGCCAGCTCGTGCGCCCGCTGGACCTGGTCACCCGGCCGGAGCCCAGCATGTTCGCGGTGATCACCCTGCAACCGAGCCTGGACGTGTGCACCTCGTCCAGTTTCCGCCGCATCTTCGACAACCTGTACATGCATGCCTTCAAGACCAGCGAAGGCTACATTCCGGTGGTGGTGGGGGTCTCCATCTCGGCCGCCGACGCGTCAACCGGATTCCCGGCCGCCAAGCCGTTCATGCATCACGCCTATCACGGCCTGACCCGGTCCTTTGACACCGGGCTGATCACGGTGCAAGCCTACGACGCCCGTGAGCTGTCCGAGTCCGCCGCCTCATGAAGCACCGCATCACCCGCGTCACCACCCGCACCGGAGACACCGGCCGCACCTCGCTCGCCGACGGCACCCGGCTCGCCAAGACCGACCCCGTGCTCGACGCCATCGGCGCCGTGGACGAGCTGAACAGCTTCGTGGGGGTGCTCGTCACCGAGCTGCCGCCGGAGAGCCCGTACACCGGCCTGTGCCAGCAGATTCAGCAGGAGCTGTTCGACCTGGGGGCGAACCTGGCCACCCGGGGCCGCACCCCGCCGCCCGCCATGGACGGCCTGGAGCGGGCGGTGGCGGAGCTGAACGCCACCTTGCCGCCGCTCACCGAGTTCGTCCTCCCCGGCGGCACCCGGGCCGCTGCGGCGGCCCACGTCTGCCGCGCCGTATGCCGGCGTGCCGAGCGAACGGTGTGGGTCCTGGTGGATCCGGCAGCGGCGGACGATCCGGCCGCGAGCGATGACACCGCCGGCGATGGCGCCGCCCCGTGCGCTCAGTACCTGAACCGGCTGAGCGACCTGTTCTTCGTGCTGGCGCGCGCCTGCAACGCCGGGCACGACGAGCCGCAGTGGCGCGGCGTCTGAGGGATCAGAGGGCGAGGCGGCGGATGTCGCTCAGGATCTCGCCCAGCCGGGTCACGAACCGCCCGGCCTCCGCGCCGTTGATGGCCCGGTGGTCGTAGGATAGGGAAAGCGGCAGCATCTTGCGGGGCACGAAGGCCTCGCCGTCCCATACCGGCCGCACCGTCACCCGGCTCACCCCGAGGATCGCCACCTCCGGCGCATTGATGATGGGCGTGAACCCGGTGCCCCCGATGGGCCCCAGGCTCGACACGCTGAAGCTGCCGCCCTGCAGGTCGGCGGGGGCGAGCTTCTTGTCCCGCGCCTTGGCGGCGAGCTCCGCCACCGCCTGCGAAAGCTCGAAGATTCCCAGCTCGTTCGCGTCGCGGATCACCGGCACCACCAGGCCTTCCGGCGTGTCCACCGCCACCCCGATGTGGTAGTAGCGTTTGAGGATGAGGGTTTTCGCCTGCGGGTCCAGGGAGGCGTTGAACGCGGGGAACTCCTCGAGCACCTTGCAGCAGGCCTTGATGATGAAGGCCAGCGGCGTGACCTTCACCCCCCGGGCCTCGGCCTCGGCCTTCAGGCTGCCGCGGAAATCCTCCAACTCGGTGACGTCCACCTCGTCGTGCTGGGTCACGTGAGGCAGGTTGATCCAGCTCCGGTGCAGGTTCTCCGCGCCGCGCGCGCGCATCCGGGAAAGGGGCTGTTCCTCGATCTCGCCGAAACGGCTGAAGTCCACCTCCGGGAGGCTCGGCCACGCCGCGCCGCCGGCGGCGGCGCCGCCGGTCATGCGCTCCTTGACGAAGGACTTCACGTCGTCCTTGACGATGCGGCCCCGGTTGCCGGTGCCTGGAACCTCAGTGAGGTTCACCCCCAGTTCCCGGGCCAGCCGCCGCACCGACGGCCCCGCATAGACGTCGGCGCCGGCGGAAGGCGCCTCCGCCCGCGCCTCGGTGGGAGCGGCCGGGGTTGGAGCCGGTTCGGGTTTCTGGGCCGGCGCGGCCGCTTCGGCGGTAGCTGCCTTCTCGGGCGCCTCGGCTGTGGGCTTCGCGGGTGCCTCGGCGGCTGCCTCGGCGGCTGCCTCGGCCGGCGCCGGCCTGGCCTCCGCCGCCGCCTGCTCGGCCTCGATGGTGGCGATCAGGGTCCCCGCCTC
>JAWLCV010000059.1:0-24430 GCA_041686955.1 Pseudomonadales bacterium
CACCATCCCCGACCTGGCGGATGCGATGCGGGTACCCGTGCCGCGGCGGGCTGACGGTACCGGAGCCGAAGCCGCCTCGGACGTGCCGGTGGCCCGGGCGGCTCTGATGGAGCACTCGCCAGCCGTTGGCGCCCCGGGATCGCCGCACGTGGCGCCGCCGCCGGCCACCGCGCCGTCCTTCCACCGACCGCCCCGTCGCCCGTTCGCCGTCGCCGCGTACGCGCGCCGGGTGAGCGAGGTTCAGCCATGAGTGAGTCGGACCTGCAGCGCGCCCGCGACGATCTGGGGAGGCTCCGCGCCGCTCTGGAGTCGGCGATTCTGGGGCAGTCCCGAGTGATAGACGAGGTTCTGACCGGCTTCTGCGCCGGCGGCCACCTGCTCCTGGAAGGCCTCCCGGGGCTCGGCAAGACCGAGTTGGTGAAGTGTCTGGCGACCGCGCTGAACCTGTCTCTGTCGCGCATTCAATGCACCCCGGACCTGCTGCCCGCAGACGTCATCGGCTCCGAGATGCTGGACGATCACCAGAGGCTGACCTTCCGCCCCGGCCCGCTGTTCGCGCCCCTGGTCCTGGTGGACGAGATCAATCGGGCCACGCCCCGCACACAGGCCGCATTTCTGGAGGCCATGCAGGAGGGTCAGGTGACCTACCTCGGCCACCACTACCCGCTCCCCCTGCCCTTCCGGGTGCTCGCTACACAGAACCCCATCGAGCTGGAGGGAACGTTTCCGCTACCGGAGGCACAGCTCGACCGCTTCATGATGAAGATCGTGGTTCCGGCACCGGGGGCGGAAACCCTGCTGGCCATCGCAGACCGCACTCTCGAGGCTGAGGCGGCGGCACTGCCTCCGGTCCTGGATGGTCCGGGGCTGGACAACGTGCTCGCAGAGGTGCAGAGCGTCATCGTCGCCGAGCCGTTGCGCCAGGCCGCCGTCGACCTGGTGATGGCGCTGCAGCCGGCATCGGCGACGGCGCATCCACTGGCTCGCCGCCATCTCCGGTTCGGCCCCAGTCCCCGGGCTCTGCAGGCGTTGCTGCGCTGCGCCCGGGCCAGCGCCCTGCTCCGCGGCCGGGGACACGTGGCGGTTGCCGATCTGCGATACGCCGCTCCCGGCGTGCTCCGCCACCGGCTGCTGCTGCGTTTCGAAAGCACCCTGGATGGCCTGGAGGTCGAGGAGCTTCTGGATCGGGTGGTGAGCGAGCGATTGACGTGAGCGCCCGCCATCCACTGGACGCGGTAGGCGAGGACGATCTGCGTCGCCTCGCACGGTCCCGCACGTCGCTGCTTCGTACCGCGGGCAGCCGGACACGGGCCGGTTCGGCGCGCACCACCCGCGCCGGCGCAAACGCCGGATGGGAGTATCGGGAGCACCGACCTTATCTACCCGGAGACGACCTCCGCCGCCTCGACTGGCGGGTGAGCGCCCGGCGGTCCCACCCCTACGTGCGCACCTTCGACGAGGAGCGCACCAGCGACTGGGTGGTGTGCCTGGACGACAGCGCCTCCATGAGCCGTCCCGACCCGCGGCGCTGGCATCTGGCGATTCAACTCTGCCTCGTGATGGCCTACCTGCTGCTGAACGGTGGCGGCCAGGTGGGGCTGGCCCTGTTCGGCCCGCGTCCGCAGTTCTGGTGCCCACCCGGCAGCGGCCGGCTTCAATACCTGCGCCTCGCCCGGCGGTTGCGGGAGATTCCCGGCCCGCAGCCCGTGGGCTCCGCACACCTCGGCGCGCTGGTCCGGCTGGTGCCGCCGGGCCGCCACCTCGTGGTCATCAGCGACTTTCTGGCGGAAGACGCCATGATTGGGAACCTGACGGCCTTGCAACGGCCGCAGCGCCGGCTTCAGCTGGTGCAGATCACCTCCCCGGCCGACGCCGCCGCCGGCGCATCGCCCGTGCTGGAGGACGCCGAGTCCGGACGCCGGCTGGCCGTGCGAGAAGGTGCGGCCGACACAGCGCGGCTCGCGTTGGCCACCCACCACGAGACCCTGAGCCGGTACTGCCTCGGCGCCGGCCTCAGCCTCGGCCGCTGTCACAGCGACCAGCCGTGGCAGAACGCGCTCATGGGCATGCTGGGTCCTGCCGATGATTGACGGGCCGCTGCACGGATGGCTGCTGGCGGCGGCCGTGGCCGGGCTGGTGTGGTGGCTGCACCGCGGTCACCGCTGGCGACAACCGGCGGTGGTGGCGGCGCTTTTCCTCTGGCAGCGGGCGGCGGAGCAACCGGGAGGTCGCGGGCCGACCCGCCGCGCTGCCCCCGTGTGGCTGCTGCGGGCCGCCGTCTGCGCCGCGCTGGTGTTCGCGTTGACCGGCCTGTCGTGGCGGGATCTCTCGCCTCCGCCCCTGGTCATCTGGTTCGACGACTCCCCGAGCATGCTGGCCCGGGAGCAAGGTGCGCGCCGCGCCGAACAGGCGCTGCAGCGCCTGGTGGAGATGGTTGGGGAGAGGCCCGCAGAAGTTCGCTTCCTCGGAAGCCCGGACCACGTCCGGCCGTTGCGGGACATCGCCCGGCTCGGGCCCGAGCCCTGGCCGGCGCAGGCCGCGGCGGCGGCGCCGATCCTCGACGTGCGAGCCGGCCGGGAGCACTGGCTGGCGACGGACGGCGCCACGCCCCGCGTTCGGCTGGTGTCGGAGAGCTACCCGTTTCACCGGCTCGTGCAGGTGGGCGCCGCCACCGAGAACGTGGCCGTTGTGGGGCTGGTGTTGCGCCGTGCCCTGCACGATCCGCGCATTCTCGGCGCGGTGCGGGTGGCCAACCTGGGACGCCGTCCAGCCACCCGAACCGTCACCGTCACTGCCGGGTCCGGCGAAATTCTCCGCCAGCGGCTGGAGCTCGCGCCCGACGCCGTACGGACGTTCGGCTTCGAGATGCCGGCGCGGGCAGCGGCGGAGGCGGTAGCCGCGCGGCTGGACCACGCCGATGCTCTCCCCGAGGACGATGCCATGTCCGTCGAGACAAGGCCGCTGACACCCCTGGCGCTGCGGGTGGGCGGTGCCTGCCCGACGCCGTTGCGCCAGGCGCTGACCGCTCATCCGGGGCTCCGCCTCGCGGCGGCCGGCGCGACCACCGACCTCGCCGTCGAGTGCGCGGCGCCACCGGCGCCGGCCGGTGCCGCGCCGAGCGCCGGCTGGCGCCCCACCAGCGAGCTGTTGGAATGGCTCGGCCCCGACGGTGCGACCCGGTACTTCCCTGGGCCGTGGCGGGCCATCAGCGCGTCGCCCCCGGTCCCCGGCGCCTCGGTGCTGATTCGGGACGCGGACGGCGGTCCCCCGCTGGTCCTGGCGGCCCCGGGATGGATCCGGCTGCTCGTCGATCTGGATCCCGCAAGGATGCCTCCGGGATTGGATTATCCGGATCTGGTGAGCGCCATAGTCGGCGCGGCTCGGCCTCCGGCGTTGCTGGACCCGCTGGTGAGCCGGGAGCGACCCCCGGACGCCAGCCGCATCGCTCCCCGCGCGCTGGCGCCCCGGACCGCGGCCGGCAGCGCGCCGGCCGTGCCCCACAGCGTGGACCTGACGCCGGTGCTCGTGGCGCTGGCGATGGCACTCGTGGCCGCGGATCTGGTCTTCCAGGGAGCGCGCAGGCCGCATCCCTCCGGCCACCCGCGCACCGCGGCGGGAGCCTGACGTGGTAGCCATCAGCCCGCCCGCCTTGGCCCGAGTCGCCGCGCTCGGGCTTCTGGCCGCGGCCTCGACATCCCCCGCCTGGCGCGTGTCCACGATCCCGCGACCCATCGTGCTGCTGGACGCTTCGGCCAGCATGGCAGTGCACCACCAGGCGCCCCGAACGCTGCTCGGCTCCTGGCTCCAGGCGAATCCGCAGCTCGAGAGCGTGGCTCTGGTGAGCTTCGCCGCCGTTCCCGGCCCCCCGGTGACGGTGTCAGCCGAACGCCCGATCCCCGATCTGCCCACGGTGGACGACTCCGCCACCCACATCGAAGCAGCGTTGCGGCGGGCCCTGGAGATGGCGGCGCCGGAGCAGCCGGTGGTTCTGCTGAGCGACGGCGTGGAAACCGCCGGCGATGCCGCCGGACTCCTGCGCCGCGCCGGGGAGCGGGGCATCCCCGTGTACGCTGTGGAACCCGGCGTCGCCAGTGAGCCTTCCGCGGCCATCGAGGACGTTCGCGTCCCCGACGTGGTGGCGCCGGGCGAAGCTTTCACCGCGGCCGTCGCCGTCACCGGCACCGCCCGTCAGCCCGGGCGGCTCGAGGTCTACGCCAGCCGGGTCGCTGCGTGGACAGAGGCGCTGACCATTCCAGCCGGGCGCACGGTGCTGCCGGTGCCCCTCACCGCCCCCGGCACCGGCCCGCTGGAGCTGGCGTTCGTGCTGCGCGCCGAGACCGACGTCAGCGACGCGGACAACGGCTGGCAGGCGCTGGTGGACGTCGCTGGCCCTATAGAGGTGCACTACGTGACTGCGCCCGGAAACGACGCGCCGCTGCTGGCCAGTCTGGCCGCTGGGGGCTGGCGGGTCACGCGGGTTCCGCCGGAACGTCTCGGCTGGAGCGTGGGCCGCCGTCCGGCGGTTCTGGTGCTGGACGACGTTCCGGTCAGCGCGGCCGCCCCGGAGGCCTGGACGGAGCTGACCCGCGCCGTCCGCAACCAGGGAATGGGGTTGGTGGTTCTGGGCGGCGAGCACGCCTTCGGCGGCGGCGCCTACCGGGGGTCCACCTTGGAGGCCGTGCTGCCGGTGACGGCGGAAGCGGGCGTTCCCCTGCCACCGGCCGCCGCCGTCTTCGTCCTGGACCGCTCCGGCAGCATGGGGCGCCAGGTGCAGGGCCGATCCCGCTGGGCCTATGCAACGAGCGCCGTCGTCGGCACCGCGGCCTCGCTGAGAAGCGACCAGGTGGGGATCGTGGCCTTTCAAGACGACGCCGAGATCCTTCTATCCCTCGGGCGCCACGCCGACCTGGACCGGCAGGTGCGGACCGCCCTGGAGACCGTGGCCCCGGCCGGCCCCACCCGGCTCGCGGAAGGGCTCGAGCTGGCGCTGGATCAGCTCGCCGACAGCGACGTCCGACACCGCTTGCTGGTTCTGTTGACCGACGGGTTCACCGCCGCGGAAGACCTCGCCGGGGCACGGCGACGAATCCGCGATCTCGGCGTGGAAGTGATCGGTCTGGCGGTGGGGGGCGACGCCGACCTGGGGGTTCTCGATTCCCTGTGCCGGGTCAACGACGGCCTGCTGCTGCGTCTGGACGACGTGGCCCGGCTGCCACAGCTCATGGCCGAGGCGGTGGGTTCACGGCGCGCCACCGTCACCCGGACGACCACAGCTCCCGTGACCGCAGCACCCGTGCCGTTTCTGCCCGCCGCAGCAGCGTGGCCGCGCCTCGATGGCTACGCCGTGACCCGAGCCCGGGACGACGCCATCGTGCACCTGCGCGCGCCGCGGGGCGATCCGCTGCTGGTCTCGGGCCGAGCCGGACTCGGCACCGTGGTGGCGCTACCGGGGGGGCTGGGACCCTTCGCGGCGGAGTGGCCCCGTTGGGAAGCCTGGAGCGACTTCGCCGGAGGGCTGGTGGAATGGACCGCCGGTTCCCGGGACGCGGCGCCGGCTCGACTGAGCCTGCACCTGGAGGGCCCGCAGCCCCGCGCGGAGCTCGACCTGGTCGACGGCGACGGCGACTGGCTGGCGGTGGACGCGGCGGAAGCCGTCCGCGCGGTGGGATGGCTCGCGCTGCCTGGCGGGTTTGGGCCGAGCCGCGTGGAGTTCACGGCCGTGGCTCCGGGACGCCTGGTGGCGCCCCTGCCGCTGCGGGAGCCGGGGCGTCACCACCTATCGGTGCAGATCGACGATCTCTCGATCCGCCGCGGTTTCGTTCATCAGCCCCGCGCCGAGCTCCAGGGCACATCCATGCTCGAGCCGTGGCGCCGGTCCGGACTCGTTCAGCCCTGGCCTCCCGGGGGCATCGCGCCGCGGCCAGGGCAACGGCCCCTGGGCCCGCTGCTGATCGCTGCCGCCCTGCTGGCCTACCTGATTTCCATTCCGTTCGAAACAAGGAGAACCTCATGACACGTCACCCCAAGAGACCCGCGAGAGCGCGCGCCCTGGGCACCTTCGCTGCCTGCGCAACGCTCTTCCACGTGCCGGTGAGCGGCGCTGCGGAAACGGGCGCGGCGGATTCGATGCGCAGCATGGAGACCATGGTCGTCACCGGCACCCGTCTGGAGGGGCCCGTCACCGCCATTCCCGGCCACGTCACGGTCATCGACCGTGCGCAGCTCGAAGCCCGCCAGGCGCGCAGCGTGATCGACGTTCTGCGCTCCGTGGCCGGCCTTCAGGTCACCCAGTACGGCGGCCGCGGCGGGATCTCGTCCGTCTACCTGCGTGGTGCCGAAGCCAACTTCACCCTGGTGTTCATCGACGGCGTCCAGGTCAACGATCCCAACAACACCCGGGGCGGCTCGTTCGACTTCGCCAGCATCAACCTGGCGGAGGTGGAGCGGATCGAGGTGGTGCGCGGTGCCCAATCGTCGGTCTACGGCTCGGACGCGCTTGCCGGCACCATCAACATCGTCACCCGCGCCGCCGGCGCGGACCGCCGGCTGGAAGCGGACGCCGAGGTCGGCGAAGACGAGTACCGCCGCGGCGCGCTCCACGCCGGTGGTTCCCTGGGGCCGGCGACGCAATTGGCCGTCACCGCCACCGCCACGGACGACGGCGACGGCATCGACGGCAACGCCTTCGACAACCGTACCCTCAGCGCCCGACTGGTGAGCCGGCCCGGCGCGAAGCTCCGCCTGACGGCGAGCGGCCGTCTCGCCGACGCCGATGCCGAAGCATTTCCGGAAGACAGCGGCGGACCCGAGCTCGCGGTGCTGCGGGCGGTGGATCGTCGGGAGCAGACCCAGCTCTCCACCGCGGCGCAACTCCGCTACGCCCACTCGCATCGGGCCACCGTGAACCTGGAGGCAGGCTTCGCGCGCCACGAGGAGGACAGCGTGTCCCCGGGCATCGCTCCCGGCGTGCGCGATGGGGTGCCGGCGAGCACTTCGAGGTCGGATCTGGAACGAACCACGCTGGGCGCCAACCTGGCGCTCGCAGCGACACCGCTGGCGGACGTGGTGCTGGGCCTCGACTTCGAGAAGGAGCGGGGCGACCTGCAGGGGAGCCTGGAGCTCTTCCCGGGTTTCGAGCTGCCCACGGATTTCGAGCTCGAGCGGGAGATTCTGGGCGTATTCGGGGAGCTGCGGCTCGGCCGCGACCAGGGTCCGTCGCTCAGCGCCTCGCTGCGGCACGATGACCCGGACGGGCACGAGGCCGAGACCACCGGACGCCTCGGCGCCCAATACACCATGTCCTCGACCCGACTGTTCGCGAGCTGGAGCGAAGGCTACAAGCTGCCCAGCTTCTTCGCCCTGGGGCACGCTCTGGTGGGCAACCCGGACCTCCGGCCGGAAACCAGCACCACCTGGGAGGTGGGGGTGACCCGGTCGTTCGGCGGCGATCACCTCGACCTCACGCTCGTGGGCTTTCGCTCCGAGTACGAAGACCTCATCGACTTCGACCCGGCTCTGTTCACCAACGTGAACCGCAACCAGGTCGATACGACCGGCTTCGAGCTGGCCGGCAGCGCACGGCCGTCCGACGCGGTGGCGCTGCAGGCGCACCTCAGCTACGTGGACATCGACGTGGACGACGCCGGAGCGACCCTGCGCCAGCGCCCCGATTGGCGAGGCGGCATTTCCGCGGTCTGGGACGTGACCTCGACGGTGGCGCTGGCCGCGGAGTGGCTCTACGTTGGCGAGGTGTACGACAGCGCCGTGCCCACCGGCGGGCGGACCCTCGACGGCTACCATCGGGTGGACCTGGAGGTGTCGTGGCATGCGGTGCCGCGGCTGCGGCTGTGGCTGGCCGTGGACAACGTCCTGGACGAGAACTACGAGGAGGCCATCGGCTTTCCGGGCCTCGGGCTGCGCGGCCGGGTAGGAGTCCGCTACCACCTCTAGTCCCGCTGCCGGGGTTGAAACCTCCCCGTTGCACCACATCTATATAGAGGTATGTGGAATGTGGAGGTCTGATGAGCACGTTGAGCGCGCAGTGCAGCTACCCGCGTCGGTGGATGAAGCCAACGCCAAGGCCCGGTACCATGCCTGGATGCTGACCGTACGGCTGCCCAAGGTGCAGCCGAGAAAGCGGTCCCGCATCGCCATCGAAAAAAGCTGACGATCCAGAAATCGGGACGGCGGCCCTCCGGGGCCGCCGTGCTCCGTCACGCGTCTGCTCGGGCCGGCCTCCGTCCGCCCGCGCAGGCGCACGCACGCCTGCCGAGCCAGGCGTTCATCATCAACCGGAATAAAGACAGGAGGTAGCTGGCAATGTCCATGGAACGCGATCCCTATCCCACCCGGCTGAGCGAGAGACGCAGCCCCATCCCACGCCGCGACCCGGTGATCCATGCCACCGGCCGGGAGCGCCGGGAAGGGCCCCTCGGCGCCGAAGCGCTGGCGCGGTTCGAGCGCGACGGCTTTCTGGTTCTGGAGAACTTCTTTCGCCCCCGGGAGGTACGGGCGTTTCTCGACGATCTCGAAGCGTACCGCCACGATGCAGAGCTGTTGGGCCGGCCGGAAGTCATCACCGAGGCGGATTCCAACGTCATCCGCTCCATCTTCGGCATCCATCGGCTCTCCGCCCGCTTCGACGCGCTCACCCGCGATTCGCGGCTCCTGGACATGGCAGGACAGCTCCTCGGCAGCGACGTCTACATCCACCAGTCACGGCTGAACCGCAAGCCCGCCTTCCGCGGCCGAGGCTTCGACTGGCACAGCGACTTCGAGACCTGGCACGCGGAGGACGGCATGCCCCGCATGCGCTGCGTGAGCATCTCGGTGAGCCTCACCGAAAACAACGATGTGAACGGCCCGCTGATGCTGGTGCCCGGCTCCCACACCACCTTCTATCCCACCCTCGGCGCGACTCCCGACCGTTACTGGGAGACATCGCTCAAGCGCCAGCAGGTGGGCGTCCCGGAGCTGCCCGACCTGGAAGCGGCCACCCGGGATCGCGGCGTCATCACCGCCCGGGGCGGACCGGGTACGGTGATCCTGTTCGAGTGCAACACGCTGCACGCGTCGTCCGACAACCTGTCACCGTATCCGCGCTCGAATCTGTTCTTCGTCTACAACAGCGTGGAGAATCGCCTGCAGGCGCCGTTCGCCGCTCCCGAGCCGCGACCGGAATGGGTGGCCACCCGGGAAGAGGTGGGCCCCCTCACCCGGCTGCGCAGCCAGAGCAGCGACGTGGCATAGCCGTCGGCTCACCGCTGGCCCATGGGAGCCGCCCGCGGCGGCTCTTTGAGCCGGGAGTGAACCGACCGGGCGACACGCAGTCGAACCCTCGGGGTTCGTCACCGTGTCAGCGGCAGGCTTTGCGTCTACAATCAGAAACCGCTGCCCCCTCGCCTTCGGATGCCGGAACCATCATGCACAAATCCAGCCGTGCCGCGTTGTTTCTGCTCGCCCTGTTCCTACCCGTCGCGGCATCGGCAGGCGAGGCGGGTGCGGCGCCCACCGCCGTCATCGTCGAAGCGGTAGGCCGGCAGCGGATCGCCGATTCGCTGGAGGCCCTGGGCACGCTGCGCGCCAACGAGACGGTGCAGGTCACGGCCACGGTCTCCGACACCATCACCCGGATCAACTTCGAGGACGGCCAGGCAGTGGAAGCCGGCGACGTGCTGCTGGAGCTCACCAGCGCCGAGGAGTCGGCGCTGCTGGCGGAGGCGGAATCGCTGGCCGACGAAGCGGAGCGTCAGTATCGGCGCATCCAGCGGCTGGTGGCGGAAGGCACGGCCTCGGAATCGCTGCTCGACGAGCGTCGCAGGGACTGGCGCACCGCCGAGGCCCGGCTGGACGCCGTGCGCTCGCGGCTTCGGGACCGGCTGATCACCGCGCCGTTCAGCGGGCGGGTGGGCCTGCGCCGCGTCAGTCCCGGAGGACTGATCTCTCCCGGCGACGTGGTCACCACCCTGGTGGACGATTCGCGGATGAAGCTCGACTTCACCATCCCTGCCATCTACCTGACCACCGTCCGTCCCGGCACCATGGTGGAAGCGTCCAGCCCGGTGTTTCCCAACCGCAACTTCGCCGGTGAAGTCACCTCCGTGGACAGCACCATCGACCCGGTCACCCGCTCGATCACGGTGCGCGCGCTCATCCCCAACGAGCGCGGCGACCTGGTGCCCGGGATGCTCATGACCCTGAACCTGCTGCGGGACGAGCGCGACGCCATCGTCATCTCCGAGGAGGCGGTGATTCCCCGCGGGCGGGAGAACTTCGTGCTGGTGGTGGACACCAGCAGCGAGCCCTACATCGCAGAGGAGCGTGCCGTCGAGCTGGGTACCCGGATGCCGGGCCAGGTGGAGGTGGTGTCCGGGCTCACGGTGGGCGAGACGATCATTTCCCACGGCACCATGAAGGTGCGGCCGGGGGCCCCGGTGCGGATCCACGCCGTGGACGACGGCTCCCAGCCCATCGCCGAGCTCATCAAGCCCCAGGGACGGGCACGGGGCACCGGCTGGCCCGCCCAGGGCGCGGCGGGGCGGGAATGATCATCTCCGACACCTCCGTCCGCCGGCCGGTGTTCGCGGCGGTCATCTCGCTGTTGCTCATCGCCTTCGGTCTCATCGCCTTCGATCGCCTGCCGCTCCGGGAATACCCGGACATCGATCCCCCGATCGTGGGCATCGAGACCGTCTACCGAGGCGCCGCCGCATCCGTGGTGGAGACGCGTATCACCGAGGTGATCGAGGAACGCATCGCCGGGGTGGAGGGCATCGAGTTCATCGAGTCGTCGAGCCAGGATGGCCGCAGCGACATCACCATCGAGTTTGCCGTGGGGCGGGACGTGGACGCCGCCGCCAACGACATCCGCGACCGCGTCTCCAGCGTGCTGGACAATCTGCCCGACGAGGCGGAGCCCCCGGAGGTGCGCAAGGTCGACTCGAACGAGTCGGTCATCATGTGGATCAACCTGGTGAGCGACCGCATGACGGTGCCGGAGCTCACCGACTACGCGGAGCGCTACCTGGTCGACCGATTCTCAGTGCTGGACGGGGTGGCCCGCGTGTTCGTCGGCGGCGCCCGGCGCTACGCCATGCGGATCTGGCTCGACCGCCAGGAGCTCGCTGCCCGGGGCCTCACCGTCACCGACGTGGAAAATGCTCTGCGGGCGGGCAACGTGGAGCTGCCCGCGGGACGGGTGGAGTCCCTGGAGCGCCAGTTCACCGTCCGGGTGCAGCGCGCCTTCGAGAACGCCGACGATTTTCGCCGCCTGGTCATCGCCCAGGGACGGGACGGCCACCTGGTGCGTCTCGGCGACGTGGCCCGGGTGGAGCGCGGCACCGAGGAAGACCGCACCCTGTTCCGCGGCAACGGCATTCCCCAGGTGGGCCTCGGCGTGGTGCGCCAGTCCACGGCCAACCTGCTGGACGTGGCCCGGGCGGCGAAACGGGAAATGGAGATCGTGGGGCCGTCGCTGCCGGAAGGCATGGAGTTCCGCCAGAGCTACGACTCCTCGGTGTTCGTGGAAGGCGCGGTGAACGAGGTCTACAAGACGCTGTTCATCGCCGTGGGCCTGGTGGTGCTCACCATCTTCCTGTTCCTCGGCAGCGTGCGAGCCATGCTGGTGCCGGCAGTGACGGTGCCCGTGTGCATCATCGCCACCTTCATCGCCCTGTACGCGCTCGGGTTCTCGGTGAACCTGCTGACCTTGCTGGCGCTGGTGCTAGCCATCGGCCTGGTGGTGGACGACGCCATCGTCATGCTGGAGAACATCCACCGGCGCATCGACCATTACGGCGAGACGCCCCTGGTGGCGGCGTACCGGGGTGCGCGGCAGGTGGGCTTCGCCATCGTCGCCACCACCGCCGTGCTGGTGGCGGTGTTCGTGCCCATCGCCTTTCTGGAAGGGGACGTGGGACGCCTGTTCTCGGAGTTCGCCCTCACCATGGCGGCCGCCGTGGTGTTCTCCTCGCTGGTGGCGCTGACCCTGGCGCCGGCGCTGGCGTCGAAGGTGCTGCGGGCGAGCGAGGGCGAGAACCGCCTGACCCGGGCCATCGACCACAACTTCACCGTGGTGAACCGCATCTACCGACGCGGCCTCGGCTTCGCGCTGCGGCACAGCGTGATCGTGGTGGTGGGTTTTCTCGCCATCGTCGCGCTGAGCGTAGTGCTGCTGCGGGTCATTCCTCAGGAATACACCCCCGAGGAGGACCGGGGCAGCTTCTTCACCTTCGTGCGCGGCCCCGAAGGGGCGACCTACGAGTACATGACGCCCTACATGGACGAGGTGGAGCGGCGCCTCATGCCGTACGTGGAGTCGGGCGAGATACAGCGGTTGCTGGTGCGCACGCCCGGCGGCTTCGGCGGCGTGCCCCAGTTCAACACCGGCGTCACCATCGTGGTTCTGAGCCCGTTCGGGCAGCGCCGCTCCGGGTTCGAGATCCTCGACGAGGTCCGCCAGCAGCTCGCGGACCTGCCGGGGGTGATGGCGTTCCCGGTGATGCGCCAGGGCTTCGGCTCCAGTGCCGACAAGCCGCTGCAGTTCGTCATCGGCGGCGGCACCTACGAACAGCTCGCCGAGTGGCGCGACATCCTGGTGGCCAGGATTGACGCCGCCAATCCGGGGCTCGAGGGGCTCGACTGGGACTACAAGGAGACCCAGCCCCAGCTCAGGGTGCACATCGATTACAACCGCTCCGCCGACCTCGGCGTCTCCATAGCCGACATCGGCCGGACCCTGGAGACCCTGCTCGGCTCACGGAGAGTCACCACCTACATCGACGACGGCGAGGAGTACGAGGTGATCCTGGAGGGCGAGCGGGAGACTCAGCGCACGCCGTCCTCCATGGAGAACATCTACGTGCGTTCCTCCACCACCGGGGAGCTCATCCCGCTCGCCAACCTGGTGCGACTCGAGGAGTTCGCCGATTCCAACAGCCTGAATCGCTACAACCGGGTGCGCGCCATCACCCTGGAAGCCAACCTGGCCCGGGGCTTCACCCTGGGCGAGGCCGTGGAGTACATGGAGAACCTGGTGCGCGAGCATCTGCCGGACGGTGTCGTGGTGGACTACAAGGGCCAGACCCGGGACCTGCAGCAGTCCAGCGCCTCCGTGACCTTCGTCATGCTCCTGGGGGTGGCCGTGGTGTTTCTGGCGCTCGCCGCGCAGTTCGAGAGCTTCCGCCATCCGCTCACCATCATGCTCACCGTGCCCATCGCCATGGCCGGCGGGCTGCTGGGCCTGTGGGTCACCGGCAACACGGTGAACATCTACAGCCAGATCGGCCTGGTGATGCTGGTGGGGCTGGCCGCCAAGAACGGCATCCTCATCGTCGAGTTCGCCAACCAGCTCCGTGACGAGGGGGTGGAGTTAGTCGAGGCGCTGATGCAGGCCTGCGAGGTGCGGCTGCGGCCCATCGTGATGACCACCCTGACCACCGCAGCCGGCACCCTGCCCCTCATATTGGGCACCGGCCCCGGCGCGGAAACCCGGCAGGTCATCGGTATCGTGGTCTTCAGCGGCGTCACCGTGGCCACCGTGTTCACGCTGTTCGTCGTGCCGGTGGCCTATCGCCTCATCTCCGGCGGCGGCACCTCGCCGCTCGAGAACGCCCGCCGGCTGGAACGGGAACTGGCGCAGCACGACGGCGCGCCCACAGGGGGAACCTCCCACTCGCCTCTTGTCTAACAAGCAATGAGTCGAGGCTCCCGTGACGCTGTCGAGAGCCCGCCGGCGGACGCCGCGCCGCGGGGAGGCAAGATGACGGAGAACCAGCCGGACTTCGTGGACGCCGAGCGCGGCAACGGCGTCGAGGCGCGTCTCTGGGCAGTCCGCTGGTCCGATACGCCGCTGGGGCCCATGGAGGGCTGGCCCGCGCCCCTCCGTGTCGCCTTGGATCTCATGCTGGCCGCCAGCCAGCCCATGTTCATGCTGGCCGGTGACGAGCAGCATCTCGTCTACAACAACGGCTTCGTGCCGCTGCTCGGCCGCCGCCACCCGGACGCCCTGGCCCGGCCGCTGGCCCAGGCCTGGCCGGAGATGTCCCGGGATCTGGCCGCTGCCATCGACACATGCCGGCGCGGCGAGCACAGCCGCGAGGACGACGTGCGTGTGGTGGTCCGCAGCCACGGCTTTCCCGAGGAGCGGCGCTTCAGCTTCGCCTTCACGCCCGTGGCCGATGCCGCAGGCACGACGGTGGCCGTCGTCTGCGCCTGCAACGAGATCACCCGCCAGGGGTCGGTGCAGCAGCGACTGCGGCACGCCATGCAGATGCTCGAGCTCGCCTGGGAGGCTGCCCGGGGCGCCGTGTTCGAACACGCCGTGCCCATCGACGGCCCCACCTACTACAGCGACCAGTGGGGCGAGATGCTGGGCTACCCCCCCGAGGAGCTGCCGAGCCACGAGCAGTTCATTCCCTGGCTCTTCGAGCGCATCCACCCCGACGATCAGGGTCTGGTGGAGCGCAGCTACCGGGACTTCATGGAGGGCCGGCGCCCCGCCTACCGGGTGGAGGTGCGCATCCGCCATCGGGACGGACACTGGGTGTGGGTGCGGGGGGTGAACACCGCGCTGGAGCGCAACCCCGACGGCACCGTGCGCCGCCTGGTGGGCATGGCCCTGGACATCACCGACCTCAAGAACACCGAGCAGGCCCTACGGGAGCGGGAAGCTCAGTTCCGCGAAATGGCCAACGGCCTGCCGCTGATCATCTGGGTTCACGACGCATCGGGCGCCCTGGAGCTGGTGAACGACACGGTGTGCGAGTTCTTCGGCCTGCCGCGGGAAGCGCTCTACGGCGATCAGTGGCAGGCGCTGGTGCACCCGGCAGACAAGGAATCATACCTCGCCGAGCTCCGGGCCGGGCTCGAGCAGCGCCGCCCCACCCACGCCGAGGCCCGGTTCAAGGCTGCGGACGGCCAGTGGCGCCACCTGGAGAGCTGGGCACGGCCGCGCTTCACCTCCAACGGCGAGCTGCGGGCTCTGGTGGGCGGCAGCGTCGACGTCACCGAGCGCCGGCGTGCGGAAGCGGCCCTGCGGGAGGAAGAGGAGCGCTTCCGCACCCTGGCGGACAACATCGCCCAGTTCGCCTGGATGGCGGACGCCGAAGGGCGGATCTTCTGGTGGAACCGGCGCTGGTTCGACTACACCGGGCTCACCGCGGAGGAGATGAAGGACCCGGCGGTGTGGAACCGCATCCATCACCCCGACCACTGGCCCCGGGTGGTCGACAAGTACCGGCGCTGCCTGGAGAGCGGCGAGCCCTGGGAAGACACCTTCCCGCTGCGCGGCCGCGATGGCCGCTGGCGCTGGTTCCTCTCCCGCGCCCTGCCCATCCACGACGAGGCGGGCCGGGTGGTGCGCTGGTTCGGCACCAACACCGACATCACCGAGCAGCGCGCCTACGCCGAGCGGCTGCGCGAATCCGAGCGGCAGATGAGCGAGTTCCTGGCCATGCTCGGCCACGAGCTGAGGAACCCGCTGGCGGCGGTTCGCAGCGCCGCCGAGCTGGTGAGCCTGGCGGAACCGGAGGACCCGCGGCTGCAGCGTGCGTGGGCGGTGCTGGAGCGTCAGTCCACCCACATGACCCGGCTCATCGACAGCCTGCTGGAGGTGTCGCGCATCGCCCGGGGCAAGATCAAGCTCGATCGCAGGATCGTGGATCTGCGCAAGGTCATCGAGGACGTGCTGCAGGACCGCAGCACGCAGATTGCCAGCAGCGGCCTGGAACTGCAGAAGCGCCTGCCGGAGGAGCCCCTGTGGGTATCGGGGGACGACGTGAGGCTCGCCCAGATCTTCGACAACCTGCTGGGCAACGCGTTGAAGTTCACCGACGCGCCCGGCACGCTGACCATCACGCTGCGGACCGAGAACGACCAGGCAGTGGCGGAGCTGCAGGACACCGGGGCCGGCATCCGGCCCGAGATGCTGTCCACCATCTTCGAGCCCTTCCAGCAGGAGACCCAGGACATCTCCCGGTCGGTGGGCGGCCTGGGGCTCGGCCTCGCCCTGGTGAAGGGCCTGGTGGAGCTGCACGAGGGCTCGGTGACGGCCGAGAGCGCGGGGCCGGGCACCGGCGCCACCTTCACGGTGCGCCTGCCGCGAGCCGAGGCGCCCAGCGACGAATTCCGCACTGAGCCGACCGCCGGCCCCGTCCGGCGGCGCATCCTGCTGGTGGAGGACAACGCCGATGCCGCCGACATGATGCAGCTCGTGCTCGAGATGCAGGGCCACGAAGTCCGGGTCGCCGGCAGCGGCACGGAGGCGTTGGAGCTGCTGCGGCGGGAGGAGATCGACATCGTCCTCTGTGACATCGGGCTGCCCGACATGAGCGGCTACGACCTCGCCGAGACGGCGCGGTCCGACCCGCTGCTCAGCGATATCCCGCTGGTGGCGATCACCGGCTATGGCCGTTCCACCGACCGCCATCGCACCCGCGAAGCCGGATTCTGCGCCCACCTCACCAAGCCCGTGGAACTGGCTACCCTGGTGGACGTGCTCGCCCGCCTCGGCGGCGACGAGTCGCCGTCCGCCGCCGATTGACGAGCTCCCTCGAATATCGCCGCCGGTTTCGGTATGGTCACGCGCGCACGGTGACACGAGCCTTGACGCCCGCCGTGCCATCACCCCTTTTGGCCATTCATTTTGTGCAAGGAGTACAGACGTGCACGAACTACCGCCATTGCCCTACGCCGACAATGCCCTGGATCCGGTGATCTCCTCGAATACCCTGGGCTTTCACCACGGCAAACACCACCAGGCGTACGTCACCAACCTGAACAAGCTGCTGGAAGGTCAGGACGAGCTGGCGGCCCTCCCCCTGGAGGAGCTGATCAAGAAGACCTACGGCAAGCCCGAGCACCAGGGCATCTTCAACAATGCCGCCCAGGTGTGGAACCACACCTTCTACTGGCACTGCATGCGACCGGGCGGAGGCGGCGAGCCCACCGGCACCCTGAAAGAACGGATTCAGTCCGACTTCGGCGGCGTCGCCGAGTTCAAACAGGCCTTCAAGGAAGCGGCCGTCACCCAGTTCGGCAGCGGCTGGGCCTGGCTCGTGGAAGAGAACGGCAAGCTGGCGGTCACCAAGACGCCCAACGCGGTCAATCCGCTGGCCGAAGGCAGGAAGGCGCTGCTCACCATCGACGTGTGGGAGCACGCGTACTACCTGGATTACCAGAACCGACGGCCGGACTACGTGGACGCCTGGCTCGACAAGCTGATCAACTGGGAGTTCGCTACCGAGAACCTGTAGCGGCTCCACGACAGGCCGGGGCCCGCTCGCGGACCCCGGCGCCGGCTCAAGCCTGCGCCGTCACCGCCTGCTCGAGCTGGACGTGACGGAGCAGGCCGGTCTGCTGCCAGACCAGCTCGCCGTCGCGCAGCACGGCGAAAAAGGGGATGCCGCGGACCCCGTAGCGGGCCGCGACCTGGGGATTCTCGTCCGAGTTCACCTTCACCACCACCGCCCGGCCCGCCAGGTTGGCCGCGGCCTTCGCCACTTCCGGCGCGGCCATCTTGCAGGGTCCGCACCAGGGCGCCCAGAAATCCACCAGCACCGGCACCCGGGCCTCCCGGACGATCTCGTCGAATTCGGTCGCGTTCACCTCCAGCGGCTCCGCGAGCGCCGGCAGCGGCTGATGGCAGGCACCGCAGCGGCCGCTGTCGGCCAGGTGCCGCGGCGGAATCCGGTTGTTCTTTCCGCAGTGGGGACAACGGCGAATCACTCGATCACTCCTCGGGGGGCCAGTCGACCACGAAGGCGCCGCGAAGCTCACCGGCGCGAAAGCCGGTGGCGCGGTCGTCCGGGTAGCGTTCCGCCACGGCCGCCTGCAGCGGCGGCGCCAGGTTCTCGCCGTGGCATACCAGGCACATGGGCTGGGTGACGATGGCGCGCATGTAGCGCGCGCTGCCGTCGCCGGCCACCGCGAAGTATTCGGCCGGTACTTCCGGCAGCGCGCCGCCGGTGATACGCGCAGCGAACGCCTGCAGTACCCGCTCGGCTTCGGCATCCGGGGCGTTCGCCGGATTGCGGTAACGGATGGCGGTGCGGCTCACCCGGGCCTCGGTGGTGTCGGAGAGCAACCCGGCGATGGCCGGCGCCTCTTCGCTGCAGACGGCAATGGCGTACACCGGGCCGCCCCGCTGCAGCGCCGCCGTCAGCTCGCGCCCCAGGGTCTCCTGAAACTCGGCCGAGATGGCGCGGGATCGCTCGAGGCGCGGGTCTTCGGCCCAGGCGCCGCCCGCCCACAGCAGCAGCGCCACCGGCAGGGCGGCGGCCTTCACGCCTGCTCCCGGTGCTCGCCGGACTTCAGGCGCAGGATGCCCAGCGCCTTCAGCACGTACTTCTCGTACACCGGCTCCGTGGATCCGGTTTTCATCTTGCGCATGAAGTACTTCTCGAACGCCACCTTGGCCCAGTGCACCCACTTGCCCTGCTTCGCCCAGGTGACGTTGCGGGGCGGAATCTGCGGCAGGGCGACGAAGGCCACCCCGTCGTCGCCCAGGTCCGCCAGGCAGATCGCATTCCAGGTGGCCCGGTGGCTCGGCTCGCGGCCGGCGATGGCGTCCTCGATGTTGTGGGCGATGGCGGTGACCATGGACTCGATCATGTAGCCGGTCTTGGGCGCGCCGGTGGGCACGGGGGTAGCTTCCACCGGCGGGATCGCCACGCACACCCCGGCTGAGTAGATGTTGCGGTAGGTGGGATTGCGCTGGAACTCGTCGATGAGCACGAAGCCCCGGGGATTGCACAGGTGCTCCACCTCGGCCACCGGGTCCACGCCCTTGAAGGCGGGGATGAACATGCTGTATCGGGAAGGCAGCTCGTGCTCCCGTAGCGCGTTGCCCTGCTCGTCG
Organism: Pseudomonadales bacterium; assembly: GCA_041686955.1. GTDB lineage: Bacteria > Pseudomonadota > Gammaproteobacteria > Pseudomonadales > Azotimanducaceae > UBA7803. The sequence goes on from JAWLCV010000059.1 coordinate 18,857, forward strand.
TGTTCCGCCACCTTCACCTGATCCGCACCCACCTCCAGGACCTTGGCGTTGGTGATCCACTTGATGTGGCGTTGCCGCAGCTCCGACTCCAGCAGGCCCTTGGAGTCCCCCACGCCGCCCAGGCCCATGTGACCGATGTACGGCTCGCTGGTGACGAACGTGATGGGCACCCGGTCGCGCAGCCGGCGCTTGCGCAGGTCGGTGTCGAGGACCATGGCGAACTCGTACGCCGGACCGAAGCAGCTCGCGCCCTGCACGGCTCCCACCACCACCGGGCCCGGGTTCTTCAGGAACGCCTCGTAGGCGCGGCCCGCGTCCTCGGCGTGGGGGGTGGTGCAGACGCTGTGGGAGTGTCCTTCGGGGCCGAGCCCCGGTATCTCGTCGAACGCCAGCTTCGGCCCGGTGGTGATCACCAGGTAGTCGTACTCCACGGTCTGGCCGTCACCCACCACCAGACGGTTCTGGTCGGGCTCGATTCGCGTCACCGGCTCGGCGATGAAGCGAATGCCCTTCCGCTCCACGTTGGGCCGGATGGGAACCAGCACCTGATCCGGCGTGCGCCACCCTACCGCCACCCAGGGATTGGAGGGCGTGAACTGAAAGTGTTCCGAGGTGCCGATCAACGTGACTTCGTGGCCGGCACCGAGCAGCTTCTTGATGTCGTAGGCGGCAGGCATCCCGCCGAGCCCCGCCCCTATCACTACTACGTGTGCCATGTCTCTACACTCCTTGCTCCGTATGGAACCTTCCGCTAAGCTCGCACACTAATTTAGGAACGTCTTATTTAGATATAGGTGATATTACGTATGGCAGCCGCGCCCCCGGTACCCGACCCTGAGAACCTCCTGGGCCATGCGGATTCGGCCGCACAACTGCTCAAGGCCATGGCCAACCCTCATCGCTTGCAAGTTCTGTGCGTACTCGGCGAGGGCGAGCTTTCCGTCGGCGCTCTGAACGAGCGAATTCCGCTGTCCCAGTCGGCGCTCTCCCAGCACCTGCGGGTGTTGCGCGCCGACGGCCTGGTCACCACCCGCCGCGAGTCCCAGACCATCTACTACCGGGTGGCGCCGGGGCCGGCGGTGGACGTGATCCGCGCGCTGCACCGGCACTTCTGCAGTGTCGACAACCATAGCTGCATCCGGGACTGACGTCATGACGATACTTCGACCGCCGGGCCGGCTGATCGCCGGCCTGCTGATCACCACGGCCCTGGGGCTGACCGGGTGCTCCGACGAGCCGGCCACCACGGTGCCGCCGCGGGCTGCGCCGGCGGAGCTGGACACCGTGGTGGTGGAAGAAGCCGTGGTGCCGCGGGAGACCCTGTTCGACGGCGTGGTGGAGGCGGTGAACGAATCCACCGTGTCGGCCCAGACCAGCGGCCGGGTCACCGAGCTGAACTTCGACGTCGGCGACTACGTGCCCAAGGGGGAGGTCATCGTCCGCATCACGGACACGGAACAGCGGGCCCGGGTGGCCTCGGCGGAAAGCGCTCTGGCCGAGGCTCGCGCCCGGCTCACCGAGGCGCGCCTGGCCTTCGAGCGCACCCGTGACGTCTACGAGCGTCAGCTCATCGCCAAAGCCCAGCTCGATGCCGCCGCCGCGGACCTGGAAGCGGCCCAGGCCCGGGTGGAGGCGGCCGACGCGGCGCTGGCGGAAGCGCGCCAGAACCTGGAATACACCACCATCCGCGCCCCCTACGCCGGCACGGTGGTGGAGCGCCACGTGCAGATGGGCGAGGCGGTGTCGCCGGGCGAGCTGCTGATGACCGGGCTCTCCCTCGAGCATCTGCGGGTCGTGGTGGAGATTCCCCAGCAGCACATCGGGCCGCTGCGCATGCACAGCGAGGCCCGGGTGCTGCTGAACGGCGACTCCCTGCCCGCCGCCAGTCTGCGCATCCCGCCCAAGGCGGATTCGGTGAGCCACACCTTCCGGGTGCTCGTGACCCTGCCCGAGGGCGATTACGGGGTGTTCCCCGGCACCCTGGTGAAGGTGGCGTTCGTCAGCGGCGAGCACCGCCGGCTGCTGATTCCCGAATCCGCCGTGGTGCGCCGCGGTGAGCTCACCGCCGCCTACGTGGTGGCGGAGGACGGCGGCGTGTCGCTGCGCTACCTGCGCACGGCGACGCCCACCGCCGACGGCCAGGTGCCGGTGCTCTCCGGGCTCGCTGCCGGCGAGCGGGTGGCGCTGGATCCCCTCGCTGCGGGCACGGCCTACTCGCAGCAGCGCGCCGTGGCGGCCGGGCCGGCCGGGGGCAAGGAATGAGCGAGCCGCGTCTTCCCGGGCTGGGGATCTCCGGCCGCATCGCCCGCGCCTTCCTCACCACGGAGATCACGCCCCTGCTGGCCCTCACCGGCCTGCTGCTGGGCATGTTCGCCGTGCTGGTGACGCCGCGGGAGGAAGAGCCGCAGATCAACGTCACCTTCGCCAACGTCTTCATCGCCTACCCGGGCGCCACCGCCCGGGAAGTGGCGTCGCTGGTCACCACGCCGGCCGAGCAGGTGGTCTCCGAGATCGAGGGCGTGGAGCACGTGTACTCCACCTCCATGCCGGGGCTCTCGACCCTGACCGTGCGCTTCGAGGTGGGGGAACCGCGCACGGAGGCCATCGTCCGGCTGTACAACGCCTTCTTTTCCAACCAGGACTGGCTGCCCCCCAACGTGGGCGTCAGTCCGCCGTTGATCAAGCCCATGGGCATCGACGACGTTCCGGTGGTGGCGGCGACGCTATGGAGCGAGGCGAGCGACATCACCGCCGCGGACCTGCTGCGGGTCGCCCACGCGCTCGAGCCTGAGCTGCAGCGGGTACCCGGTACCCGTGACATCGAGATCCTGGGCGGGCCGGACCGGGTGGTGCACGTGGAGTTCGACCCGGACCGGCTGGCCGGCTACGGGCTGTCTCTGGACGATCTGCGCCGATCCCTGGCCGCCGCCAACGCCTCCCGGGATGCGGATGCGCTGGTGCGCGACAACCGGCGGATCCTCGTCCAGGCGGGCACCTTTCTCAGCACTCCGGAGGAGGTAGCGGACCTGGCGGTGGGGGTGAGCAACGGCGCGCTGATCCTGCTGAAGGACGTGGCCGAGGTGCGCCTGGAGAGCGACCATCCCGACCAGTACGTGACTTTCGGCGCCGGGCCGGCGGAGAGCCTGGCGGCCATCGTCCCCGGCGAGCGCCACCCCGCGGTGACCATCGCGGTGTCGAAGAAGCCGGGGGAGAACGCCGTGGACGTTTCCCAGGCGGTGATCGACCGGATCGACCAGGTGCGTGGCGTCTATCTGCCCGACGGCGTCAACGCCAGCGTCACCCGCAACTACGGTGCCACCGCCGAGGAAAAAGCCCAGACCCTGATCCACAAGCTGGTGTTTGCCACGGTCTCCGTGGTGGTGCTGGTACTGCTCACCCTGGGCAGCCGGGAATCCGCGGTGGTGGGCGCGGCGGTGATCGTCACCCTGGCCATCACCCTGTTCGCCTCCTGGGCCTGGGGATTCACCCTGAACCGGGTGTCCCTGTTCGCCCTGATATTCTCCATCGGCATTCTGGTGGACGACGCCATCGTGGTGGTGGAGAACATCCACCGGCATCTGCAGATGGGCGGGCGCTCTCTCACCGAGACCATTCCCGCGGCGGTGGACGAGGTGGGCGGACCCACGATACTCGCCACCTTCACGGTGATCGCCGCGCTCCTGCCCATGGCCTTCGTCACCGGCCTCATGGGCCCCTACATGCGGCCCATCCCCATCAACGCCTCCACCGGCATGATCATCTCGCTGGCGGTGGCGTTCATGTTCACTCCCTGGCTGTACCGGCGGGTGTTCCAGAACGTGCAGACCGGCCACGAGGCACACGACGAGGGGGCCGGCTGGCTCGACCGGTTCTTCACCCGTGCGATGACCCCGTTTCTGCGCCGCGACGACGGACGCGGCTACCGCTGGGGCCTGCTCGCGGTGCTCATCGTGCTGATCCTCGGCTCCGTGGCCCTGGTGGGGGTGCGGGCCGTGGTCATGAAGATGCTGCCCTTCGATAACAAGAGCGAGTTCCAGGTGCTGGTGGACATGCCGGAAGGCACCCCGGTGGAGAACACCTATCGGGTGCTCTCCGCCCTGGCCGACCACCTGGAGACCGTCCCCGAGGTGACGGATTACCAGATCTACGCGGGCACCTCCGCGCCCATCAACTTCAACGGCCTGGTGCGCCAGTACTACCTGCGCCGGCTGGCCCACCAGGGCGACATTCAGGTGAACCTGCTGCCGAAGGACGACCGGGCGCGGGATTCCCACAGCATCGCCGCATCGGTGCGCGCGCCGCTGGCGGCGATCGGCGACCGCTTCGGCGCCAACGTCAAGATCGTCGAGGTGCCGCCGGGACCGCCGGTGCTGGCGCCGCTGGTGGCGGAGATCTACGGTCTCGACTACGAGGGGCAGATGGCCGTGGCGCGCCGGGTGCGCGAGATCTTCGAGGCCACGCCGGACGTGGTGGACGTGGACGACACCATCGAGGCACCCCAGCCCAAGCTGGTGGTGGAGGTGGACCGCGCCAGGGCGTCCAAGCTCGGCGTGTCCCAGGCGGCGGTGAGCGCCGCGGTGGCGGCAGCGCTCGCCGGGGAGGACATGTCCTACCTCCACGACCCCCACGCCAAGACGCCCATTCCGGTGCGGGTGGAGCTGCCGGCGGCGGCCCAGGGCGACGTGGAGCGGATCCGGGCGCTCCGGGTGCGCGCCGACAACGGGGCTCTGGTGCCGCTCTCGGAGGTGACGGAGATCCGCACCACCACCCGCGACCAGACCATCCACCACAAGGACCTGCTCCCCGTGGTGTACGTCACCGGCGACGTGGCCGGAGAAACGGACAGCCCGCTGTACGGCATGGCGGCCATCGCCGGCGAGCTGTCCGAAACCCCCATCGCCGGCGCTCCCATCGCGCAGTACCTCACCGACCAGCCGGACAACCCTTACGTCTGGTCCATGAAATGGGACGGCGAGTGGCAGGTCACCTACGAGACCTTCCGCGACATGGGCGCCGCCTACGGCGTGGGTCTCATCCTCATCTACCTGCTGGTGGTGGGCCAGTTCCGCTCCTACGGCGTGCCGCTCATCATCATGGCGCCCATCCCGCTGACCCTCATCGGCATCATGCCGGGCCACGCGCTGCTCGGTCAGCAGTTCACCGCCCCCTCGATGATCGGCATGATCGCGCTCGCCGGCATCATCGTGCGCAACTCCATCCTGCTGGTGGACTTCATCCAGCAGGAGGTGCGCGCCGGCAAGCCGCTGCAGGAGGCCACCATCTCCGCCGCCGCCGTGCGGGCGCGCCCCATCGCGCTCACCGCCGTGGCCGCGACCTTGGGCGGGTTCTTCATCCTCGACGACCCCATCTTCGGGGGGTTGGCGGTGTCGCTGATCTTCGGCTTGATCGTCTCCACGGTGCTCACGCTGCTGGTGATCCCGGTGGTCTACTACCACTATCACTGGCGGGCTGCGGATCTTCGGAGTTCGGAAGGATGAAGAGGGTGATCGGTGGCGAGCGGCGCACCCTCGCCCGCCTTTCCATCCTTCAGGCTCCAAAGAGCGCAACACGCGA
>JAWLCV010000060.1:0-24014 GCA_041686955.1 Pseudomonadales bacterium
AAGCCGCACAGTGTAACCGTTCGGCCCGGGGAGGGCAGCGGGATCAGCGGTCGGTGCGCACCCGCTCCTCGGTGACGAAGCGGTAGAACTCGTCGGCGGGCAGCGGCCGCGAGTAGTAGAAGCCCTGAACGAAGTCGCAACCGACCTGCCGCAGGCGCTTGACCTGATCCCCGGTCTCCACCCCCTCGGCCACCACTCGCATGCCGAGAATCCGGCCCATGCTGACGATGGAGGCCACCAGCCCGTAGTCCCGGACGTTGGAGCCCTCGTCGATGAAGGTCTTGTCGATCTTCAGCACGTCGAACTCGAAGTTGCGCAGATATGAAAGCGACGAGAAGCCGGTGCCGAAGTCGTCGAGGCCCACCAGGCAACCCAGCCGCCGGGCCTCCTTCAGGAACTGCTGCACGCCCTCGCTGTTCTCGATCAGCGCGGTCTCCGTCAGCTCCAGGATCAGGCCTTCGCCAGACAGCGTCTCCAGCAGCCTCACCAGGGAGCGCACGTCCTCCTCCCGGCGGAGCTGCGCGGGGCTCACGTTCAACGAGATGCGCAGTCCCTCGAGGCCGAGCTCGCGCCAGCGATCGAGCTGCAGCCGGCACTGGCGCAGCACCCACTCGCCGATGGCGACGATCAGGCCCATGTCCTCCGCCACCGGCACGAACTCCCCCGGCGACACCGCGCCGAGCTCCGGGTGCGACCAACGCAGCAGAGCCTCGCCACTCGCCACGGTGCCGCGCTTCATGTCCACCACCGGCTGGAAGTGGAGCTCGAACTGATCGGCGGCGAGGGCGCGGCGCAGGGCCGATTCCAGTTCCAGGCGCCGCTGGGCGCGGGCGTTCATCTCCGGCTCGAAGAAGGCCAGGTCGTTGCCTCCCCTCTCCTTCACCCGGATCCGCGCCGCATCCGCCTTCTGCAGCAGTTCGCCGGTCTGGCTGCCGTCCTCGGGCAGGCGGGCCACCCCCACGCTGCCCGTGATGAACAGCTCCCGGCCGTCCAGGTGAAACGGCTTGTGGATCTCGGTCAGAATTTTCCTGCCCAGGGCCTCCGCCTCGGCGTGGTCCTCCAGGTCGGTCATGAGCACCACGAAGTGATCGCCCCCCAGCCGCGCCACCGTGTGACTCTCGTCCACGCAGACGACGATCCGGTAGGCCACCTCCATCAGGATCCAGTCCGCGCGGCTGGAGCCGACGGAGTCGTTCACCATCTTGAAGCGGTCCAGGTCGATGCTGATGAGCGCGCCGCGGAACTCCGGCTCGTGGCTGCGCAAGAGGAGCGCCGCGAGACGCTCCTGGAACAGGTTGCGGTTGGGCAGCTTGGTGAGGGTGTCGTGGTGGGCCTGCCAGATCATCAGGCGCTTGGCGTCGTCGGAGCTCATGCGGTCCACGGACACGGTGAGATAGCCCGCCGGCTGGCCGCCGGGGCCGTTCAGCCGCAACCGGGTGACCCGGTCGGCGAAGCGCTCGCCGTTGCGGTTCTCGAGCCAGACCTCCCCTTCCCAGCGGCCGTGGCGGGCCAGCGCCTCCGCCATGGAGCTCTGCCAGGCGTCGCTGCGGCGGCGGGCGTAGTTGAAGGTGATGGGCTGGCCGACCACCTCCTCCGCCCGGTAGCCGGTCATGCGCGCATAGGCCGCGTTCACCGCGAGGATGCGGTCGTCGCCGTCGCTGATGACCATGGCCCCCGGCGACAGCTCGAACAGCAACTGCTCCAGGCCGCGCAGCGGTGCCAGGAGCCGCTCTGCACCCTCAGCCTGGGCCGACGGGCGGGACATGGTGCTCAGGAGTCACGGGTTACCGGCTCTCAACGACGAAAAGTCCGTGCCTTAACCGTAGTCGACGCCGCGGAATCCGCAACATCGTCCCCCGGGGGCGGAATGCGTCAGCTCAGGCCGCGCAGCACCAGCATGGGCGGCGTCGACACCAGCCGGCGGGTGCTGAGCAGCCCCACCACCAGCACCAGCGCCGAGCCCGCCAGCGGACCCAGCAGCCACATCCACGGGTGCGGCTGCACGGCCAGCTCGAACACCTGACGCTGCAGCACGGCCACCGTCACCTCGGCGCCCACCGCCGCCACCAGACCCGCGAACAGGCCGAGCAGGGCGAACTCCGCCGCCAGGGAGCCGGCGATGAGGCGCCGGGTGCCGCCCAGGGTGCGCACCAGCGCGTGCTCGGCCATCCGCGAGTCCCGGCTGGCCTGGATGCTCGCCACCAGCACCAGGCAGCCCGCGGCGACGACCAGCCCCAGCACCAGCTCCACCGCCTGGGTCACGCGGGCGATGATGCTTTGCACCTGGCGGATGATGGCGTCCACCTCGATGACGGTGACCGTGGGGTGGGCGGCGAGCAGCCGGTTCAAAAACGGCTTCTCGTGGGGGTCGAGGTGGAAGCTCGTCATGTAGGTGGCGGGCTGATCGTCCAGCACCCCCGGCGAGAAGATGATGAAGAAGTTGGGGCGCATGCTCTCCCAGTCCACGCGCCGCAGGTTGGCGATGCGGGCCGTGACCGTGCGGCCGGCCACGTCGAAGGTGAGCTCCTGCCCCACGGCGAGGCCCCGTTCCCGCGCGTACTCCTCCTCGAGCGAAACCAGCGCCCGGGCCTCGCCCGGGAACCACCAGCGCCCCTCCACCACCCGGTTGTCGCCCGGCAGCTCGCCCGTCCAGGTGAGGTTGCGCTCGGAGCGCAGCCCCGGGCCGTCCGCCTCGCCGCCCGCGGCCTGCTGTTGTTCCTCCCAATCCCGGGCATCCACGTCTCCCACCCGGACGATGCGGCCCCGGACCATGGGGTACAGCGCTCCGGGGCGTTCGGTGACCTCGGCCAGCAGGGCCGACAGCTCCTCCACCTGCCCCGGTGTGACGTTCAGCACGAAGTGATTGGGCGCGTTCTCCGGGACCTGGGCGCGCCACTGCTCGAGCAGTGCGGTGCGCAGCAGCACCAGGATCAACAGCAGCATGATGGCCAGGCCGAAGATCACGATCTGCGCCACGTTCTCCCGGCGGCGCCGCTGCAGCGCCGCCAGCGCCAGACGCCAGCCGCTGCCGGCCTGCATCCCCACCATTCGCCCGCCGCGCAGCAGCAAGAGGCCCAGGACGGCGAAGGCGCTGAGCACGGCGCCACTGGAGATCAGGGTCCAGGCGGTGAGCCAAAGGCTGTTGCTGTACCACAAGAGCAGCCCCACGCTGCCCGCGGCCGCCGCCGCGTAGCTCGCCCACTGGGAGGGCGGCGCCGCTCCGAGGTCGCGGCGGATCACCCGCATGGGTTCCACCCGGTGCAGATGCAACAGCGGCGGCAAAGCGAAGGCCAGCGCGCAGATGAAGCCCGTGGCGGCGCCGAGCAGGAACGGCCGCGGCGTCGGCCAGGGCAGGCTAACCGGCACCACCCGGCCCAGGACGGCCACGATGCCGAGATGCAGACCGCTGCCGAGCAACAATCCCAGCGCCACCGCCACCGCGCCCACCACCAGCAGCAGGCCCATGAAGCCGCCGAGCACCTGCCGCGGCGTTGCGCCCAGGGTCTTGAGGATGGCCACGTGATCGAAGTGCCGCCGGGCATAGCGGTGCGCGGAGAGCGCCACCGCCACGCCGGCCAGCAGCACCCCGAGCAGCCCGCCCAGCAGCAGAAAGCTCTCTGCGCGTTCGAGGGCGGAGCCGATGGAACGGCTGCTGTCGCGAATGCTGCGCCAGCGGTAGCCGGGCGCGAGCGGCAGGCTCTCGCGCAGGCGCTCGAGCGCCGCCTCCGGCCCCGCCAGCAGCAACCGGTAGGAGAGCCGGCTGCCCGGCTGGACCACCTCGGTGCGCGGCACGTCCTCCATACGCATCAACAGACGCGGCCCCAGGTCCACCATGCTGCCGCCGCGGTCCGGCTCCGCCACCAGAACCCGGCTCACGGTCAGCGCCGCCACCCCCACCTCCACCGTGTCGCCGATGGCCACACCGAGCGCCGGGAACAGCCGGGAGTCGAGCCACACCTCCCCCGGCTCCGGCAGGTCGCCGGTGGCCCGCCCCGCCGCGAACGGCTCGTCTGCCGCCACCAGGGTGCCCCGCAGCGGGTAACCCGGGGTGACCGCCTTGACCGCCGCGAGCTGACTGCGCTCAGCGCCGGCGAACACCATGGAAGAGAAGGTCAGGACGTCGGCGGTGCCGAGCCCGAGGGCCCGTGCCTGCTCGCGGAACGCCTCGGGAACGGGCCGGCTGCCGCCGATGTAGCGGTCCGCCGCCAGAAACTCGGCGGATTCGGAAACCAGCGCCCGCTGCAGCCGGTCCACCAGCAGGGCCACGGCGGTGACGCTGGCCACCGCCACCAGCAGGGCGGAAAGCAGGAGCGCCAGCTCGCCGCTGCGCCAGTCCCGCCAGGCGAGCCGGAGCACCAGCGAGAGCCTCACCCGCAGATCCTGCCGCCGTCGATGACGATCACCCGCTGGCATCGCTCCGCCAGTCGCTCGTCGTGGGTCACCAGCACCAGGGTGGTGGCGAACTCCTCGTTCAGCTCGAAGAGCAGGTCGATGATGCGGGCGCCCGTGGCCGTGTCCAGGTTCCCGGTGGGCTCGTCGGCGAACAGAACGTTGGGATGGCAGGCGAAGGCCCGGGCGATGGCCACCCGCTGCTGCTCGCCGCCGGAGAGCTGACGCGGGTAGTGGCCGGTGCGATGCCCCAGACCCACCTTCTCCAGCAATCGCTCTGCCTGTTCCCGGGCGTCCGGCTCGCCGTGGAGCTCCGCGGGCAGCATGACGTTCTCGAGCGCGGTGAGGCTGCCGAGGAGCTGAAAGGTCTGAAACACGAAGCCCACCTGCTCGCCGCGCAGCCGGGCACGGGCCTCCTCGTCCATGGCGGTGAGCTCCTGCCCCACCAGGCTGACGGTGCCGCCGGTGGGCAGATCCAGACCCGCCAGGATGCCGAGCAGGGTGGTCTTGCCCGACCCCGAGGCTCCCACCACCGCCACCGTCTCCCCCGCATTGATTTCGAGATCCACGCCGGCCAAGATGGTCAGCTCGCCTTCGGCCGTGCCAACCACCTTGTTCAAACCTCGAGCTCGAATCACGGGATTCATCAGGTCGGTCCTGCTCCGGCTCGGCCGATGCCGGGCCCACCACGCCCCTTCGCGCCGCGTAATGCTGTATGCCGCAATGATCATCGCTGTGGGCGCCGCCCCCGGTGCCCTGGCCGGACCCGGGCCCGCCGCCTCGGGCTCCGCGGCGGCGGAGGCGACGATACTGGTGTTCGGCGACAGTATCAGCGCCGGGTACGGTATTCAACGCGAGGAGAGCTGGGTGAGCCGGCTCGAGGAACGGCTGGCGGCCGCCGAGGCGCCGTGGCGGGTGGTGAACGCCAGCGTCAGCGGCGAGACCACCGACGGCGGCCTGGCGCGGCTGCCCACGGCCCTGGACGATCACGACCCGCAGGTGGTGATCCTCGAACTCGGCGGCAACGACGGCCTGCGCGGCTACCCCACCGAGCGCATCCGCGAGAACCTGTCGCGGATGGTGGAGCTGGCCCGGGAGGCCGGCAGCCGGGTGCTGCTGATAGGCATGGAGATTCCACCCAACTACGGCCCCCGCTACACCCGGGCCTTCGCCTCGGTGTACCGCCAGGTGGCGGATGCCCACGGCGTGGCGCTGGTGCCCTTTCTGCTCGATGGGGTGGCGCTCTCACCGGAGCTCATGCAGGCCGACGGCATTCACCCCACGGCCCGGGCCCAGGGCCGGCTGCTCGAGACCGTGTGGCCCCACCTCGAGCCGCTGCTGGAAGTGGTGCACCGAGGTGCCCCGACACGCTGATGCGCACGCCGATCGCGCGGCGGTCGGCGTATAATCCCCCGCATGAACGAGCAGACCGTGCAGCAACGCATCGAACGCAAGCTGGCCGAGCGCTTCGCGCCCGCCCACCTGGAGGTGGTCAACGAGAGCGGCGGCCACAACGTGCCCCCGGGCTCCGAAACTCATTTCAAGGTGGTGCTGGTGGCCGAAGCCTTCGCGGGCCAGCGGCCCGTGGCCCGGCACCGGCTGGTGAACGCGGCGCTGGCCGAGGAGCTGACCGGGCCGGTGCACGCCCTGGCCATTCACACCTACACCGCCGGCGAATGGCGCGAGCGCTTCGGCGAAGCGCCCCTGTCGCCCCCCTGCCTGGGGGGTGGGGCCAGCGAGCTCGCATCCGGGCGGGGGCACTGATGCCGGCGGTGATGACGTTCTACCGGTTCGTCGATCTGGGACGGCTGGAGGAGCTTCGGGACGACCTGCACGCCCGGGCACAGGCGCTGGGAATCAAGGGCACCATTCTCCTGGCGGAGGAAGGCATCAACGCCACCCTGGCCGGCGAGCGCGGCGCCCTCGAAGGATTCCGCGACTACCTGACCCGCGGCCCGGCCGGCAGCGGCGCGGCCTTCTCCGGCATGCGCTTCCGGTTCTCCAGCGCCGCGCCCGGCAACGGGGTGTTCTATCGCCTCAAGGTGCGGATCAAACCCGAGATCGTGCGGCTGGATCAACCCGGCGTGGCGCCCGCCCGCCGTACCGGAGAGCACGTGGACCCGCGGCGCTGGAACGCCCTGCTGGACGACCCGGACGTGATCGTCCTGGACACGCGCAACCACTACGAGATCGAGATCGGCACCTTTCCCAGCGCCGTGGATCCGGGCACCCGCTCGTTCCGGCAGCTGCCGGCGTGGGTGAAACGCCACCTCGATCCCGCCGAGCACCCCCGGGTGGCCATGTTCTGCACCGGCGGCATCCGCTGCGAGAAAGCCTCCGCGTGGTTTCTCGACCAGGGATTCGAAGCGGTCTACCAGCTCGACGGCGGCGTGCTCAGCTACCTCGAGACCGTGGCGCCCGCGGAGAACCGCTGGCAGGGCGAGTGCTTCGTGTTCGACCAGCGGGTGTCCGTCGATCAGGGCCTCGCCCAGGGTTCCTTCGAGCAGTGCTTCGCCTGTCGGCGGCCGCTGTCCCGGGCGGACCTGGTGAGCCCCGCCTACCGGGCCGGGGTGAGCTGTCCCCGCTGCATCGACCAGCACACCGACGCCCAGCGCGCCGCCTTCCGCGAGCGCCGCCGGCAGGTGGAGCTGGCGGCCCGGCGCGGCCAGCGGCACGGCGTGCTGGGGTTGTGAACGAAGGGGATCGGTAACCGGCCAACCGAGGAGAACATGGCGGACATCAGCGAGATTGCGGCAGACGTCTATCGGATCAGCATCTACGTGCCGGCGGTGGACCTGCAGTTCAACCAGTTTCTGATCCGGGACGACGAGCCCCTGCTCTACCACACGGGTATGCGGCACCAGTTCGACGAGGTGCACGAGGCGGTGGCCCGGCTCATGGATCCGGCGGAGCTCCGCTGGATCGGCTTCAGCCACTTCGAGCCCGACGAGTGCGGCTCCCTGAACGAGTGGCTCCGCGCCGCTCCGCGCGCCCAGGCGGTGACCACCCAGGTGGGCGCGGCGGTGTTCATCGGCGACTTCGCCGACCGGCCGCCCCTGGCGCTCGACGACGGCGCCGCCCTGTCCACCGGGCGCCACAGCCTGCGGATCCGCCACACGCCCCATCTGCCCCACGGCTGGGACGCGAGCATGCTGTTCGATGAGACGGAAAGTGTCCTGTTCTGCTCCGACCTGCTCCACCAGCTCGGCGCCGTGGAGGCGACGACGGAATCCGACGTGGTGGGCAGATTCCGGGAGACGCTCACCGCCTACCAGCAGGGGCCGTTCGCCAACTACATGCCCTTCACCGCCCACACCGCGGGCTACCTCGAGAGCCTGGCGGACCTCGGCCCGAAGGTGTGCGCGGCCATGCACGGCTCCACCTATCTCGGCGACGGCGCCCGCGCGCTGCGCGAGGCCGGGTCGGCCATGCGGGACGTGCTGGGGCCTGATCCCCGCTGAGGCGCGACGCCTAGGGCTCCCGCATCGCGAGCACCACGGAGACGTTGTCGAGCCCGCCGGCCTCGTTGGCCCCGGCAATCAGGGCATCGGCACAGGCGGCGAGGTCGAAGCCCCGCCGCAGCTGGCGCTCCAGCACCCGGGCCATTTCGTCGTCCTCCAGCATGTCCCACAGGCCGTCGCTGCACAGGAGCAGCACCTCCCCCGGAGCCAGCAGCAGTTCCAGGCCGTCGGGCTGCACCTCGGGCTCGATGCCGAGCGCTCGGGTGATGACGTTGCGCAGCCTGGCGTGACGGGCCTGCTCCGGCGCCAGCTCGCCCCGCTCCACGAGTTCCTGGACCAGGCTGTGATCCCGGGACAGGGGCTCCAGCCTGCCGCCCGCGTACCGGTACGCCCGGGAGTCGCCCACCCAGGCCAGGGCACAGCGGCCGTCTCCCGCCAGCAGCATGGCCACCGCCGTGGTGCCCATCGCGCCGCCCCGGCGCTCGGCGGCCAGCTCCCGCACCCGTCGGTTCGCGGCGGCCAGTGCCGCCTCCAGCACCGGCCGGTCCGGCCGTGGCGGCCCGGCCTCCGCGAGAAACCGCAGAATCCCTTGCACCGCCTCGTGGCTCGCCAGGTGACCGTCGGCGAGACCGCCCATGCCGTCCGCCAGCACCGCCGCGCCCCGTGCCGGGTCGACACCCACACAGTCCTCGTTGCGCTGACGCGCGCGGCCGGTGTCGGTGCGGGCGACGATGTCCACGGTCACCGGCGTTCACCTCCCGCGGAGCCTTCCACCAGATCCGCGAGCTGCGCCTTGCGCAGCCGGACGTGATCCTCGCGGGCCCGTTTGACGCGAATGTTGAGCATCTCCACTCCCAGGGAGAACGCCATGGCGGTATAGATGTACCCCTTGGGGGTATGGAAGTCGAGGCCCTCGCCCACCAGGGTGAAGCCGATGAGGATGAGGAACGACAGCGCGAGCATCTTGATGGTGGGATGGTTTTCCACGAACCGGGCGATGGGTCCCGCCGCCGCCATCATCACCAGCACCGCCACCACCACCGCCGCCACCATGACCTCGATGTGCGCCACCATGCCCACGGCGGTGATCACCGAGTCCAGCGAGAAGACCATGTCGATGATGGCGATCTGCACCAGCACGGTCCCCAGGGTGGCGGCGGCCGGAGTGCCGTGCCCGTGCTCCTCCCCTTCCAGACTGTTGTGCACCTCGCGGGTCGCTTTGGCCATCAGAAACGCGCCGCCGGCGAGGAGAATGATGTCGCGGCCGCTGATGCCTTCGCCGAGGACCTCGAACAGATCCGTGGTGAGCCGCATGATCCAGGCCAGTGAGAACAGCAGCGCCAGGCGCATCAGCATGGCCAGGCTGAGCCCGAGAATCCGTGCCCGGTTCTGCTGCTCCCGGGGCAGCCGCCCTGTGAGAATGGAGATGAAGATGATGTTGTCGATCCCGAGAACGATCTCCAGGGCGGTCAGGGTGAGAAAGGCCGCCCAGATCTCCGGGTCCTGCAAGAGCTCCACGCTGTCTCCTCGGCGTCTCGTCGAGGCGGAATTGAAGCACAGCACCCGCTGCCATGGCAGCGCTGCCATGGCAGCCCTGCGATGGCAGGCCTGCGCCCGCGGGGCCGATTTGGGGGTAAGATTGGGGTTCACGTCGCTACCCGGAGTTTCAAGCAGTGACGCACCCCCGAGAACTCGACGACCGAGAGCGGGAGGCCATCGAAGCGGCGGTGCTGCGCCGCCTGCTCGAGCACCTCGACACCCGGAAGGACGTCCAGAACATCGATCTGATGAACCTGGCGGGCTTCTGCCGCAACTGCCTGTCCAAGTGGTACGTGGCCGCCTGCGAGGAGGCGGGCATCGCGATGGACTACGAGGCGGCGCGGGAGCGGGTGTACGGCATGCCGTACGCGGAATGGAAGGACAAGTATCAGCGCGAGGCGAGCCCGGAGCAGCTCGAGCGGTTCCAGCGCGGCAGGGCTGACGGATGAGCCACCGGCCCAGGCGTGTCTGGCGGGAGTGGCGCGGCTTTCTGCTGTTCGTCGCGGTGATGCTGCTGTTCCGCTCGGCGGTGGCGGACTGGAACCAGGTGCCGTCCGGCTCCATGCTGCCTTCCATCCTGGTGGGCGACCGCATCGTGGTGGACAAGCTGGCCTACGGGCTGCGGGTTCCCTTCACCCTGGTGCGCCTGGCCTCCTGGCAGGAGCCCCGCCGCGGCGACGTAGTCACCTTCACCTCGCCCGAGGACGACCAGCTACTGGTGAAGCGGGTGGTGGCAGTCCCCGGCGACGTGGTGAGCCTGCGCCACAACCGCCTGAGCATCAATGGCGTCGCCGCTGTCTATACGCCGGTGGCGCCGGCACAGGCGCCGTTCCCGGCAGCGCGGGGCTACGGCGTGTACCGCGAATCCATCCTCGGCAGCGAACGCTACGTGATGCTGCGCGACGACGGGGCGGGATTCACCAGCTCGTTCGCGGCCGCCCGGGTGCCGGACGGCCAGTATCTGATGCTGGGGGACAACCGCGACAACAGCCGCGACTCCCGCGTCATCGGCTTCGTGCCCCGGGAGCGGATTCTCGGGCAGGCCAAGGCCATCGCCTTCTCCCTGGACTACGACAACTACTACGTGCCGCGCCTGGACCGCTTCCTGGCCGACCTGCCTTGAGCCGCGCGGTCAGCGCAACAGCCGTCTGACGAGACGCAGCAGCACGGCCCCCAGGATGGCCAGCGCCACCAGCCCCCCCACCAGCAAGAGGCTGGTCAGGGCGTAGTCGAGGAGCTCGTCCACGTCCAGCTCGAGCTCCCTGGCGAGCCAGGCGATCCCCAGGAACACCACCAGAGCGCCCAGCACGATGGTACGGGCCAGCCGCCCGCCGCGCTGGCGCCCGGCCCTCAGGCGCTGCTCCGCGCCGCCCGGTCTGCGCGGCCGCGGCCGCCGTCGCTCCACGCGGGTGAGCTCCGCCATCCGCGGCCTACTGCTCCGTGGCCTCCGCGTCGGCGGCGTCGGCCTGGGGCTGCCCGGCCGCGGCGTCGGCAGCCGGCTCCCCGTCCTGCTGCACACCGAGCAGCTCCACATCGAAGATGAGCACCGAATTGGGCGGTATGGTGTCGCCGGCGCCGCGCTCGCCGTAAGCCATGTCCGCCGGCACGTACAGGCGGTACTTGGCGCCCGGTGACATGAGCTGCAGAC
The DNA here is from genome assembly GCA_041686955.1 of Pseudomonadales bacterium. GTDB lineage: Bacteria > Pseudomonadota > Gammaproteobacteria > Pseudomonadales > Azotimanducaceae > UBA7803. The sequence goes on from JAWLCV010000060.1 coordinate 11,038, forward strand.
CCTGGGTCCAACCGGGGATCACCCGGTCGAGCGGGAAGGTGGCGGGCTCGCCCCGCTCGTAGGAGCTGTCGAACACGGTGCCGTCGATGAGCCGGCCTTCGTAGTGAGTGGTCACGAGATCCGTGGGGGCCGGCTTCTCACCCTCGCCTTCCTCCAGCACTTCGTACTGAAGCCCGGATTCCAGCATGATCACCCCCTCCCGCTCGGCGTTCTTCTCGAGGAAACTGAAGCCCTCCTCCAGGTTCTCCAGCGCTTCGCCCGCCGCCTGGGCCTGCCTGGCCTCCATCATCTCCGTCAGCACCCGCTGGGCTTCCTCGTCGCCCACCGCGGCCTCCTCGCCCGCCAGCTTGTCGCGGACGCCGCGCATGAACGCATCCTGGCTCAGGTCCTCGCCGAACTGACGCTGCACGTTCTCGGCGAAACGGTAGCCCAGGCTGTAGCTCGCCTTGGCGGCGTCGTCCTCGATGGCCGGCTGGGCCTCCCCGGCCTGCTCCCGGGTTCCGTCGCAGCCGGCGAGCAGCCCGACGAGCACCGCCGCGCCGATCACGGAAGAACGGAACCCGGCGGCCGCCGGGGCACGGCGCGCGCGCCGGAGGGTGGGGTGGACTTTTGCAAACTGCATATCACGCTCCTTGATCCCGGTTGCTCGGTGTGCGAATGCCGGGTTACATTCGGCGGGAGACGGAACCTCGCCACGCCGCCGTTATCTTAAGGAATGACGGCCAACGAGCTCGGAGCGGCTGCCACGGCTCCGCCGGGCCCTGTCGATCGCGGGCATCTAAACACAAGTCCGACGGACAAGTAAGGACTTTCACGACCACCGACCAGGCACCAGCCGGAAAAGCCAACCGCATGCACCTCATCAAACGTATTCGCTCATTTCGATACTCCGCCACGGGCGCCGCCATGGGCGCGCGGGCCGCGACGGCCTGCGGCGCGCTGCTGCTCGCACTGGGTCTGGGGGCCGGCGGCGGCTCGTTTGCCGCTGCCGACGCGCCGCCGGGCCACCAGGTCGCCTACTCCACCGCCGGCGAAATCGGCGATCTGGCGCCGCTGGATGTGCACCGCGGCACGCTGCTCACCATCGTGGAGCAGCTCCGCACCAACCACTTCATCAGCAAGAAGCTGGACGACGAGTTGTCGGGTCACATATTTGACAATTATCTGGACATGCTGGACGGCGGACGGGTGTATTTCCTCGCGTCGGACGTGAAGGAGCTCGAGAATTACCGCTACCGGCTGGACGACGCCATGGTGCGCGGCGACCTGGAGCCGGCGTTCAACATCTTCAACCGGTATCAGCAGCGCATGACGGAGCGCCTGCAGTTCCTCCTCGACGAGGTGGAAGGCGGACTGGAGGACCTGAGCTTCAACGGCGACGAGGCCGTGGCCATCGACCGCGCAGAGGCGCCCTGGCCCGCGGATGAGGCCGCCATGAACGAGCTCTGGCGCAAGCGCCTGAAGGCGTCCGTGCTGACCATGAAGCTGAACGGCAAGCCGTTGGAGGAAATCGAGGAGCTGCTCGGCAAGCGCTACCGCAACCGGCTGAATCAGGCTCTGCAGACCAAGAGCGAGGACGCCTTCCAGCTCTACGTCAACGCCTTCGCCACCAGCTACGACCCGCACACCCAGTACTTCTCGCCGCGGACCTCGGAAAACTTCAACATCAACATGTCGCTGCAGCTCGAAGGCATCGGCGCGGTGCTGCGCAACGAAGACGAGTACACGTCCGTGGTCGAGCTGGTGCCTGCCGGGCCCGCGGACAAGTCCGGGCTGCTGAAGCCCTCGGACCGGATCGTCAGCGTGGGCCAGGGCGAGGACGGCCCCCTCATCGACGTAGTGGGCTGGCGTCTGGACGACGTGGTGGAGCTGATTCGCGGGCCGAAGAATTCCACGGTCCGCCTGGAGGTCATTCCCCATACCACCACCGACGGCGCCACCCGGGTGGTCACCATCATCCGTGATGCGGTTCAACTCGAGGAGCAGGCGGCGCAGAAGAAGCTTCTCACCCTCGAGCGCAACGGCGAGGAGCACCGCATCGGCATCATCGAGGTGCCCACGTTCTATGCCGACTTCAAGGCAATCCAGCAGGGTGACCCCAACTACAAGAGCACGACCCGGGACGTGCGGCGCCTCATCGAGGAGTTGAAGGCCGAGGAAATCGATGCCCTGGTCATCGATCTGCGCAACAACGGCGGCGGCTCGCTGCAGGAAGCGGACGCGCTCACCGGGCTCTTCATCAAGTCCGGGCCCACGGTGCAGGTGAAGTCCGCCAACCGGCGCCCCAGCATCTACGCCGACACCGACGACAGCGTGGCCTGGGAAGGTCCCATGGCGGTGCTGGTCAACCGGCTGTCCGCTTCGGCCTCGGAGATCTTCGCCGGCGCCATCCAGGACTACGGCCGGGGCATCATCATCGGCAGCCAGACCTTCGGCAAGGGCACCGTGCAGACCCTGATCCCCCTGAACCGCGGGCAGCTGAAGATCACCGCGGCGAAGTTCTACCGGGTGTCCGGCCAGAGCACCCAGCACCAGGGCATCATCCCGGACATCGAGTTCCCGGAGATCTACGACGCCGAGCACATCGGCGAAAGCGCCCTGGAAGACGCCATGCCGTGGGACATGATCCAGCCCGCCGTGTACCCCCGCAGCGACGACATTCACCCGCTGCTGGGCGAGCTGAACGCACGCCACAAGCGGCGGGTGGCGGACGATCCCGAATTCGCCTACCTGCGGGCCTTGGCCCAGCGGACCCAGGAGGACGCGGACCGTACCCACGTGTCGCTGAACGAGGCGGAGCGCAAGGCGGAAAAGGCCCGGGAAGAGGCGTGGCGTCTCGATCTCGAGAACGCACTGCGGCTGGCTCGGGGCGAGGAGCCGCTGGCGAGCGTGGAAGAGCTCGAGGAGACCGCCCTGGACGAGACGGACGACGAGGAGGATCCCCTGGACGACGCCATGCTCCGGGAATCCGGCAACATTCTGGTGGACTACATTACCCTGACCCGCCAGGTGGCCCTCGCCGAGCACCGCACCAAGGTCGGCGAAGGCACGCTGCAGTAACCGCCCGCAACCGCTGACGGCGAGCCGGCCGCCACCGCCATGCAGGCCGACGCCCTGATGGAACCCGTGCTCCGCTGGGGCGGCCCGGCCCTCGCCGTGGTGCTGGTGGCCGCCATCGCCGTGGCGCTGGCGCTGCGCGCCATACCGGCGCGCAGCAGCACGCGGATCTTCCGGCAACTCGCGGTGCTGGCCCTGGTGCTGGCGGCCAACGTGCTGCTGGTGCTGGTACTGCCGCTGGACGCGGATACCCGGGGCCAGCTCCTGTCCCTGTTCGGCCTGGTGCTGACGGCGGTCATCGCCCTCTCTTCCACAACCTTCGTGGCCAACGCCATGGCGGGGCTGATGCTGCGGGCGGTGGGCAGTTTCCAGCCCGGCGACTTCATTCGCGTAGCCGACCATTTCGGCCGCGTGGTCGAGCCGGGGCTCTTGCACACCGAGCTGCAGAGCGAAGACCGGGATCTGGTGACCCTGCCCAACCTCTACCTCATCTCCCAACCCGTTCAGGTCGTGAGCCGCTCCGGCACCCTGATCTCCACCGACGTGTCGCTCGGCTACGATGCACCGCGCCGGACCGTGCGCGACCTGCTGAAGGCCGCGGCGGACGAAGCCGGTCTCGCCGAGCCCTTCGTTCGGATCACGGCGCTCGAGGACCACGCCGTGGCCTACCGGATCTCCGGGCTGCTCGAGGACGTGGGCAACCTGGTGAGCAAGCGCACGGAGCTCAACGCCTGCGTGCTGGACGCCCTGCACGGCGGCGGCATCGAGATCGTCTCCCCCGGGTTCATCAACCAGCGCCGGATATCCGAGGCCAAGGTGCTGCCCGAGCAGCCGCCGGTGGCGGAGCGGGACGAGGCTGCGGCGGCCCCGCCGGAACAGATCATGTTCGACAAGGCGGAGCTGGCCGCCCGGCTGACCCGGCTCCAGCAGCAGCGCGAGGACGTGCTCGCCGAGATCGAATCGCTGAAGCGCTCCGGCACCGAGGGCGCCGAGTCGGAGATCGCCTGGCGCAAGCGGCAGCTCGAGACCCTCGAAAGCGTGATCGAGGCGTTGGAGTGAGGGCGAACGCCGCTCTTTAATCTTCCCGCCGCGCCCCCACATAAGTTCGATCACAACAGCCAAGCGGTACGCCATGCCCATGGACATCGATCAGCAGGGGGAAATCGTTCGGGAGGACACGGAAAGCCGCCAGATCATCCTGCCCAGCGAGGCGATGCCCGCCCACATCTACGTGCTGCCGCAGCACCACCGGCCGTTCTTTCCCGGTCAGGCCATACCCCTGGTCATGAATGCAGACGTCTGGATGCCCACCCTCAAGGCGATCCGAGAGCGCAACCAGGAGGTGGTGGGCCTCATCGCCACCCGGCGCGACGTGGAGGGCGTGCCGCGCCCCGCCGAGCTCCACGACATGGGCACCGTGTGCCGGATCCATCGGGTGCATCGGGAAGGCGACCAGCTTCAGGTGCTGCTCGAGGGCCTGCAGCGGTTCCGGGTCCGCAAATGGCTACGCGAGGAACCGCCGCTTCTGGTGAATGCCCAGTACTTCCCCCAGCGGGTGGAGACCCGTTCGGAGGAGCAGAAGGCTTACGCCGTGGCCATCATCAACACCATCAAGGAGCTCATCCCCCTGAATCCGCTGTACGGCGAGGAGCTCAAGGTGTTCCTCGCCCGCTCCAACCCCAACGAGCCGTCGTTGCTCGCCGATTTCGCCGCCAGCCTCACCTCCGCCAGCAAGGACGACCTGCAGGAGGTGCTGGAGACGGTCCCGGTGCAGCGGCGGCTGGAGAAGGTGGTGGAGCTGCTGCACAAGGAGGTGGAGATCGCTCAGGCCCAGATGGACATCCGCCGCCAGGTCGAGGAGGAGATCCAGGGCCGGCAGCGGGAAATGTTCCTGCGCCAGCAGCTCAAGTTCATTCAGGAAGAGCTGGGGATCTCGAAGGACGACAAGACCGCCGAGATCGACGAGTTCACCGAGCGGCTGGCGTCGCGCACGGTTCCGGAGGGGGCGCGCCGCCGGATCGACGAGGAGATCCACAAGCTGTCCCTGCTCGAGCTGGGCTCGCCGGAGTACGCCGTCACCCGCAACTACCTCGACTGGATCACCAGCATGCCCTGGGGGCTGTACTCCGAGGACACCCAGGACCTGGCGGCGGCCACCCGGGTGCTGGACAGGCATCACGAGGGCCTGCAGGACATCAAGGAGCGCATCCTCGAGTTCCTGGCCCTGGGAATCATGAAGGGCGACGTCGCGGGCTCCATCATCTGCCTGGTGGGCCCGCCCGGGGTCGGCAAGACCTCCCTGGGCCGCGCCATCGCCGAGGCGCTGAACCGCAAGTTCTACCGTTTCTCCGTAGGAGGCATGCGGGACGAGGCGGAGATCAAGGGGCACCGGCGCACTTACATCGGCGCCATGCCGGGGAAGCTCGTGCAGGCGCTGAAGGACACCGAGGTGGCCAACCCGGTGATCATGCTGGACGAGATCGACAAGATCGGCAGCTCCTACCAGGGTGATCCGGCCTCGGCCCTGCTGGAGGTGCTGGACCCGGAGCAGAACACCGCCTTCCACGATCATTACCTGGACGTGGACGTGGACCTCTCGAAGGTGCTGTTCGTGTGCACCGCCAACCAGCTCGACACCATCCCCGGCCCCCTGCTGGACCGCATGGAGGTCATCCACCTCTCGGGCTACCTGGACCAGGAAAAGCTCGGCATCGCCCGCAAGCACCTGCTGCCGCGGCAGCTCGGCCGGGCCGGGCTGCGCCGGCGCGGTGACCTGAAGCTGGAGCCGGCGGCGCTGAAGAAGATCGTCCTCGAGTACTCCCGGGAACCCGGGGTGCGAAAGCTGGAAAAAGCCCTGGCGCGGCTGGTGCGCAAGGCGGTGGTGAAGATACTCCAGGGCGAGAAGCGGCCCGTGGTGGTGCGCGCCGCCGACGTGGAGGCATACCTGGGCAAACCGCTCTACGAGAAGGAGCCGGTTCAGCAGGGCGTGGGCATCGTCACCGGACTCGCCTGGACCCCGCTCGGCGGCGCCACCCTCCCGGTGGAGGCGACCCTGGTGCACCGCAAGGGCGCCGGGCTCAAGCTCACCGGCCAGCTCGGCAAGGTCATGCAGGAGTCGGCGAACATCGCCTACAGCTACATTCGCAGCAACGCCGAGGCCCTGGGCGCGCCGGCGGGATTCTTCGACGACGCGTTCCTTCACGTCCACGTGCCTGCGGGGGCCACGCCCAAGGACGGCCCCAGCGCCGGGGTCACCATGAGCGCGGCGCTCCTGTCCCGGGCTACCGGCAAGCGCGCCAGGGCGCGGTTCGCCATGACCGGCGAGATGACGCTGACGGGCCGCGTGTATCCGGTGGGGGGCATCCGCGAGAAGCTGCTGGCGGCGAAGCGCCAGCAGATCCGCCACGTCATCATGCCCCGGGCCAACGAACGCGACTACGAGGAGGTGCCGGATCACATCCGGCGCGGAATCGACGTACACTTCGTGGAGAGCTTCGACGAGATCGTCGAGCTGATCTTCTGACGGACCCGGGTTTCCACGCGCCATGACCGAGCTCAGCACCGCCATGGCCGCCGTACCAGGCGCGGCCACTGGCGCGGCTGCCGGCGCGGCCGCCAGCGTGCCCAACGGACACGCCGTCGCCGTGATGGTGCTGACCGTGGTGGCGCTTTACCTGTTCACCCGCGACCGCCTGCCCCTGGAGATCACCAGCCTGGGCCTGCTGGCGGTGCTGACCGTGGGCTTCTCGCTGTTTCCCTATCCGGGGCTGGATCCCGTGGACCTGTTCTTCGGCTTCGGCCACGAGGCGCTCATCGCCGTGTGCGCGCTCATGATCCTCGGCCAGGGGCTGGTGCGCACCGGGGCACTCGAGCCGGTGGGCCGGCTGCTGGCCCGGAGCTGGGGCCGGGCGCCCTTCCTGTCGTTTCTCGCCACCCTGCTGGTGGGCGCGGTGCTCTCGGCGTTCGTCAACAACACCCCCATCGTGGTGCTGCTGCTGCCCATCCTGATCAGCGTGTGCCTGCGCACCGGCACCTCCGCCTCCGAGGTGCTGCTGCCCATGGGCTTCGCCACCCTGGTAGGCGGCATGGCCACCACCATCGGCACCTCCACGAACCTGCTGGTGGTGAGCGTGGCCGACGACCTGGGGCTGCCCCGCTTCGGCATGTTCGACTTCGCCATGCCCGCCGCCCTGGCCGGCGCCGTGGCGGTGGTCTACCTGTGGCTGGTGGCCCCGCGCCTGCTGCCCAAGCGCAAGATCGAGCTGGAGGATCCCTCCCCGCGGCTGTTCGAGGCGCGGCTGCAGATCACCGAGGATTCCACGGTGGTGGGAAAGACGCTGGCGGAGGCCAAGGCTCTGGCAGGCGGCGACATGACGGTGCTGCGGATTCGCCGCGGCGACGCCTATCTGATGCCCCTGCCCGACGTGACCCTGCAGGCGGGAGACCGCCTGCGGGTCCGCGGCCGGCCGCAGAAGCTGAAGGACCTGGAAAAGAACCTGAAGGCCCGGCTCTACTCCGGGGACCAGCGGGTCACCGAGGAAAATCCGCTGGAAGCGGAGAACCAGCTGCTGGCGGAGATCGCCGTGGTGCAGGGCTCGAGCCTCGATCGCACCAACCTGCGCTTCGCCCGTTTCCTGGACCGTTACCAGCTCGCCGTGCTGGCCCTGCACCGCGCCGGCCGCGACATCTGGAAGCCGAGCGAAGAGATTCAGGACGTCATTCTGCGCCAGGGCGACGTGCTGCTGGTGCAGGGGCCACGGGAGCAGATCGCGGCGCTGAAACAGAGCACGGAGTTCCTGGTGCTGGACGCCACGGTTGCGCTGCCCAGCACCAGCAAGGCGCCTCTGGCGCTCGGAATCCTCTTCGGGGTGGTGGCCCTGGCGGCCACCGGCGTGCTCCCCATCGCCGTCAGCGCCACCGCGGGCGCCGTGCTGCTGGTGCTGACCCGTTGCATCACCATCGGCTCGGCCATTCGCGCCATCAGCCCGTCGGTGTTCTTCGTGGTGGCGGCGAGCCTGGCACTGGGGCGCTCGCTCATCGCCACCGACGCCACCGAGTACATCACCGAGGTGTTCCTGCAGGCCACCGCCGACGCGGGACCCACCGTGATCCTCTCGGGCCTGATGCTGCTGCTGGCGGTGCTGACCAACGTGGTCTCGAACAATGCGGCGGCGGTGATCGGCACGCCCATCGCCATCAACATCGCCCAGCATCTCGGGGTGCCGGCCGAGCCTTTCGTGCTGGCGGTGCTGTTCGGCGCCAACATGAGCTACGCCACGCCCATGGCCTACAAGACCAATCTGCTGGTCATGAGCGCCGGGGGCTACGCCTTCAGCGACTTCCTGAAGGTGGGCGTGCCCTTGACGCTCCTCATGTGGGCTACGCTGACCTGGGTACTGAGCGCTCTGTATCTTTGATGGCTTGACCTTTGGCGGGGTCGGTGGCCCGAGCGGGCATGCCCGTACGGGGTTTTCTCGAACGTGCGGCCTGATTACGCCGCTCCAGGGCTATGAGCCTGGATTCGCTGCGATTGATCACGGTGTCCTCGGCAGAACTTCTCATTCGCGGCCCGCGGGCGGTCCCGCGGGTGGCGCGCATTATAGGTAAATCCGATTACACCTCAACGAAAAAGTTCATTTCGTGGCGTGCTTAACAATTCCGACCACGGCCGAGCGCCGAAAGCAGGATATCCAGCACCTCGAACAGGTCTTCCGCCACGTGGTGGCCCAACCGCAGAACCTCCGGACCCGGCTCCAGCACGTCCGGAACCTGGAACACCGTGAGCCCGGCGGCATGGGCCGAGCGCACGCCGTTGTCGGAATCCTCCAGGGCCCAGCAGGCAGCGGGCGGGGCGTCGAGCGCAGCCGAGGCGGCCAGGTAGGGATCGGGATGCGGCTTGCCCCGCGGGGTCTCGCCGCCGCAGATCAGGCAGGAAAACTCCCGGAGCAACCCCGCTTGCCGCAGATGGCGGGCCGCCTCCGCGCGGGCCGTGGACGTGGCCAGGCCCGTGGGAATCCGGTGACGTCGCAGCGCGTCCAGCAGGTCCCGGGCGCCCGGCTTGGGCTCCGCCGGGCGCACGTTGGTTAGGTTGTCGTAAAGCTCCAGCCAGCGCCGTTCCAGCGCCGCGTACCGGTCGGGATCCCCCAGGGCCTCACCGAGGATTCCCCGCGTGGTGGCGGCGTCGGTGCCGAGGCAGCGCAGGTACGTCTCCTGCGGCACCGTGAACCGCAGTTCCCGGCAGGCGGCCAGAAAGGCCTCCTCGTAGCGGCGCTCGGTGTCCAGCAGCAGGCCGTCCATGTCGAAGATCACCGCCGCCGGGACCCTGGACCGGAAACGGCCCGTCCGGCCCATGACCCTAGGCGGCGCCCGCGACCAGGTTGTTGAGCACGTACTGGAGAATGCCGCCGCTCTTGAAGTAGGCGATCTCGTTGTCGGTGTCGAGCCGGCTCATCACGTTCACCTCCCGGCTCTCTCCGTCGGGGGTTCGGATCACCAGGGTCAGATCCTGGCGCGGCTTCACCTCGCGGACGCCGTCGGGAAGCCGGATGTCCACCGTCTCGTCTCCGCTGAGCCCGAGGGACGTGCGGCTGTCGCCGTCCTTGAACTGCAGCGGCAGCACGCCCATGCCGATGAGGTTGGACCGGTGAATGCGCTCGAAGCTTTCCGCCACCACCGCCTTCACGCCGAGCAGCCGGGTGCCCTTGGCGGCCCAGTCGCGGCTCGAGCCGGTGCCGTACTCCTTGCCGGCGAACACCACCAGCGGCGTGCCCTCGCCCTGGTAGCGCACGGCGGCATCGTAGATGGAGAGCTGATCTCCCGTGGGCACGTGGCGGGTGTAGCCGCCCTCCACCCCGGGCACCATCTCGTTTTTGATGCGGATGTTGGCGAAGGTGCCGCGCATCATCACCTCGTGGTTGCCGCGCCGGGAGCCGTAGGAATTGAAATCCTTCACGTCCACGCCGTGCTGCTGCAGGTACTGGCCGGCCGGGCTGTCCGGCTGGATCGCTCCCGCCGGGGAGATGTGGTCCGTGGTCACGGAATCCCCGAGCAGGGCGAGGATGCGCGCGCCGGCGACCTCTATCCCCTGCTCCAGGTCCCCGCCCACCGAGAAGAACGGCGGCTGCTTGATGTAGGTGGACTCCTCCCAGCCGTAGGTGGCGGAATCGGTGACGTCGATGTCGCGCCAGGCCTGGGGGCCGGTGAAGACGTCGGCGTACTGACGCTCGAACATCTCCGCGGAGACCTGCCCCACCACCTCGGCGATCTCGGCGTTGCTCGGCCAGATGTCCTTGAGGAAGACGTCGTTGCCGTTCTGGTCCTGACCGATGGGATCCCGCGACAGATCGATGCGGCAGGTGCCGGCGATGGCGTAGGCCACCACCAGCGGCGGCGAAGCCAGCCAGTTGGCGCGCACCTCCTGATGCACGCGCCCTTCGAAGTTGCGGTTGCCCGACAGCACCGAGGACACCACCAGATCACCCTCGCCGATGGCCGCGGAGATGGGCTCCGGGAGCGGCCCCGAGTTGCCGATGCAGGTGGTGCAGCCGTAGCCCACCAGGTTGAAGCCCAGCGCGTCCAGATCGTCCTGCAGCCCCGCCTTCTCCAGGTACTCGGTGACCACCTTCGAGCCGGGAGCCAGGGAGGTCTTCACCCAGGGCTTGACCGTGAGCCCCCGGGCCAGCGCGTTCCGCGCCACCAGCCCCGCCCCGAGCATCACCGCCGGATTGGAGGTGTTGGTGCAGGAGGTGATGGCGGCGATCACCACGTCGCCGTGGCCCAGATCGTAGTCGGTGCCCGGCACGGGCACGCGGCGGTCGCGCTCCCCCGCCCGCCCCTGCAGCTCGAGGGCTTCGTCGAAGGCCCGCACCATGTCGCTCATGGCCACCCGATCCTGGGGCCGCTTCGGACCGGCCAGGCTCGGCACCACGCTGGCGAGGTCCAGCTCCAGGGTATCGCTGTACACGGGATCCGCGGCGCCGCGCTCCCGCCACATCAGGTTGGCCTTGGCGTACGCCTCCACCAGATCCACCACTTCCCGGGGCCTGTTGGAGAGCCGCAGATATGCGAGGGTCTCCTGGTCGATGGGGAAGAAGCCGCAGGTGGCCCCGTACTCGGGCGCCATGTTGGCGATGGTGGCGCGGTCCGCCAGCGGCAGATGATCGAGGCCGTCGCCGTAGAACTCGACGAACTTGCCCACCACCCCCTTCTTGCGGAGCATCTCCACCACCGTGAGCACCAGGTCCGTGGCGGTGATGCCTTCGCCGAGCTCGCCGGTGAGCTTGAAGCCCACCACCTCGGGAATCAGCATGGAGATGGGCTGCCCCAGCATGGCCGCCTCGGCCTCGATGCCACCCACGCCCCAGCCGAGCACGCCGAGACCGTTGATCATGGTGGTATGGCTGTCGGTGCCCACCAGGGTGTCGGGGTAGGCCACCACGCCGCCGTCCTCCTCCCGGGTCCAGACCGTTTGTGCCAGGTATTCCAGGTTCACCTGATGACAGATGCCGGTGCCGGGCGGCACCACCCGGAAGTTGTCGAACGCCTTCTGCCCCCAGCGCAGGAACCGGTAGCGCTCGTTGTTGCGCTCCATCTCCAGGGCCACGTTCTCTTCGAACGCCGTGGGAGAGCCGAATTTGTCCACCATCACCGAGTGGTCGATCACCAGATCCACGGGCGAGAGGGGGTTGATGATGGAGGGGTCGCGGCTCGCCTGCACCACGGCGCTGCGCATGGCCGCCAGATCCGCCACCGCCGGCACGCCGGTGAAATCCTGCATGAGCACCCGGGCGGGGCGGTAGGCGATCTCCTGATCCGCCGGCGGATCGTTGGCCCAGTTGCCGAGCGCCTGGATGTCCGAACGGGTGACGGTGTTGTCGTCCTCGAAGCGCAGCAGGTTCTCGAGGAGGATCTTCAAGGACACCGGCAGCTTCTCCACCTCGCCGATCCCCGCGTCCCGGGCCGCCGGCAGGCTGAAATAGTGGTACGTCCGGTCGCCCACCGTGAGGGTCTTCTTGGTGTTGTAACTGTCTAGGCTCATGGATCCTCTCCTGCTCAGGCGAGTGGAAAATCGAGGGGCGCTATTGTGCCTCAAGCCCTGTCCCTATGGGAGCGGGCCCTCCGCAACGGTCGGACCCCCACGAACTTCCCGGGCGCTACGCCCCGGACGCCTCGGCGGGCTCCGTCCCCTCGTCCGAGCGATACAGCTGGGCGCCGCAACGCCAGCAGTAGGTCGCCTCCCTGAGATGCCCCTCCACCGCGCAGCGGGGGCAGGTGCGCGTAGCGGCCGCCCGGCGGCCGGCCTCGGAGAGCTCCAGGGTGACGATGCCGGTGGGGATGGCAATGATGCTGTAGCCGAGCACCATGACGATGGTGGCCACCGCCTGCCCCAGGGGGGTGACGGGCACCACGTCGCCATAGCCCACCGTGGTGAGGGTGATCACCGCCCAGTAGATGCTCTTCGGGATGCTGGTGAAGCCGTTGGCGGGCCCCTCGATGAGATACATGAAAGAGCCGAAGACGATCACCAGCGCGGTGACGCTGGCGATGAACACCGTGATCTTGCGCCGGCTGGCCCGCAGCGCCTCGGTGAGCAGCTGGGCCTCGCTGACGTAGCGCACCATGCGCAGGACCCGGAACACCCGCAGCACCCGCAGCACCCGGATCACCAGCAGGTACTGGGTGCCGACCACGAACAGGCTGAGATAGGTGGGCAGGATCCCCAGCAGGTCGATGACACCGTAGAAGCTGCGGGCGTAGAGCTTCGCGTTCTGAATGCTCCAGAGCCGCAGGGCGTACTCGACTGTGAACATGAGGGTGAAGAACCACTCCACCCCGTACAGCCAGCCCCCGTAGCGATCGTGGATCCAGCCCACGGAATCCAGCATCACGGCCACCACGCTGGCCAGGATGGCGATGATGAG
>JAWLCV010000061.1:0-23333 GCA_041686955.1 Pseudomonadales bacterium
GTGATCGAGGCGCCGGAGAAGCCCACCCCCTCCTTGACGTAGTAGGTGCCGCTGTTGTCTCCGGCGTCCGGCGTCAGAAAGGTCAGCACCCCGTGCAGCGCCGAGCCGTCCGTACGCCACGTCGCCAACTCGTTCCACTGGGACGTCAGAACCGTACCGTCCGCCTGGGTCACAACCAACGATCCGCCCGAAGGAAGATCCCCTTCACCCATTGGGAAGCCCAACGATACCGCCCGGCCAGAGCCAGAGCCTGCGTCCTTCAACCGAACGGCGGTGAGCGCGCCCTCGGGTGAGGGAATCGCGCGTGGTACCTCGACCCCGGGACTCTGGGTCGCATGCGGAACCGATGCGGCACATGCGGTCACCACGAGTATGAACGGCAGGTAACTGCCCCAGCGCTTCGTCATTCTTCACCCCAACCAAGCATATCCATTACAAACAACCGGCCCGCCCGAAAGGGGCAGTGCTATCATTCCGCCGGTTCGAGATTCCCGCGAATTGTCAGGAACCCGCAGATCAGCCCATGCCCGTCCAAGTTCACCGACTCACCGAAAACAAGATCGCAGACTGGAACCGGTTCGTCGAGGGTTGTGACGCGGCAACCTTCTTTCACAAGGCCGAATGGATGCGCGTGCTCCAGTCGGCATTCGGACACAAGACTCATTACTGCTACGCGGAAGAGAACGGCGACATAACGGGTGTCCTGCCGTTGGCGGAGCTCCGAAGTCCGCTGTTCGGCCACCATCTGGTGTCGACCCCCTTCTGCGTCTATGGCGGCGTCGCCGCAGCCACCGATGCGGCCAGAGCAGCCCTGACCGAGAACGCGAGGAGGCTGGCCGAGGAGCTTCGGGTCGAAGATCTCGAGCTGCGCAACCTCCATCCCCAGAATCCGGATTGGCCGACCAAGAGTCTATACGTCACGTTCCGCAAAGAGATCAGCGCAGATCACGATGCAAACCTGAAATCGATCCCACGCAAACAGCGGGCAATGGTGAGAAAGGGCATCGAGGCGGGTTTGTCGGGTCACGAGGTGAGCGGTATCGACCGCTTCTATCGGGTGTACTCGGAGAGTGTTCGTAACCTCGGCACGCCGGTGTTCCCCAAGCGCTACTTTTCGACGCTTCGCCGGATCTTCGGCGACGACTGTCAGGTGCTGATGATTCAGCACGAGGGACGGGATGTCGCGGGTGTGATGAGCTTTTACTATCGGGACCAGGTTCTTCCGTACTACGCGGGCAGCGTCCACGCTGCACGCGCCCTGAAGGGCAACGATTACATGTATTGGGACCTCATGTGTCGCGCAGTCGAGCGCGGGGCGAGAATCTTCGACTACGGGCGCAGCAAGGTGGGCACCGGTCCCTTCAGCTTCAAGAAGAACTGGGGCTTCGAGCCGGAACCGCTGCACTACGAGTACTTCCTCGTGAAGTCGAACGCGGTTCCCAGCGTCGATCCCACGAATCCGAAGTACTCGCAACTGATCAACCTTTGGCGGCGGCTTCCTTTGCCGGTCGCCAATGTGGTCGGGCCAATTCTGTCCCGGAATCTCGGCTGACGTTCAGGAGCCAGCCGTGCCCGGAAATCGCCCGCCTCTTCTGCTGCTCTGTCACCGCATTCCGTACCCGCCGAACAAGGGCGACAAAATACGGTCCTTCCATTGGCTCGAGCATCTGAGCCAACGCTACGACGTCTTTCTCGGCGGCTTCATCGACGATCCCAGCGACATGGCGTACGAAGCGAAGGTGCGGGAGTACTGTAAGGATGCCCTTCTGCTACCTCTCGTTCCGTGGAAGGCGCGGGTCAAAAGCCTGATCGGACTTGTCTCGGGCGAGGCGCTTTCGGTGCCGTACTTTTACGACACACGAATGCAGCACTGGGTCAACGAGGTGGTGGGGAAAGAACGCATTCAACGGGCGTTGGCGTTCTCATCACCCATGGCCCAGTATCTCACTCAGTTGACGGATCGTTGGGATAGGTTCGTAGTCGACATGGTGGATGTCGATTCCGACAAATGGTCCCAGTACGCCGCCAGAAAGAGCTGGTGGGAGTCCTGGGTCTATCGCCGCGAGGCCCTTCGTCTGGCAGCCTTCGAGAACGCGGTGGCGGCCATCGCAGACGCCACGGTATTCGTCTCTCCCGCGGAAGCAGGGCTCTTCCGAAAGCGCCTGCAGGATGCTGTGATCTGCGTCGAGTCCGTCCCTAACGGGGTGGATACCGACTACTTTCAGCCAGATGGCTCGCTGCCCTCTCCCTTTGGCGCGGCTGAGAAACCCGTGGTCTTCACCGGAGCGATGGATTATTGGGCCAACGTCGATGCCGCTATTTGGTTCATCCGCGAAGTGTTGCCACGCTTGGCCGGAAACGACTCGAACGTCAGATTCTACGCCGTAGGATCGAATCCTGCGTCAGAGTTGCAGAAGCTCGGATGCAACGAGGTCGTCGTGACCGGGCGCGTGCCGGATATCCGGCCCTATCTCCAGCACGCGCGTGTCGTGGTCGCACCGATGAGAATCGCCCGCGGCATTCAGAACAAGGTCCTGGAGGGTATGGCCATGGCCAAGCCCGTGGTAACCACATCGTTGGGCCTGGAAGGCCTGACGGCACAGCCCGGGCGGCACCTGCACGTTGCGGACGACCCCGGTCGCTTCGCTGACACTGTCCTCGGGCTCCTGCAGGCCGAAACCGCTTGCGATACGGGCGCCGCAGGCCGAGAACTGGTGGTCCGCGAGTATGGCTGGAAGGCAGCGGCTGGGGCGCTGGAGGCGCTGCTCGCTACACCCAACTGACGCAGGACGATCCGCCGATTCACGCAGCGCGCCCGAGAGCGCCGTGCCGTACCGGGCTCTCCACCTTGACGGTTTCGGGCCGCAACGACGCCAGGCTCGCAGCCATGGCCAGATACCAGATGAAGACTTCAGCGCGAATGAACGGCGCGAACATGCCTCCCACAAAAATGGACGCATGACCGGCGGCGATGGCCGCCAGCAACCAGTCCCGCGGAGCCTGTTCGTCGGAGCGTTCGTACTTCTTCTGCCGACGCAGCATCAGCGCCAGCGACACCAGCATCATCAGCCACAGGAACAGCCCAAGAAAGCCCTGGTCGACCAAAGCGCTCATGAGGGTGTTGTGGGAGGATCGTCCGCCCTGGCTCGCGTGGTACTCGAGCGGAATGTAGGAGTAGCTGAGCGCGGCGGTTCCCCTGTGGCCTACCCCCAGCGGATGGTCTTTCGCAATCTCCCATTGGCTCTCGATGATGACCAGCCGCGAATACGCGCTCTCGTCGGCTTCCTCTGCGTTCTCCACGGCCACGCCGATGGTCTTGATACGGTCAACGAAGAACTCGCTCGCCAGGGAGGCAAGCAGCACCATGGCGCCCATTCCACAGGCAACGGCGATCATCAGCGTCTTGCGGGGACGGAACAGAAAGAACGCCAGCCCCGCCGCCAGGAACGCAAGAAGCGCTCCTCTGCTTCCCGCCATCACCACCACGTTCAATGCGAAGGCGACAGACAGGGCGCCGATCCAGCGTCTCCAGTCCTTCAACGACAGGAACAGTGCGGCGCCGGCATACGCAGCGGTAGACATCTGCATCCCGAGGCTGTTCGCGTCGTCGATGCCGGGACCGCCGACGCCGTCCAGTCGCCCGCCCGAGTAACTGGTGTACGCCAGATATCCCAGGTAAAAAGCGCCCAGGGCGTGCGCGAACATGAATCCCATGATCCGCTCACGGCTATCTAGCAGCACGTACATGAGATAAATGACCAGGATGTATTTCGTGAAGATGTTCAGCCCGTAAGCGTGGTCTTCCCCGGTGATCACCCAGGGCCATTGAATCCACATCAGCGCAACGTACAGACAGAAGAAGACTATGGGCGCGTGGGAGATCCAACGCTTGCGCTGGGACGGCTGGCGATGAACGAACATGGCCAGGAAGGTGACCGCCGCGGCCAGCATGGACCACCGCAGGTCGGGCAGATCCGCCCCCCACCACCTTCCGGGAGCGTCCAGGTAAAAGACCGCCACGTAGGTGTACAAGCCGTAGATCGGATGCCGCACCAGGGCCGCACCCAACCCGCCGAGGAAGCAAAGCAAATAGATGATCGCCGTCAGGGACACGGTGCCGCCTGCTCCCGTGGCCGCACCGCCTCAGAATGACGTAGTCCGCGCAACCAATCGAGAATTCCGTTCATGCACGCGTCCAGGTGACCCGACTCGGACAACGTGTGATCAGCCCCCTCGACGGTCACTCGCGCACATCCGGCAGCGCTCAACCGAGCCGTCCATCTGATGTCGCCTGCAATGTGATCCTCGAATTCCCTGGCCGTCAGGTCGCTGCCGCTCAGCACGCACAAGATGGGCCATTGCTGCGACTCCAGTCCCCGAAGCATGGCTGCCTGGAACGAGTTCGTTTCGGGAGACCGTTCCTGACGAGCCGTCTTGCGGTTGGCGATGAATTCCCTCGCGGACCGGATCACGCCGATTCGGCCCCGCAGAAGCTTCGACCAGAAATCCGGGCTCGCCAGCCGGCTCCTGTAGTAATGCTGCGCATAGGTTCGCGCGATGCTCTCCTCCGAGCGTACCCAAGGGTTGAGCAATATGGCGCCGGCAAGGGTGCGCTTCGTCTGCCCGGCGTAGAGGGCGATGGCAGACGCGCCGTCGCAAAGCCCGAGCAGAACGATCTCGTGAGCCGGAAACCTGACGGACATCGCCTCCACTGCAGCCGCCACGTCGGCGCTGACGTCCTCGAAGGTTCTCGGATCACCATCGCTGTCACCCATGCCGCGGTAGTCGAAGCGCAGACACGGGTAGCCGTGTCGTGCCAGCGACCGGGACATCAGCACGAACTGACGGTGGCTGCCTACCCGGTACTGAGGCCCCCCAACGACGATGACGACCGCCACGCCCGTGGACGGGCTCCCATCGGCCGGGTGCTCGACGATGCCGAGAAGCTGGTCCCCTTGGCAGGAAAAGGTCAACACGTCCCGCATCAGGGCTCGCTCGACTCGATGAACCGGTGGGTGGCTGCGACGAGCGCCGCGTTTCGCGAGATTTCGGTCGCAGCCCAGAAAGGATCTCCCGGAACCTTCTCGGAGGTACACGAGGGCCTGGAAGCGACGAGCGCACGGACAACCGGAGAGCACTCGTCGCCCTCACCGATCTCGAGCACGCGGATTGCTCCCATGGCGTCGATCAGCGGATTCAAGACCCGGCTCGAAAGCGCCTCGATGAGCCCAGGAGTCAGCGCGTACCCTCCGCATTCCAGGCTTTCGCCATCCGCGGAACGCTGCCTGAGGGCGGTTACCGTCTCGCCGCTTCTACCCTCGAACATCGCCGCGGCAGATCGAATTCGCAGCCACTGGTTCACCACCTGCTCCCCCTTGGACACTGGCTGCCAGAGAACCGACCAACTCATGCGTCTGCCGCTCGTCTCGAGCCATTCCTTCAACAGCAACGCGCCGAACCTGATGGCAATGCAGCCGAGCACTGGAATCCCTCGGTCCTCCGACCATCGCTGCACCGCATCCAGATCCTGGATCCAGGTTTCCAGTGAGGCGTCCTCGAAGGCGCCGTCGCTGTCGCCGGTACCGTAGAGATCGGGGATCAGCAGCGTGTGCCCAGTGCGCGCCAATGCGCACCCGAGGTCACGGAGCAGCGGCCGCGATTTGTTCATCTCCTCGGCGAACGCGGGGACAACCAGCACGGCACCGCGAGAACTCCGGTCCGCCGGCTCTCGAACGGTCACGAGCAGGCGCCCCTTTCGAGACTCGACGAACTCTCCGCTGAGCCGCGGCGTGCTCAATGCTAAACCTTCGCCTCGACGAAGGCGCGCAGAGCTCCGACGGTTTCGAATACGTCGGCGCTGATCTCGTCGTCCTCGATGGTCAAGCCGAACCGCTCCTCGAGCATGGTCAGCACAGTGACCACGGCCATGGAATCGAGCTCCGGTATGCTCCCGAGCAGGGGCGTGCTGTCGGTGAAGTTCTGTGCGCGGTCACCGAGACTGAGAGCGTCTCGTAGAACCGAGCGAATATCTTCCAACATCTTGAATTCCTAGCAGATTTATCAGGCTAGGCCAATCATACTGAAGCCCCTCGGAGCGGTGTATCGCAACGTTGTAATCCGTCGCCCGATTTACTTATCACTTGCGCTTCCACGCTGGTTCGGCAGCGGAACGTAGGGCACCATCCCTCCTCTCGACGAGCAGGGTACCCGGGCGAACTATGGCGATGTGGGGATGCTACCAGCCGAACGGCTTGAACGATCGTGAAGCACTGGATCATTTCCGCCGATCCGCGACGGAAGGTAGCAGCGTGCTCGTCGAGGCGCACGCCGCCGCAGGCGCTCCGCTGGCGGCGAACGTCCTTGGCTGCGAGGTGGCGGTTCAGGGATCTCCTCGAAATCGGCTCGATCCGGACCGTACACTCACTCCGGAAGAGATCGTTCAGGCCTATCTGCAGCGGGGTGGCGATTCATTTGCGGAGCTGTGCGGGCCCTTCGCCATCGCCATCATCGAGCACGCGGCACGGCGGGCCGTTCTTGCCATCGACCGGATGGGTATCGAACGACTCACCTACAGTGCCCAAGAGGACCGTCTGTGGTTCGGCACCAGGGCCGACGTCCTGGCTTCCGTGCCTGGCCGTGGCGCCGAGATCTCCCGGCAGAGACTCTACGATTTTCTGTTCTTCCACATGATTCCGGCCCCCGCCACCGTTTTCGAGGGCATCGACAAGCTGGAGCCCGGCAACTGGCTGCAATGGCAGAATGGACGCTGCACCCTTCGAAGCTACGCGCCGCCCCGATTCACACCCGACCGCAGCCGGAGCGAAGAGGACTTCGCCATCGAGCTTCGAGAATGCCTGGAACAGTCCGTGGTCGCCGCGAGGCCGGACGATCGAACAGGCGCCTTCTTGAGCGGTGGTCTCGACAGCTCGACCGTTGCGGGATACCTGAGCAGGGTCTCCGATCGCGCACGAACCTTTTCCATTGGATTCGGCGTGCCGGGCTACGACGAGCTGGAGTACGCGCGTATTGCAAGCCGCCACTTCGGTTGCGAGAGCCATGAGTACGTCGTGACGCCCCAGGACATCCTCGGCGTGTTCCCGCGGGTCGCTCAGGCCTACGACGAGCCATTCGGGAACTCCTCTGCTGTTCCGGCTCTGCTATGCGCCGAGCTTGCCAAGCGGAACGGCGTCGACCATCTGCTCGCCGGGGATGGTGGAGACGAGCTGTTCGCAGGCAACGAGCGCTATGCCAAGCAGAGCGTATTCGAGGCGTATGGGCGCATACCGGCGGCGCTCCGCCGGTTGATCGATCCGGTTGTCGCGCTGATCGATCCGGCGACCCGCGTGACCCCACTGCGAAAGCTCCGCAGCTATGTGGACCAAGCGAACATCCCCCTTCCCGAGCGCCTGGAAACCTGGAACTACGCCTATCGGGAGGGCGTCTCGACCATGTTGCACGCCGACTTCGCGGCTGCCATCGATCCGACTGCGCCCATTGCGCAGATGGAGGCGGTCTACCAGCGTGCCGAGGCCGATCACCCGGTGGATCGAATGCTCGCCTACGACTGGCACTTCACTCTGGCCGACAGCGATATCCGAAAGGTGTCGAGCATGTGCGAGGCGGCCGGTGTGCGCGTCAGCTACCCGATGCTGGATCACCGGCTGGTCGACCTGGCGACACGGATACCTCCCGAGATGAAGATGCGGCGACTGCAGCTACGCAGCTTCTACAAGAATGCCACCCGGGGCTTTCTTCCAGACGCCATCATCAACAAGCAGAAGCATGGGTTCGGGTTACCGTTCGGACACTGGATGAAGACGGATGAGGCCCTGGCGGACCTCATCTTCGGGCGTCTGCAGAATCTCAAGAACCGGCACATTTTCCGAAATGGGTTCATCGACGAGTTGATCGAGGATCAGCGCTCAGGCCATGCCGCCTACTTCGGCGTGTTCGTGTGGGATCTGGCGATTCTCGAGGAGTGGTTGCACAACCACGAGCACGCGCATCACTCTGCGTAGGACCTGACGCAGGTCTTCAGTATCCGCGAAACGAAGCCGGGGCGGGCTTGCTCCCAGGGCGTGAACCTGGGCAACTCGAACACCGGCGATCCCTGATTCGCCGCTCCCCATCGAGTGGAGACTGCGGCGCTGAAGCCGCTGGCCCGCACCATCTCGGCATGCCGGGATTCGTAGTCGTCACCCAGCCGCCCGTTCGGGTACGCGAAGAGCATCGGTAGGCGGCCCGTGAGCGCCCCGAGCCAGCGGCGACTACCCTCGATCTCCTCGAAGGCGAGATCGTCCGTAAGGCGGGCCAGGATAGGGTGTGACAGCGTGTGCGCGCCCAAGGAAATGCCGTCGCCTTGCAGGTCGAGCGCCTCGTCTTCCGTGAGCATCTGCCGGGGCGGCTCGGTGCCGGCGGCGCGCCGATACAGCTCGTTCGAAAGCTCGTCTCGCTCACCCCGATCGCGATACTTCAGGACACCGATCAGGTCCCTGATGCAAGCTCCCCGATCGTCCCCGGCGGCATCGAACGTCCCCAGCCCCAGATCCTGGAGGTCCAGACAACCGGAGAAGTTCCGCACTGCTTCGATGACGAGATCGTTCCACATGATGCCGCGCCGAAGCGGGTCCCTCGCGACGAATACAGTCGCAGGCAAACCCGCTGCCTGCAATGCCGGCTTAGCCAGCTCCAGATTGTTTCGGTAACCGTCATCGAAGGTGATCGCTGCCGCTCGCGCCGGCAGCGTACCCTGGTGCAATCGAGTCACCGCGTCCTCGAGAGGCAGCACGTGGCAAAGGTCTGAAAGCCACCGCAGGATCTGCTCGAAGCGGTGCACGTCCGGTTCTCCGGGAAGCAACGGGTCCGGCGCCCGGAGCACGCGGTGAAACGTCAGAATCACCAGGCGGGCGCGCGATCCCGAGGGAGAGAGTAGCCCCAGGAGGAGCTGTTCGAAGGCTCGAGAAACATTCATCCCGAATGGCTCGCCGCGCTCATCCGCGTGCTCCCGTGGCCGCAGCGCTGGTGCAGTGCCGCGCCAGCACGGAAGAGAATGTCTCGTAAATGCCGTCGCACGTCCGATCCCACCCAAACGCCGCCGCGCGCTGGCGAATGGATTCCCGAGTCGCGCGGCGGGCGAGAACGGCGCGAATACCGGCGGCCACGTCAGAGGGGGTTCTCTCGCGGACGATGTGGCCGTACTCCGGCGGGGCCAGCACTTCGCGTACGTCACCCACGTCCGTCGCCACGACCGGCGTCCCACACGCCAGCGCCTCGAGGACCACGTTCGGCATGCCCTCGCTGGAGGATGCGAGCACCAGGGCATCCGCGCCATTGTAGAGGTCGATCAGGGTGTCCTGATCGACGCTTCCAAAGAACGCCACCCGGCCGTTCAACCCGAGCTGCCCTACCTCATGCCGTAGGGCATCGTCCTCAGGCCCCGCGCCGACGATTCCCAAGGTCACCTCGGGTATGTCCTTCAGGGCCCGCACAACGATGTGATGCCCTTTCATCCGTACGAGATTTCCGACCGAAAGCACAACCGGCCCTGCCCACCCCAGGCGATTACGAATGCCCTCGCGGTTCGGGCGAATTGCGAAGCGATTGCGGTCGACACCGTTGCGTAAGACGTGGATCCGGCCATCCAGCGAGGGTTCGAGCTCCCGCACTCTATCGGCCAAGGCCCCGGAGACGGCGATGACGGCGTCACAGTACTTGAGGGTCGCCCGCACCCAGCGGCCCGCCGCGAGCTCCTGGGGCAGCACGTTGATATCGGACCCGCGTACCGTGAGCACCAGGGGTTTGCGCAGGCGGCGCGCGATCAGAGCTGCCGCTGCCCCGTCCGGGAATGCATAGTGGGCATCGATGAGATCGAAGTCGTCGATGCGGGTCCGCTGCAGCCACCGCTGGGCGCTCAGGGCCATAGCGAGCGGGTTCGTCGCATTGCCCAGCTTGGGTAGCGTGACGAAGCGGGGATGATGGACGTGGAGGTTTTCCTGGGATTCGCGGCGCGGCACGCCGGCGAATTGCCCGTATCTAGCCCAACGCGGATGTGCGCTCGGAAACCACGGTACCGGTGCCACCACCGTCGATTCCACGGGGTGTCGTGCCATCAACTGCCGCAATCGCTCCAGCACGAATATACCGAGCCGAGGCATCTGGGCATTGGGAAACAGGCTTGTGAACGTGAGAACCCGCACGCCTAATCAGCCGGACTGGGCAGCGAGAAAACCGTCGAACATCAGCAACGACCACAGTGCCGCGCTGTGGTTACGCCTACCGCTTCGGTGCTCGTCCGCAAGCGTGTCCAGGAACCCAGGGTCGAAGTAGCCGGACTGCTTGAGGCGCTCGCCGGCTACCGTGCACGACATCCGATCCCGCAACGATCCCCTGAACCACACGTCAAGCGGCACGGCGAATCCCATCTTCTGCCGGTAGAGCACCTCATGCGGCAGGTGCGGCTCGAGCCCCTTCTTCAAGACGTATTTGCCCTCCCCGCCGCGCAGCTTCTGACTCGTCGGCACGCCGGCGACCCACTCCACGAAGGTGTGGTCCAGAAACGGTACCCGCACCTCGAGGCTGTGCGCCATGCTCGCGCGATCGACCTTGGTGAGGATGTCCCCCGGCAGGTACGTCTTGAAGTCCAGATACTGCACCATCCGCAGCGGATCGACGAACTCCTTGCCCTGCAGATGATTTGCGAACACCTCACCGGAATCGTAGCCCTGCAAGCGCTTTTTGAAACCAGCGGAGAAAAGCTTCTCCCGCAGGTCAGCCGGACACACGGATACACCGTGCAGGTACGCGTCCGCCGACGAGCGGGCAAGGGCCTGGAAGGTGGTCTTGCCGCGCAGGAAGCGCGGAGCCCAATCGAGCTTGGGATAGAAGCGCCCCAACGGTCCGAAGATGCCCCGCCGGGCGGGCTCGGGGATCCGCGAGCGCAAACGTTCTTCCAGATCGAAATAACGATATCGCCGGTAGCCGATGAAGTTCTCGTCGCCGCCGTCGCCCGACAGCGCCACGGTGACGTGGCGCCTAGCCAGGGCGCAGACCCGATAAGTCGGAATGGCCGAGCTGTCTGCGTACGGCTCGTCGTAGATCGAAACCAACTGATCGAGGAGGCTGTAGTCGTCTGACTCCACGATCTCGCGCTTGTGGTCCGTGCGGTTCGCGCACGCGACCATGTCTGCATACCGGGATTCGTCGTATTGCGGCTCGCCGAAACCGATGGAGCACGTCAGAAGATGCTCCACTTCGGCCTGGCGCATCATGGCCACCACGGCACTCGAGTCGATGCCGCCGGAGAGAAACGCGCCGAGCGGCACGTCCGCGACCAGCCTTCGTTGAACGGCGCTGCCGAGACCGCTCACCAATTCCTGGCAGAGCTGCTCCGCCGGCCGGTCCCCTGGGGCCTCGAAGAGCGGCACGTCCCAGTAGCGAATGGGCTCGAGATGCCGCTGTCCGCGCTCGACCTTCAGGTACGTGCCGGGCTCGAGCTTCTTGATTCCGGCGAAAATGGTCTTTGGATCGGGAACGTAGCCAAACGTGAAGAACTCTTCTACCGCCTGGTCATTCACGGTACGGGGCACGTCCGGATGCGCCAGCAGTGCCTTGAGCTCCGATGCGAACAGCAGGCGACCGTCCGCAAGCTGGACGTAGTGCAGGGGCTTGATGCCTAACCTGTCGCGGGCGAGAAAAAGTGTCTCACGATTGCGGTCCCACACCCCGAAGGCGAACATGCCGTTGAACCGATCCACGCATCGCTCGCCCCACTGCTCCCACGCATGAACAATGACCTCGGTATCACAGCGGGTACGGAACACGTGCCCGAGTTGCCGAAGCTCCGCCTCGAGTTCCCTGAAGTTGTAGATCTCGCCGTTGTAAGTGACGGCTACGGTGCGGTCTTCGTTGTAGAGGGGTTGATGCCCGCCGGCGAGATCGATGATGGACAACCGGCGATGCCCGAGCGCCACACCCGGCTCGAGGTGCACACCGTCTCCATCGGGACCGCGGTGGGTCTGGGCGTCATTCATGCGACGAAGCAGACCCTCGTCCATCGGCCGCCGACCCGCCACATCCATGTAACCGACGATTCCACACATAGCCGTATCAGCCCCGCAAATGCCGTTGGTACAAAAGGGTATAGCGCTCGATCATGCGATGGATCGAGAAGTGCTCCAGCACGCGCTGCCTCGCCGCGCATCCGGCCCGGCGTCTGCTGCGATCGTCGCTGACGAATTCCTGAAGCGCACAGGCCAGTGCCCGGTGGTCACCGACCGGCACGAGTCGTCCGGTCTCATGCTCATCGACCAATTCCGGGTTGCCGCCGGTCCGCGTCGCCACGACCGGTAGTCCGCATGCCATCGCTTCCAGGATGGTGTTGGAGATGCCCTCGCGGCGAGAGCCGAGCGCAAACACGTCCATTCGCTGCAACCATGGAACCACGTCCATCTGGCTACCGGCGAACTCGACATCGCCCGCGAGCCCCGCTTCACGGACCCGCTGCTCCATGGCTGGTCGCAGCGGCCCGTCGCCCACGAGCAGCAAGCGGAGCGGTCCGGTTTCAGAAGATCGACGCAGAAGGATGAAGGCTTCGATGATAGCGAGGGGATCCTTGATATCGGTGAAGCGGCTCACAGTTCCTATGGTCGTCACACCGTCTCCGGTGCGTCGCTCAGCGGGAACGAATCGCTCGGTGTCGACGCCGTTGCATATCCGCTCCACGCGGCCCCCGCCCACCCGGATGTGATCGGCCAGCCAGCGTTCGATCTCACCGGACAAGGCCACGTATCGATGCACCCACGGATTGATGACCCTGCGAAGGCGGACGTATCGTGGCTCCCGGCCCTCGGGATCGTAGACGTCCCAGCCATGCTCACCGTGAATACGATGCGGGACGCCTGCGGCCCAGGCGATTACCTGACAATCCAAGGTCCCCAGGTTTCTCGTATGCACCAGCAGAGGTCGCAATTCGCGAAGCAGGCGAAAGAGCCTGGCATAGCACCTCAGGTCGGTGCCAGGGCGTTTGCCGAGCGCGAAGGTTCGAACGTCGGGTACTCGAATGCGCTCGGCGAAGTCCGTCACCTCCGTGAGCGCGATGACGGCGTGACGGAAGTGCTCGCGAGGTAAGCCGTTGATCAGGTTGACCAGGCCATTCTCCAGACCTCCGAAATCGAGCCGGTGGATGATGTGGCAGACGAGCGGGCGCGTGTCGGCGTGGCTCACGAGGCTTCCCTGCGTCGATACCAGCGCCAGACCTCGGCTGCGGCGGTGCCGAGAACTTCCTCGGCGTCCGCCGCGTCGTTCGACCACGCGGTGATCCTGAGAATGGAGACCTCGTACGGCCTGAGCGAGATGGCCCGAAGGAGCTCTTCGAGCTTCGCATCGATGGGGCGCGCTGCTGCGGAGTCGCCCACAGCGTACCAGCTCCACACCACCGCCGGATGCGCCCCGCGGTCGATCTCATCGACCCGAACCCGTAGCCCTGAAGGCAGTGAGCGGTACGTGGGAATGGGCGACGAGAGCAACTCCGGATCGACCACCCGGTTGATGTCCGACACCGCTTCCTTACCAGGCTGCTGGCTGTAGTAGCGCGCAACCTCCAGGGTCAGCGGAATCCCGTTGCAACGATACGTTGCGCGAAGCGACTGGTCGGCGCCCTGAAACTGCCTGCCCGGGGCGTTCTCGCCGGGCGCGTCGGTGCATACGCTGAGCGCCGGTGCCTGCATCGGCGCAATGGCGGTTGCATGGTCGGCGCCGGTGACCCTGTGTAAAGCCGGCGGGCCCGCCGCCGCGAGCCCTACGGCGGCGAACGCAGGAAGGAACCGAAGCCCCCGGGTCAGTCGGTCAGCGAGTCGTGTAGGCATCGCCATACCGGCTCGCTACGCCGTACAAGGCCACGGCCAGCATTGCGAAGAGCAACCATCCGAACCAGATGTGGTCGGTGGCCAGGTATTCCATATCCGTCGCCGAGGCGATTGCCATGACCAGTGTTGCGCGGACGCCGTTCAGAAGGACGAAGCTGGGGATCGCCAAGGCCACGAACAGAAGGCGCCGAGGCCACGACCGAAATTCCAGGTACGCTGTCAGCAGCACCAGCGCTCCACCGGAAAACACGTAGCGAAACCCGCTGCAGGCCTCCGCGACCTCGAAGTACCCGCCCGGCAGCATGAAGTACATGCCCTCCCGGAGCGCGGGGACTCCGAGCGCGTGAAGCCCGACGGATGCGAGCTCGGCCGTGATCGACATCAGCCAGGGGACGGAGTCGATCCCTGCGGGCACGGCAAGAGCCAGGTACGCGAGCGGAAAAAAAGCGCGCCGGTACACCTCCCACCCCATCGCGCTGATGACGAGGCCGTGGAGAATGCCGAGCACGGCGAAATGCTCCGCAATCTGAATCAGCGTTTGCTTGGCGAGCAGCCACGCCCACACCGCACCCACCAGCACGACAACGCCGCCCCACGCGGGGCGCCACTCGGCATCCGTTATCCACCGCCGTTCGCGCCACAACAGGAACAAGGCGATTCCCGGAATCAGGTAACCATGGCTGAACCCGTCAGTGCTCCAGATGCGCACCACCGAGGTGACCGAGTCGACGTAGACCAGGCATCCGAAGCTGAGCACGGCAACCACCAGAGCGAGGCGAGCCTCCGCGGTACCCATGAAGCGCAGGGTTGCGCGGCCGGCATGATGTGGCCCGATGGGAACGGTCGGTTGGCGCGTCATATCAACTGACGGATCAGCTCCGATGCGGGGCCTGCGAAAGCCGTCACCAGAACGAGCGCCACCATGGCGGCACCCAGGCTGGCGACGAATGCCAGCTTCTCCATGCGCCTGCGCTGCGCAGTCTCCGGGGTGGCCATCCGGCCGATGGTGCCGATGACCGGCAGGTTCAAGCTCGCAAGCTCCGCGCTTCGGAAAAAGACCGGTCGGATGAGGGTCAGCAGCACGGCGACGCCGATTCCCAATGCAAGAGACAACACGAAAACGGCCACGAGAAACAGCGCGCGAGGAGGCCCGGTAGGTTCGCTGGGTGCGTGAGGCGGTTCGATGATCCGAAACTTCACGTTTTCCGTGTTCGAGCTCACTCGCTGCGAAGTCTGCAGGTTCTCCCAGCGTTCGAGCATTTCCTGGTATCGGGCTTGCACCACGTCGTAGTCCCGGTTCAGGCGCATCAGCTCCGCCTCTACCTGGGGGATCACGTCGACGAGCTCGCGCAACCGGTCGACCTCCGCTTCCTTTTCACGAACCAGGGCGGACAGGCTGGCGATTTCCACCTGCACGTCGCTGAGCTGGATTTTCATGTTCTGGTAAACGGGGTTCAGGTCCAGCGGGGTGGTTGCAACGGGCCCGCCCGAGCTGGCCGCCTGTGCCGCCAGCTCTTCCCGGCGTTGAGCTTTCAGATCCTCCAGCAGGGAGCGCGTGCGAACGATCTCCGGATGCTTGTCGGTGTACTCCACCGAGGCATCCGCCAGCCGCCGCTCCAGCTCCGCGATCCGTCCGTCCAGTGACGAGCCGAGAGCGCCTCCACCGCTGCCCATCACCGGAGTCATCAGACCGAACACGGGCTCTTCGCCGGCGAGCTGACGCTGAAGAGCGGACCGACGTTGCTGTTCAACGCGGAGCTGACGCTGCAACTCCTCGAGCTCCGTCAGCGCAGTCTGAAGCTGCTGGTAATAGTCACCGCGCTCGCCGGGCATCATGCCCACGTTCTTCTGCTTGAAGCTCTTGAGCCGATCCTCTGCTTCGACCAGACGCTTCTCGTATGCCTCGATCTGCTCACGAAGCGTGTGCTCTGCCTGTGCGGTGTCCTGGGACTTGTTGCCCAGAGTGTCTTCCACGAAGGTGTTGAGCAGGCTCTTGACGACCGTCAGCGCCGTTTCCCGGTTCGCGTCTTCGTAAGAGATCTTGTAAACGCCCAGGCCATCGCGCGAGATGTCGATGCGCTCCTCGAGGGAAATCAGCCGGCGCTCGAACTCGGCTGGCGTCGCGCTTTTCACGTCCAGGTCGATTTCCCGGGCCACAGCCTCGATGTTCGGCCGGCTCACCACGGCCCGCGTCATGACGCCCACCTCGTTGGCGACGTCCGTTTCGACGGACAGCCCCCTCAGCAGAGGCCGCAGCACGCTCTCCGTGTCGACGTACACTACCGTGGATGCCCCGTACGTGTCGGGCATGGTGTACACCTTGAACCACCCGATGAGGCACACGACCCACACCACGCCGACCACGAGCCAGCGGTAATTCCACGCGCCGTAGGCGTGGTGGATCACCAGATCGAGGATCTTGCGGAGCTCGCTTTGAGGTGAAGTCTGCATCGGTATGGCTACCAACCGTCAGTACACATTGCCGAAGAGGACATAGCTCAAACGCAGCAGAACGCTCCATTCCTCGACCGAATCGTCGACCGTGCCTTCGTCGCTACGATCCATGTAGCCGCCCATGGCCCCGATCTCGAGCCGGCGCGAGATGTTCCAGGCGGCGCCGATGGAGGCGCCATACTCGTCGTATTCCCGCTCCTCATCCGTGTTCTCGGTACGCCGAAAGTACAGGTTGACGGAACCTTCTAGGTTCGGCCGCAGTGCACGGGTGATAGCGAGACTGGCGCCCAAACGATCCTCGTCTTCCGGAACATCCTCGTAATCCTGGCGAGTCGCCGTGCCGTTGAGCGCGAAACGGTTTGCACCCAACTGCGTATCGTACGTAAGACTCAAGGTTTGCTGCTCGTAGACCTCGCTGATGTCCGTATCTCCGACGACCACGTCCCCGGAGATGGAATCGAATCCTCGGCCCGAAAAGTCGAGCGAGTTGTCCCGGTAGTCCAGTGAATAGCTCAGGCCTACGCTGGTCTGGGCGGAAATCTGGCGAGTGATGTCCATGCCGCCCACGACGCCATCCACCGTTTCCCGGCCCGCTTCCCGATCGACGGTGGTATAGCCGACGTTGAATCCCCATTGGGTACGGGCGCCCTGCCGGTCGTATCGAAGGGAGCCCGTTCCGGAGCGGTAGTCTGGCGCCGCCGGCTCGTCGAAGTTCGTGTCCGTGCCGTTCGCCAGAAGCTGCAGCGTGCTGATGGGCGACAGCGGCATGACGTAGCCGGCCTGGAGCTGATGACGGATACTGTCGATCTCGGTTTCTTCGGCGCGAACGTCGACGTACTCGTACGTGACCGTCGCGTAGTGGTTGGAGATCACATCGGCACGCAGGGTGGCACCCGCCGAGCTGTGGCTGGTGGTCTGCAGGTTGTCTGGAACGCGCTGTGCGCGATTCGAGATTTCCGACTCTCGTGTCACATTGGAGACGAACAGCGACAGCCGCTCCGGCAGTACGTGCCACCGCCCCGAGGCGGAGCCCTCCGCCACGCTCTCGTCATCGAAGGTATCGTCCTGATAGATGCGACGATGCAGGCGGTAGCCAAGATCCAGTTCGGTTCTCGCCCCGAGATGTGAGGCATCGACGGTGAAGCCGGGCCGATGGATGATGTCTGATTCCGCATCGCCGCCGGCACGCTCGGGATTGCTGCTGTACTCGCCCGAGTAGCTCACCGTGCCCGCGTACTCCAGTCCGAACGCCGGGGTCGAAACCAGGACGGGCGCGGCGGAGAAGGCAGCGAGGGTCAACGCATGATTAGCGAATCGTGCCACGAGGCCTCCTCAGAATGCCCGCTGGGGCACGGTCAGGATGTCACCCGGCCGCAGGGTGAAGTTCGTGCTCATGTCGCCGCTCTCGAGGATGCGGTCGAGTCGAACGTCCAGCCGATCACCGGTTGCCCGGTACAGAACCGCGCGCCGTGGGTTGCCGAACTCGGTGACGCCACCGGAATCCAGGATTGCGTCCAGCACGGTCATCCCGGGGCGATACGGCATCGAGCTGGGCGATCCCACCGCGCCCGTAATCCGTACCCGGCTCAAGTACTCGTTGCTGCCCATGCCGGTGACCGTGACGGTGACGATGGGCTCTCGAATGTACTCACTCAGGATGGTCTCGATACGGTCGCTCACCTGCTCGGGCGTCAGGTTGCCTACCTCGATGTCACCGGCCACTGGAACCGTGACCTTCCCGTCTGGCCGCACGGGAACCGCCACCGAAAGATCCGGATTGCGCCAGACGTCGATCCGCAGATCGTCGCCCACGCCGATGCGATATTCGTCAGCGAATACCGGAACGTCCTGCAATGCCTCGGGCGGAGGCGGCTGGGTGCTCGCACACGCCGCGATCGTCAGCGTCATCGCCAGCATCAGCGGCAGCCCTGGTTTCTTTCTAATCACAGTCCCTCGTCCCTCCAGCTTCTGACAGTTCGACTCGAGCCGCCCGGCACCCAGGTGGTGCGTCGGATTCTACTGGCCTCGAACCCGCGTACGTGTGAATGGTTATGCCGGATTTGTATACCGCCCGCAGGGTGTCATCCCGCGGCGCCGGCCGCACCCCGCTCCGTTGCAACGGACGCTGGCCGGCCGGCCAGTTCGGATTCCATGATCTCCACGATCCGGGTAGCCGCATGGCCGTCCCACAGGTCCGGCACCCTACCCCGCACCGCGCGCTCGGAGACGACCCGGTCTACCGCCCCCCGCACCACATCAGGATCCGTACCCGCCAGCACGTTGCTCCCCACGTCCACCGTGATCGGCCGCTCGGTGTTGTCGCGCATGGTGATGCAGGGAATCTGCAGGTACGTGCTCTCCTCCTGAATGCCGCCGGAATCGGTGATCACGGCCCGGGCCTGGTCCACGAGGGAGATGAAATCGAGATAGCCGAGCGGCTCGACGATGCGCACGTGCGGATTGTTCTCGAGCCGTTCATACAGTCCGTGACGCTCCGCCGACGCACGAGTCCGCGGATGCAGTGGCAGCACCACCGGATGGTGACCGGCGGCGTGCTCGATGATGGCGATCACGTTGGCGAGCCGCTCCCGGCTGTCCACGTTGCTCGGCCGGTGGAACGTCCCGACGAAGTATTGGTTCGGCGAAAGCTCCAGGGCCCGGTGCACGCAGCGAGCCCGCGCCTTGTCGAGATTTTTTACGAGGGTGTCGATCATCACGTTGCCGACGTGGTACGCGCGGCCCGGCACGCCCTCCCGTGCCAGGTTCTCCATTCCCGAGGGCTCGGTGACGAACAGCAGGTCGGAGAGCTCGTCCGTTTCGATGCGGTTGATCTCCTCCGGCATCTCCATGTCGAAGCTGCGCAGTCCCGCTTCCACGTGAATCACCGCGATGCCGTGCCGCTTTGCGACCCGGGCGCACGCCACGGTGGAGTTCACGTCGCCGACCACCAGAACCGCGTCGGGCCGCTCCTCGCGGACGATGGGATCGAATCGCTCTGCGATTCGTTCGATCTGCTCGAGCCGCTCGCCGGAGCCCACGTTCAGATTGATCTTCGGGGTGGGAATGCCCAAGTCATCGAAGAAGACCTTCGACATCCGGTCGTCGTAGTGCTGACCCGTATGGACGATCAGCCCTTCCATGCCGTCCCTGACCTCGAGCGCCGCCATCAGGGGCGCGATCTTCATGAAGTTGGGGCGTGCCCCGGCTACGTTGAGTATCTTCACTCGCTTGGGTCTGCTCGAACGAAAACCGGGCCATTATAGAGAAGAGCCGGCAGGCGCATGGCACCGGGATGTAAGTTGCCGCGCCCGGCCGCTGATCCTCGGGCGTCGAGTTTTACAGCTCGGAGGAACCAATCGTCCATGGTGTCGGTGCGCTTTACACACCCACATCAGCCTTACAATCCGCACGGGTTAAGTGGCTGAACAATAAGATATTTTCGTTTTGGCC
This sequence comes from Pseudomonadales bacterium, assembly GCA_041686955.1. GTDB lineage: Bacteria > Pseudomonadota > Gammaproteobacteria > Pseudomonadales > Azotimanducaceae > UBA7803. Next base: position 19,767 of record JAWLCV010000061.1, read on the forward strand.
CAACGTTTGCTTTAAGCCGCGACAGTTGGCGCCAGCCCGGCGTCAGAAGTGCGAAACCGACGAGGAAGTTCGATGCAACGACTTAGGTTCTGGCGCCACGCCATGCTCGTGGCTGGACTCAGCCTGTTCTCCTGGAACGCGCAGGCTGGACTCATTCTCACCCTGGAGGACAGCACGGGAGCGAGCGCGACTGTGACCGACGACGACGGCGACGGCTGGGTCACATTCGTCGGCGCTGTTGGCACGTGGACCATCAACGTCACTACGGGAGTCACTAATCCCGCTGTCGGCTCGGACAGGTACGATGAGATCGATCTCAACAGCGTCAACATCAGTGGCGGTGAAGGTACGTTGACCATCAAGCTCACCCGCACTGGGCTCGAGCGCAGCCCCGCCAACTGGAGCGCGGCACTTGGTGGTACGACCACGGGAACCATCGACTTCGCGACCATGCTGAACGACACTGTGCTGTCCAGCTACTCCACCTCGGACTGGGCCTTTGCGAAGACCGCCAGCGGCGAGATCGACGAGGCGGAGCCCTACTCCATGAGCCTGCTCGCAACCATCCATCATGCGGGTCCTGGCCTCACCTCGAGCTTCGACTACCACGTCCGTGTGCCGGAACCGGCCACGGTGGCTCTTCTGGGCTCCGGGCTCCTCGGGCTGGGCTTCGCCTCCCGGCGCCGGCGGCAGGCACGCACCGCCTGACCAGCCCCGGGTAGTGCCCGTGCCGTCCGGCGCGGGCACTCGCCGGCTTCAGGCCGGCAAGCGCGGCAGGACGAACCCAGCCAGCGACGCTACACTTTCCATTGACCCATCCACCTACCGATCCATTCCTGGCGCCGATATGAGTCGTGTTCTCAATGCCCTGTCGTTCGACGTGGAAGATTACTTCCAGGTCTCGGCGTTCAACGACGTCATCGATCGGAGCAGCTGGGAGATCCAGCCGCGGCGGGTGGGCGAGAACACGCGCGCCATCCTCGACCTGTTGGCCGCTCACGAGGTCAAGGCAACCTTCTATGTACTGGGATGGGTGGCAGAGCGGCACCCGGACCTGGTGAAGGCCATCGCCCGCGGCGGCCACGAAATTGCCTCCCACGGCTACAGTCACAAGCTGATCTATTCCCAGTCGCGCGACGAGTTCGCGGAGGAGACCCGGCGCTCCAAGGGAATACTCGAGGATCTGGCCCAGGTATCGGTGACCTCCTACCGCGCCGCCAGCTATTCGATCACGGCCGAGTCGCTCTGGGCGCTGGACGTGCTCCACGAGGCGGGCTTCAGCACCGACTCCAGCATCTTTCCCATCCGTCACGACCGCTATGGGTTGATGGGCGGGCCGCTGCAGCCCTACTACATCGATCTGCCTGGAGGTGGCCGGATCCTCGAATATCCGATCTCCACCCTGCAGCGTTTGGGGCTGAACCTGCCGGTCTCCGGCGGCGGTTACTTCCGGCTGTATCCCTACGCCCTGAGCCGGTGTCTGGCCCGTCAGGTGAACGCGGAGGGCCGCCCGTTCGTCTTCTATCTGCACCCGTGGGAAGTGGATCCGGATCAGCCCCGGGTGGACGTCGGCCCCCTCACCCGTTTCCGCCACTACAACAATCTGGCCAAATGCCGCGGACGGCTCGAGCGGCTGCTTCGGGATTTTCGTTTCGGGACGGTGAGCGAGAGCGTCGCGGCGAATTACGGTCGGGATGCCCGACTGCCGAGCCATTCGTACTATCCTCCCGTGCCATAATTTCGCCATGAAAGCGAAACCGACCATCACCCCCGTCCGCGATTACTTCATCACCCTCCAGGACCGCATCGTTGCCGCGCTGGAAGAGCTCGACGGCGAGGCGAAGTTTTCCCGCGAAGAGATTTCCGGCCCCGGCGGCGCGCTTTCGCGCCCCCGGGTGCTCGAGGACGGCCCACGAATCGAGAAGGCGGCGGTTCAGTTCACCCACAGCCTCGGAAGCTCGCTGCCCCCCGCCGCCACCGAACGCAACCCCCACTTGGCCGGCCACGGCTTCCAGGCCACGGCGATCTCGTTGATCGTGCATCCGCGCAATCCCTACGTCCCCACCACCCACGCCAACCTGCGCTTCTTCATGGTGGAGGCCGAGGAGCCGGTCTGGTACTTCGGCGGCGGCTTCGACCTCACCCCCTATTACGGCTTCGAGGAGGACGCGGTGCACTGGCACCGCCAGGCGCGAGCCGCCGCGGGTCCGCACTACCCCGCCCTCAAGGCCGCCTGCGACGAGTACTTCTATCTGCCGCACCGGGGCGAGTGCCGCGGCATCGGGGGACTCTTCTTCGACGACTGGACGGAGGGCGGCTTCGAGGCGAGCTTCGAGTTCACCCGGGCGGTGGGCGATCACTTCCTGCCGGCCTATCGGCCCATCTTCGAGCGGCGCATGTCCATAGCCTACGGCGAGCGCGAGCGGGACTGGCAGCTCTACCGCCGGGGCCGCTACGCCGAGTTCAACCTGGCCATCGATCGCGGAACGAAGTACGGCCTGCAGAGCGGGCGGCGGGTGGAATCCGTGCTGGCCTCGTTGCCGCCCCTCGCCGCCTGGAAGTACGACTACCGACCCGAGCCCGGGAGCGAGGAAGCGCGCCTGTACAGCGACTTCCTGCCGCCCCGCGACTGGCTGGCCGAAAGCGCGGAGCCTGTGGATAACTCTGGGGATTAATCCTTGATGATCGTCATGGTGACGTCATCTCACGCGGTCTTCAGACATTTCCCAAGAACGTTTTGCCGTATATTCAATGCGTTAGGAGCCAAACCTAGAGTAACACTCTTGACCATTCCCCGCCGCGCAGGCCCGGCGCCGTGTGCATAACACTGTCACCGCGGCTCGGAACTGGGTGATTCGGTAACAACTGTCACTCTGCCTTCCACTTCCGGCGCCACTCCGCCAGGTGTGCCCCCGGGAGGTGTGCCGGCGCGGCCTCCGCCTCGGGTGCCGGCGCCGGGCCCTGCGCTTACAATGCGGCGAGCGCCGGCGCGCCGGCACCATCCGATTCATCAACATGGAGGCATGCATGAGCGAGCTCACCGTCCTGGCCGAAGGGCTGAAGTTTCCGGAAGGACCCATCGCCATGCCGGATGGCAGCGTCCTCCTGGTGGAGATCGCCCGGGGCACCCTCAGCCGGGTGCGGGACGGCCAGGTCGAGGTGGTGGCGGAGCTCGGCGGCGGACCCAACGGCGCCGCCATCGGCCCGGACGGCCATTGCTACGTGTGCAACAACGGTGGCTTCAAGTGGGTGCACTCGGGCGACCGGCTGTATCCCGGCGAAGAGCCCGAAAGCTACGCCGGAGGCCGCATCGAGAAGGTGGATCTCGCCACCGGCAAGGTGGAGGTGCTCTACACCAACTGCGGGGGCCAGCCGCTGCGCGGCCCCAATGATCTGGTGTTCGATCGGGACGGCGGGTTCTGGTTCACCGACCACGGCAAGACGCGGGCCCGGGAGCGGGATCGCACCGGCGTCTTCTACGCCAAAGCGGACGGTTCGCACATCGAGGAGGTGATCTTTCCGCTCGAGGGGCCCAACGGCATCGGGCTGTCGCCGGAGGAGGACGAG